>CAUZEA010000013.1:0-78990 GCA_963578605.1 Planctomycetota bacterium
GGCTTCCCTCCGCTGCAAAGGTTGCTTCGGCTACGCCTCAGCAATCTTCTCCGCTACGGCAAGCCAGCGGATCCCTAGACCTAGATTTTCTCATAGGCCCTGGATCATAGATCGGGGGAAGCCCACCCATTGATCCCAAGTCTTAGGAGTCGTCTTATATTTTGTTACAACTTTTAGATCATAGGGCTATAGCTCATTGGCCTGTCTGGTTCAAAGTAGGTAGGTAACGGAACTTTTCTCCTAACTTTTAGGGTACTCACTCTGTCCTCTACTAAACTCCTGTAAACGGGAGTGGATGGGAATCGAACCCACCTGAGGACTGTTGCGACAGTCCCCACAACGGGTTTGAAGCCCGCGGCCGCCACCAGGCGTGCAAACACTCCCATCATAGGAGAATGATATCCGATCCTGTTTCGGATAGTTTAAAGGCTAAGCTATCCGGATTGCATTGACTATGGCTTGAATTAAGGTTTCGTCTTGCCGCGGGAAAACGCTCCGCATGTCGACCAGCACATTTCCCTGGTGAAGGCGTGACATGACCGGAGGGTGGCCTCTGCGCAAACGACTTGCCAACTCCTGCTCGGATATCTCGTTGAGATGAAGCTGGACAGCCATGCTCTCAAGATGTTTGTGCGGGAGCGAGCCGCCGCCGAGGTAGGCATCGCTCGCGACGACTTCGGCCAGGTGAACATCCCGATTTCCATTGAGCGCGCAAACAACCTCTTCTGCCCGCCGGGTGAGTTCGGTAAGCGGAGTCTTTGCCATGGCAAAGACGGGAACCTCGCGCCAGGCCAGTTCCTGTTCGAGATGAAGTCGCAGGGTGGCTTCCAACCCCGCCAGGGTAAGCTTGTCGACTCTGAGGGCCCGCATGAGTGGATAATTCGCGAGGCGTTCAATCCAGAGTTGCCGCCCTACGATGATCCCCGCCTGGGGTCCCCCGAGGAGCTTGTCGCCGCTGAAGAGTACCAGGTCGGCGCCATCTTCAATGGCAGCACGGGCCGAGGGTTCGGCACCAATTCCGTGCGGTGTCAGGTCTTCCAACGCACCCGACCCGATATCATAGATTACAGGTAACGGGTCGCCGCGCTGGGTCGATTCTTGTTTGGCGATTTCGACGAGATGGCGAGTTGCAACCGACTCGACGAATCCTGCCACGTCGTAATTCGAGGGATGCACT
Source organism: Planctomycetota bacterium (assembly GCA_963578605.1). Lineage (GTDB taxonomy): Bacteria > Planctomycetota > Planctomycetia > Pirellulales > Lacipirellulaceae > JAKVCB01. Next base: position 1,178 of record CAUZEA010000013.1, read on the forward strand.
TTGAGCAACGCCCCGGTATCGTGGTTGACCGCTTTGCAAAAATCTTCCAGGTGGGTGCGATTGGTAGTACCTACTTCGACCAGCTTTGCCCCACTGATTTGCATAATCTCTGGCAGGCGAAAACCACCACCAATCTCGATGAGCTCGCCACGGGAGACAATGACGTCGCGGTTTTGAGCGATGGCGGCAAGGGTCAGAACCAGGGCAGCTGCGTTGTTGTTGACGACGCAGGCAGCTTCGGCACCGGTCAGTTTGCAAAGCAATGCCTGGACTGCCGCTGTGCGCGAACCACGTTGACCCGTTTCGAGGTCGATTTCCAACGGGGTATAATTGCGTGCTGCTTCGGCCATCGCGGCGACTGCTTTTTCAGCCATTGGCGCACGGCCCAAACCGGTGTGCAGCAGGATCCCGGTACCGTTGATGACTTCCGGCAACGGCGCTCTAGACAAACGCTCGACCCGTTGGTCGATTCCTGCCACCATTTGGAGAAGAGAGGGTCCTGTTTCAGCCGAGCTGCCGTTCGAAAGGCTCATCCGATAACTCTCAAGTTCGGCGCGAATTGCATCGACCAGTACGGCGCGGGGAACCCGGGTCAGCCAGTTTTCCGCCTCTGGCAGGGAAAGCAGTTCGGTGACCGATGGTATCGCCCGGCGTGGATTTGTGCTCATGGATCTGACTGCCCGTCTTGTGTTTCTGCCAGGGTGCGGAGGTCGCCATCCCGCCTGGTGAAGCCGACCCGGTCGAGATATTCACAGAGTGGTATGGCGAATTTCCGATTCGTCTCCAGAATATCCCGAATCTGGCTGACCGTCATCCCACCGGTCGACGTGAGCTGATCCCGCAGACGGCAACGGAGCTGTTGTTCGGTCTCGCGGGCCAGAAACGTTTCGCCATGGATGTGGACGAGTTGTCCCCGGTCGGCACACAGTTGCACCAAGGGCCGGATGTCTCGACTGCCCACCGCGAGCTGGCTGGAAAGCTCAGCCAGGGTGGGTGGGGAACATTGTGCCGCGACGTAGGCCGCTTCGATTTGATCAAGACATTGCTGCTGTTGATCATCCAGTTGAGGGGAGAACCCGACCCGCGCCACCTGTTGTTTGTCGGCAGTCAGCTCGCCTGCATCGACCAGGGTGGCGATCACCGCGTCTGTCAGCTCGCGACCGAGCCGTCCTTTGAGACTTTCCAGAACATGACCTTTAGGAACGGTCAGTTTGAGCGGATGCCTGGCATGATGGCGGTCGAGCGTCTCCAGGACTATTTGTTTGGCTTCGGCCAGCCGATCGGCGTGCAGATGAACTACCCGACCGGTCGGGAGTGTAAGCGGCAGGCAGCGCCCGATGGCCACCAACTCCGCCAGAATGGTTTCGATTTGACCGGCTTCCAAACCGGTTTCGCGGCGTAGTTCCTCAGGATGCCACGGCTGGTGTCCCAGAAAATAAATGGCCGTGGCAACGCGTTCCTCGGGGATCTCCGAGCCCAGGCTCTTTAGCCGCTTGATCTTTTCGACCTGCCGCCGTCGGATCACTGGCGCCGCGGGTTGCCAAACGTGTCCTCCGCCAAGTGTGGCGAGTGGCGACTCCATCCGCAGAACCAAAGGTTGCCCCCAAACGGCCACGATCGGCTCGCTACAGTGCAGCTGGGCAAGCCCACGCTCGCCGGCGGCCAGGATCCCCGACTCCAACAAGTAGACTTCGACCCCGACAGCTTGTGTGCCGATATGCAGGCTGTAGCGACCTCGGTGTTTCACGGGCCAGGGGCTACCGGGCATGATTGCCAGTTCGACGGTGAGTCGCCCTGTAGGGCGCAAGCTGTTGCAGGTCGCCAGGACATCGCCTCGCCCAATGTCGTGGTGAGCGACACCTGCCAGGTTGATCGCCGCCCGTTGACCTCGAGAGACCTGCTCGACATCGCGACCATGATTTTGCAGTCCCCGTACCTGGAGCTGGTTGCCTGCTGGCCACCAATCGAGGTCGTCCCCCAGTTTGGCGGACCCGCTACAAACCGTTCCGGTAACGACGGTACCCCGCCCAGCGACCGAAAACGAGCGGTCGACACACAACCGGAAAAGTTCGCCAACTGGACGATCCGCAACCTGGTCCGCTACCTTGGCAAGAGCCGTTTTCAAGTCGTCAATTCCTTGGGAAGGGCCACTGGCTGGAACTGCGGTGCGGACGATTTGAACATCAGCCAGACGGGTATCGGCCAGCAGTTCACGGACCTCGTCGACGACCAGTTCGAGCCACGCCTCTTCCCTCAAATCACATTTGGTGAGCGCAACCACCCCCTGCCGAATCCCAAGGAGGTCAAGAATTGCCAAATGCTCGCGAGTTTGGGGCATCACCGAATCATCGGCCGCCACGACCAACAGCGCCAGGTCGATCGTCGCTGCTCCGGCTAACATGTTCTTGATGAACCGTTCGTGTCCGGGAACGTCGATCATCCCGAGTTGACGGTCCCCCAGATTGAGCTCTGCGAACCCAATGTCGATCGTCATTCCCCGCTGTTTTTCCTGAGGCAGACGATCGGTATTGGTGCCGGTCAGGGCCTGGACCAGGGCCGTCTTGCCATGGTCAATGTGGCCAGCGGTGCCGACAATAAGAGGAGGTGACGACATGGATAACGCAGTCCGCAGGAAATGGCTGGTTGAACGACCCAATTGTAACGTGGGAAAAACGGTTCAAGCAGTGCTGATCTGTGGTTTGGGTTGTCAAATTGGCCGATTACACAAATAGGGGTATTGCCACCCGAACTATTCCACCTATGAATACGCAACTTCCCAAGGTTACGATCGCATTGCTGGGGGCCGGGCACACCCATGCACATATCCTCAGGATGTGGGGTATGAAGCCGATCTCCGACGCGCGGCTGGTGTGCGTTTCCGATGCGGGTCAGGCCACGTATTCCGGCATGCTTCCCGGAACACTGGCCGGACTCTACCCTCCTGAAGCCATGCAAATCGACCTGGTGCGATTGTGTCGCTCGGTTGGCTCGCTACTCTTGCGGGACGAAGTCATCGGCCTCGATGCGGAACAACAAGCACTCTTGTTTAAAGAGCGTCCCCCCCTCCATTTTGATGTCTTGTCGATTGGAATTGGTTCGATTCCAGATCGCAGCATGCTTTCTGGAGACGACGACGGCGTGCTCGCGATCAAGCCAATGCAAACATTTCTGGCCCGTTTTGGCGATGCGGTTTCCGGAAGTTCAAAAATGGATCCCGCGAAGCTTCGGGTGGTCATTGTTGGCGGGGGCGTTGCCGGTGTGGAAATAGCACTTGCCCTGCCGGGTTGGTTTCAAACACACCACCGAAAAATGTCTTTTGAAATTGTGCTGCTCGACGGCAACGCCCAGCTTGCCCGCGGTGTGACGCCAGCCGCCGCACGGGTTGCCCAGCGAGAACTGACCCGCCGAGCTGTACAGGTCGAATTGGGAGACCCGGTCAAAAGCCTGGGAGACCACCAGGCGGTGCTCGCATCGGGGCGCACGATTGACTTTGATCTTGGCATCCTGGCAACCGCTGCAACGCCCCCCTCCCTGCTGGAAAAACTCAATTTGCCTCTGGATGAGCGTGGCTTTTTGCAGACCGCAGCGACCCTGCAGTCCACATCGAACCAGCCGATTTTTGCCGTCGGCGATACAGGGACGATGGTCGGCAGCCGTTGTCCCAAGGCGGGTGTCTATGCCGTCAGGCAGGGTCCTTTCTTGTGGGAAAACGTGCACCGTTTGTTGCGCGGGGAACAACTTGTCGAGTATCAACCGCAAAAGAACTTTTTGAAGTTACTCTCGTTGGGTGACGGACGAGCGATTGCCAGTTATCGAGGCTTGGGTTTTAAGGGTCGCTGGTGCTGGAAATGGAAAGACGAAATCGATCGTCGCTTCATGCGGAAATATCAGTTTTACGAGTCCTCATCAATGACCACCAGTTTTGCAGCAGAATCCCGCGCTAACAGTCATCGAGTTCATGGAGCGGAATCCCCGGCCGAGCGCATGCGGTGTCTTGGTTGTGGCGGCAAAGTCGGTGGTGCCGTACTGGCCAGGGTGCTTGCCAAACTGAACGTGACATCACACCCCTTGGTGACGCACGGCCTGGACCCACCCGACGATGTCGCGGTGATCAAACTTCCCGAGGGCGATTCGCTGGCAGCAACCGTTGATTTCTTTGCACCTCCCATCGACGACATGTTCATCGCCGGGCGAATCGCCGCACTGAACGCAGCCAGCGATCTGTTCGCCAAAGGTGCCGAACCGGTCGCTGCGCTGGCCCAAGTGACGTTGCCTCCGGGCCCCGAGGCGGCGCAAGAACAACTGCTTCACGAATTGCTGGCCGGAGGACTGCACGAATTGCAGGAAATGGGTGCCGCTTTGGCCGGCGGACACACGCTCGAAGGACCCCAAACAACCATTGGTTTCACCATGTTGGGACGCCACCACGGCAAGTCCATTGCCGGCAAGGGTGGACTCTGCACCGGCGATCGGCTCGTCTTGACCAAACCGTTGGGGACGGGCGCCTTGCTGGCCAGCCATGCCACCGCAGATTGCCCCGCAGCATGGTTCGAGACACTCCTGGATACCATGCTGCAAAGCAACAGGGCCGCGGCACAACTCTTTGCCGATTTTGGCATCGTGGCGGCAACCGATGTGACCGGGTTTGGCCTGGCTGGACATTTGCTGGAAATGCTCCAGGCCAGTCGCACGAGCGCGATCCTCAATCTTGCCGACCTGCCGCTCCTGACCGGTTTTCAGTCCATGGTCGAAGAGGGTTGGCAGAGCACGCTTGCCCCCGCAAATCGTGGTGTCGAGCAGTTCATCGAAATCGACAGTTCAGTGACAAAGCAGCCTGCCTACGCTGCTTTGTTTGATCCGCAAACCGCTGGCGGGTTGCTGATCGGTGCGGCGGCCAGTGCCGCCAACGATTTGGTTGCCCAACTCCACCGCTTGGGGTATGCCAGCGCGGCTGTCGTGGGAGAGGTTGGTTCACCGACCACTACGGGCGATGGGCAGATCGTGGTCCGCTGAACAGCACGCTCGTCGTCGACATCGGGAAGTTCTCCTTGCCATTTCTGCGGAAAATCTTCGCTAAGGTGTGATGTTGACCACGCGACGCGCCGTGGTAAATGCAAGCCGCGTTGCCACCCTGCGCGGCTGAAGACGGTACATCTGGGCGATTGCCGCACGATAAGCGTCGATTTGGGGACGGTAGTCGTTAACGCGCCTGGCGAGAGTTTTTTCATCAGCAATCTGGTCCGATTTGAAATCGATGATATCGGCCGCCAGCAGGTGACCCTGACGGCGCATGAGCACCAGCCGGTCGATGTTTCCCGTGAGCAGATGCTCTTTGGTCATGGCAGCAATCCGCGATTCACATAGAACTTCGAATTCCAGGGGACCGCCCGCCAGTTCCGCAGCGATGTCGGGATCAAGTCCCAGGTCGTCTGGCGGCGCGTAGGAATGTCGAGACAGTAAATCGGCAAACGGTGCCTGTTGTAGCAGCTTCAAAAATTCAGGGAGTGCCCGTGCTACTTCGGTTTCGTACACCCCTTTTTCCGTTGCGACCTCCGGCCATATCGATTTGTCTGGGAGGCCATCATCAAGCCAGTCGATTTGTTCAAACCAGGCGTGCAGCAGGGTTCCCTGACCAAGTCCAGCAGCCCGCGAGATCCGGAATGCTTGAGCCGGCTGGCGTTGCTGCTCCCCTTCCAGTTCTGACGGGGTGGTCCACTGGCGCTGGCTGGCGGTGCCAGCCAGGGGCTCGGCGAGCCGCACCGTGAGCGGGCCGGGGTCGACCCGCGGGGTGCTTTGCATACCGCCGGTTTCATGTGCATGCCATTTTGAATCGCCGTACGCGTACAACATTTGGTTGGCATCGACTCGATCGTTATTGACGAGCGCCGCCCGCACCAAGCCGGCAGCCGTTTTTGGGATGGTTCTCTCGTTTGGCTTCGAGGGAGCGATAATCATGTGCAGCGCATAGGCGGCCCGGGTGACTGCCACATAAAGCCGGCAGAGTGCGTCTTCGATTTGACGTTCCTTGGAGTTGACCAGCATGTTGTTGAGCGAAGCGGGTAGTAATTGGCGGATGGTTTCATTCCGGTACAGGCAAACGGTCTCAACCGGTCCCACGTCGTGGTCGCGCTGAATTGCGACAGTTCCGGGTTGACCAGCCAGCGATTCATCCAGTTCCGGCAAGATAACGATGTCAAATTCGAGACCTTTCGCCTGGTGGATGGTCATCACGCGCACCGGGGCCAGCTCCGGGATTTCAACCGAGGTGTGTCGCACAAATTCGGCAAAATCACTGGGGCGCAAGGTTGCTAACTTGTCATAGCTGTAGGCAAGGTTGACCAGTTCCCGCAGGCGGTGCGCCTCCCGCGCGCTTGCGTGGGGAACGAGATGTTCTGCCCAGGTGGCGACCGTGGATCCATACCCTGCCGTGGCGACGGTTGCCCGCAGTGTGGCCGCGGTCGCTGCCGCTTGGATAGGGTCGCTTTCCAGCGGAAGGTCAAGTGCTTTGGCCAGGGGGGACCGCTGGATGTGAAAGCGGGCCAGCTTGTTGTCGGGGTTGTCGATCCATTCGGCAAGGGAGACGATCAGCTGTACGGCTGCCGAGTCGCACAGGGTTTTCCCCCCCTCGGCGCTGGCTTGCACATGCCGTCGACCAAGCTCGTAGATCATCCGGCTCACCGACTCGTTTTTCCGCAGCAGGACCCCGATGGAACGCCGCGGTATTTGGTCAACCAGCGTGGTGATCCTGTCAGCGGCATGTGAAAGTGTGACCTCTTTCGAAAGTTCACCTTCACCGGCCTGGGGAGCTGTTTCGAGTGTCACGTGGCCAGCTCGTGTTTTCCAGTGAGTGTCGTGCGTGTCAAATCCGTCGCACCAGCGTCGGATGGCTGGCTGGAAGTCATCCAAATTGTCGTGATGCAAGATCTGCTGAAAGATTTCGTTGGTGACATGGGTGATCGCTTCGGCAGAGCGGTAACTCATGTTCAGCGGATCGACGCACAGGTTTGGCAGTTGATCTTCCAGGGCATCAAAGAGGCGGGCTTCACCTCCCCGCCATCCATAAATGGCTTGTTTGACGTCACCCACGCAAAAAAAGGAAGAATTTTCTGATTCCACAATCTGCCTGGCCAGCGGCTTGAGCACTTCCCACTGTTCGGAGGACGTGTCCTGGAATTCATCCAGCAGCAGGTGGGAAATCGAGCTGTTCATTCGGTAGGCATTTCGATGTGATTCACTGTCATGGATCCGAGTGACCAGCGCGTGAATGACATCCGCAAAATGGAGCACGCCATGGTCGCTTCGCAGTTGGAGGTACTGTTCATGGAATTTGTCCAGGAGCTCGTAGGTAGCCGTGTTCTGATTGGCAAGTTGTCTGCGCAAAACGGCGCGGGCATGCTCAATAAGAGCGGCGTAGATTTCAACCGTCTCGGGAGGAATCTCTTTTCGTTGGTACGTGTTGGAACCGTCCAGCACCTTGCCGGCCAGGCCTTCCCTCACAAACAAGTCCCATTCTTCGTGTTCGGCCCGCTGCAGCGAGGTCTGATGGGCTTTGACGGCACCCTTGTGGTCGGGAAGAGGTGCCGCGGCCAGGCGGGTGAGCAGGTCGGCGATTTCGGCCGGCTCGAGGGGTTTTGTGACGGCGACCCGGTTCCAGCAACTCTCGTCACTTGCCAGGTACCATTGGTGGAGTTCCTGGACGTTGTTGCGGATCACATCACTGACGCTGCGTCCGTGGGTCCCCTTACCGACCAGGTGCATGATACGGCGAACTTCACCGGTCGGGTTGTTCTCCAACAGTGCATCAATAGCATCGAGTTGCAGTCGAACCAGCGTTGCATCGTCGGCCGCTTGCCAGCCTGGTGGGAGCCCCAATTCCAGACTGCCGATGGTCGCCAGTTGAGCAAAGTAACTGTCGAGAGTGCCAATCCGCAAACGGTGCAGGCTGTCGACCAGCCGGCGCAGCAAAACCGCGCACCGCTGGTGGTTGAGTTCTGGCACCGCGATCGCCGTCGCCATTTCCTGAAGATCGCCGGGGTTGCAGACAGCTTTGGCCAAACGGAGCAGGACCCGTTCGGTGATTTCGCCAGCCGCCTTTTTGGTGAACGTGGTGGCCAGGATTTCGTCGACGGCGACATCCCGGTTGAGCAGGCCGATGTAGCGGCTGGAGAGTTGATACGTCTTGCCGGTGCCGGCCGAAGCGCGGACAACGCGAAACGGATTTTCGTTGCGCTGTGACGTGCTCATCCGGAATCCTTCCCCAAATCCTGCCCCACCACGACCGGGCGCTCAAACACACCCGTCATGCAGATCGATGAAAATGGGTCGCTGTGATTCTGACCCATGTCGGCCGGTGGCCAGAATTCGCGGCGACGGATCTTGCGAACCACTTCGCGGGCAACGTCGTCCGCGGCTGCAAGATCGGCGTCGGACCAGTTGGCAATTAATTGCACCGTCTTGGCAGTGTCTTCGGGCAGCGCGACATAGCCCAATTGCGTTTTGCCGGTGATTCCGAGATCCGCGGCAAGGTGCCGGTACAAGGGAAGTTGCAAATCACTCCACTCGCCCCGTCTGGGCTGGTGCGTTTTTTCGGGTCGCTGCGCCTCGCGCGATGTCTTGTAATCGAAAATCACAATCTCGCCGTTGTCATTCACATCAACCCGGTCAAGCCGACCACGGAGGTAAACGGGTTTGCCATCGACGTCGAACGCCACACCTTCGTCACCAGGTGAAGCTTCTATGTTTTTGATTTGCCAACCCTTTGATCTCCAGACGGCCTGCCAGGCTGCAAATGCCCGCAGGCGTTCTTCGGCCTGGGCAATCTGTACGTTAATCGCACCGCGACGTTTCGAGCCATACTGCAGCTTTGCCTCCAGGCCAAGTTGAGACTGCAAGTAGTCGCGAATGTCGTCGGGGTTTGTCGAATCTTTCAGTTCGCTGTTCCCGAAATTTTTGAGGACTTCGTGGATGAGTTGCCCGAATTGCAAAGCGTCCAGTTCACGCTCGCGGTCACTTGCCAGTTCAAGTTCCAGGCAGCGCTCTAAAAAGAATCGATAAGGACATTCGAGGTACCGTTTGAAGTCGGTGACCCGCAAGGACTCTTTCCCGGCCGTGTTGATGCCAGCCGGATCGGGGATGGAAAAATCGGACGTGTCGCGGGTAGATGAAAAGCGCGGGCTGTAGGAATCGGGTGGCGCCGACAACGCGTCGGCATCGTACAAACGAATCACTCGATCGGCGATGGTTTCCGGGGGGGCTGCAAACAAGAAACGGCTTGGAGTGAGCGGATTGCCGGCGGTGTCATACCGGCTCATCACCAGGTGAACGGTTTCGCGAGTGTTCAGCAAAACTTCCACCGCGTAAGCATCACGTGCATATCGACGCTGGTTGTCACTGAGTCCCAATTTCCGCCGCAGGGCGTCGGGCAGAAAGAGGTCCCCGCAAATTGACTTCGGTACAAACCGCTCATTAAAAGTCGTGACCACCACCGCGGGAGCGTCATCGAGCGGTAGTTCCAACCAACCCAGGATTTCGATGGCGCCAGAATCCTCTTCGGCCACGACTCCTTGATTGGTCAGTTGCTCAAGCACCAGGTCGATCATTTTGCCTGCCGGGAGGTTCGACGAGACCTGTGCGGGTAAACCGGCCAGGTCGATGACGACCGCGGCGAGCTTTTCACAGGCTGCTGTGGTGACTCGATCGGTGCTTTCAGCCACGACGCCATAGACCTCTGCCAGCAGATCACAAACAGGGGTCGCCCAGTCCGCCAGTGGCTTTGCGTTGTCAGAGCCCAAATCACCCAGCAGGTTGTTGATTGCGGTGAAGGCTTGTTCGATCTTGTTGCGCCGCGGCGCGGGACCCAGCCACGATTCGCCCAACCGCAATGGCAAATGCCTGGCAAGATAGCGGTCCAACTCCACAAGCCAATCCTGGGCGACTCCTTTCGCAGTGAGCCAGCTGGCGATGTCGGGATGGCGTACCAAAGCCGCAAAGTCTTCGGTCCGCCTGTCGGACAGGTAATTCCCGACCGCAGCCAACAACTGGTAGGGCCGGGTTTGCGGCAGTTGCTTGGCCCACAGCCACCGACCGCGCAACCCGTGCTCGTCCAGTTCCTGTTGGAGCCGGGGTATGATTTGTTGATCCGGTACCCCGATCGTGATCTGATCAGCCCGGTACCGCTGGTGGTATTCTGCCAGGCACCGCATGACGATGGCTGCTTGCTGCTGGACATTTTGGGCAAGGCAAATTTGTTCGTCGCGAATGTTCAAATGCGTGTTGAGCCAGGCCTCGGGCAGGACACAACCAAACTCGTCAAAGCGATCGGCAAGTTCCTGGGGGGCATAGACGAACGTCGTTACCCGATCGGCGATCTGCTCAAGCATTTGCCGTTGTGTCCGGTTCATGTCGGCCATGCCAATCAGCAAGACATCCCGCTCGCTGCCACACTCGCCATTTTTGATGGCAACGCGGCGGGCGGTTTGCACGTCCCAGACCTGCAGGTCATCCAGTACCGAGAGGTATTGTTGCTGAACTTTCGCCAGTGCTTGCCAGCGCGTTTGTTCGGAAAAATCTGAAACGGCTTCACCTTTTTCGGCGACAATCGCGAAATCAAAGCCGTCGGCAGATAACTCGTTGTGCAAGCGCCAAAGCATGCGGGCCAGCCGCCGCCAACCAGTGAGGTCCTGCTCGGTGGGAACTTGTGAGGTAAAGCCTTGAAGGGTTGCTCGAGAGGAGGTTTGCAGTGCCTGCACCCATGCCAGTCTTTGGATCAGGTCGCTGGCGACCGGTCGCTGCTGGCGATAAAGCAACTCGGGAAAAGTGCCCAGGGTGACAATCTCGGGTGGCCGAAATTCAAGCGACCGCACTCCTGCCAGTTCGAGCAGGGTTCGTAAGAGTTGTCGCCGGGCAAGACGCCCTGGCACCACCAGAATGCAGCCAGCCAAATCGAGCCGGTGGTTGTCGAGGTAATCCTCGGCAAGGCGATTGGCCACCGACTTTAGCGCCGGTTGATTCCATCCCAGGTAGATTTTTTGGATTGGCATCGCACCATATTACTTGCGTTATCGTCGGAAGCCACAAATTCGAAAACTTGTGAAGCGCCTCTGGTCGGCACCAGAGGGTGCTGCCAAACTTGTCTTTGGATGTTGAGATGGCCTGGCCATCCCGGTCCCGACCACCGCCGCCGCGCTTGGTCGAATTCTCGCACTTTCTGCAGGCCCTTTCGAGACCCCTGTTGGCTTGCGACAATAGAATCAGGCCCTTATTTGCAAAGAATCCTCAGAGAATGCATGTGAAATGACTATTTCTTTTAGTAACTTTGCCTCGTCCGTCACCGTCGAAACCGCGTTTACCGTGCTGGCAATCGCCAAACGGCTAATTGCGGCGGGTAAGGACGTGATTGAACTGGAGATTGGCGACAGTCCTTTTCCCACGCCCCAGGTGGTCGTGGATGCGGGCGTTCAGGCAATTCAGGCAGGGAACACCCATTACGGGCCATCGTTGGGACTGACCGAGTTTCGAGCTGCAGCAGCAGATTATGTCAGCCGCGAGTACGGTCTGGCCGTGAAGACCGAAAACGTGGTCGCCGGACCGGGAGCCAAGAATTTTGAGCAGCTCTTTTGCGAGGCATTTTTGAACCCCGACGATGGCGTGTTGGTCTTTAGTCCGCATTTTCCGACGTATGTGCCCAACATTCATCGCCGTGGTGCCCGGGCGGTCTTTTCGAGCCTGAAGCAAGCCAGCGAGTTTCGACCCAATCTTGAGGAGGTCAAAAAATTTATCCGGGAGGACCCCAGCCCCCGGGCTATTTTTCTGAACAGTCCCCACAATCCAACAGGCGGTATCACGCTCCAGAAAGATTTAGAAGGCCTGGCGGAGTTGGTCCGGGGTACCGAGGTCGTTGTGCTGAGCGACGAACCGTACGACCGCATGGTCTGGAATGGCCAGCATCACAGCCTGGCGGCGATTCCGGACATGCTCCAGCGCACGGTGGCCGCTTACACGTTCAGCAAGTCGTTTAGCATGAGCGGTTGGCGTTTGGGTTTTGCCGTGAGCAGCCCGCCGGTTATCGAGATGCTGGGCAAGCTGACCAATACCACACTGTCGTGTGTTGCGCCGTTTACTCAACTGGCCGGCATCGTGGCAATGCAACACGCCTGTGGTGAACGGGATCGGCAAATGGACGAGTTTCGGCACAAAGTGGTACGCCTGGTCAAGCGGCTGAACCGTGTCGAAGGAATCACATGCCTTGTACCGGGTGGCAGTTTCTACGCGTTTCCGTCGGTGGCCCCAATTTGCAATCGTCTCGGGATTACCTCACAAGGCCTGGCCATGTATTTGTTGGAGGGAGCCGATGAGGATCTTGGCGTCGCCTGCCTGGGTGGCGAATCGTTCGGTGAGGCGGGGGCCGGATTTTTGCGACTCAGTTGCGCCGAACCCGATGAGCGGCTGGCCGAAGCGGTCGCATTTATGGCCGATGCTTTCGAGCGCACCGATCGGGTCGAGAATTTTTTGTTGGACTCTGCCGAGTTCCGGCTCACCAAACCGTACGATCTCGACTGAAACGTGTCCGGAGCGTTCCCCTGGGTTTGACTAGTAAAGACACACAACAGACGTTTTCCTTTCCATATGACGCGGTCTTCGATACTGTGGTGGTGGTTCTCCCGACCATCAAGTTCAAGCTTATAACGCACGACCGGGCAATTGGGCAGATCACAGCCAAAACACCTGCGACATTGTTTTCTTGGGTGAGAACCTGACGATCCTGGTGCAGAAAATCGATGACAACGCCTCGATGATCACTATGGAATCCTCCCTCAAGGTGGCCGTGAACATCGCCGGGGCGGGCCGCCACACCAAGAACTTCAACAAAGTGATTGCTGCGGTGAGTTCGCAACTCCAACAGCAGACAGCCAACGTCTGATAGCGAAACGTCCCTTGAGTGATTGATCTGAGAATGACCTAGGACCTTTGCGCGGTGTTCCAATCCGTGCCACTGTAGTTTGTTGGCGGTACACGTCATCCTGCATCAAGCTGTGGAGCTGGCTCTGACTTTGGAGGTTTAGATGAATTATTAATCGCGTTAGCCAAGTCGTCTCTTGCCGATTTGGGATCCCAGGTGTCCAAAAGAGTACGCCTCCCGGAAGCAGCGAGGTGACTCCACAGTAGGGAAAGATTCTTTTCTTTGCGAGTTTTTCTTTTCATGTGGCCGCCGACGGGTGCTATAATCAATGAGGGGCCCGCCGCGCCGCCAATCGATTGGAGAATGCATTGAGTTTCGGATCCATCACCCAGAACCAAGGGGTACTGCTGGGACTGCTTCTTTTCCTTGCTCGGCCGGCTACGGCCCTGGATTCTTTCCCGGCGCAGGCTTTACCTGGCACGCAATTCGGTGCGGATATTCCGAATGGTTATGAGCCAAGTGGGACGGTTTGGCATACCGGTCTCGAGCAATTACTGGTTGCTTTTGATAATGGTTACGTAGCCAGTATGCCCGCGGATGGTTCGAGCGCAACAAACTGGCGTGTCTCGGGCGACCTCGAAGGAATTACCGTGGCCGATCCGACGAGCCCGTTTATTTATGTGGGCGTCGAAAACCCTGACAGCATTCTCGAAATGAATGTTAATACAGGCAAGGTAACCCGGTCCTTTGACTTGACTCCCTGGATGACAGGCTCGTCCAATCAAGGCCTGGAAGCGCTAACTTTCATTCCGAATTCAAGTGATCCGGAAGGGGGAATGTTTTACGCGGGATTGCAAAGCGACGGAAGAATTTATTCCTTTCAGCTTCCTATCCTGTCTAGTTCTACAGCAACGACTGTTACGCACCTTGGGACGATTACTCCCGTATCGGGACGGAACGACATTGCAGGCTTGCACTACGACGACGAAAACGAGGTGCTGTACGCAGTCTTTGATCAATCAAACCGCCTGCGAGCCATGCAGGCAGACGGTACATATCTGCAGGAGTGGACCCTGGCTGGTAACAACCAGGAAGGGATTGCCTTTGTGGGCAATGACCTTGTGATTGCTGAAGATTCAGGGGACGTTCGGAGTTACGGTCCGTTTCCCTTTTTAAGGAGGGTGTTTCATCATTCAATGACTTCTGGCCCGGCTGACTTCAATTACGATGACGCAATCGACGCAGCGGACTACACCACCTGGCGCGACACGCTTGGCTCGGCGACCAGCCTGGCTGCCGATGGCGATAACAATGGCACGGTCGATTGGAATGATTACATGTTGTGGCGCGATAGTTTTGGGACCGTGCTCTCTGGAGACGCTACTACGATTGGAGCAACGGTGCCCGAACCGAGTGCATGGGTTTTGGCGTTGGCTGTGAGCAGCCTGGCTGTTTTCCGCGGCCACTATCATTATCGGTCGCGGGATGCTTGATCTGAGTAAGGCGATCACGCTTGATCTGGGGCATTCGATTCACCGGGCACCCAGTTCACCGGGCTACCAGTTCAAGAGGCCCGGCTTTTGCTTCTCCCAGCCCGCGTCGGAGGGAAAAACCGTGTTCATGACCGTCAGCTGAGGGTCACCGTCGAACCAGGCTTTCACGGTTCCGCGCCATTTGAGGAAGTGGGGAGCCTCCCGGTGAGCTTCGAAAGCGGCTTCATCACGATAGACCTCGTGCAAATGGAACCGGGCAGGGTTGGTCGCATCTTGATGGATGTCGAAGCGAAAACATTCGGGCTCATCCCGTACCGCGCCGGTTGCATCTCCAAGACTGGCTTCCTTGAATTCTTCGATCCGTTCCGGGTCGATAGTGATCGTCGCGAAAATCGAGAACATTTTGTTTCCTTAACAAACAGGGGAAGGGCGATCGGGGAACTTAGGAGTCAACTCGCAGGGAGTTTGGGCACAAGGTGTTTTATTGCGTGCGTTGCTATTCGGCCTGTTTTGATGGAGATTGGCGACCCGCTTTCCGGAACTGTCAGCTTAGTCCAGCTCAACCCGCCTCCCCGACTCGGCGCTCTCTACCACTGCTTCGGTGAATTCCATGTAGCGAACCCCGGTGACAAAATCGGTCAATTCAATCTTTTTCTGGCCACGAATGGCCTCGATGAAATCGCGCTCAACACGCCACGTGTAAGCTTCCTCCGGGGGGATCTCGACCTCGGCAAGCGATTCGCTGCCAGCTTGTCCGGCAAGAAGTTTGTTTCCGGAACTGATCAGGTATTTGATGGTGCCTTCGCTGCCGAACAGCTGAACCTGGATCCCGGCGGCGAAATGGGCTGCACTGCTCAAATGATAAAGTCCCAAGGCCCCCCCTTCCAGTTGGGTTAGCACATGCACACTGTCGGGCCGTTCCACGGCGACCAGTTCCCCGCTTACCGAATCGGGTCGTTTCCGGGTAAACGTTTGTGCCTGGGCCAGCACCGATTCGGTTTTCGGGATCCAGCGACTCACCGCCTCGTGCAGAATTCCCAGGGCCAGTACATTCTGGCCACTTAATTCAGCCGACTGGCGCCAGTGCAGTGGTGTTTCGGGATTGGCGCAAGAGTCGTCGGTGGCGATGGCGACCACCTCGCGCAACTCACCCAAATAACCTTCGTCGACCATGCGACAGATCGTACGCAGCGCGTCGAATCCCAAGGGGCTGGGAACAATTTGCGTGACAAGCTCCGGGCGTTGCTGGCTGGCGGCAAGCATCTGGCGGGCTTCGTCGACGTTGCGGGCCATCCGTGCTTCGGTGAGTACGTGTTTGCCGGACCCGAGTGCGGCCAGGGTGATCGGGCAGTGCAAATAGGGCCAGGTTCCAATCACCACGGCGTCCAACTCCGGATCGGCCACGAGTTGTTCCCAGTGGTCGTAGGTCTTAGGGATGCCAAATTCCTTGGCGACCGCTGTAGTTGATTTGGCACTACGGTTGACGACGCCGGTGATTTCGACGTTTTCACATTCCTCAAGTCCGGGCACATGCCGCAGGCGACAGTTCCCGCCCAGTCCAACAATGCCAATGCGAATGGTGTTCATTCAGAAACCTCATGCTTGGTGGTTTAATAGCGATGACAGGTTGCAACTTCATATACTGCAAAAGAGTAGGCCCTTGTCTACCCCTCCCACCTCGATTTCCAGTCCATGGCGATTTCCAGTCCATGGCCGAGGTGGGTGCCAGCGCATCGTCGGCCCACGTTATGCTTGATATGGTACTATAGGCCCGGTACACAGATCTCCGCGCGTTTCCCGACTCACAGAGTTAATCCATTAATGAGCGTTCATAAGGCAGAAACGATTTCAGGTGAACTTGGTGACGATGCCATTGGGCAGCTGCTTGCTGAAACCCTGGAATCCTATGGCCAAGTGAGAAGAGCCCTGGTCATCCATCCCGATTATTCGCGGCATGACTTTACCGACCGGCTGTTTCGGGAAATTTATCACCTACTGAAAAAAAAAGGCTTGGAGCGTCTCGACACGCTCAATGCCCAGGGCACACATCGGCCAATGTCCCAGGGCGAACTCGCCGAAAAACTCGGCATCGCCGGCCAACCGTTGGAGAAAATCGGACGGTTATTCAATCACGCTTTTGACCAGCCCGAGAAACTCGTGGAACTACCGGAGATTGCGGCCGAATTTGTAGAGGCGAAGACAGCCGGGCAACTCACAACCTCAATGCCCGTGTCGGCCAACAAGCTGGTGACCGGGCCCTACGATCTGATCCTGGCGATCAGTGGGACGGTTCCGCACGAAGCGGCTGGTTTTTCGGGTGGGACGAAGATTTTCTTTCCCGGGATCGCCGGGCCCGATGTCATCGGGCTGTTGCACTGGGTGGCCGTACTGATTGGCGCGCCCAACATCATGGGAAACGCCGACAATCATGCCCGGGATGTGATCAACGAGGGAGCCCGCAGAATTTTCGAGGCCATTGGTGATACGCCTGTACTGTCGCTGAATATGGTTTACTCCGAACAGGAAGGCTCGGTGGTCGCCAAGGGGCTCTATGCGGGCAGTGGATTCGACGGCTTCGTCGAGGCGTATCAGGCTGCCGCACGGCTGTCATCCCAGCTACACATCGTGCATCTCGACGAGCCTCAACAACTGGTGGTCCAGCAGATTCCCAAGATGTACGACGAAATCTGGACCGCTGGGAAAGGTTCGTACAAATTACAAATTCCGGGAGTCCTGGCGGAGGGCGCCGAAATTGTGCTCTACGCGCCGCACATCGACAAGTTCCACTCCCATCCGCAAATGGATGAGGCCATCCGCACGATTGGATACCATGGCCGGGATTGGGTGCTCGACTTCCTGGAAGAGCACCCGCAGTTCGACAAGAATATCGCTGCCCATGTGATCAATCTCCGTGGGCATGGCGCCCTTGAAAATGGCATAGAAAAACATCCCTTCGAGATAACGCTTGCCACCGCGATTCCCCCGTCAGTTTGTCAGGCTGTGGGTCTTGGTTACCGGGATCCAAACCGTGTGAACCGGAAGTCCCTGGAAGCCGCCGGTGGGCTTTGGATTGAAGAAGGTGGCCAGTGGCTCTATGCCAACCGTCCCGAGACTCCCACTGCCTGAAGTGGGTCCTGTTGCACTCTGGCGCGGGATACCTGGGAGGCTTCAACTGCCGGCTGCCTGGTGACGCCGCAGGAAAAGCCACCCGGCCAGCAGCAGCGCGACGATCAGCACGCCCTGGGCAACCACAGACGTGGTGTAGTAGTCCATGCCGAGTGACAACAGGCCCGAGAGTCCGTAGCTGCCTGTGGCCAGCCCCACACCGAAACCGAGTGTCAAAATCCCCCAGTAATGCGGATGCCGCCCGCTACCGCCGATCTCGCCGGTGCGGACTGAAGAAAGGGCCACACAGCAGAGCAGGAAAAATCCAATTATAAAGGCCGAGACCGACACCACCGTCACACTCCTGGTGAAGAGCACCAAGGCCACGGCCACCGCCCCCAGCAGATAATTGGCCAGCAGGCTCAGCGGTGTGCCGAGTGTGCGGGCGATTACGCTGCTGGTGAGGGCTCCCTAGCAGGCTCCCCACGCCGATCAGGCTGAAGAGCATGCTACTTTGAGCGGCCGTAACACCGAGGTCACGGTGCAGGTAGTCGGTCAGAAACAGCGTGTGGGGCGTGATGCCGATTGCGGCCAGGAAATAGGCCGCCCCCAGGAGAAAAAGTGACCCGGCCACACCCCGCGACAGCGGCTCAGGCCGCGCCCGATTGCGGTTTGGCTGGGTCGCTGCGGTATTTGCCAGTGGCCAGGCAATGACCGCGGCCACGAGTGCCAGGGTGGCCTCAAACAGCCAGCCCCACATCACCGAGTGGCTGAGAAAGAACGGCACCAGCAGGCCCACCAACATGATGCTCCCCCCCGCCCCGGTAAAGACGACGCCACTAGCAACCTTTTTCCAGTTTTCGGGCACATGCGGCAGGGCCACCGAGGGAGTGTGGATGACCAGCGACGCTCCGCCCAGGCCCGTGGCGGCCCGACCTAACGCCAGCCACACGAAGCCCAGGTCCCAGGCACACATCACGAGTCCTCCCACGGCAATCACCAGGGAGAGTCGCAACAACAGTCGCACGGAAAGGCCAGTAGGCCGGCAGAAAAAGTGCCCCCAGACAACCGATCAGGTAACCCAGGCAGTTGAAGCCTCCCAGGTATCCGGCGCCGGCCTTGGTGACCCAGTGCTCGTCGATCAGTGAAGGAATCAGCGGCGTGTAGGCATAGCGGCAAAGGCAGAGCCCAACGGCGATCATCGAGAAACCGGCCAGCGTGGCGTAGAGAGGATGCTTCTCCATGGGTCAAGTTGCTACTGGGTGTTTTTGTACAGGGCAGTATTTGCTGAAGACATTATTTGCAGACCACTCGCTTTGCAGCAGTCTATTTGCAGACGACAAGCATTTTCAATCCAGTAACTTTCAAGCCCGCGATTTGCGTCGAGCTGCTTTCAATCGGTTGGACGTCCCCCCGGAAGATACTAGGGCTGGTTTTCCTCCGCATGAGAAGCTGAAACGCAAAGGAAAAAAAGGTGTGGCTTCGCGCAGGTTTTCAAGATCCGGTGAACAGCCGACAGGCGTTCAGTCGCGAGGTTCCCACGGGAAAGAACCTGTTTTCCAGCACAATTTTCCCAATCCTTGGCCCGACAGGACGGGGCGGATTGGGGCTTCTTCAGCTGGCTGGTTGGTCTGCATGTTTACCTTCCCGCCGTTGTCGTGGATCGTAGGTGGGCCACAGTCGACTTTGCCGCGGGCGGTCAATGACAGACGGTTAATAATTCGTAATGCACCAGCTACAGATTTCTTTTACGACACGCTACAATTATTTGCGTTCACGCTTGGCATGCCTCAGGGCAACAACACATGCGTCCAATCAGCAAAAAAGGGGCCCCGATGAAACGACCGTTCTTGAATACTATTTTCGCGTATTCCTTGACGCTTGCGGTTGTTACGGCAGGCTCTGGGCAAGAACCGCCGGCCAGCGGAACGACCAGTAACGACCGGGCTGCCATCGGCCAGGCCGTGCAGGCGTATGTGAGGGCGTACAACAATCACGATGCCAAGGCACTGGCCGACCTCTGGTTGCCCGATGGTGTTTATATGAACCGGGGTAGTGGCGAACAGGTCACCGGTCGCGAGGCACTTGAGCGAGACTTTGCGACCCATTTCGCGCGATGGCCAGATGCAAAGTTGGAGGTCCAGACCGAATCGGTCGAATTTGTGTCGCCTAATGTGGCAGTTGAACAGGGGAAAGCTATCGTGCTGCTGGGAGAGATCGAGCCGATCAAGAGTCACTACAGTGCAGTCTACATCGAACGCGAAGGCCGCTGGTTGATTGACCGTGTTAGCGAGGAACAAGACCCCTTGGAACTCCAGTCTAATTACGATCATCTCAAGCAACTGGAGTGGATGATTGGCACTTGGGTCGACCATGAAGGAGGGGAGGTCGTCAAGACCGAGTGCCAGTGGTCACGCAACAAAAATTTTCTGGTCCGCGCGTTTTCGGTTTCTGTCGGAGGGGAGCTTGAACTGTCGGGAATGCAATTGGTTGGCTGGGATGCCGCCAGAAAGGAAATTCGAAGTTGGGTGTTTGATTCCGAGGGGGGTTTTGCTGAAGGAGAATGGTCACCGGTGGGTGATCGGTGGCTGGTAAAAACCACAGCGACTTTGCCCGACGGTGTTACCGCGTCGTCGACCAGTGTCTTTCAATCCTTGGACGACAATAGTTTTTCGTGGCAAAAAGTGAACCGCGTCGTCGATGGCGAGATTCTGCCCAACATCAGTGAAATCATCATTGTGCGGGAGACAACCCGATAGTTCTCAGAAGTCGTAATCCACTTTCCCCATTTCATCCCAGGTAAAACGATGAAACGTTCAATTCTTGTTGCCGTTGGCTTGTTACTCACATTGATTTGGTTCGCAGAAGATGCGACCCCGCGTGGGAGAGGCTCTGGGGGGGATCGTAGCGGTGCTTCTGGTGGTGGATCGCCCGGCGGAAACCGTACAGCGTCCCAGGGAAGTCGTTCACGTCCCTCTTCCGGTCATGCGCCGTCGATGAGTCGCAGAGCGAGTTCCTCCCGAATACCGAGCGGGTCGCGTTCCTCGTCCGCTGGCCGGGACCGATCAAACCGGGGAGTGCCCCAGACAAACCGTCCTGGGGGAGATCGCCAGTCCGCAGCCGGAAGACAGCCAGACCGGTCACAAACCCGCGAGCGGCGTCCGACTGCTGGAGACCGGCGCACGCGACCGGCCGATCAAAGGTCCGATCGGTCGAGACCCGGCCAGCGTGACGTGCAAAGGTTCCTCGACCTCAAACAGCCCAACCGTGATCAGCGGTCCGGTTCCAGATTGGCTGCCGGGGCTGCCGCCGGGGTGGGAAGTCAAGCAGTCGCCGATTTTTTAAGAGATCGTTCGGGCACCGGCGCGCCTTCCAATCGCCTGGGCCGACCCAATCGTGGTGAACGCCCTGAGCGTCCTGACCGCTCCGATAGTGGTCAGCGCCCCAGCCGACCCGACGGCAACCGCCCCAACCGACCTGACGGCAATCGTCCCAACCGACCCGACGGCCATCGCCCCAACCGTCCTGACGGCCATCGCCCCGACTACATTCGCGACCGCGACCGTTGGAACGATTGGCGGAAGCAACACAGCAAACAAGTCCGCTCAAGTTTCTACCGCGACTATCCCGGTTGGCGGAATTGGTATGGCAATCAGTTTTGGCATCGGTATCCGGATTTTCGCTGGCGTTTTCATTTCGACAGCTGGACTCCCGCAGTTTGGGGTTCGGTCGTGAGGTGGTTGCCGTGGACATGGTCCCAGCCAACCTACTACAACTACGGGTACAACGTTTATTACGAGGGCGACACGGTCTATTACAACAACCAACCGATTGCCTCAACTGAGGAATATGCCGATCAAGCTGCTACCATTGCGGCCAGTGTGCCTACAGACCTGAACGACGAAAAAATTGACTGGATGCCGTTGGGTGTCTTTGCGCTCACTGAGGATGGCGAGTCAACCGGTGCAGAGCCTACGCTCTTTTTACAGCTGGCGCTCAGCAAGGAAGGGGTGATTGGTGGTTCGTTGCAAAATACAGAGACCGACAAAGTTGTCGCGATCGAAGGTATGGTCGATAAGGAAAGCCAGCGTGCTGCCTGGACGATAGAGGGAAAAACCTCGCCGATCATGGAGACCGGTGTCGCCAACCTGACCGAGGACGAAACGCCGGCCCTGGTCCATTTTTCGGACGGTCAAACACAACAATGGCTGATGGTCCGTCTGGATGAGCCGAAGGAGACCGGGGAATCGTCATCTTAAATCCTTGCGGGCCGTTTCGATGCTCGCGACCGCGACTGTTTTACAATGCCACGATCCGGATTACAACTCGCCTTACTTGGTGGCAAACCGGTCGGCGAAGTCCAACAGCCGCCATTCCCGGTATTTTCGGCCCGGGCCCGTCGCCGAGTCGCCCAACTTCTTGAGCAAAGCAAGGTGCTTGCCTTTGACCGCAACGTTCCTGAAGTGCGTGAGGCCGAGAGTGCCTTGTCCAAGTACCATGGTGGTCGGCACGTGATGACCCTTTCCTCGGGTCACGCATCGCTACAAATGGCACTGGCGGGTTTGGATATCGCCGACGGTGACGAGGTGATCACCACTCCTTATAGCTACGCGGCGTCGACGTCGTGCATCCTGCACCAGAATGCCATCCCGATTTTCGCCGACGTCAACAGGAATACCGGGCTGATTGATGCCAAAGCCATCGAAGAACGGATTACCTCCCGCACCCGCGGTATCCTTGTGGTGCACCTGTACGGTCACCCTTGCGATATGACGGCGATTATGCGTGTTGCAAATCGCCATGGTCTTCCGGTCATTGAGGATGGCAGCCAGGCTCATGGTGCTACCTGGAAGGGTGTTGGTGTGGGGAACTTTGGAATGGCTGCCGGATTCTCCTGCATGGGCGGCAAGCAACTTGCAGCTAGCGAAGCCGGGTACCTTGTGGCCAAAGACAGAGATGTCTATTGGCGTGCATCTCTCTATTGCCAGCACATGGGGCGGAGCACTGAACAAGGTTTTCCCGACGAGTTTCTGCCGTATGTGGACTCACTGGTGTACACCTATCGCATTACAGCTCACGATGCCGTATTGCTCACCGAGCAGCTTAAAAAACTTCCCCGCGAGATCGAAGGACGTCGCCAGAATATCGCCCATTTGCGGACACGGCTGGCGGATTCGAAATACCTGTCCTGGCCCCAACACAGCAAGCACGGCGATCCATCGCATTACATGTGGACGATGAACTTTCGTTCGGAGGCGGCCGGCATTCATCGGGATACATTTTTGAAGGCCGTGCAAGCCGAAGGATTGCCCATGGCGAACTATTTATCAGCGGTCATCCCAACCTCTTCCCGCCTGCAATGGAAGAACTACCGGGGGCCCCGTCCGCCATGGCTTTCGAACCTGCGGCGCTCGAAGGTCGTTTATCGCAGTCAAGATGTTCCAGGCGCCTGTTACAAGTTTGAGCATGCCCTTGAATTGCTGTTCCGTTTTTACAAACCAATGCCGAAAACCATGGATCGCATCGCCGACATTCTCTACAAGGTCGAAGACAATATCGATGCTCTGCGCGCTTATGAAAAGAAGATTCGAATGTAAGAACCGAGATATCGAACGGAAATCACTGACAGGGGTCAATTCCGTTTTGAGGTTTGGGAGATCTTCACGTCAAGCTGGCGGCAACTCCTGAGAGTCCGGCAGCCCGTTCCAGAGCAGGGTTGCATAGTAAACAGAGGAACTCAATTATCAGGTCGAGTCGCTCGTGTTGGGTTGCTGGATCTGCTGGACAACCAGGGCCACGATTACCAGGATGGCCCGGGCAAGAGTGTCGCAGAGCCATGCCGATCAGCGGCGTCACATCTGGCGTCCTTAACGCAGTGGCGGCGTGGCTTCCCGCACCATGGCCCCGTCCTTGTCGCTGGCAATCAACAGGCCGTACTTGAGAACGTTCTCGAGGTCACCGGTGCTGACCGAAGCATAGTCAAACCGCCCCCGCAGATCGGTGTAACCATCCTTGTAGAACTTCACCGACCCGTCCCGCATCTGGGCATAGACCTTGACATAGACAGCCGCCAGTGGCTTTCGTGTCTCGGCATGCAGCACTCGCACCTGCCCATAATTCTGGACGACCTGGACCGAGAGGGCATGGGAATAATAGGCACGCGTCTGCGTCTGGCCACCACCTACGATCTCCACCAGCACGTTACTACGTGAGAGCTCCTGGGGCAGCTTGAACTGGTGTGTTCCACCCCGGCCCGGCAGCTGGATCGTCTCGCTGCGATTGGGGCGAATGTAACTGAAGCCACCCGAGAACTCCTGCACGAAAGGACTGCGGCTAAAGAGCAGCTCGATATCGATCTCGTAGTAGTTCACCTGCACGTTTTCCAGGTTCTGGAAATCGATTGTCACCTCACCACTTTCCACGTTGAAGTCAAAGCTGGGCTGGCTGTCAGCCAGCTGATCCTGGGCCTGGACCTGGTCATCATCATCGGCGACCTCCACTCCATCCCCACGAATCTCGTCGGCCTGGTTAACGATGTTGGTAAACATCGCATTCCAGTGTGCCACCGGGTGGTCGGCGTATGCCACGGCAATTGAACGAGCCAGCCGGGCATTGCCGCGTGAAAAGGCCAGGTAGGCGGAGAAGTAGTCATACTGCAACCGCGTCACCAGGGCATCGGGATTCACAGCTTCAAACATCGCCAGTGCTTCAACCATCCGGTCCTGCAGCAGCAGGTAGTAGGTCACGGCCATCATGTCTTCATCCGACAGCTTCCGCTTGTAACTCAACACGCGCAGCAGGCGATGATACTGGCCATAAAACCGATCATTGAGGATCTGTCGTTTGGCACCCAGCTGGTGGGCCCGGGCGTTGACCAAGGGCCGGTACTCCATGTGCTCGTAGATCCGGCGGATGACCGGATCGATCACCAGGATCGGGCTTTGCAGGTAGCTGCCACACTGGTTGACCAGGTTGTCAGCATGCTGCAGGAACTGGTTGATCTGTTCCGGCACATCATGCAGCATCGCATAGGACCAAAGCGTGTGGTGATAGGCGTGACGTTTCGAAAGCAGGCGGGTGATCTGCCGGAAGAACTCCTTGTCGGACATCCGGAAGGTAATCTTCGCCAGGTCCAGCCGATGGACATTATGGTTGTCCAGGTAGTCAATCACCTGCTGGTTCGTACCATTCTGCGAGACATACGCCCAGGAATTGGTATCCACCTCGGTCAGCGAGTCCACCACGTTGAAGGTGAACGGCATGGCATGTGCCAGCAGGGTCTCGTTGCCGGAGACGTGTGCCGGAAAATGGGCATACTCGCCAGCAGCGGGGAAGTAAAAGTAGTACTCCAGTGTCTGCGTGTGGAATCCTTCCAGCTCCATGTGCACGCTGCGCGTTGCCCGTCCACCCAACACCGGCAGGGCACCGATGGGAACTTGTAGCAGGACATCGAGTTTTTGACGTGAGGAAGTGGGATTCGTGATCACCACCTGGCAGCCGTAGACCGTGTGAACCAGGAATTCCCTGCTCACGAACTTGTCTCGCTGCTCGTTATCCACGTGAATGTAGCGATCCCCGTGCCGAAAAAAGTTCTGGCTGACGAGGATGGGAGCCTGTTGGTCCGCTGCCTCGACCTCCTTCACCTCCTCGTGGAAGACGATCGCCGGACCATCATTCACCATCCGCAGGCGGGTTTCATCCAGTGCCAGGTCCTGCTCGCCGGCCACAAAGGGCAGGTCCAGGACTGCCAGGGCAAACATCATCTCGGTGAAGTTCCCCGTGGCCTCCGTCAGGTTGCGGGAATGGAAGGAACCATCCTCGTGGGCGGCCAGGTCATTCCAGAAACCATTCACGGTGACCCGGTCCGCGTTCTGGCTGGCGATGGGCAGCTTGTAGTAGTTATTCTCCACCCACTCACGCGTCTTCTCCTGTTCACGGTAGAGCTGCCGTACCTGGGACATGAAGATGCCGTTGGCGGAAAAATATTCTTTTGCAGCTCCAGCGTGACCATATCCCATGGATTTCCTGTACTTGCCATTGGCCCGGCCGTTTGTAGCCGGGCTATCTTTCAATAGTCCCAACTTGGACTTCTCCTCTTCCTCGAGCCGCAGGTTCCGCTTGTCAGCGGTCTTGCGGTCCTGGTCTGCTGCCTGCTGCTGACGACTCAATGGTTCCCGTTCCCGGGCTCTATCAGAACCGGCGGTCGCTGAGCGCGTCTCCGGACGGTTGGCCGGTGCTCCTCCCTCCGCCACGGTCGATTTCAACCGCCGGCTCGCCGTGACCTCGTCAATCAACTCCTGTTGAGCCGATTCGGCACTCAGGCCGCTGCGACTCAGGGCCGTTTCAAAGAGCTGGTTGTAGCGATCGATGTTGGGAGGGACCAGGTCGAACAGGTCATCCACGTGTCGCCGCGATGCCACCCGTTCTGCCGCCAGTCGCTGGCCCAGCAGGATTCTTTCCACGACGTTCAACTGTCGGTAATTCCACGGCTTGAGATATTCCTCCAGGGGCATCTCGACGAGCCAGTGATCGAGGAACGTCTTGTGCTGCTTGTTCGCCAGGTAGGGGCGAATCACGTTATCGAAGAAGTCACGGTCCTTGCGATAAAGGAAGAAATTCAATTCATGGCAGGCATGCTTGGAATAATGTTCAAGCTTCTGTTCCTCTTCCAGTTCCGGCCAGCCCAGCAGGAAATGGAATTCCTTGAGGTGGACATCGTTGTTGAGGGTCGCAAACAGCTGGTAGACGCGCTCGAGGCTGTTGAAGGTCTCGAAGCGACCGGTTGTCACGTCCTGGATCGTGAATGGCTGCTGGGCCTTTACCAGGCTGATCTGTTTCTGTTGCACGAAGTGCCCGTTGGGATCCAGGCCCTTGATCAGTCGCAGGTCGAGCAACGATCCTTGTTTCTCGGGCAGCGAGACCGACCGGTAAACCGTCTGTGTCGGATCCACCACCACGATATGGATATGCTGGTGTGCTCCCAACGCATCACGGTCCACCAGCAGGGTCCCCTCCTCGTTGGGGACCAGGTTGGCCAGCAGCGTGGAGCCCTCCGCCAGGAAGTCCAGTCGGGAGAAATCACCGTTGGCAACGCCCTCGCCATCCTCCATTCCACCCCGGGATGCTGCCGAGTCACTTTCTTCAATCTTGGCAGCAAATTCATTTCCTCCCTGCGCCTGCTGCTTGTCCGTTTCGGTGGTCCGAATCGGCCATGGATTGAGCAGCAACTCCGGGCGCCGCAGCATGTTGCCCGGGAATTTCTGTGCATACTTGCGATCGATGATATAGCGATACTCGTCACCGATATCACGACCCTCCACGTACAGCGTTCGCGGGCGGGTGGTAGAGACCGCATAGGGCTCTGCATCTCGCACGCCGCCAAGCTTTTCTGCCACGGAGAAAGCCGGATAGTAACGGGTCGCCAGCACGTGAACGCGTGCAAAATCGTTCCATCCTCGCAGCTGAATCGCCAGCTGCTCTTTGCCCGCCGTGATGCTCGTCACCTGCAGCGGCTGCTCGCCGCGCACCTCCAGGTGCCGGCGGGCTCCCAGCAAGTATCCCTGTTGTTCCCCGTCCGCCTCCGTCACCCGAACCCGGATCCGCCTGCCGGCGCTGCGGATCAGCAGGTCGTAGTCGCCTACTGCGAGGTCCCGAAGCAGGATCATGCCGTCTTCGACGGCCAGCGAGTCGAAGTGGTCAGAGACGTAGGTCGTGCCACGCAGTGCCAGGAGCGAGAGGTCCTGGCGGTCCGCCTGGGTCTTGCTTCCCATGTAGGGAATCGCGATCACGTCGCCGGTGCGGGCATGCTGCGACCCATAGTAGGAATGCTGGTCTTGCAGAATTGGCCAGCTATGTTCGCTGCCAGCCACATCTCGCACCTGGATATTAACAATGTCCTTGAGTGCCCCCAATTGAATACGACCAAGGTCATCGGCTTGAAGCTGTAGCGAGATCGGGTCACGGAAGTCACGGTGCTTGAGCGTCACCTGCACCGGTCGGCCGGGCCGGAGTTCGCCGGTCTTTCCCAGCAGGTCCAGGACATAGTTGCCGTCGATCCATGCCAGGAACACATCGGCGGTCTTCTCGGTACGCTCGATCTGGTTAACGTCAAACGACTCGGCCACGACCAGGTCAACCGGTTTTCCCTGGCTGAGACTCTTTACCCGGGCGGTGAGCAAGAACTGGATGGTCTGCAGGCGCTGCGGCACGCGGAACTCGTGCACCGTCTCCTCTCCTTCGTGAAGCTCAAAGTCATCGACCCGGCTGGTAACGCGAATGCCGTCATGGTCGACCGAGCTGATCGTCAGCCGCACGTCTTCCAGCACAGAAAGCGTAACGGGCGTCCCGTTGAGCGAAAGGGCAGGGCGAATGATCACCGGTGCCAGCTGGCGTTCCAGCAATGCCTCCCGGTCCACGTAGATCCCGGCAGTCATTTGGTACTGCTCCGCCTCGTGCTGAAACCGGTGTAGCGTGGTGGTGCTGCCATCGGTGACCACGAAGGGGACCATTCCGGGATTGGTGCTAAAGGGAACCACGATCGTCCCATCCTCACCCGCCTCGTAAAGTGTCCCACTGATCCAGATAGAGGCCTCCTCTACCGGATGCTTCTCTTCACCCAGTACCGTGAAACGGTGGCCGGCGGTTGTCGTCTCGACCAGGAAATCGAGTTTCCCCTTGCGGACCAGTGTACGGCTGCTCTTGCCATTGCCGATAAAATCAATCACGAAGACCCCGGGCCGATTCAGCTCGGGAAAGTCAAAGTGCCGCTCTGCGCGGCGGAGTGGTGCCTCCTCGTACTTGACCGTACGCTCCATGTTGGCCACCAGGCCGTCAAGCTTGATCCCGGTACTTACCTGCTGGAGTTCCTGGCGGTAGTAGTTTTGGGCATTGAGCTCGTAGACCTTGACGATCAGCGTATCGACGTTCTTGACATGGATATCGAGGCTGACATCTGCACCCCCGTCGAAGTACTCCTGGTTGGTAAAAGAAAAATCCAGATCCACCCGGTCCTTCAGCGCCTGGAACCTGGCCGGGGATATCATTGCCGACCACTGGTCTGGATCACCAATGCCATGGACGATCTTGGTCTCGGCAAATAACTCCTTCAGGTAGCCGTCGCGGAGGAAAGGCTCGTATTGCTTGAAGTCGGCTGCTTCCACAAAGAAATGCGAAAGGTAGGACCTGACCAGTGGCTCGTCGTTGCCGATAATCGGCAAGCGGGTGACCGGCGTGTAGTTGGCCTGCATGTTGATCAGGTACCGCCGGCTGTTATGGTCCTTGATGAATTCCGGGTTTACGTAGACAGTGTTTCGGGGCAGCTGGATGTACGTCATGAATCGCTGCTCGTCGTAAATTCCCATGGACCGGTCCAGCACCAGTCGACGGTAGAGGACGTGAGCCTTGAGCGAGTTATGGACCGGTGCCAGCCGGTTGACGAATTCCCACAGTCGATCCAGGTAGGCCCGGTGCTCAAGCCGATCCTCGGCCCAGCGGATATCGTCACTGGGAAGCAACTTGGACATGTAGATGTTGACGAAATTGGCCTGGTCTAACAGCGGCGGGTGGAACTGCACGCACTGGTTTAACTGCTCCAGTAACATCTGCTTGTGGACATCGTAGGCACCGAAACCGGGGAATCCCTTGGTCTTCAGGTCGGCCACTACCAGCCGCGCCAAATTGGGGAAGTCCGGGCGCTGGAGCCGCTGAAGAAGGTGTCGGCGACGCGCGGTATTGAGATCTCCACCAGCCAACCAGGCCAGCGCACTGTCCTCCAGCCCCTGCAAGTTAAGGTGGCGAGCGAAGGCACGGTCCAGCAGCGTCTGCCGCGTGATCAGCTGTTCGGGAAAGCGAGTGGGAAGCCGTCGCTGCTGGTTGGCGGCGTTCCGCTGGTGATTGAACTTCAGGTCCAGTTCCTTGCGCAGGTACTGGAGTGAAGCGGCTGGATCCCTGTCGTAGGTCAGCAGGGCCTGCCGGTATCGAATCTGGCGCACGCCGTTGGTCGTCTTGTAACGAGCGATCCAGGTCTTGAGCAACTCCTCCACCGCCTCGAATTGCTCGGTGTTCTGCAGGTGCAGGCAGTGGTAGTAGTAGTAATCCTCTGTGCCAGGCACCAGCTGCTCGAGGGCCACCGTACGGTCCGGAGCAAGGGAGAAATCTTCCAGGTAGTCAATCTCCTCTGCCCTCACACTGGTGATGGTCAAATGCAGGGTTACAAGCAGCGCGCATACAAGAAAACGTCTCATCATCATCCCCTTTTGAAGTGCTTGCCAGCAGGTAAAACGTGGTGGTCTTTCGTCATCCTATTCCAAGGCAGATGGTCGTCTAGCTTCTTTGACGAGGTGGGGGGCGAATTGGTTCCCTCGACAGCGGACATCCACTCGACAACTTGCCCGGCGATCGGTTTTTGACAGGGTGGTCGACGGTCAGCAGGTTGCTGCCGGCCGAACCTGGACTCTCTCCCTGCGTTTCACTCGCCTCAGGGGTAGAAACCGTACGCGTGACCTCTGGCGTCCTCTCCTGCTCCTGGCACTGGTCTTGCTCGTGCCGGTACTTCCGTTCCTGTTTTTTGGTGAGGCAGTTGGCTTGCACTGGTTCCAACCAGCCCACCACAGCCGATGTACGTTTGCAGCATGACCAGTTATGTTGGGGCCCCGTCCGCCATGGCTTTCGAACCTGCGACGCTCAAAGGTCGTTTATCGCAGTCAAGATATTCCAGGCGCCTGTTACAAGGTTGAGCATGCCCTTGAATTGCTGTTCCGTTTCTACAAACCGATGCCGAAAACCATGGATCGCATCGCCGACATCCTCTACAAGGTCGAAGACAATATCGATGCCCTCCGCGCTTATGAAAAGAAGAATCGAACGTAAGAACCGAGATCTCAACCAATAGAGGCAGCTCCGTTTTGGTGTTGGGGGGACCTGCTCGTCAACCTGGCGGCAACTCCTGAGATTCCAGTAACGCGTTCCAGAGCAGGGTTGCATAGTAAACAGGTGCGTGGTCCGCCAGGCCCGCGATTTTGAAGGGCAATTTCCCCATGTCGAATCGCATTTCGCTGGCCATCTGTTTTAGCGCAGCGACAAGACCCTTCGATCCAATCGAGAAATCGTCCAGGAATTCTCGAGAGCCGCTTCCACCAACTTCCATCATGGTTCCGCTGTGGGCAAAGCCAAGAAACTCTGGCGGTACCAGGGGAACCCAATCCTGGCGGTGAACAAATCGATGATGGTTCCTCTGGGGTAGCACACTGGTAAATCCCGCATCTCCAACACGTGGACAACCGTAGGTGTGAATCCCCTGGACATCAGTGGTATCAAGATGAGCTGCAGCAAGCGTTGCCAGCGCCCCGCCCAGGCTGTGCCCGGTCAACCAAAGCGCCTGACGGTCTTCTTTTTTGCGGACGATCGCGTCGATCTGGTCACTGATTTCGATGTAGCCGTTGAGAAATCCGTGGTGCACGTGTCCGCCAGCGCGGCAGACAGTTGGCAGAAAATGACTATCGGTCCAGAGATCGTCCTGGCACAGGATCACAACCTCGGCACAGTCCAGCAGCATGTGGGTCTCGAGACGTGTCCCGCGGAACACAATGACAAGTGCCTCTTCGTTGTGGAGCAGCATCCCACGATTGTCTGACGGGGTTCCCAGCCAATCGACTTGAAAACCTTGTTCGCGCAAAGGCGATCGATCGATTGCCTGTTCGATGAAATCTGCCGTGCCGTAAACCAGGAAACTGGCGTCGGCAAGCCACCAGCTGTTGACCGCGGAGTAGGATTCTGCCCAGGGTTCAAACGCCAAACGATCTGCGTGTGTGAAATAAGGAAAACCATCAGCAGGAGGACGTAGCCCCTCGACGGTTTCGACCGGAAGTGCGCGGGGTTCAATGGGCATCTCCTGAGACTAGGCTGCCCGGCGGCTGACCGCAAGAGAAGAGGCCAGGATGTTTTTTCAGTTCCGGCAGCAGCCCCAAAAGAGCGCAGCGGTTAACGGGCACGAACTATTTTGGACCCACATTTTGCACAACCGAGCTTACCGATCCCAGGGCGGCGGACCTGGTAGCTCTCATTAGTGCTTGTAAATTTTGTGGCGTGGCCGGTCCGAGAGGATCTGCTCTTTTCCCCAGGTGGTGACGTCCTTGAATGCCTGGCTCTGAATAAAGCTCATGAAGGCCTCTTCTTCCGACCACTCACTGGTGATCAAATAAGAAGCGCTATCGCTGACATCTTTCCACAGCGTCGAACTGGTATGCCCGTCGGCGGCTTCGAGTGCCGTAATAACCGCCGCAAATTTCTCTTCGAAATCGGCCTGTTTGCCTTCAATCACATGGTAGTTCATGCCAACAGTAATCATGATTGCTCGCTTCCTGGATCGTTGAGGGTTCCTCGGACAAACAGAGCTTCTCGGCTTTGCCCAAGCGGGATCTTAATATCCGCGATCGATTCCCGGGAAGCAAGTGGGTCGAGCCCAGCAATGCCAACCGCGAGGGTGGGGGTAAGCTCGCTACGGCGCAGGCGGCTCACAGATTTTGCGGAGTTCCCGTAACACGCATGCGGGTCGGGTCGACTCTGCGGAGCAATGAAGGCCGCGGGCCGAGGCTGGATTGGTCTTGCACCGATCATAATATTCGAGTGTATTGAGCAGTCGGTGGCTGGTAAAACAGGGTTTTTGACGCCCAGGGTCTCAGGTCGACATTTTGCGGCAGGCCGGGAAAAATCCACCACAAACGGCAGGCCCAAATCGACAGAACCGACGGTCGAGAAACCGATGAGCGAAACGTGAGGACCTGTCGCACCTCGAAACTACGGAATTTACAAACAGGGGCCACGCCCGCAGCAACCGGCCCCGGGAAAGGTATGCTATGAATAAAGATTTAATTTGGAAGCTTGGGTTGTTTGTGCTCATCCTGCTTGCACTAAATTTCTTCTTTCATCTACACATAGCGGTTATTTCGAGCGTAGTCATCACCTTGATTATCTGGTTTGTTTTTCGCATGATGAGTTCAAAGAGTTAGTTGTTCGTGACAAGGCGAGATTCGTGGGTGATTGAAAACAGCAAAGTTTTGGGAAGCTCTTGGTCCTAATGTCATCCACCGGTGCGTGTGTGGGATCCGATTGTGTCGACTGAAACCACTGAAACCAATGAAAACTGGGGGACTTGTCCAAAATGTGGCACACCCGTTTTAATCAGTCCTACCGATGGCACGCTGGAGCCGTGTAGCGAATGTGCTTCGAAAGCATCACCGTGGGGATTCTTCAACGGTTTGCTCTATATCGGCCTGGGCATCTTTGCCATTGTCCTCTTGATTTATGTGTGCATTCAAATCTTGCGATAATTCAAGATAGCGCACCCGAGCTGGCAGTTTTTCCCTGGCGGCGGTCCAGCTAAGGCGGAACGTCGCCACTCTGACCGGTCTTTGCGCGCCACGTCCAGAGTGCCCAGACCGCTGCGGGTGCGAGAGAAACGATTGCCATCGTATAAAGGATCGCGTGAATCCCGACCTTTTGATCGAGCGCAACGCCGGCCAGCGCTGCTCCGACCGCAGTCCCCAGCGAAAAACAAGCGAACTCCGAAGCAAAGATACGGCCTCGAACCTGGCCCGGCGAAAGTTGTAACAACAGCTGTGTCGAAAAGACCCACAGCAGTCCACCACCGGATCCAACGATGAAGGCTCCGACCAGCACGACTGCGAAACTGGCCAGAGAGCCGGTTACCACCAGTCCGACGGCTGCCAGGCAATAACCCAGCAGGATCGCGGCCCGCACTTTCAGATCCCGGTCTTTTGTGCACAGCCGGGCCAACAACGGACTGGTCCCGGTTCCCAGGCCCATGGTGGCAAACATCATGCCAACGGCCAGGCTGCCCCTTTCTCCAATCATGAAGGTCGTTTCGGAGATGGCCACCAGCAGAACTTGAAAGGTCGAACCGAAGAACAGCATCAAGAAAGTTTTCTGCAATGCAATGAGTAACAAATCAAAGTCAGCGACCAGTAACCGCAAACCAGTGATGTAGTCGGCAATGAATGCCCGTACGGTCTTGTCCGGTTCCTGGCTGGGAGCTGTGCGATTCAAGCGGATTCCGGCGATCAGCATGGCGGACAGGAAAAAAGTGCAACCGTCGATCACGAAGGCGGTGTAGACTCCGAAAAATCCTGCGACCAATCCACCCAGGGCAGCCCCCAGTGCCAGCATCGTCGACCAGGTGGCCGACGTGATGGTGTTGGCCGTTGCGATCGCGTGGCGTGGGACGATATCGGGAAGAATCGCATTTCTTGTCGTAAAGAAGAATCCGCTGATTGCAAGTTGGATTGCCGTTAGTGTGTACAGCAGCCAGACATCGCCTGTGTTGCGAACCAGTAGAAAACCGAAGACGGTGACCCCGCGGAGGATATCGGCTGCCAACAGAATCGTTCTGCGGCTGTAGCGGTCGGCGACAACTCCAGCGACGGGACTTGCGACAAAGGGAGCCAAGGCTCGAACTACGAACAAGCCTCCCACGGCAAATCCCGATTGTGTCAAAGATCCGACCAGGGCAGCCGAGGCGATGAGATTGAACCAATCCCCCAGGAGACTGACAATTTGGCCGTACCAAAGACAGCGGAAGTTGGCGTTTGAGCGGATGAGCCCAAGATAGGTGACTGATTTTTCACGATTGTCGGTAGCCAAAGGTGTCGTTTTTCGCTCTGGTTGGTTGGGCGGTGGTCGAATCAGCAATCAAGGTGGGGAAAGGCAGTCTGCTTGGGGGCTGGCCAGGCCTCCACATGCCGCGGCTGGGTCGTCCGGAAAATCGGTAGTGCGAGCCCAGCAGGGGGGCACAATCCGTGGCGGGGAACTCGTGAAATGCGAGGTCACTTTGAAACGATACTTTTGACACCACCGGAATTGAGCGCGGCAAAATCAAGCAGTATTTTTGGCACGCTTTTGCTTCCCGGACACATCAGGTAGAGGGGTTCCCATTCGGGATTAAATTTGCTTTTGAACCGGCGGAGCCCGGCGAAGTTAAAGAAGTGTTCCCCGTGGCTGAAGAGCGTGTTGCCAACCCGGTTCCAGAGTGGAGCCAGCGGATGTGATTCAAGCCCTGTCAGCGGTGCCATCCCGAAACTGAAATGCTGGTAACCCTGTTCTTTACCCCAGAGCAGCAGTTCGCTGAACAGGTAATCCATGATGCCGTTGGGAATCTCGGTGACATGTCGCATCAGGTCGACGGAAAGTTCGATTTTTGGAGCCGCTTGCAACACGTTTGCAAAGGCGTAGATTTCTCCATCCTTGACCACCACGGCCATTGGGAAGCGGGCCATATATTCGTCAGTGAAAAATCCGATCGAGAAGCGTTTTTCGGGCGTATTCTTTTCGCGGAGCCATTCGT
This sequence comes from Planctomycetota bacterium, assembly GCA_963578605.1. GTDB lineage: Bacteria > Planctomycetota > Planctomycetia > Pirellulales > Lacipirellulaceae > JAKVCB01. Next base: position 36,030 of record CAUZEA010000013.1, read on the forward strand.
CGGAGATGACCCGCAATCGGGGCAAATGCTCCGACACGTTTTCCTGTGGAATGACCTCAAAATGAAATCCATTGCGCTCGTAACGATTGCGCGCCTTGCGTTGATCTTTCGACTGGCCCCCGGAGTAGGAGAAGGTTTCGAGTGGAACGCGCGCCAGATCCCCCAGTTTCAAAGGGGTCAGTCCCAGTTGTAAATAATTGGGAAGCTGTGAGGCAAGAATGTGGTGAAACACCGTACGGCCACCATGCAGGTCGACCATTTCATGATAGTCCCACAACAGTCCGACATGTTCTTCTGGTGGGCCGACCGGCTCGCCCAGGGCAATCCAGCTGGAGCGTTGCACATCGAACATCACAAAAGCCGAGCGCTGCTCGTTAAAGAGGAAATATTTGTCCCCCATGAGGGCCAGGTGGGCTTCGGTCGATTCTTGTTTGGCAATGATTTCAGCGGCCAGGTCGAGGTCTTCTTTGTTGGGTAACTCAAGTTTTGGCCGGGAACTCTTTTGAAATCCCAGGATGGCCAGGACGAGCAGAGTCACCGCCGACGCAAAGGCGGCTCGCATGAAACGGGTCGCGTCGGAATCGTAGGCAAAATGCCACCAGAGGTCGTGCGAATACTGGACGTGTTTATGCGCGAACCATCCAAGCCAGACCATGGCAATCAAGGCCATGGAGACACCGGCAAGCCAGGTTGGCGATATGCCTGAATGGAGCAAGGCGCCACGCCGATAAAATTGCTTTCGAGCTGTAATCAGCAGTGCGAGCAGCATCGCCAGCAAAACCGCTTCCCAGATACTCAGGCCCTTCAGCAGCGATGTCACAATTCCCGCGGCGACCAGCAGCGTGGTCAACAGCCAGGCCGAGTCATAGCGTCGCACAAGGCCCCGCGATAGAACCAGCAGGATGGTCCCAATAATACTGCCAATCAGATGGGACGATTCAATCACACTCAGGGGCAACAGTTTTTCCAGAGTTGCAAGATTACTTTTGACGGCGGGTGTAGCGGCTGAAAACATGAGAATTGCCCCACACGCAAATGTCAGGTACCCGATGATGCGAGGTACGAGCGGGCTGATGTTGTGAACTACGCCGTGGTGAATCTTGCTGACCTGCTCCCGGTGTAAACGCCACTCGTGCCAGATCCATACGAACGTGGCGATGAAAAGGGGCAGGAAATAATAAATCACGCGGTACAAAATAAGCGCTCCGACAGCCTTAGGATCTGCTGCACCGGGTGCCACAAAAGAGAGGACAGTAAGTTCAAAGACCCCCAATCCACCAGGTATTTGCGAAAAGGTTGCGACCAGGATTGCCAGCAGGAAACCACTGAGTAAAACCGGGTAGCTGACGTTGAGTTGTTCTGGCAGCAGTACCCATAACACCAAACTGACCAACACCAGATCAACCGAAGCGACCACCACCTGCCCGATCGCCAGTTTTAATCCCGGCAACTGGATTGAGCAGTGGCCAATGTGAATGGGCTTGCGCCGCACAGCGTTTGCCACCAGGTAAGCGACGAGTATGGACGCAATCGCAACCCCGATCAGGCGATTTGGCAAATGCGCGAAGATGGCTGCCGGACCGTTGGTGTTGTGACCGCTGACCAGAAAGAAGGCAACCGACGCCATCGCCAGCAGGCCAACCGTGTAGTTGACCATCAGCATCGACACGAACCGCAATATTTCGGAAGCCTTCAGGCCCCACGTAGAATAAAGGCGGTAGCGGATCGAAGTCCCGCCGAAAATCGCACCGAAATTGTAGGCGGTCGTGTGGCCAAGGAACGAAGCCGTAGCGATCTTCCAGAAAGGTAAGGAAAGACCAGCCGCTCGTACCGCCAACCAGTCATATCCGACCAGGCTTAAATAACTGAGTACCGTTAAACCGGCGGCCAAAAGTAACGTGTTGGTGGATACCTGCCAGACCGCGTCGCGAATTTCTGTGAAGGTGTAGTGTCGTAATTCACGGCTTAGCAGGTAGCACACTACGCCAAAGACAATCACGACGAGCAGAGGTGACAGGCTTTTCAGGCGTTGCAACATGCTTGTTCTTGGTGGATTGAACCGACGAGTGAGTTGCCCCGGGCAGGCGTTGTGAGCCGGGCTGAAAATCGCGACAAACTACCAAGGTTATAGGGCCAGAGGTGATACCTTGCCAAGGTATCTTGCTGTTTTGTCGTCGCCTGCAGAGATTCAGGTCATTTCCCAAAAGTGGCTTTGTGAACCAGCCATGTATCACCGGGCAGGGTGAGTTCAGCGGACTTTTGAAGATTCGCAGTTCGTCCTGACTGGTACCGGTCAATTTCCGCGACGCGGCTGGGGCCGGCCCCAGGACTGGAGAAAACCCTGCAGTTTTTCCACGAATGGATTGCGCGTTAGAGAGAATCGATGTAGCGAAAGAGAATCGCCATTCCCTGGCCGCCACCGACGCACAAACTGACAATACCGAGCGTCTCGGGTTGGTTGAGCTGGACAAGACGATCGTGCAACGTCATGACGAGCCTCAGGCCGCTGGCGCCTAACGGATGGCCAAGCGCGATTGCGCCACCCCACGTGTTGATTCGGTTGGCGGGCAGGTTGAGCTCCTGGGCCGAGGCGATAACTTGAACGGCGAACGCTTCGTTGATTTCCAGGGCAGCGACATCTGGTGGTCCGATTTGGTTTTGCAAAAATATTTTTTTGACGGCTGGTACCGGTCCCAGGCCCATGATTTCTGGTGCCACAGGGGCCACGACAGAGTCGACAATCTCCAGTCCATGCGTTACGCCAAGTTGTTTGGCGGTTTCCATTTCGAGCACCCAACCGCTGGTGGCGCCATCGGTCAGGGGCGAACTGGTGGCAGCGGTGACCACACCCGCTTCGGAAAAAGCCGGAGCCAGACTGGCCATTTTCTCCCGGTTGACAGGGAATCGGATGAATTCGTCGCGATCGATCAGGTAGGGATGGATTTGGTTGGTGTAATCGCCACGCTCGTATGCACGAAAAGCCATTTCGTGGCTGCCCGCAGCGAGGTCTTCTTGTTGAGCCCGGCTGATTTGCGGGAACCGCCGCGCGACTTCTTCGGCCGTATCACCCATGGCGATATAGGCATGCGGTGCAATTTCTTCGATCCGCGGCGACGCTGAAAAATTACCCCCGCGGCGGGGAATTCGGCTCATCGACTCAACACCCGCAGTCAAAAACACCCGACCCCACCCGCAGGAAACCCGGGCGGCGGCCAGGGAGACAGCTTCCAGGCTACTGGCGCAAAGGCGATTAATCGTCATGCCAGGCACATCCAAACCGGCCCCCAACGCGGCTACCCTCCCCAGGTTATAACCTTGTTCTCCTTCGGGATAGGCACAACCCAGGATCAGGTCGTCAATTCCATATTCGCACCAATCGAGATGCGCGCGGGTCTGAACCTGCAGGAGTGCTACGAGCAGATCATCGGCGCGGACCTCTCGATACGCGCCTTTGAAAGCTCGCCCGAAAGGTGTTCGTTGTCCGGAGGTAAACAGGGCTCGATTCACGAATGCGTTCTTATTGAGTGGTGTGGGACATCAGGGTTCAAGCAACGTCTCTTCAAGACCCAGCTCCCCGGGTGTTACGTCGGGGGCAAGCTTTTCGATGCGAAACTTTCCACCGGTTGGGATGAAGATGCCCAGGTTGGTGACGACCGCATCGACAACGTTCATGCCAGTCAGCGGCAAGTCACATTGTTGCATCAGTTTGCAAACACCGTTCTTGGAGAAATGCCCGAGCATCACAATAACTTGTTTGGCACCGTTGACCAGGTCCATGGCACCACCCATCCCGGCCACTTTTTTCCCTGGAATCATCCAGTTTGCAAGATTTCCTGCCACATCAACCTGCATTCCACCCAGGACACAGTAATCGATGTGACCACCGCGGATAATTCCGAAGCTGAGCGCACTGTCAAAGTAACTTACCCCTGGTTGAACCGAGATGGTTTCTTTGCCGGCATTGATCAAGGTCGCCGAAACCGTTTCGCGGGTTGGTCGACCTTTGACCCCCAGCACACCATTTTCTGAATGAATGAAAACACCTTTCTGGTCAGGCATACGTTGGGCAATCAAGGTAGGCATTCCAATGCCCAGATTAAGGCTGCAACCATCGGTGAGCATGGCGATGATCTCGTCAGCCATCTCGGTTTTCGACCAACCGGCAGGAGGTGATTGGGGGGCGCTCACGAGTGGCAGTTCCTGGTGGCTTGCTTATTTCAGTTGGTGTACACCAATTTCGAGGCGTTTCGAAATCTTCTCGCGATGTTCCCTTGTCAGCGATGGGTCAACGATTGCGACGGCGTCGCGAATCATTGCTTCGCAGGCAGCTTGATCAGCCCACCGCTGTTGAGCTTCTGCCGAGAGTCGGTGGATTGGATCAAAGTAAAGGAAGAGTTCGCCTGGTTTTACGTTGGGTGCCCGCCACACCGAGATGCCATTCTCCTCGTTGTAGTATTCGTAGGATGCTACATTCCGTTTGCCTCCCCCACCCGGTGCATCGCAAACGAACGTGGGGACGTTGAATCCAGCCGTCACTCCGCGCACCTTTTTTTCCAGCTCCACACCCTCTCGGATGGTGGTCCTCAGATGTTCACAGCCGGGGACCATGTCGTGGATGTAGACATAGTAGGACTGGATATTCATGGTCGAGAGTTTCTTGGTAAGCATGACCATCGTATGCTCGCAGTTATTCACCCCCTCCTGCAGCACTGCCTGGTTGCGAACAATCACGTGCTCGGCAAACAGTCGCTCCATGGCATCGGCACTCCATTGAGTGATTTCCTGGGGCGATGAAAAATGGGTATGAATGAACACTTGTTTGCCTTGGGCATGTCCTTGTTTGTGGACATTGAGGAATGCTTCCGTCCATTTTTTGTCCCGGAGAATCTTCATCGGCAAGACGGCAATTCCTTTGGTTGCATAGCGTAAGCGGCGAATGTGAGGAATTGCCAGGAGCGACTCGCCGATGTAGGTGACGTGTCGGGCTGTCATGTTAAACGCGTCACCCCCGGAAATAACTACGTCTTCGATCTGCGGATTGTTGCGGAGATATTCAAACGCTTCTTCCCAGCGTTCGGTATTCGCTCCATACGTCTCTTTCTCAACCGTCTCGGTGGAGCCACCAATGATTCGGCTGCGCGTGCAATACGAGCAATAAACGGGACAAGTGGTGAGGGGCAGGAACAAGACCTTGTCCGGATAGCGGTGAGTTAACATCGGGACCGGAGCATCGACGTCTTCGCTGAGAGAATCGGCGAGGTAATACGGATGATCCGGCAACATTTGCGACGCGATCGGCAGGAATTGTTTGCGCAACGGATCGTCGATCGGATTATCCCAATCGATCAGGGCCAATATATAAGGTGTGATGCGAATATTCATGGGGGCAATATGCAGCGCGGCCTCGATATCCTGAAGCAAATCCTGACTGATCCGATTGCCAAGTGCTTCCTGGACCTTCTTCAAATTGCGCACCGAATTTTTGCCTTGCCACAGATGGTCCCCGAACTGGTCACGGGAGATGTCACGCCAGGCAGGTATTTGCCGCCAGAACTCATCATCCCGAAACTGGCGATGTTCAAATACTTCCGAATTTGCATTAGGAGTGGGTGGGATCATAGCAACGTGTTTGATTCGATGAAGGGCTGAGAGGGTTATTGATCAGCATCGGCATATACAGGGATCTCAATGGAGTTTTGATAGTTCGATCCTTGATAAATACGGTGTACAAAAATCCCCGGCAGGTGTACATCTTCACCGGGAATCTCGCCCAGTTCCACCAACTGTTCAACTTCGACAATCGCGGTTTTTGCAGCCATGGCCATCAGCGGTGAAAAATTCCGAGCGGCTTCTTTGAACCAGAGATTGCCATAGGTATCCCCTTTTTCGGCTTTGATAATCGCAAATTCTGCCGTTAGCGGGAATTCCAGCAAACAGGGTCGATCGAATTGGCGCACTTCCTTACCCTCGGCGACCAATGTACCAGCCCCTGTGGGTGTATAAAACGCGCGAATGCCCATGCCGGCGGCACGGATCCGTTCCGAGAATGTTCCCTGCGGAACAAGGTCCACTTTGACCTCGCCGGAAAGCATTTGCTGTTCTAAATCGGGATTGCCACCTACATAGGAGCAGGTCGCTTCAGAGATTTGACGGTTTTTGAGGAGTACCGCCAGGCCACGCCCCGAATTGCCGATATTATTCGAAATGGCATGGATGTTCTTGATACCCAAGCGGGCAATTTCGGAAATGCTGTTTTCGGGGATCCCACACAGACCGAAACCGCCACTCATCAATGTGACACCATTAGACAAATCGAACAGTGCTCCCGCGGCATCGGGAAAGACTTTTGGAGTGTGGGACATAATGTGGATTCTAACCGATTGCAGTACTGGTTTCGTAGAACAAATCTTTCAGCACATCCAGCGCTGCCACGAGCCGCGCAGGTTGTGAGATCAAGGGTGGGGCTAAAATGATCGTGTCGTTCTTGCTGTGAAGGTGGAGACCTTTTTCAAAACATTGTTCCCAACTTGGGGCAGGGTGGGTGGCCATGTCAATTGCTGCTAACAGGCCGCGGCAGCGTACCTGGCTTACCAGTTCCAATGATCCAAAATCATTCATTGTGTGCTCAAACACGGCCTCCAAGTCTGCTTTGTTTGCTTGAAAAGAGGAATCGGATAACTGCTCGAGCACCCCGTTCAACGCTGCCAGGCCCAGGGGGTGGGCGTAACTGGTCAACCCGCACGCCATGATTTCATTGTCGTAAAAATTGACGACACGCGGCCCGGTCCAAACCGCTCCAAATGGTACGTATCCTCCTGCAATGCCCTTCGACATGCAGACAAAATCGGGTTGGAGGCCGAATTCCTGAAACGCAAAATCGGGACCCGTTCGGCCAAAACCACAGAGTACCTCGTCGACAATCAAGAGGAGTTGAAACTCTTTGCACATCGCTTGTACCTGGTCAAACCACCGCTGGCTGGGTACCACCACCCCGTTCGTCCCACTGATTGGTTCGAGAATGATGGCTGCAATCTTTTCAGGCCCGGTGTCGGACACGATCTGCCTGGTTTGTCTTAAATCGGGATCGTCGGCCGGTTCCGGGATCCGCACGGTTTGACTGTCGACCGTGAAATGTGGCTCGTTGCGCCAATCGCCCGTAACAGACAAGGCACCCAGGGAGGCCCCGTGATAGCTTTTTCGCCGTGCCAGGATCATCGTGCGCCCGCTCGACTGTCGAGCCATTTTCAGCGCGTTCTCGACCGATTCGGAGCCGCTCACCGTGTAGAATATTTTTCCACCAGGTAATCTCAAACGCTCGATCAAGCGATCGGAAACGGCACGTTTCAAGGCAAAGGTCGCTTTGGGTGAAGCGACCGGCATGTGGTCCAGTTGACTGTGAATTCGCGCGCGAATGATCGTGTTGCTATGGCCGAAGTTGGTTTGAAAACTGGTGGAGATGAAATCATAGATGCGTCGCCCATCGGCGAGCACAAATTCATCCTGCTCCGCACTTTCAACCGGAAAGGGTGCGGAACTCGGTTGGTGGCTCCAGGTGAAATAAAACGGCTGTTTATTCATGACAGTCAATCTTAAGTTTGTTCAAACCATTCGTTTACATCAAATATGTGGCAGACACCCCTGCCTGCGAAGTCCAACAGCCCGTCTATCTGGATTCAAATTGTGGTTCGAGGATTCAACACGACAGGTTCATGCCGGGGTGAGTTGGAACGTATGTTGTTTGAAATTCGGGTCATATTCGGGATCACCGCGCCACATTTCAACCCGTCCTGTTTTCAAGTTTCCGACCGCACCACCACAGGTGATTGCAGGATCCTGGGAATTGGCTTGATAGTTGGAGCAAATGGAACGGGGATAGTTTTCATGATCGTTGAGTAATTGGTAAACGTCCTCAAACGTGCGGGCAGCGCCGATTTTCTGCTCCAGTAATTTATATCGGACATGCGAAGTAGAATTCTGAGACATCGTGTGCTCACGCAGTACCGTCTGTTCACCTAAACAATGATTGGTGTGAAACAAGAATCCTTCTTCGGCGGTCGACAGGAAATCGACCCTTTCGCTGAGACCAGGTATGACTTCCCACATTTCGGCCTGTGTTGCTGAGGCCAGCAGGTAATTATGACCGGACGTCACTTTTGCCATCGTCAAAAGTCGAGTCATTTCTTCGTGGGTCCGAAAGCATAACGACTTTCGTACAACAACTGGCCACATGACACCGGCAACTGCCCCATTGGTGTTGATGTTGTTCACACCGACCATGGTGCCGAAGGGGGAATAACCCATCATGCCAACGCAGCCAACGAGGCTGAAGATAACCGTCGATGCATCCGATTGCGCAACGGGAACCGTCAGGCAGCAAACATAGTTTTTGGCCGACCCGTGCATATCCCAGGTTTGTCCGGCAATGGGACCGGAGTCGCGATTGATAAAGACTGCCGAGCATCCTTCGTCGGGTAGTTGAATATCGCGAAAATCGGTGTAGTTATTGAGCAGCACAATTTGTTCGGGCGACAATCCCGAGCCCTCGGAAATGCCCTTCAGCTCGTCAATTAATTCAGGGGCGAATTGTTTTGTAGCAGACCATTGTTCGCCAGCGAGGGACTGAATGTGAGCAGGTGACAAGGCAGGGTTCTTTTCGCGCATCAGCCCAAAGCGAATCTCGACCAGCTCCTCGATGCCGAGTCGGTACGATTCCCCATGCATCCGACCCCATTCAAGGGGATGCTGGCCAGAGGGGTACTCAAGGATGGGAAAATTCTGGTCGGTCATGGATCAGGCTTAGGAGGAAACTGCTGCCGTTTTGTTGAACCGCAACATCTCCGCATAGGAGGGGCAACTGAGCCAGCGGGATTTGCCGGCTTGACGAAAAAGCGGAGCGATGGATTCGGGGAGTTTACCCGTCAAGCAGCCAATTCCCCGCTCCAGTTGGCTTGCTGCGTGAGGGTCTTGTTGAATTATATTCGAAAGGTTTTGCTGAAATGTTGAAATTGTGTCGAAATAGGTTTGTGGGTCGGATTGCACTGCCACCAGCGCTCGGTGGAACTGGCTTAACGAAAGTGCATCCCCGTCCCAGGTGCTAATGAGCATGAGCGGTTTGTCGATGAAAAACTGGTTTGTGGTTGCGACCAGTGCCATCTGGCCACCCAGATAGGCAACCGCGGCATCGGGTTGAATTTGCGGGATCCCACCCGCGGTGAACGACTGCTCCGCATAGCGATAAAACAGGCTTGCCGACTCGTTGAATACGACCGGTACCCCAGATTCCCGACACGACTGGACAATTCGTTCCAGGACCGGAAACGGTAAGCGACCCAGCGATTGTCGCATCAGTGGTTCGACAAACATTGCCAGCAAGTCATCTGCCTGAAGACGACTCTCCAGGGCATTGAAGAATTTCCGATCTTCGGGCCCGGTGGGTGTTGGCAATCGATCGACTTCGAAAAAGGGATCGCCAATTCCCGAGAGCGATCTTGCCAACAGGCTGCCGCTTCCAAAATCGTGACCGTCGATGGTCAGCAGCCCGGTACGCGGTTGACGATGTCGCCAGAGGACTTTCGCGATTTTGTCGATGCATTCCGACAGGCCATTTGCCGTGTAGAGATGCCGCAGTTCGGCTGGAAAGATCTTGGCGGTTTCTTCGAGCTGATCTAAATATCGCCTGGTCACAAAATTCGACAGGGTGATCTTGTTGACCAGAACGGGTAGGTTGTTGTGGACAAAGCTTGCGTCAAGATGTGAAATGCCCAAGGGCATTTCAATTGCCGAAGACAGATTAATCGGTGGTTCGGACCATACGGTCGGACACCGGTAGTAGATGCAATCTCGAAACGGTTTGGTGTCTGGATAGTCATCAGGCAGATACTTGGTTGAGTAACTCCCCAGCGACAAATTAATGGCCCACATCCCGGCAGCCAGGTGATCGCGATTTCGACCGTGCATTGCGGTGAAACCTCGTGCCGGGGCTAACATCGTGATGGCCTGTTTCAGCACGCGACCCAGGCGACCGCGATATTGCTCGACGACGGTCAGGTCGAGCATGTAGGCCACGGTTGGATCATGAAGCTGAGGATCGTCCCCCACCCCACGCACGTGCCTGAAGATCTCAAGGGGTCCTGCAAAAGCCATCGCTACGATTTGATTTTCTTCAAGAAGCAGAATGGAGAGCGGGTTTTCCGTCTCGAAGAGCGCATCAAACTCATCGGCCGAAGACTGCCGGGCTGGTTCGTAGACTTCGGTCTGAAGCTGGAGGATTCTGGCGCGGAAGTCGGCATAGTTAGCCTTGTTCAGCAGGACGACCTCGACGTTGATTTCGGGTAACAAGCGTTCCAGTTGCCCCTCCAAAAAATCGGTGGTTGTGACTTCACCCTGTGACAAGGTACCTTCCAACCAGGCCAGTTTCTGGCTAATGAACAATTCATGAAACTCGTAGTAGCTTGCAGTTTCGCGTGGGCGGACGGCGATCTCGGCTTGGGCTGACGGATCGTCATTCAGGGCCGACTCCAGAACCGACTGCAGTTGTGACCAAAAAAGGAGTATTTGTTCAGGCCGAAATCCGAGGTTCATGCGGAACCGCGCCGTCTTTTTCCCGGCCGGGTAAAAGAGCAAACCGTGCTGAAAGCGATGTTGCACAAAGCGTTGCAACAACTCGGGAGTTGCCAGGTCAAAGGCGAAAGCAAGACCTTGGACCCGAGGGCGACAGATGTGCTGGTCATATTTTTTCAGGAGTTGTCCTAGTTGCTGGCGGTTGGTTTCTTCGATCAGGGTGATGGACTCCTGGAACTGGTTGATCACCGAAGCCTGGATATACCCGCGAATCAACGACGCGGTACTGTATTGCCCGGTCGCAGCGGGGCCAGAATCAAGGGTCAAGACAAGTCCCGTTTGCGCCTTTTTAGCGCACACGACCGCAGCGGGGAAAAAGGGTTCTTGGTCCACCAGGCGGAGATCAAACATCCGGTGCCAAAAGAACTCGCCTCCCAGGCCAAACCCGGTTTGAATTTCGTCGTAGATGAGCGGTACATTCATGGCCGTTGCCAGGCAGGCCAGCCCCTGGTGAAATCGGGCGGAGGAGTAACAGTCACCCCCCTCACATTGCATTGGCTCGATCAAGATGGCGAAAATGTCGCCGCTTTGGAGATGCTCGCGAACTGTGACCAGCGAATCGATTTCTGCCTGCAACAACCGGTCCGCCGCAGCACGGCAATGCGACAAGGCTTCTGCAAAGGCCGGGGGCGACAACTCTGACCAGAGGCGAACCCAGCCGGCAGGTGCCGCAGGAGCGCCGAACTCGGAAGTCTCCATTTCTGGATAAGGGGCAAAGATCGATTCGTAACCAGGCCAGCTGAATGGTTCGCGTTTGGCTCGGTTCCAGGTCGAGGCAAGAGCCACCATCATGCGTCCATGAAACGAACCTTCAAATGCCAGAACCTTGCGGGCTTTCGGATTCGAACGATGGATGAAGAAATGAGCCAAGGCGGTTTCGATGCCCTCGGCACCTGAACCGCAAAAGTGTGCAGAAAACCGGTCACTGCCCAGCTGCCGCTGCAGCAACTGCTGGTAGGCCTGGCGGATTGCAGAGAAGTTGTCGGACTCGGTATCGTTGATCCAGCTTTCCAGGTGCTCAGCGGCACCGAACAAGGCACTGGCATTCAAACCAAGGCCCAGCGACGCGATCTGCGATGCACCGTCGCAAATCAAATCGCCCTGCTCGATCGCCAGGAAGGGGCCAGACGACTCGGTCAAATCGATCAGAAATGGTTTTTTCTCGGCCGCGATCAGTCCGGAGCGGTAAGTCGCTGCTAACCGCTGCTCCGATGGCCGGTGAATGGTCTGATGATTTAACCGGTTGGCCATGGGACTACGTCCTTTTCAGCATCACTTAACAGACAGACATTCGTGCAGATGTTTCGTTATCGACTTATTGCGACGAGCCCCTAGAAGTCCATAGTAATTCAAAGAATCGTCTTCCCGCCACGCCAATCAAACGAACTGCCTTGCTGGGATGGCAATGGATGCGTGTGCCGGAAGCGCCTATTTTTTTACGTTTTTAGGTGAGTTGTGTTCGGATTGTCGATCCCCTGGGCTGTGGTCACGGTACGTGGTAAAGTACCCCACTCGCGGAGGAATCTTGAATCCCTTTCAGATTGGTACCGGTGAAACGTAAGGCCCGAAATGAAGGTGGACTCCCAGAAAGATCGAGGGTTTTGTTCACTTGCACGTTCCCCCGTTTTGCGTTTCTTTGGTACCGTCTGAGCCGCAGCTTTTGGAATTTCTGGGGGATGTGCTGCTGGTCGTTGGCTGGGAGCGAAACTTACCCCAGCCAAACAAGACAAGTAGAATTGGCCCTTCCCCCCGGCCCACCGGTAGCGGCTAGCCATGGAAAATCACATCAAGCCTGAAAAACTGACTAACCCAGGAGAGAATATAGCATGTGCGTTTACCCGATCCGATTATCGCTCACCACGCTCCTCGCATTGTTGCTCCTGGTCACGGCCTGCAATCAGGCTGGCACGGATGATGGCTCGGCAACCACCGCAGATCAATTCATGCGGGCCTATTTTGAAGCCGACGACATGGCGGCGGCTGTTAAATTCACAAGTGGCAGTGCCCAGGAAAAGATAGGCCCGCTTGCACAACAAATCGAATCTGAGGGGATCAGCGAACCGGTTCAGGACAAGCCGATCGTGCAGATCACCCGCCCAGAAACCAAAAAGGTCTCCCCCACCGAAATGCTCTACGTGTATCGGGTTACCACCGAGATGGCCCAGATCGCGCCGATTACCGTCAGGCTCTCGCTGACCAAAGATGGCAATAAATGGAGCGTTTCAAAATTTGTGCAGGAACAAAAATAGCATGATTTGCCCTGTCGCTGCCGAAGTGCCCCCAAGGGCAATTCATGCCGGTTCGATTCCTGACCGGGGCGAGGGCCTGCATTCCGAGCGGGTCGAGCGAACCGGTGCCAATTAACTCTGCCCATGGGTATCGATCATCCGCACGGTTTGCGGCTCGAGCGGGCTACCGGCAATCGCCTGGCCGTCAAAAAGGATCATTTTTTCGCGGCCAAGAACTGTCACGTCGACGGTGGGATTGTGCCTGGTGAAGATCAGCCGTGTCCGACAACCGGGAGCGAGGCGGCCAATCGGCTCGGAGAAACCGAGCAACGCAGCGCTTGTTCCGGTGGCACTCTGTAAGACCTTGATCGGCGGCATGCCGGCCATTTGCATCAATTCCAACTCCCGCAGGAAACCAAGTCCGTGCGGGACACCGCAAGACCCTGCGTCGCTGCCGGCAATGATGGTGACCCCCATCTCGCTTGCGAGTCGGAGCATTTGAGAGTGCCCTTCAATAATTCGACGCAGTTTGGTGGTGATTTCGTCGTCCCAGCCAAACTCACTTGCCCGATCAACTTGCACCTGGACTGGGGCAAAGGTAGGTACCCAACCAATCTGGCGATCACGCAACTTTGCCAACTGCTGGCGGGTCACAAAGAAACCGTGCTCCACCGTAGTGATTCCCCCTTCGATAACATTTTCGATACCATCGGTCCCCGAGGCGTGGGCAAACGATTGGAGTCCATGTGCCGTCGCCGCTTCGACAAAGGCACGAACCTCGTCGACCGACATTTGTGGTGGGGCAGTTACTTTACCCGCCTTGAAATTGATGATGCCGGTTGCGATGAGCTTGATCCGATTGGCACCCGCAGCAACGCGATCGGCAACACATGCGGCCGGACTGGCGAACTCCTCGACCGGCCGGGCCATGAAACTTGCGTAGCGACCTTGGTGGTGAATGGCGGCGCCGGGGCTGTCGATGGTACCGGTGGTGGCAATCTGTCCGCACATCTCGGCACACTCAGCCGCCAGGCGGAGCCCCACCCCGTCTTTGTCGCCTGCATCGCGGACGGTGCCGACACCAGTTGCAAGAATCTGCGGCCAGCGGTTGCGTGCTTTGACCAGGAGTTTTCCCGGTGACAGGGTGAGATACTTCCGGCGAACTTCGAAATCGACCGGTGTGCCATCAAGAAATAAATGGGCATGGGCCTCAATGAGCATTGGCAATACGGTGATTTCAGGAAGATTGGTGTCGGGCTCCGTCTGGCCAGCTCGCAATAAGTTGGCGGGTGGAGAAGCGTCATCCATTCCCACGTACCGAATTTTCATCGCGTCATACACCAGGTGCGCGGGCGAAATCACGTGGTCGGAGTTTCCGTCAAACAATCTTCCGACGCGAACCCAGACCGGCGCATCGTGCGACGCCGTTTCGAGTTGTGAGGGTTCAAAATTTTCGGAGAAATTGTCCAAGGTGCGGCTTTCGACAACGGGATCGCTAAGAGAGTCTTCAGGGCTGGTTAACGGTAGAGATCCATAATTCGGGCCGATTGGCAAAATCCAGCTTCTTCTTGTGAACCACCCTCGGCAGGTCGCCCTTCTTGTAACGCCTGTTTTACCACAAGTAGATAGCGGTCGTCTTCGTCCAGGAGATGGAGATCTTTTTCAGGATTTGCCAACGCGTAGTTCAACCCGGCTTCGACCCCTAGTGTGACATATGCATTTTCGAGACCTTCACGGATATTTTGGGGGACGCCAAACGAAAAGTTGGTTAGCCCGACCGACAGGTGCACTCCTTTCAGGTCGGGATCAGCCCGAATCAGTCGCATGGCATCCAAGCCCATGTTCACCAAGCCGTAGGTGTCAGCACTAATGGGGGCCAATCCCGGGTCGATAATGATTTGATCATTCGTACGTCCCGCCTTGGTAGCCAACATTTCGACAAATTCTTTGGCGGAGTGGTGGACTTCCTCGGGAGCGAAACACTGCCCACTGCCACCACCGGCAAACTTTTCCGATGCCATGACGATCACATGCGTGTCGAACTCAGCGATTAATTCGAACATACCGTCAAGATTTTCCCGCGACGCTGCCAGCGAATTGAAAATTGCCGGCCCCCCCCGCTCGTGGTCATACACTTCGAGGCAGCTACGATGGAAATCAATCCACGGGTTATCGAAAGCCAGCGGCAGCGGTGAAACTTCCTGGATAGCGGGAACAACCTCTGGTATGAACTCGATCATTTCCTCAGGACGCACGCGCAACTTCTGTGTGCCATCGAGATTAATGGTCAGTGCGCATGCCCCTAATTCAGTTTGTAGCCTGGCCAGATGTTGGTAACCGGCCAGGTTACGATCAGACCACGCCCGGCGGGCCCGGGCAAATGAGTTGTTCATCAACTCGCCGATCAATTGAAATGGGCGTGTACCTTGCTGTGCTTCATTGAACATGGGAATTCATCAGGTCAGATAGCTGGCTTGTTGGTTGGGGTTGTCGCCGGCCCTTGATTTGCAGCGGGGTGGTTTTCAGGTGGTTGGTCCCGATCTGTGGGGGATGAAGGGATGGTGGACTGCGCGATGGTCGTATCTGTCGGGCCGGAGTCGTATTGCGGGATCGGGTGACCGTGATGGTCGCAACCTAAAAAAGTGTTCCCCCAACTAGAGGTGCCCCGGAGCGATTCGTCCTGGATGACAGGAGCATGGTCGAGGAGCGAGAGTTCACGACCCTCGAATTTCAGTCGGTCATAGGCGCGAGACCAGATGCATTCAAATTCGTCGACTTCGCACAGTCCGTTACGGGTTCCACCGCACGGCCCGTTGCGCTGGTTCTTGGCGCATTGCGATTCCGGGCAAAGGTACGCGATATCGGGCAAAG
The DNA here is from genome assembly GCA_963578605.1 of Planctomycetota bacterium. GTDB lineage: Bacteria > Planctomycetota > Planctomycetia > Pirellulales > Lacipirellulaceae > JAKVCB01. The sequence continues at coordinate 51,749 of CAUZEA010000013.1, forward strand.
AACAGTCGCCGCAGTCCTTGCAGCGAAATAACGCCGCTTTCGAAGCGTGTTCCACGATGCGTAAGGCGTAAGGTCCCTGGGTAGGATCTCGCGACGAGCCATAGACTTTCTCCCCCCAGCGGAAGATCCGTTTGCCCGGCGTGAATACGGCCTCGTGAATCCACTTGCTGAGGCGATATCCCCACGTGACGTTGTGGGTTGGCTTGCGCCGTTTTAGCGATTTCTCATAATCGGGATTGAGCCTTTGGGGGTCTGCCAGACCGGTCGCTGGATCTTTGGCATAAAGATAAAATTCGTCGGGTTGCGGATAGCAAATCTCGCGGGCAAAGTCTTTCCAGTCGTCCGGTGCATAAGAAGCTTCCAGGTCAAGAACACTTTGAATCTCTTCCATGTGGTGGGTCCCGCCAAGGTAAGCACCACGAAAACCCATTCCCCGAAAACAGGCCATTTGTCGGGCAGCCAACTCGCGGAAAAACCCCCGTCCCTGGTCCGCGCTTTTGGCCTGTTGTTCGCACAATTTGAAGAGTGGATCACTGATAATCACGCCTGGGATCCGCTGGGAACGGAAGAAATCAGCAGTTCGCTTCGTGAGCAGGAAGACATTGCCGATCAGGGGCACTTGGGACCAACCGTGCTGTGCCAGGTAGGTGAGCATTTCGTGACTTTTGCGAGTATCGAAGCCGATTTGGGTGATAATGAACCTGGCCCCCACCTGGAGTTTTTTCTCCATCTTCAGATACTGCGGAATGACTTCATTCTCATGTCGTTTAAAATTGGTGGCTACAGCTCCGGCAAGGAGGTTGGTTGGCTTGAAGGACGGCGCCGTTGTCCCTCCTTGCTTGCTAACCGAGGGACGACCAAAACCCCGGTTCATCTCATCCAAGAGCGTCAACAGACCGACCGAATCAATATCAAACACCGACTTGGCGATCCCGCGGTACCCGGCCGCCGGGTAATCGCCGCTGAGGGCAAGAATGTTGGAGAACCCTTCACTTGCCAGTTGCCACGCAGTGCTTTCCAGCCCGTGGCGATTAAAATCCTTGCACGACAGGTGGATGACCACGTCCTTGCCGGCATAAAGAATGTTCTTCCCCAGGGCCATGGGACTGAGCATCGGGTTGCCACCGGCATTGTCGGTGATCGATACCCAATCAATCTTTTCGTAATTGGTCAACTGCGATGCCAGGCGGCGTGTCCTGCGGGCCTTGGTGTCCTGCATCGTGCCACGCGTTGTGACCAACTCGACGCCAATCAGAAACTCTTGGCTTTCTAGAAGTCGGTTACGAAATGTCATCATGGGAATCAAATCTGTGGACTGGCAGTTGGCATAAATTGCGGGATGGGTATTCCCTATCTAAATTGCGGGATGGGTATCCCCTATCTATTGTAGTCTGCAGAATGTGAACTGGTAAGATGACTGGCGTTTGTCCACCGAGCTATCGGATTTTGGTGGGAGCCGCTTGCATCCCGTTCGGGCAGGCAGGTACAGGCCGGGGAAGCACCTAATGGTTAGGCAGGTGCGACGCAGTCGGTGTCTCCGTATCTGCAATAGCCTGTGCCTGGGTGATCACCTGCATGGTCGGCATGATCGTTTCTGGCGTGATCGTGGGAGCCCGGTTTTCACGCAGGGCTGCGATAAACTCGGTGTTCTGATCGACCAGGTCCATGATCGACTGCGCGGGTACTAAAACCTTGCCTTTAAAGTCGTACAAGGTCTCGTTTTTCCAGAGAAATGTTTCTTCATGACCAATCACCAGTACCTGCATGCCAAAGCCTGGTGTGAAGTAGGATTGCGCAACCGTGGCGATGGCCCCATTGGGCAGGGTCATCGTCAAGGACATGTCCATCGTCCCTTGTTGCCGGTAATCGGGCCCGGGATGGTACGAGATCCGTTCTGCTGGAGAAGAGTTGCCGAGCCACATGGCCAAGTCAACCAGGTGGGCACCATGGTGCCACAAAATGTTGTCTGTCCACGAACGGGGATTGCCGGTTGCCGTAATGTTGGTTCGCCGGCGGATGAAAATGTTGCCGACGTACTGGACCATGTGAAAGCGGCCTTCGTCGACCAGGCGGCGAATGTAAGTAAACGCATGAAGAAAGCGCATGGAGTGACAGATCATGAGCGTACGATTTACCTGCTGAGCCAAGGTAGCCAGGCCCTGGGCGTCGGCCAGGGTCATTGCAATCGGGATCTCCAGCAAAACCTGCTTGCCCGCGTTGAGCGCAGCTGTTGCCTGGGACGCGTGGAGGGCGTTCGGACTGGTGATGACCACTGCATCGACGGCATTATCGGCCAGCGCTTCGGCGAGTTCGAGCGTCTGGTGCTCAAACTCCCACTCTTTGGCGAAGGCCTGAGTTGGCTCCGGGCGGCGGCCGACCAACCAATGGAAATGGATGTCCTCCAGCGTGCCGAGCGCCCGCACATGATGTTCGGCAATCATTCCATACCCGACAAGACAAATGTTCATAGCGTTACCCCTTAGAACCAAACCGTTTTGGCTGTATCACACGCAATTTTCACCACCGCGGCTGGTGGGATATCAAAACCACCGGCACGCATGAAATCTGCTTCCCGCGCATAATCCTCATCGGTCCCTACGACCGGGTAGTTTCCGCCCCAGAGCATCCGTTTGGGTCCAAACGATGTGAGTGCCTGACTCACCAGGTCCCGCATCGAATCGAACGGGTACTCACAAAACATATGCATTCCCGATACTTGGAAATAGACATTGCCGTACTCAGCCAGTTGGTAGACAGGCCGCTGGCAGGCAAATCCTTCCTCTTGGATTTCGAGGCCCAGGCCGAAATGCGACAGAATGATTTTGGTCGAGGGATGCTCCTGGATGAAGCCCTCCAGTAGATCCAAACCTTGCGCGATGTCGTGGGGCACAAAGACGACGAGGTTGAGTTTTAACTCGGCGGCCCGGCGCCAGATTGGACGGCGCGATTCGAGACTTTCCAGCACCAGGCGTACACCGCGGAAGGTCCCGGTTTCGGCCCAGCGGGCAAGATCTTCGAGTGCTTGCGGACTGTCCGAGTTCACGAGAAACACACCGGCGAACTTTTCGGGGTTGGCGGCGACAACCTGCTCGAGATAGTGATTATCGAATTCTCCCAGGTGTTGAACCAGTACGGCACGGTCTACGTTGGCCCGTCGCATCGCCTGCTCAACGCCGGGAAGCGGTTTGTACTTCGACAGTCCGCAGTGTGCGTAGGCGTCAATAAATTCTGTAGCCAAGGAATTGTCCTCTTTGGCGACCGCGCCGCTTGTCTGCGGTACGATTCGGGAACTCATCGCCTGATTTTAAGACGGGCGATCTGAAACGGTGAAAGCTTTTCGATGCGTCGACCGTCTAAATGTCGCAAGTCGGCTTTCCCGCACTGTTTCTTCACGGCCGCTGCACTGGTCGAACGCCCAACCGCTTCATAGAGTTGTGCCGTCGCTCCTGTGGAATCAGGAACCAGCTCGGCACAAACCACGTTGCGTGGCAATCTGAGCGGCTCGTCACGGATGGCGGGCACCTTGGAGCCGGCGGCCACATAACTGCCAGTTGGACTAAGCACCTGGCGAGCGACCTGGGCAGAGCAGAACTGGCGTAGGGAACCAGATCGAACTACCACCGAGTATGCGTAAACATGCCTGCCATTTAACCTCAGATCATAATCTTTGGGCCATTCCGTATGACATCGCGTGGTGAAATCAGGTCCCTTCTTGCCCCATGCCCACACGTTCGAAAGGCAGCCATCGTTGACGATTAGCCGCGGTGTGCCATGGTGCAGGTACATGAGCCCGGATTGGTCGTCCCCCACATCGATCCAACTTGAGGCAAAGACGGGGACTCCCTGCCGCGTTCTCAGGTGTCCAAATGGAACATCGTGGTGTACGGCATCGTGCAGCGCCATGTGCCAGTGATTACAGAGCTTGCTCGAATCGATCTGAAATTTTCCGAAACTTGTATTCTTGAAGTCAAAACTTACCCGCAGATCGATACGCGGCAGGCGCTCGTAGAATACAAGCTCAACAAAGGCCCGATCGCGGCCAATGTGGCACTCCGATCGCAGTGCCGTAACGACCCGGCCGGGCAACAGGTGAGCTTTGCCTGCCGAGGTTTTCAGGCGAACCTGCCGGCCATTGAGGGCCCGGCCACTGATTTCATTGCCCCCGCCGCGCCGGCTGTCAATCAGCTCCCGGTCGGCCACCTTGTCACGCAGCGAATCAATGATCCCTTCCGGACCAAAACGGACACGGAAATGATCATTCTCAAAGACGTTGGGGTCTTTGGCGGGTCGTTGCTTGGGCGAGGTGGACGACTCAGCTTTAACCGTGAGCATCGTCAAACCGAGCGCCGATCCGGCCTTGTCCAGGTAGGCGGTTGCAGCCGGGCTGTCGGACGCATGATCACCGGTCCAGGGCGGTAACACATCGCACCGCACGGCTCTTCCGTTGGACTGGTGGAAGCTGAGTTCGCCACTATTTCCGAGGGTGTGAGGCACAACAAACCGTTGAACGGGTGATGGGCTGCCACAGGTGCCGTTAAAAAGCACCAGAGTAACATCGCGGTTGCCGCTGCGTTTTGCTGGCGCATCGACCAGCTTGGACACGATACTTTGGGCATCGCGCTGGATTTCAGCCATCGCGGCATTGAGACGGGTGACACATTTGGGTCGCCACTCGGGCACCGGTGCATGATTCGCGTCGTGATGCTGGGTGGTCAGGATCACTTCCCAGAAGTGATCGTACGACTCGTAGTGACCGCGACCTGCGAGGTTGGCGTAAGCAGCCAGCGCCTGAAGTGCCAGGAGTTGCTGCTCGGCGGCGAATCCTGTTCGCTTTAAGACAAACCCGTCGACCCCGTCGGCATAGCCCCAGCAGGGATGCAGTATGGCGTCGACATCGGGTGGGGACCGGTCAAAGCGCTCCGCCAATGCGTCTTCGAGTCCCACGAAGTTGCCGAAACGCGTTTGCTGCTTGATCCACCGGGGTGTGACCGGTTTCAGGTCGTGGTACAGCAGCTTGAGGTTGTCGGTACCGAACGTGTCTTTCTGAAGCTCAAACTGGATCGACTCGTAGTCGGCATCGCCCTGGGCTGCGACATAGATCGGGAAGCGTGTGTCGTCGAGGCCTTTCAAGTGGAACCACTGTTTACCGTGGATCGGTTCCATGTGGTAAAACCCTCTGTGGTAAACGAGAATTTCACTGCGCCCCAACATTTCCAGTCGATAAACAAACGCGGGAGCGACTGCAAAACGATACCCGAGTGCCTGGAGAATTTGCGGAAGCTGGTAGGTGATACTTGGTTCCTGGGCGGCAAAGACCACGGGCTTTATGCCCAGCAGTCGTTCAATAATTTCATTTCCGAGTTCCAACTGCCGCAGACAGGAGGCGGATCCATACAGGTACATATGGGGTTGAGAGAATGTACCGTTGTGAACCTCAATTCGGCCGGCCTCCACTTTTTTGCGCATCAGTGCGAGCGCGGATGGCGATCGCTTCGACAAGTCCAAAAGCTCCACGGCTGACATATCGAGGTTAAAGATAAGCTGCGGGAACTCGTCCAAGCTCGCCAGTGCGTCTTTAATCCTTTCAATGTAACGTTCGATCGTTCGTTCGCCCCACGGGGGTTCGCGTTCGGCGCACTTGCTATCTTCCAGAATGATCATGTACATTGGGTGCTGTCCGAATGCGTAGTCCCATCGCTGGTCGCTGAACTTCAGATAGTCGTTTGGATCATTCACCTTTGGCATGGTGCAAGTGCCACTTTGTTGGAGGTCGGGTCAAAATGGTTTTCTGGAAACTGGTTATCAAGCGAACCATCGTAGCCGATTTGATATTCGTACGCGCCTGGACTTCTTCGCTCCACCAGGTAGAGGCCCGTTCGTCGGGATCAATCACAACGTTATATTATGTTTTGAATGTCACCCGCTTGCAGACAGGCAACATTTTCATTGGGCCGTTGCGTTGGGGTTGGCCTGAGGCTCAGCGGGTTCAGTCTCCGGGCGGGCTGGGGGCCTTTTTTCTCCGACGACCGGCTCCGGTTTCACCCCTGCCTCTGGAGCAACGATGGACTTCGCAATGTTTTCCTTTGCAACAACAATGTTCTCCTTCGGAAGGATATAACCGGGCAATTCCGCAACCGGTGGTTCTCTGTTCTTGTAGGGGGCATAAACAACGAGTTCCCCCGTTGCATCCGGTTGGTAAATGACATAAACGGTGTAGCTCAAACCGACCAGTCCACGTGGCCAGCGGTATGTTTCAATGGTGTAATCTTCGGTCGTCGTGGTGGTTGCCGGTTCCTTGCCGAGTGCCTTTTGGACCGACAGGTTGGTGATCGGTTCTTCTGCCAATGATGCCGCAACATTCTTTTGCACTAGATTTTGCACGGTCTCGAATCCCGTTTCACAACCTGGTCGGGCGATAAACCAGTCGTAAGCCAATCCGCAGATCATGATGATCATGATGATCAAGAGGATGATGATACGGTTCCCTCTGACGGGTTTTTTTTCTTCAGTGGCCATGGGGTTAATTTTTACCTCGGTGTTCAAGTAGCAGGGTCGCTGATGGTTGTGGTTCCCAAGATAGTAACCGAATTGACGACAATTTCCACCGTGTGACATAAGTTTTGAATTCTGACAAATTCGGATACGGACAACCGGCCAATTTAGCCAACTGGGCAGCCAGAATGTATGTCGCGGCAAGATACGAGTACGAATCGTGGGTAGGATCATGACTACCCGGACGAATTTCCAGCGGTACTGCCGATCGTGTAGCAATTTACTTTGCGGCCACAGTGGGTCCGTTACAATGGGCTTTGTGATCGATCATAGTAACCTGTTGGGCGCTGACCAGCTCATCCTTCAGTGACCATTACCTCGAAGTTCCCGCAACCTTCAACGAGTGGAAGACGCCCAGTAGAACGTGCCCAGTAGAACGCGCCCAGTAGAACGCGCCCAGTAGAACGCGCCCAGTAGAACGCGCCCAGTAGAACGCGCCCAATAGGACCCGAGCGCGCGCAACTGTGTCCACAGGGGCGAACAAAGGAGCCCCCTGCCGTGCCCCACCCCAGAGAGCTTTTCGATCTCCCCGAAGATGTCGCCTACTTCGACACGGCGTATATGGCTCCACAGCTTCGCGCCGTCTCTGAAGTCGGGCGGGCAGCGGTGGCTCGCAAGGAGCAACCGTGGACCATTGGTGTCGACGATTTCTTTGGTCCCACAGAAGAAGCAAGGCGCCTGGTGGCCGGGATCCTGGGCTGCTCACCCGACTGCATCGCGCTGGTTCCTTCTGTGAGCTACGGGATGGCTGTGGTATCCAGTTGTTTGCCTCTCGAGGAGGGACAGGAAATCGTTGTCGGCGCTAAACAGTTTCCCTCGAACGTCTATCCGTGGCGCGCGGCAGCCAGGCGAAGCGGAGGTCGGGTCGTCACCATTGAGCGGGACGGATCGGGCGGCTGGACCGAAAACGTGCTCGGCGCGATCGGGTCCAATACGGCGATTGTCGCCCTTCCACACTGCCATTGGACCGACGGGAGCCGATTTGACTTGGAGTTAATCGGAGACCGCTGTCGCAAAGTGGGGGCGGCTCTGGTACTGGATCTGACCCAATCTCTGGGAGCCATGCCGCTTCGGTTGGAACAGGTTCAGCCCGACTTCGTGGTTGCCGCGGCCTACAAGTGGCTTTTTGGCCCCTACAGCGTGGCCTTCCTCTATGTGGCCGAGAACTACCATGGCGCTGAACCGTTTGAGCACAACTGGATCAATCGCCTGGAGAGCGAGGATTTGGCTGACCTCGTCGATTATCGCGACAGTTTTCAGCCGGGAGCGAGGCGGTTCGATGTGGGAGAAAAGAGCAATTTCGTGCTGATGCCCATGGCAGTCGCGGCACTGCGGCAAATTCAAACCTGGGGGGTGGACCGCATTGCCGCGGACGTTGATCGAATCAATGCAACAATCGCAACAGGAGCCGAAGCGTTGGGCCTCGTCCCCACGCCTGTCACCAACCGGTCTCCCCACATGCTGGGGATTCAATTTCCAGGTGGGGTTCCCGAGTCGTTAACGACCATCCTCCGGCAGGAAGAGATTTACGCCTCGGTCCGAGGTGACTCGCTGCGGCTCTCTTTTCATCTCCACCTGAGGGATCGCGATGTAGAACGACTGCTTGAGACTCTGGCCCAGGCATTGAAGTCTTGACTGGCACCGGGGGCTCTGATCGGCTGGTCGTGTTGCTGAGAGCCAAAGAAAAAGGGCAGCCCGTTGTGGCTGAGAGCCACAACGAGCTGCCCATCTGAGTTCCATTCATTTCGGGTCAAGACCCAATCAGGGTTCTTGTCCCAGGATCTTAGGCAACCCCGGATCTTAGGCAACACTGTCGGGGGCGTACGCCTCCATACCCATTTCGCTCAAGTCCAAGCCCTGCTGTTCTTCTTCGGGTGAGACCCGAATACCGCCAAACGCTTTGAGAATGCTCCAAAAAATCAGGCTACCAAACAACGTGAGGGCCCCGACGGCGATCACACCGATAAACTGGTGACCCAGTTGCTTGGCCCCGCCTCCGAGAAAAAGACCTGCCAATGGACCGGCGTCACCCGCCGCGTAGCCGAGTGCCGTCGGGTTGGCAAACAGGCCGATCGCCAGGGTACCCCAGATGCCGCACACCAGGTGGACCGAAAGTGCTCCGACCGGGTCATCGATCCGAAATCGATCGAACGACATGACGCTCAGCACAACCAGAATGCCAGCAATCAGACCGATCAATACCGCACCCACTGGGGTGACCCAGGCACAGGGCGCCGTGATGGCCACCAAGCCTGCCAGCGCTCCGTTGACCGTCATGCTGAAGTCGGGCTTGCCAAAACAGCACCAGGCGGTGAGTGTAGCTGCCACCAGACCCGCGGAGCACGCCAGATTGGTGGTGACCACGATGTGGGCCACATCGTTGGCCGCCCCGCCGGCGATGGCCATCGTGCTGCCCGGGTTAAAACCGAACCAGCCCAACCAGAGGATCATGCCACCAAGAAACACCAGGGCCATACTATGGCCAGGGATCGCGTTCGGCTTGTTGCCACTATATTTACCCACCCGTGAACCTAAGAGCAGAATGCCGGCCAGTCCGGCCCAGCCTCCCACACTGTGTACGACGGTCGAGCCTGCAAAGTCCCAGAAACCTAGCGAGGCCAACCATCCACCCCCCCAGATCCAGTGCCCGCTGATCGCATAGCTGATGCCGACCAGGTACAGCACAAAGATCATGTACGCTCGATAGTGAATTCGCTCAGCCACACACCCCGAGACGATCGTGGCGGCCGTGGCGGCAAAGGCGAGCTGGAAGAAGAACTTGGCGTAGAGCGGTATATCGGTCCAAGCGATCGAGCTATAGACCCCTGAATATCCCTCGCCGTCGAGTGCGGGACTGTTGTCGGCACCCGCTAAAAACCAGCCAGTTTGGCCCATGAAACTGTTGCCATCGGCGAACATGATGCCAAAACCGACGGCCCAAAAAATGAGCGAGGAGATGCCAAAAACCACGAAGTTTTTGCCCAGGATGTTGACCGCGTTCTTCGCGCGACAGAATCCGGCTTCCAGGCAACCAAAACCGGCATTCATGAAGAACACCAAAAATCCGGCGACCAACACCCACAACGTATTGAGGGCCATGTCGGTGGTAATTTCGGGAGCCGTTGCCGCTGCCTCTTGTTCGGGTTCCACCATCGGGCCGGCACCGCCGCCGGTCTCTTGTCCCCAGACGGTCACGGACACAAGGACCAACAATCCTGTCAGAAACAACAACCCTATGTTGCGAGTCAACCTGTCCATAGAAAATTCTCCCCTACGATTTTGTGTTACCGGAAACCACCCCCATGTTGATGGGGATTGTAATACTACCACCACGTGAACCGCCCAGTCGATTGACCAGTTTGACCAAGGGATACGCCTTCCTTAGCCCCACAAAATAACGGCCATGACCCATGGGAGTCAACAAGGTCTCAGCTAAAAAAATGCTTGAACTTTTCGCGGTTGGTCGGGGCTTTTGGCACACTACGGGCCCCTCAGTGACCTGATCGGATAACCGCCGCGGGAGAAGTTACTGAGCCAGTGACTTTGAGTTGTCTACGATACTGGCTGCATTATTGAATATGTGGGGCGGCTCAAGCCATTTTGAGCGGTGATCGAGGAAAACTCCCCCTATCGCTGGTCATGCGATCTACTGACCGAGGAAGGACAGGTTTTGCTGACTCACCCGTCCAAGCTACGATTGATGGTCCAGCGACACAGCCCCAGGCGGCAAACAGGGCTGAATTGCTTCGGGTGCCGGAGACGCGTACCCCAGCGAGCTGTGCGGATGTGCGGTGTTATAATGCCGTCGCCAACGCTCGATAAGTACCGTAGCCTCCAGCAACGTATCGAACTATTCCCGCACTCAACAACTCATCAGGCGGCTTGCCCCAGCACTATCTTTCTTTCCGTGGGCGAGAGCACAGCAGCTGACTGGGCGTCTGTGGCTGTTGTCGCGGCGCTTGATAAAAGCCAGAAACCCCTTAAACTACGCGGTTTCTCATTAACACAACGAGATAGGCGATGCACAAGTTACCACTCGGGCCCTTGCATTACGAGTTCAGCCGATACAACGAACTTCGTTTACGCATTACACCGGGCGACTCGGTGCAAGTCGAGACGGAGGACGCCTTTTCGGGGCAGATTCGAACGAACCAGGACCGCCGCGACAAAACCAGCCAACCTTACAGCAATCCCCAGGCCGGTCCGATTTGGGTCGAGGGTGCCCAGCCGGGGGATACGTTGGCCGTGATGATCGACTCTATCGAGCCGAGTATTGGACAATGTGCGACACGCACCAGTGATCCCAAAAGACTTCTTGAATGGTTGGGAGACGATTGCCCACATGGTACACACGTTTGTCCGATCCGTGACGGGCAAATCTACTGGTCGGACGAGATTACCATCCCCTACACTCCCATGTTCGGTTGCATCGGTACCGCTCCCGACATGGGGGTGCCGACGACGGGGCCGGCGGGTCCTCATGGGGGGAACATGGACATCATTGAAACCTGTCCGGGAAACATCGTATACCTTCCAGTGTTTATCGAAGGTGCCTACCTGTATCTGGGTGACGTACATGCTGCGATGGGACACGGCGAGTTAACGGCCAGCGGACTCGAAATGCCCGCGATTTCAACGATTACGGTGAACCTGATCAAGAACCAGCAGATTTCCTCACCGCGCATTGAGGCGCCCCACGAGATCATAGCCATTGCCACCGGGGCCCCGGTGGAGCGGTCGATTGCGCAAGCCTACGCGCTACTGATCCTGTGGATGGAAGCACAATACGGCTGGAATCGCTGGAAGGCTTACGACCTGTTGACGCACGTCGGCCAGATTACGATCGGTTATTACGATGGTGGTGCTGTCGGGGCGAAGGTCGCCAAGAAATATCTGGATGTCTGATGATTACCAATCGCAATCATTGAGCGGATTTGCAATGAAAATCACCGGAGTCCGCACTCAACTTTACGAATACGAATTCACGCGTTTGCTGGGTGATGCCAACTCGCCGAGTGGACGGCGCAAGGCCTGTGAACTGGCTGTGATGCTTGACACCGACGAGGGACTGACCGGAGTCTCCATCGGCAGTCCAGGCGCTCAGTCACATGTACATGCACTGTCGGAATTGTTAGTGGGCAAGGACCCGCGGGGGGTGCGTGGACTCTGGAAACGCATGGTAGACACGGTTTTTAAAGGCGGAAATGAAGGTGCCGCGAACGATGCGATCGGCGTTCTCGATGTGGCCCTGTGGGATCTGAAGGCCAAGGGCAACAACGAGCCGCTGTGGAAGACACTGGGAGCATCGACCCGCCACGTCAACATCTATGCCAGTGGGATTGAAACGCCGTTGAGCGATACGGAATTACAGTCTTTTTACGAAGAAATGGCGCAGCAGGGGGTGTCTGCGGGAAAACTCAAAGTCGGTTTGGATCGAGACTCCGATCTCCGCCGCATTGGAATCATGCACGATGCCCTGGCCAAGTCGGGAAGGACCCCGACGCTGATGATTGATGCCAATGAATATTGGTCTACCAAGCAGGCCGTACGCCACGTTCGTCACTTCGAGGAACATTATGACCTGGCTTGGGTGGAGGAACCGGTGCGACGTTGGGACTACCGTGGTTTACGCGCGGTTGGCCAGCATGTCCGGGCGGCGATTGCCACAGGCGAAAACTTGAACGACATCAGCAATTTTATGCCCCTGGTGGACAACCAGGCGGTGGATATCGTGCAAATCGGTTGTGGTACAAGCGGTATCACCGGAGCTATGCAGGTTGCTCATTTGGCGTACGCGTTTGAACTTCCCGTAGCGATGATGAATTGCCCCGGTAACTTCATGGCTCACCTGGCGGCTTGTCTTCCCAACCATCTGATGCTGGAGTTTGTAGGGGCAGGTCGGGAGGTGGTCTTCGAATACGACAACAAGATCGAAGCCGGCTGGCTGGTCCTGGGGGACTCGCCGGGACTGGGGATCGTGTTTGACGACGAGAAGTTGTCGGACTTCGCCGTGGAACGTCCTTCGCCCGGTGCTGGTCCCAGTCCCTTTGGCCGTCGGCGTGGCGCCGGACTTTACGAAGTGGGACCGGATGAACCCGCGGAGCTTTCGTCAGAGTAGAAATGACAGCGCGACAAGCTGAAATACTGCTGAAGGAACAGAGTGCTCCATACTGGCTTTAGCGAGTACCGCGATGTCATCGCCAGCATTATCGCTCAGGTGATGGAGTCGTTGGAAGGCCGCAGGTCACTGAGCCCTGTTAGCCACGATACCGATTGGATTCCTCCCGGTTGGGTTCAGTCGATCATCGCCAGCCACACTCCGCAGCCCCCAATACCAATTCCCACTAGCATCGCACCCATCACTGTTCGCTCGGCGGATGTGCCCAACAACAGTGCTGACAAAATACCAACAAGGGCAAGGCCCGTGCATACACTCCCAATGGCGATTGCCCCTTTGCCCTTGATCCGCCGTTTCGCACTGAGACGAAGGCCTTTCTTTGTAAACCCCGTAACCCCCACTTCAAAAACAATGAGACTCAGAATGAACAGCCAACCCATTTCACTCTCCCACAAGTGAGGAGACTCCCAACGAACCGGCAGCTCACATTGCGAATGACGACGGGTGCCAGTCGCGAGCCGTGAGGCATGCTTCGGTGTCTAACGGCCTGAGCTAACCGCGTGGCGTACCGGCCCAGGGACACGCGGAATGACCAAAGTACGTGGCGACCAGTGTAACGATTGAATTGGCGGAAATAAAGCCACGTCAGCTTCAGCGACCTGTCAGCCCGGCTACGCAGCGACGTTGCAGAAATCGTGCGACTCGTCGACGAGTCCTGTTCGCGAGCTATGTCGCCACGAACGGATTCCCGCCAGCCGGTTTTCACCGAGGACGCGATGCAATTTCGCCCAGGTTGCGGCTACCTAATGCTTGTCAAATGTGGACTCCAATACTGTCACCCACGAACTCGACATGCCCATCGCAGAACAGGGCATGGACTCCGCCTGGATGTCGGCTGCGAGCAGCCACGTTGAGCGAAAGCCGATCCCACCAATGGTTGCTGCGGATGCTGTGTGGCAATCCTCCCCGACAGTCTACACCCGAGTCGTTGGGAGCGCGGATGTGGTTGTACATCGAGTGTCCCGGCGCAGCGTAGAGCCAGCGACTGCCCCGCGTCTGGTTGAGCCGTATCCCCGGCTGCAGGCATTGACCCTGGTAATTGGTAAGTTCCGGGCCGTTTGAAGAATTGTCATTTCCCGCAGTCAACACAAAGCCGTTGGTCGGGCTGACGCCGTCCCACGTGTTGGGTCCACCTTCGGACTTGATCGTCTCGCTAATGCAAACTGTTTTGCTGGATCCGTCTATGATGTCAGCAAAACGGACTTTTGAGTTTTCAAAGAAGACACCGGTAACCGGGACTCGTCCCGGGTTGCGGGGCGACAGCGGAAAGGTGGTGCCAGTGTTCAACGGATAGTTGTGAACAGCACTGTCCACAACTATGCCATTGGAAGTGTGGGATTGGAGAATCTTAAATGAATCACTGGGACACAGGAAGATAAGTAATCGTCTGACCAAGAACCAATCCGTTTTGGCCAAGGTCTTCAGGGTTTGCATCAAAATTGATCAGGTCAAAGAGTGTCTCTGCGTCAAGGTAAGGAAGCAAAAAAGCATATGCCGAAAAGCAACGTCCCTGGCCATCGACCATTGTTCGCACACGGCCCGTTGGGAAGGTGCGATGAGCGGAGTGGTAGTTATTGACCGCCCGGCCGATCTGCTTCAGATGGTTCCGGCATTGAGTACGACGGGCTGCTTCGCGAGCCGCTTGAACAGCCGGCAGCAAGAGAGCAATGAGAATTCCAATGATGGCGATCATCACCAGTAGTTCCACCAGGGTGAATGCAGCAACGGATTGCCGGAGGTTCCGACCAGCGTCGGGAGATTTAGAGCGTTTCATGGTCTAAACTATTATGTGGCTTGAACTTTCTGATATAGCAAGGAAACGACCAACTATACAGGAAGTTACCACGAATAGAACCGGTTCACCGATTTGAGAATTTAGCCGTGGATTTCTAGTGTACTGCTTTCCAGCGCCACGCAGGCGATTCCTGGTAGGTGAAGGCAACCGAATCGGCAGGTTCCAGGCGGAACGTTTGTCCTGAGGTCAGGCCGGCACGAAACGTTTGAGAATTTCCCCCCGCGTCAGCGATGGTCCACTCGCTAACCTCACCCGCAGCAAGAATAAAGATGTCGACCGGATAACTGGATCAATTCACCAGGGTCTTACCAGAACCAGGAAAGGGTGGCGTGCTAACGGCAAAGCCAGCGGGCCTGCTTAAAATTATGCGATTGGTAGGGGTCGTGGCATTGTTGGTAATACCGTTGGGGAGATTCAATGCGCGGATGGTATTGTCTTTGGCAGAAGCCTCAAAAATGACATCTGTACCGGGGGGTCGTTTCCTGCCATAAAACGATAGAGTGAACTGGTTGTTTTGGGCAAAAATCTGCGCGCCCGTCGTACCCTCGTAAATTTCCGAATCTTCCAGTACTTCAAACCGTTTGGTTACCGGGTCCAGGTACAATCCTACGGGGGCATAGACCGACATTTGAAACCGGTTGTGGGTGATGTTTTTCGATTTCAAATCCCCTACCTGAAGACATATACATGGTGCCACAGCGTGATACTGATTGTTGTACATCACTTCAATCGAATTATTGATAATGCCTCGGGTACCGGTCAGGAAAACCGCCCTCTTGCCCGTGTTCGTCTCCTCAGCAAAAAATCGACCGTTGAGGATAGGCCCCTCTTCAGCGCTCAACATGACTCCCGTTCCTCTGGAGCAGATGGCCGAAAACTCAAACTCGCTTGACTCAACAACCGATATGTCATCCGGTCCCGGCGTTTGGGGAGCGATACGAACGCCAACACCGCTGGAAGCGGAAACGATAAGTCCTAGCTTGTAATGGCAGTTCATTTGGCTGTCGATCACCACGGCATCACCAGTCTCCCGGGAGTAATTTAAGATGTAATGGCCCCCGTCCATCCGGAAATCCTGGTTCCATGGTATCTTCAGAGTTTCCTGCAGTTCATAAACCCCACCGCAGTCAGGTTTGCCTTTGTAAACGCCGCAGCGACCTCCCCAGACATAAACATCCCGATGATGCTTGTGGGCGTAGTCCAACGCCTCTTGAATACCACCAGTCTTCGTGCCGGGTGTTTTGGGTCCAAAGTCCCCTCCGTCCTCTGGCCCACCGAGTGTGACATACACATACGGTTTCGGCCCTTCTTTGGAAGTCGAGGGTTGCTTGTGCTCTGCCAGGGCAGATGGTTGCAACCAGCAAAAGATCCGGTTGCCTGGGGCCACTAGGATCGTTGCCGCCAGGGCAAACCATAGAGCCTTTAGAGTAACTGGGCGACAGATTTGGAACACGTGAGTTTTCTCCTGCTCGTTAAAGCCTGGTTTGAGATGGCTCGGTCTGGCCGGCGGTGAATGTGCCAGGATTCGCAATCAAGATGTTGCAAACTAGGTTGTAAAGTCGGAAAACCGTCAAGTCTTGGCTTGTCCGACGTCAAATGGTGCCTGCTTGAGGTTCGCCAGATTAAGGGGGATGGTTATTTTAGCTCGGCTCGACCCAATGTCGGTACAGAGGCTTGGCTTTTTCTGGAAGGGACTCATAGGTTTCTTGCCGGAGCCGTTGCTGGTCGTTTTCGTGAAGCCCCGGCTCGTCGACCCACTGGCGTCTTAGCTCGCTGTTGGGATCGAGCGGTTCCAGATTCAGCCACCAGGGGGCATAGCGTACCCCTACACTGACACGTGGCTTGTCAGAAGGATTGGCAGGAGCGCAGTGCCACGTACGGCTGTCGAAAAGTGCCATGCTGCCGGCGCCACCCGCCACTCGAACTTCGTTCGGATGGGCACTATGAAGATCGATGCCCAGAGCCGGGTCGGTCGGGTTGGTCGGCTGCCGGTGGCTGCCCGGCACGACCAGCGTACCTCCATTCTGTTCGGTAAAGGGGGAGATCATCAAAAGCGCAGTCAAATGCATGACAAGATCGGGATAGGGCGCTGGCAGGTGACAGGCTCTCCGCTGATTGTAGGGCCAATCTGCGTGCCATTCGGACCGCTGTTTGCCTGCTTCATTTGTCTGCAGCGTGGTGAACGAAACGCGCAGATTCTTGCCGAGGAGTTGCTCGGCGACTGCCAGCACCTGGTCATCGGCAATATAGCCGGCCACGGTCTGGTCAAAATTGATCAGACCCGGAACATGCGAAACGTTCAACTTGTTGAACGCCTCAGTCCGCCGCCATCTTTTGGCGACGGCCTGCAGGCGCGCGGATACATCGTCACATTCTGCTGCGGGAATGATGTTGGGGATCACCACAAACCCCTCAGCGCGGATCTGTTCTACCCACTGGTCAATCATGAGGTTTCCGTTTGCAATGCTTGTGGGAGGGGCGGTTATTCCCGGGTGTGCGGGCCGTGGGCAGCAGGACCAGGGATTTTACCAAATCCTTGTGGCCGGTTCACCTCTCCAGGATCCCTTGCAAAGAGAAACTGCGTGGCAGAAGCGGGTCACTCGAATTCGTGAAACCAGACAAAACGCCGATCGTTGAGCATGACTTCGCGCTGCCCGTCCCCATCGAAGTCAGCCACGCGGGCGAAGTAGCCGTAGCCGAAGTCGTCGGGCCGGCCGGGAATCTCTCCCCAGTCCTGGGCGATGTTCGCGGTGTAGGGAAAGTCCAGACAACGCTCGCCATGGCCATTGATCACGTAGGGCCAGCCGCCGTCGGTATAGATCAACAGATCGGTACCAGCGGGTCCGGCTCCCTTAAGTTGGGTTGTGGGGTCGAAGACGTGGAACTTTTGGCGCTGGCATGGCGCGGCCTGACCTAACGGGAAGTTGCGCTGCGGCGTGATCTGCCAAAGCCGATTGCCAGCCAGGTCGTACAAATCGAGCTCAGCTCGTTTTTGGTGAACGAAAATCTGTAGAGGTCCTGTATTCTGGAGGTAACGGCCGACCTGGCAGTGCTGCGGGTGTGTTCCGTGGCGTTTCCATACGAGCGAACCATCGGCCGCATCGACCAGGTAGGCCGTATCGCTGGCCGCATAGGCAATCACGGTTTTTCTATGGGCCTTCCCGACCGTCATGTCATCGACGTGCATTTCAGCCGCATCCCACGTTTCGGGGGGAACCGGTTGAAACTTCCATCGCCGCGAAAGATCCGAATTCACGCATTCGAAACCGATGAGAAACTCGTCCAACCCATCGCCGTCCAGGTCGATCGACTGGGGGATGTGTCCGGAACCCAGGTGCGACTGGCCCTGCGGCTTCAACAGGTTGAGTCGGGCATCGTAAAACCAGGCAGGATTTCCATACTCGTAGCCTGGATACGCCGACTCGGCATTTTTGATGAGGATGGTCCACCGGTCCTTTGTGTGCGACGTTCGGGCGAGTACCACAGCCTGGGCGTTGTCGGCGACTGCCTTGACCGATCGTTCAATGGTTCCGGATACGGCATCGATGATGAGGATCTCACCGTTCTTGACGGCAACAACTTCCAACGTGCCGTCATCGTCGATATCAGCAACATCTAATGATCGTTCACCCCCGTGCGTCGCATACGGCCGCTCTCCTGTCCAAGGTGTCCCTATCTGCCAAAGCATGTCGCCATCGGCGGTGGTCGCCGTCAGGCAATAGTGCTGCCTTTCCTGGGGGGTTTGTCGGCTCACAAACGGCGAATGACCATCGTAGACCTTCGAGTGGAACAGCCCCGGCGACTGGAGCCACAGCACATCGACGGCACCATCCTGATCCAGGTCGTAACAAAACGGAGTTCCTCCATAAGGTTGCAATGATCTCTCGGCGGTCAGCTGGAAGCTAAGGGTTGAAGTCTCCGCAGCGCCAGCCGCAGTCACCTGTTTGTTTTCCCACCACTGGCCCACTCCCGCCCAGAATGCCAGGACAAAGATCGTGGCAACCCGGTAGCGGTTCGTTTTCTTGTTTAGTTCGTGCATCTTTCTAGCCAGGTGAAGCCTGACAGTCCCGCCAGCTACGCGATGATATCGTGAACCACCTGGCCATGGACGTCGGTGAGCCGAAAGTCCCGACCGGAGTAACGGTAGGTCAGCTTTGCGTGATCCAGTCCAAGGAGGTGCAAGATAGTCGCATGCAGATCGTACAGATGAACTTGATTCTCCACCGCTTCGTAGCCGAGTTCATCGGTCACCCCATGGGAAAAACCTCCGCGGACGCCACCGCCGGCGAGCCACGCACAATAGCCCTTGGCGTTGTGGTCCCGACCGTTGGCGAGCTTGCCGTCTAGAACCTGCGTATCGGGCTGTCTGCCGAATTCGCCGATCCACAGCACGAGCGTGTCGTCCAGCATACCACGCTGCTTGAGGTCGGCTAGCAGGGCCGCAATTGGTTTGTCGATGTTGGCGCAGCGGTCGGTCAAGGATTCAATGTTGGAATGATGGTCCCAGCCACCGTGCGTGAGCTGAATGAATCGCACACCAGCCTCGGCGAATCTGCGGGCCAGCAGACATTGACGGGCAAAGTTGTCGGTCGGTTCCTGATCGATGCCATACATGGACAAAGTTTCGGTTGTTTCCTCAGCGAGGTTCATCACGTGCGGGACAACCGCTTCCATACGTAGTGAAAGATCGAGCGAATCCAAAGCGCCCTGGACGCTATGAACGGCCTGGCCACGGGCCAAGAGCGAGCGGTTCAGCGCCTGGGTGAGTTCCACCTGGCGCCTCGCTGTCGTGGTCGGCGCACCGTCAGACCCGATGTTTTCAATGGTTACATCACGGAGCGACTTCCCTTGCCAGCCAATTCTGGTCGCTTGAAAACTGCTCGGCAGAAAGGCGCTGCCGTAATTCGAGGGCCCGCCGAACGTCCGCGTCGGATTGATGCTAATGTATCCGGGCAGATCTTCATTCTCGGTGCCCAATCCGTAAAGAATCCAGGAGCCTATCGACGGCCGGGTGAACTGGAAACTGCCGGTGTGTAAGAGAGGAATAGCCAGCGGGTGGGCGGAACTGTCGGTCTGCATACTACGGATCACGCATAGCTGATCGGCCTGGCTGGCAAGATGCGGTAGAAAGTCGGAAATCCACTGGCCACTGTTACCGTGCCGGGCGAAGGGGGTGATCGGACCCATGAGAGGCTTCTTCTCGTCCCGCCCGATTTGACCAGACCGTTTTGCCAGCTCTGGCTTGTAGTCGAACATATCGTGCTGACTCGGCCCGCCATTCATGAACAGAAAGATGACCCGCTTGGCGCGGGGAACAAACCGGAAGGCATCCGGTGCTCGGTTCATTGCCTGGGTCACCTGGGCATGACCCTGCATTGCCGCCCATGCCAGGGACCCAAACGCGGCAGAGCCGGCGTGCAAACATTGCCGTCGTGAAAATTGTCTTGCCACGTTTGATTCTCCAGCTTTCGATCAGGCTAACTTTCGATCAGGACAAGTTGACTCCTGGCGAGATGCACACTGTTGACCTGTGGTTTTTACGGGAATTGGCGGACTGCCGTTCGCCCATTCACTCGATTCAAAATCGGGCTCCTTAGTTACCGTAATCGATGTCGACTAAATAACGAAATTCCGCGCTGCCGAAAAGGGCCTGGCAGAGCGCGTTCCAGGCTTGCACGCTCGGCGAGATGTTTTCTTTCGCGTCGCTTGCTTCTTGCGGCAGCTTTGCTGCCTCTGAATTGTCGGGTTCGGCATCTTCGGTGTGGCTCAACAGGTCCTCGACCAGTGAAAGTGAGGCCGCTTGTTCTTCCGCCGACGGCAACCGACCAAATCCCAGCTCAAACGCCAATTGCACGCGGGCTTCGTCACTGGCCGGTGCCTTTTCAAGGAGCAGTTCCGCCATGGCCCGCGAATGCTTCTGCATCTCCTCATCGTTGCGGAGATAGAGGTCCTGCAAAGGGCCAATGGTTGCGACCCGATCGCCACTCACGAGGTTGGGAGACGGAAAGTCAAACAGCTCGAACAACTTGGGAGGATAATCGCGCACGACCGGAAGATACACACTACGGTGGTTGCTGGAGGGTCGCAGTTGGTCCAGTCCCACGTCGCGGACCAGCCGATCTCCCAAGTCGGTTACTGGAGAACCTTCTGGTCGCGACAGGTCGAGCTGGCCGCTTACCGTGAGCAGCGCGTCGCGAATTGCCTCCGCCTCCAGTCGTCGTGGCGACATCCTCCACAGCATGACGTTTGCCTGATCGACCGCCATACCCCGCTCGTCGGCGGTGCTACTGAGCCGGTACGACCGGCTGAGCACGATCGTGCGAATCATGTGCTTGACGGACCAGTCTTCTGCCATGAACTCGGAAGCCAGCCAGTCGAGCAATTCTGGATGGCTGGGGGGAGTGCCAAGCTGACCGAAATCGTCGACCGACCTCACCAGCCCGGCTCCAAACAAGTGACGCCAGATACGGTTGACCATCACCCGCGCGGTCAGCGGATTGTCCCTACGGGTCATCCACTGGGCCAGTTCCAGCCGCCCGCTTTGCTCGGCACTGGGGGGAGGAACCGAATCGAGGCGAACACAATGCAAGTAGCCGCGGGGGACCTCTTCGCCCAGATTTCCCGGATTGCCACGAATCGCGATCTTGGCATTCACCGGTTTTGCCTGGTCGCGGGCAGAGACGGTGTACCCGGGCCGTGGCGGGGCGCTGGCCTTGAGATCTTCAACAGCCTTTTCTAATTCAGCAACTTGGGCCTTGAGGGCCGCAATCTCTGTTTCCTTTTCGCCAGCAGCAGGCACTTCGGTTGGGTCTGTGTCACCGGTTGCCGGTTGTTGCTCCGAATTTTCGGCTGGCGGCTTCAACTGCTCCTGGGCCTGCTTCAGTTTTTCCTGTTCCTGGGAGAGTTGGTCTGCGGCCTCTTTGACTTTTACGTCGTGCTCTTGGGCAGCGGCGTGCCTTTGCTGGGCGTGGGGGCCGATCGCAACCAGGTCGGTTGGATGGTTGCTGTATTTCTGCGCAATTGTGCCGTAAAGCGGCGACGTGCTGGCAAAGATCCCCGCCAATGCATAGTAGTCGTGGCTGGAAATCGGATCGAATTTGTGGTCGTGACACCGCGCGCAGGCAACGGTCAACCCCAACACCGATCGCATCGTGACGTCGATCAACTCGTCGACCACATCGGCGTCAAACCCTCGCTGACCGTTGTTGTGTCGCTTGGGACCGATCGCCAAAAAGCCTGTTGCAATTAACAATTCATCGTTCTGTTGTTCGGGAGGGCAATTGCCGTGCAGGAGATCACCGGCCAACTGCTCGCGAATGAACTGATCGTACGGCTTGTCGGCGTTGAGCGAGTCGATCACGTAATCTCGATAAGGCCAGGCGTGGGGATAACTGAAATTGAACTCCTTGCCACTCGACTCGGCAAACCGTGCCACGTCCAACCAGTGCCGACCCCAGCGCTCTCCAAACTGGGGCGATTCGAGGAGCCGGTCGACCAGTCGCTCAAAACGGTCGGCCGATTCATCGGCCAGATACGTGTGAATCTCCTCCGGCGACGGGGGAAGTCCAACCAGATCGAAGTAGATCCGCCGCAGCAGTGTCCGCGGTCCTGCATCACGAACCGGAGCCAGGCCAGCCGAGTCGAGTCGTGCCAGCACAAAATAATCAATTTCGCGGCGCGGCCAGTTTGGATTTCCTACATCGGGGAGTTCAACGCGACAGACTGGTTGGAGAGACCAGCCCTGCTCGTCCTCCACAGAGGTCTTTGACACATCTGCCATGCATGGGGTCAGCCCAAGCGAACAAATGGTCGTGGCAGACAGGCAACGAATCAACGCAACCATGACATTACCATGCGTGAGGTGGGAGAAACACGGTCGCCAACTGGCCGGGCTTCCTTGCGGGCGGGGGATTCTTTCGGAACAACTGTGACCACAGCACTGTATGTTAACGCAGTGGCCGTGGGTATGTCAAACTCGCGCGAGCCTGATGGCGGGGGTGAAGGCAAGAGAAATGAACCCACTCCAGTACTGGCCTGAGATCTCTGAACTCCAGCCCGGCACGACGCTCGCTCCGTAAAGCTCGCCAAGCTTTTCGTCATGTTGCCTGTTGACAAAAGGTTCGTAAATCAACTTGGGTTCTAATTCATCGAGTTGGCCTCCCATCCCTGCTGCCTCAATCTCCAACTGCTTCTTGAGCCAGCCGGTTGCGGTGATGTTTCCGAGTGGCAACCGACGAAACTTGCTATTTGACACCTCTTTGAAATTGATATTTGTAACACGCTTTTGCGGCAGCTCTTCTACCCTGATCTGGCAATATGGTGGTATCAGTAATAGAAACGGTAGAATTCTCGTGACAGGTTTCATGTTGCTTTGTGCCCACTTGAAAACGGACAGGTCGTGCCGGCTAAAAAGATGCCGTGACGTGGCCAGTATAACACGAACATCGAGAGAATTACTTTTACAGGTCCATTACGTATGCGACATCGCGGGTTCGATTCATCCACGAGTCGACAAATGAATCCCGGTACCAAAGACCTGAGACCAAAGCCACCCGCGAATCATCGCAGGTGGCTTGTTCGGTGGAGGTGACGCCTTGGACTCGTAAGGCGACTGGAAATTTGAAAACATTCGTTGTGCGAGTCAAAAACAGCAAATCTCAGACGGCCTTCTGGTCCGTTGCGCAGATCAGGCAAGGTCGAAGCGATCAAGATTCATCACCTTGTCCCACGCAGCCACAAAGTCGCGCACAAACGCCTGTTGCGAGTCGTCACATGCATAGGCTTCCGCGATGGCTCGGAGTTGGGAGTTCGAACCAAAGACCAGGTCAACGGCGCTGGCGGTCCACTTGACCTCACCTGTAGCGTGATCCCGTCCTTCGAAAAAGTGCTCGCATCGGGAGGACTTCTGCCACTGGGTGTTCATGTCGGTCAGGTTTACGAAGAAGTCATTGTTTAACGTCTCAGGCCGATCGGTGAAGACACCAAGCTCAGACTGTCCGACGTTTGCATTCAAAACACGCATGCCGCCGATAAGGACCGTCATCTCCGGAGCGGTCAACGTCAGCAGGTGTGCCCGATCCACCAACAGTGCCTCGGCTGGTGTCGTGTGTTCTTTTGCGAGGTAGTTGCGGAACCCATCTGCAGTCGGTTCGAGCACAGCGAACGAGTCCACGTCCGTTTGCTCCTGTGACGCATCGGTGCGCCCTGGCGAGAAGGGAACCTGCACATCGTGCCCGGCCTTCGTCGCAGCCTGCTCAACGGCCGCGCACCCGCCCAGAACGATCACGTCCGCGAGCGAGACCTTCTTGCCGCCCGATTGCGAACTGTTGAAGTCCGTTTGGATCTGCTCCAGCGTCTGCAGCACGTTCGTCAGTTCGGCCGGGTTGTTGACTTCCCAGTCCTTCTGCGGTGCGAGGCGAATGCGCGCCCCATTTGCGCCACCGCGCTTGTCGGTGCCGCGGAACGTTGCGGCCGATGCCCAGGCGGTCGAGACCAGTTGAGAGATGGAGAGTCCTGATGCGAGGATCTTGCCCTTCAGTTCAGCGATGTCTTGCTCCCCGATCAGTTCATGATCGACCTTGGGGACGGGGTCTTGCCACAACTGCGGTTCGGGAACCAACGTGCCGAGGCATCGCGAGACGGGCCCCATGTCGCGGTGCGTCAGCTTGTACCACGCCTTGGCAAAAGCTGCTGCAAGCTCTTCCGGGTTTTCGTGAAAGCGTTTTGAAATCGGCGCATAGATCGGATCCATCTTCAGCGCGAGGTCGGTCGTGAACATCATGGGGGCATGTTTCTTCGACGGATCGTGCGCATCTGGCACGCTGCCTACTGCCGATGCATCCGTGGGAGTCCACTGTGTCGCACCAGCAGGACTTTGTGTCTGCTCCCACTCGTAGCCGAACAGGTTGTCGAAGTAGTTGTTGTCCCACTTCACCGGGTCGGTGGTCCATGCGCCTTCCAATCCACTGGTGATCGTATCGTCGGCGTTGCCACTTCCAAAACTGTTCTTCCAGCCCAGGCCTTGCTCCTCGAGGCTGGCGCCCTCTGGTTCGGGACCGACATACTTGTCTGCATCGGCAGCACCATGAGCTTTGCCAAACGTGTGTCCGCCCGCAATCAGCGCAACGGTCTCCTCGTCATCCATCGCCATGCGACCGAACGTCTCTCGAATGTCGGTGGCGGCAGCGAGCGGATCTGGGGTGCCATTGGGCCCCTCCGGATTCACGTAGATCAGGCCCATCTGAACAGCACCGAGAGGATTCTCGAGATCTCTTTCGCCGGTGTAGCGATTATCGCCAAGCCATTCACTCTCAGGCCCCCAGTAAATGTCTGCTTCTGGCTCCCAGGTGTCCTCGCGCCCGCCGGCGAAACCGAGCGTCTTGAATCCCATCGATTCCAGGGCACAGTTGCCGGTAAAGACCATCAGGTCGGCCCACGACAGTTTTCGGCCGTACTTTTGCTTGATTGGCCAGAGCAACCGGCGCGCCTTGTCGAGGCTCACATTGTCGGGCCAACTGTTGAGGGGGGCAAAGCGGAGTGTGCCGGAAGATGCACCACCGCGGCCGTCGCCAATGCGGTACGTGCCTGCACTGTGCCATGCCATTCGAATGAAGAGCGGTCCATAGTGGCCGTAATCGGCCGGCCACCAGTCCTGCGATGTCGTCATCAACTTGTCGATATCCTGCTTGAGGGCATTCAAGTCGAGGCTTTTGAACTCCTCGGCGTAGTTGAAATCCTCGTCCATCGGATCGGACAGGGGCGAGTTCTGGTGGAGTATCTGTAGGTTTAACTGGTTCGGCCACCAGTCTCGATTCGACGAGGCCCCAGCCTTGGTATGTGTGTAATTTCCGCCCATCACGGGGCACTTGCTTTCGGTGGTCATACTTGCTCTCCAAACGAGTTCTACATTTTTTGTCAACGTGTTCTATATACAAGGATCCTAAGTTTTTGTGAAGTAGCGACCCGCGCGCCGTTGTCTTTTCGAAGGATACCAATGGACCTGGCCAATCGCGTGGACCTGGCCAATCGCAGCAGTACTTTTTTTGTCACCCCGAAGCGGCACGCAATTTAGTCGACTTGAGATTCAAGAGGCAAAATAGTGGTTATGCTACTGTTCGTCAAACGCTTGGACGCGACGACCGACTTACCAGTGGCGGGTTACCCCATCGTCGCTGACCAACGGAACCCCGCAATTTTGAGCCTTGTAGCGCGTCGAGGGCTTACGGTTTTGCGATGGGGCCAACGACCGACACCCGCGGTCGATTGGCGGCAACCCAGTTTCCGTAAACAGAATTCACATATTATTTGGATAGAAATAACAAAGCCCGCCACTGTTTGCAGGCAAGCATCGTGAAGCTCTGGTCCCAACCAGGTAGAGCTCGATTTCAGCCATCTTCTTTTCTGGAAAAATCTCGCCGTTTGATGTCTGGGCCCACAGCAGCTCCAACGCACATCAAGCTCACAATCCTACTGCGGCGTTGCCCTGCTGGCGGGCCATGGTGACGGCGATTCGGCCAGTATCAAATATGGTCCCTGTTGGCACTAGGCATCGAAAAACTCATGCAACGGAGTTTGCAGCTTCACGCGGCAGTTTGGATTTCCAATGTTCAGGATATCGCCGGAAATTATCTCTCCGACGGTGTAGATCAATTTGAAGGTGTTGCCGGAATCGAATTGGGTCAGGTTCAGTAGCGTCACGGGTCCTTCTTGCACGTCGAAATCAATTCCCAAACCGTGCCCACTCTTGCCGTGATGGGTTTCGAGGTGTTGGAGCTTTGGCCGGCCCGTCATGTCCCATGAGCACAAACTCGCCGTCGTAGTCGATGGCAAAGAACTCGACGAACATGCCGCCACCCCCCAGTAGATCCAGGATTTTCATGGCGAGTGCTGTCTTGACATCACCCTCGGTCACGCCCGGGCGACCCATGGCTGCCAGCCGTGAAACGGCCAGGCCCGACTGGGCACGCAGCTGGGTGACGAGCTGCTTCTCTCCCCACCAATAATATCCAAAGGCCCCAATGTCGTGCTTATGAATCACTTCGTCGTAAGCGACGGCAAGCCGGGCCGAGACGGTCATGTGTTCATTCGTGACCGTCTGGTCAACGTCATACACATCGCGAAATTCGCGATACATATCCTCCAGTTGGTCCTGAGTCACCCGCTGGTAGGCTTCTTCGATTTCCTCAACCTCGGGGCGGATCAGCAAATTGCCGGTGGAGCGGAGTAAACGATGCTCGTCGAACGGCATATCCACCATGTTCGTATACGTTTCCCCGATCAGTCCGACGTTCATGGAGCGGAAGAAGTTGGCTGCCGCGGCACCCTCGCAATCGGCCCTCACCTCGCTCCACAATCGATCCGAGGTGAACGGACCGGTACGCACCTTGAATTTTCGGCCCTGATTGACGAGTCCCGCAGAATACTCAGGAATGCAGCAGGGGCCTTCATGGTGCAGGTAAACGGTCGTGTCGGCGCTGGGGTAATCATACGACCCATCTTCGTGCGAATTCATGAGCCGCAGCGGCGCGTCAACACCCTTGATTGCAGGTAGCACGCACATGCCGGGTGTATAGCCGAACGGGAACACGAGTTGACCTTACCCCGCTTTTAGTACCAGCCTAAGTGAGAGAATCGGGGTTAAGTAACTCGGCTGTGTTCTGGAGGCTGAGGCGTAGCCGAAGCTGGAAGAACACAGCCAAGCGCATACGTGGCGGGGGT
>CAUZEA010000014.1:0-76092 GCA_963578605.1 Planctomycetota bacterium
GGCCACCGCCCCCGAAGCGAAGCACAATCAACCGTTACCGCAAGCAATACAATCAAACACTATAACGGTAGGCTGTCCAGAACGTTTAACAATTTTGGACCGGAAAACCACTGCGAAAAACTGTTTTCCTTCTAAATCGTTGTCTTACGGGGGATTTTCTACGGGCACAAAACGGCCAGAACGATTGGTCGTCATAACCCGTATAAAGGTCAACGAAAATTCACGGCACCCGCACGAATCCGTGGAATGACAACATCGATTTCGTCCGCGGATCGACTCCGCCGGTATTTCGTCAGGAATTGTCAGCCAGTGACCTGTTGACCCTCCAACGACGATGGGCGTGGTTTCGACCTGCAACGCACAAACTTTCTTGCAAGAATTTCGTGTTTTCCGGCTGGATATTAGTTGGTCAGAGAATCCGTCCCCATCCCTCCGGACCTCGCTTCACAATCCCGATTTCCCACTAATAGTAACTGCAAAACCGCCAGATATCCCAAAAAAATTCGTGATTTTAATTGGGGGACCAGGTTTCCCTTCGTCAGCTCAATAGGCTTTGCTCAATTTCCTTCTTGCCAGCTCGTTCCCCGTTGGCAGAGAATCGCACTTGGGTGAAAACAGTTCTTCCCCGTAACGCCCTTGCGGCGTGTACCTTTCGGTCAGGCAATCAGGAGCAGTCCATGGCAACCCGTTTTCGCAACGTCGATACAGCGTTAATCCATGCGGGGGAATTAGAGCAACACGTGGAGGGGGCTTTGATTCTGCCCATCTTTCAATCATCAACCTTCGAGTACACAGGACAAACATCGTACGCGGACCTCCGCTACATCCGACTCAACAACACACCCAATCATCAGGTCTTGCACGAGAAGCTTGCCTGCCTGGAGGGGGCCGAAGCCGCCCTGGTGACCGGCAGCGGAATGGCAGCCATTTCGGCGACCTTGCTTGCGGTCCTTTCAGCCGGTGATCACCTCCTGGCACAAAACACACTTTATGGTGGGACTTACGACTTTTTGACCCAGGACTTTGAGTCGCTTGGCCTGTCGTTCGGATTGATCGATGCGACGGCACCGGAAACCTGGAGCGCGCATTTAACTCCGCAAACAAAGGCAATTTATGTCGAATCAGTCAGCAACCCGCTGATGCAGGTGGCCGACCTCAACGCAGTTGTCGCCTTTGCCCGACAACACAACCTGGTAAGTGTCGTCGACAATACGTTTCTTACCCCTCTGTTTTACCGGCCGCTGGAAGCCGGGTTCGACCTCGTCATTCACAGTGCGACCAAGTATTTGAACGGTCACTCTGATTTAGTTGCGGGCGCCGTTGCCGGCCCGTCCAGATGGATCAAACAAATTAACGCCCGCTTGATGCATTTGGGGGGGTCGCTTGATCCGCACGCCTGCTTCCTGATGCATCGCGGATTGAAAACACTCGCCTTGCGAGTGCGTCAACAACACACGAGCGCCCTGGCGATTGCCGAATTTCTGGACCAGCATCCTGAAGTCTGCTGTGTCTATTATCCTGGATTGACTACGAACCCTTACCATCAACGCGCGGCTGAGATTTTTGACGGTTACGGGGGAATGCTCAGCTTTGAATTGGACGGGGGCGAAGAGCAGGCCAGGCACACGCTGCAACGACTGCAACTGGCCACTGACGCACCAAGCCTCGGTGGCGTCGAATCGCTCGCAACACGTCCGGTAACAACATCGCACTCTGGCCTGAGCCCTGAAGCGCGGAGGCAGCAGGGAATTACCAACGGATTGATCCGGTTTTCGGTCGGCATCGAGGCCGCTGAGGATCTCATCGATGACCTGAAACAGGCCATCGACGGTTGAAAGACCTGGCGAGAAAATCTCTTCGCCTGAGACGATCACGACTGGGGTGCGAACAAGGGAGCGTTCCCCAAGGCCCGATGTGCCACTGTGAGCTGGCCCGTATGGATCCCCTCATGGTAGGCGATAAAGAAGAATGCGAACCCCATGCTAGGGGCACCGGCCAGGGGACCTTGCCCGTCGGCGTCCGGAGCAGGAGCCGAAAGTTCGTCGGCGGTCAATTCCTCCAATACCTCGAGAAGAGTCCCGCGGCGATCCTGATAATAAGAGTAGACCTCTTCGTGGTCGGGATACAGACTCGTATCCTCCCGGAGTTGACTACCAAACCAGAACAATTCATCCCAGCCGTCAGGCTTGCGCGCCGAGTCGGGACGAAATATCGAACTGAACATGTTGTCGGCCAGACCAATATGGGCCACAACCCACAACGCGTGATTGGCTTTCGAATGTGGCTGAAATAACCAATCCTCGCGTGTCTTGAAATCGACCAGCAAACCCTCGGCCAGGTTGCGTGATTTTTGCAGACCATATTTTGCGTGTGCTTTAAGATCCATGGAAATTCTCCTCATATCAGGGAACCCGTTCCAACAGGGCCACATTATAGGCCAGCTTATGGCAACCGGGGAGAGTGCACCTTGGAGAACACGTAAGGGACGTAGTTTCCAGGAGGGTCGTCACGATGAACTTTTTCCTTCCCGCTAGCCGTAGGCGGTAGCACATGCAGTGACAATGTGAGACACTAACAAAAAGGTCATCGGAGGTTTTATCCCCATCTCTTCTTAAGAGGTACATTCATCGTGGTATTCCATGACAAACATCTCGCGCTCGCGATGATCATCGTGTCAGCTCTGTTGGCTGTTTCGCCCCTCAACGCACAACCAACAACTCCACCTGGCACGGCTCAACCGTCACCAAACGACGCCGCCCCCCCAGCACCGCGGCGCAATATTCTCAACGAACACCTGGTTTTATTTGCGCCGGAATTAGTGCTTCCGAATACCGAACAGCTCGACTTGAATGACAATCAAGTCCAGACGATTGAAGCGGATGTCGACACCACAAAAAAACAGCTATCCCAGGCACAGGAAATGCTGAAGACCGAGATGGGCAATCTCGACCAATTGCTCCAGGCCGAACCCGGCGACGAAGCTGCAATCCTGGCACAACTCGACAAGGTGTTGCAGATAGAACAGCAAATTAAAGCCCTCCATTTTTCGATGCTGGTACGGATACGAAGCCAACTCACGGCAGACCAACGTGGTTCCCTGGAGGAAATCAGGGCCGGCATAATTGCCCAACGCCAACAACAGCAGCAACGGCTACAAGGCAAATTTATGCAGATTCAAAAATATGTACAACAGTACGCACAAAAACCAGAGGGACAGAAAACCGCACAGGCACTTGTGCAAAGGTTGCAATCAGCTCAACAAAAATTACAGCAGGGCGACGTCGCGGGGGGGGAAGCGATTCTTGACCAAACGCTCCAACAGCTCCAAGGCAGAGCTCCCGCAACAAATCAGTAAACTGCTTCCATCCGCCGGGATTTTTCTCCCGGATGAAAGCTTCCGTTATATCACCGGCGCCCAGCAGGCAAAAAGAGGCAGCCCATCCTCGGGAGGTCGTGCAAACCGTCCAACCACCAAATTGTGGACAGGTGGTCCCGAGTTAGTCCTGGATTTTCGACTCAAGCACACCGCGTAACAACGAATCTCGAAAACGCGTCAGCGATTCCGTCAGATGCTGACAGAGCCCGCCCCACACCCTATGATGGCGGCGTGACTCCGTTGATGGTCTTAGCTGTGCTTGTGACGATCACCGCCGTGGGGCTTGCTGTGGGATTCTTCCGCCGCGCGCGGTTGGCAAGCCGTCTTTCGAAAGCAGTGCTGCAGTATTCGGACAATCGAAAATCGCTTGAGCGAAGCTTTTTTCAAGCCGCAGCCGCCAGCGGCAAACCCCGCGGCCTGAAGTGGAAACAATGCGATTTCCATGAGAAACCACTACTGACACGAGACCGCTCAACAGGTGAATTCTACAGTTTGAACGGTGTTACCGTCAGTTTCGAGGCGATCGCTGGTGGCGATATGGAAGATGTCGAAGAAGTTGGTAATTTGCGTTGTGCAACGGCGGTTTTTGTCTACCGCGACGGTCACTGGACCACAGGCGGCCGGGTTATTTTCAATCTCGAACCCCATGAAGTGCTTCAAAGGTATCGTGACAGTCTCGAACCGGTGACTGGTCAAGATGTCGCGTCAAGGGACGAATAAGCCGGTTCAGGAGACAGGAGTTCTCAGATGCACTCGCTGCTCGCAAAAACCCGGACCCGAATTACCGCTTACTTTCTCACCCGGCTGTTCGCGGTACTACCCCTTGTGATTACCGTTGCAATCGTAATCTGGGTCGCCAGTTTCGTGCACCAGTTCCTGGGGCCCGGTACCCACGCCGGTAAGCTCATCGAACAACTCGGTAGCTGTCCTGATGGCGAAAGTTCGCGCTGGATTGCCTATCTCACCGTTTGGGCCTGGGGATGTTGCTCGTTGAACTCGGAATCCGCAAATATCTGGCTGTATTCGTCAACTCGGTCGTTTCACGAATCCCGCTGGTGGGGCAGGTTTACGGGACATCCAAGCAGTTGGTTGACATGCTTGACCGGGGCGACGACGAAAAACTCAAGGGAATGGTACCCGTCTTTTGCCACTTTGGCGAGAGTCGCACCGCTGGCGCGCTGGCGATGTTGGTATCGCCAGAACGGTTCTTGATCAACGGGCGGGAATATCAAGTCATCATCATCCCAACGGCACCGATTCCCTTTGGAGGGGGATTGCTTTTTATGCCCACCGAACTGCTCGAACCAGCCAATATCTCGGTCGACGGCTTGATGAGTATTTATGTCTCGATGGGCGTGACTGCTCCCCAATTCCTCACGACAGGTAAACTCCAAAAGACCGACGACCACGGTGACCCAAGCAACCCACAATCCTCCTAAAGGTCGCCCCTCGTGAAAAAACGGCTCGCAATCGCCTTAGGGCTCTGCTTGCTGATCCTGCTCGTTGGCGCTGCCGACCTGGTGCGGGCGTATCCGCGTTTGCCACCCCAAGTAGCCCAACACTTTAACCTGCAAGGTCAACCGGTCGGTTGGTGTACACGGGCCCAGTATGTGGCCCTGATGGCAACGTACTGGATCGTACTGCCGGGATTTATGCTTATGGTAGCAATGTCGATTTACTACGTTCCCGACAAGTTCGTCAACCTGCCTCACAAGGGGTACTGGCTTGCTCCCGAGCGCAAAGAGTCAACACGGCATGCACTCGGGAACCGCATGGTGTGGCTGCCAACGACGATGGCTTTGTTTTTGGTGGCGCTCAACCATGATGTGATCGTGGCAAATCTCGCAAAACCACCACGGGCACCCGACAACTTGTGGTGGATCGCGGGGGCTTTCGTAGTAGTGACTTTCGCCTGGACCGCCGAAACCTACTGGCGATTTCGGCGTCCTTCGAACGAAGCAAGTGGTTCGTGAAACTTCGCACAGGGAGCTTCGAACCTTGCCACCAGAAACTCAAGACGACCAATTCCGAATCAGCGGTCGCATACCAGGCAGGTCCTCGACAGGAACTTCCGAGAACCTGCAGAAATGACATGGCAAGCCATGGCCATGGGTTCTCCTTAAGGAGACTAGCTCTTCAGTAGTTTTCTCAACACTGTCTGCAGGATTCCCCCATTCCGGTAGTAGTCAAGCTCGACCGGGGTATCAATCCGCACCATGGTTGGGAACTCGGTCTTGGTTCCAACGCCGTTTTCAGCAGTCACCATCAGCGTTTGGCGCGGCTGGAGATCGTCGTTCAGAGCGGAAATGTTAAAGACCTCTTCACCGGTGAGGCCTAGCGACTGCCAGGTGGTGCCGGGCTCGAATTCCAGTGGCAACACTCCCATACCAACCAGGTTGCTACGGTGAATCCGCTCGTAGCTGGAGGCCACAACGGCACGCACGCCAAGTAGAAAAGTGCCTTTCGCGGCCCAGTCACGGCTACTCCCGGTGCCGTATTCTGTACCGGCCAGCACGACCAGGGGAACACTTTCCTGCTCGTACTTCATGGCTGCATCGTAGATTGACATTTGCTGGCCGTCGGGCAAATGACGCGTCACCCCTCCCTCGGTCCCGGGTGCCAATTGATTACGGATACGAATGTTGCCAAACGTTCCGCGGGTCATGACTCGATCATTCCCACGGCGACTCCCGTAACTGTTGAAGTCGAGCTTCTCGACACCCTGTGCCAGCAGGAACTGCCCGGCAGGTGAATCCGAAGCAATGGCACCTGCCGGTGAGATGTGGTCGGTCGTAACAGAATCACCCAGCAGGACAAGGCACCGGGCTCCCACAACTGGCTGAATGGGATCGGGATCGGGGGCAAGATCAATCAGGAACGGGGGCTCGTGGATGTAGGTACTCGACTCGTTCCAGTCATAGAGCTCGCCAGCGGAAGTTTCGATGGCATTCCATTTCGGGTTCTTCTTCCAAATACCTCCGTACTGTTCCTGGAACATTTCGGGTTGAACGCACTGCTCGACCAAGGCCTGCACTTCGGCACGTGTGGGCCAGATATCTTGGAGGTAAACCGGAGCACCATCGCGATCCGTTCCAAGTGGATCGGTCGTAAGATCGATCGTTGTTGTTCCGGCCAGGGCGTAGGCAACGACCAAAGGGGGGCTTGCCAAATAGTTTGCTTTCACATCTGGATTAATGCGCCCTTCGAAGTTGCGATTTCCAGACAACACGCCCGCGGCCACCAAATCGCCGGCAACAATTGCATTGTGGACAGGTTCGGGCAACGGGCCACTATTGCCAATGCAGGTGGTGCAACCGTACCCGACCGTGTAAAAACCGACCTTTTCCAACTCGGTGTCGAGCCCTGCTTTCCGCAGATAGTCGGTCACCACCCGGCTCCCCGGCGCGAGGCTTGTTTTGACGTAGGATGGCACGTTCAAACCTTTTTCGGCGGCATTGCGGGCAACCAGGCCGGCGGCAATCATCACCGAGGGATTGCTGGTGTTGGTACAGCTGGTAATCGCGGCGATGACCACGGCACCGTGCCCGATGGTGATCGTATCGCCGTTGTCGGTGACCGTGCCGGTCTGGGCACGTGCCGCCGCATCAAGGGCAAATCCACGTTCCTGCAGGGGTGCCTGCAGCGACGCCTCGAACGACTCCTTCATGTGCGACAACAGAATGCGGTCCTGGGGACGCTTGGGACCCGCCAGGCTTGGTTCAACTGTCGACAAATCAAGTTGCAATGTCTTGGTAAAGGTGGGTGTTGGTGCGTTGTCAGTGCGGAAGAGTTGCTGCTCTTTCGTATAACGCTCCACCAACTCGACCTCCGCATCGGTACGACCCGTTTGGCGCAAGTAATGCAGCGTCTGGTCATCGACGGGAAAAAAGCCCATCGTCGCTCCGTATTCAGGAGACATATTGCCGAGCGTGGCCCGGTCGGCGACCGGCATCGTCGATACGCCGGTGCCGAAATATTCAACGAACTTCCCAACGACCCCTTCGGCTCGCAAGGCCTCGGTCACGGTCAACACCAGATCGGTCGCGGTCGCGCCAGCGGATAATTCGCCAACGAGTTCCATCCCGACAACCTCGGGCATAAGCATGTACACGGGCTGACCGAGCATGACGCCCTCGGCCTCAATCCCTCCCACCCCCCAACCCACAACGCCCAGACCGTTGATCATCGTGGTATGGCTATCGGTCCCCACCAGCGAATCAGGCACGGCCACGGGTCCCGCATGGTCTTCTCGCAGGAAGACCACCTTGGCGAGGTATTCCAGGTTGACCTGGTGGACGATACCGAGGCCAGGCGGTACGACCCGAAAGTTATCGAAAGCCTGTTGTCCCCATCGCAAGAACTCGTACCGCTCACGATTGCGCGAGAATTCGATATCGATGTTCAACTGCAGCGCATCACTGGCCGCAAAATGGTCGACTTGTACGGAATGATCGATGACCAGATCGGCGGGCACCAGCGGGTTAATTTTATGGGGATCGCCCCCCAGCCGCTCCATGGCACTCCGCATGGCAGCCAGATCGACAACGGCAGGCACTCCGGTGAAATCCTGCAACACGACCCGCGCTGGCTTGAAGGGTATTTCCACCTGCGCTGGCGCTCTAGCCTGCCAACCTGCCACGTTCTTAACGTCCTCCTCGGTCACAACATAACCGTCGCAATTTCGCAGGCACGACTCGAGCAAAACGCGGATGGAGAAGGGCAGGGCATCGATCGTGCTGAGCCCTGCATCCTCAAGAGCCGACAGGCGGTAAATGCCAACGGTGCCACCCCCGGTCTCGAAGTTGTCTCGGGCGGAGAAGGGATCGGTTAGGAGTTGGGTGACGGTCATTTCGACATCCTGGCTTCCTCTGTGGCTAAAACATAAAGGTTACTGTGGCTGCGCTCTCGGAAACGCACTAGCCAATCGGTATTGTAAAGTCGCCAGGCGTCGTGCGAAATCCATAATTCTCATTATCCGCCATCGAGCATTTCCTGACGGTACCGCCGCATCACGTCGGCCCGCAGCAACAAGCCCACCAGTTTGCGATTCTCGCCCGTCCCAATCTCGACAGGCAGAGTCTCGACGTCGCGACTGCCAAAATCACGTAACGCCTCAATGAGATTCTCTCGCGGCGAAACCGAAATTGGCGACCGCAGTGCGATGTCGCTGGCGTAAATCAAATGGGGGGAAATCTCGCTGTCCAGTACACGGTGCAAATCCTCGGTGCGGATAATCCCGGCAAGTTTTCCATCGATGCCCTGGACGGGCAAACTCTCGATATCGGGATTGGCTCGGGCAATGCGGACAATCTCCTGCACATTGTCTGAATGTTTCAAAATCGGGAATTTTCGGATCATCACGTCGCGAACCATGATGTGATCGAGCCGATGAAGATCGTGCCCGCGGGCGATGGCTTCCCCGCGCCGGCTGAGTTTCTTGTAGTAGATACTGTCGTGATCGATCAGGCGGGCAACGAGACTGGAGAGCCCCGCCGCGGCCATGATTGGCAGAATCACCTCGTAACTACCAGTCATCTCGTAGACAATCAAAATAGCGCTCAAGACACCATGCGTGGTCCCTGCCACGACCGCTCCCATGCCGACGATGGCATAAACGCCAGGGTCGCCACTGAAACTGGGAAACAGGCCACTGGAAATCAGACCAAACGAGGCGCCCAGTGTCGCCCCAATGTAGAGTGACGGTGCAAAGACTCCCCCCGATCCGCCGCCAGCCAGCGTCAGGCTGGTCACCACCGGTTTCAGCAAAAACAGAGGCAGGAGCCACAAAAGTTCCCGCCACATGGTCGCTCGGTCGACGAGGACCGTCTTGTTAGCAACGAATTTCTCTCCCTGGGGAACGAAGGGCACGTCGACGGCGGGCTGGTCCTCGGAGGGCTGCATCTGGATATGCAAGGCCTGATCCACCACCTGGTACCCGACACCGAGCAAAGGTAACGGCAACTGCTGCCCGGCATCGACCACCAGGCTCGTTTCGTGGCTGAGTGACGGCGGCAAACGGTGGAATGTGGCCGCAATGCAACTGACTCCCAGGCCCAGGACCAGTGCCCGCAACCACCATTGCTTGAGCCGGGCCTGACTCAGATCTTCAATCCGGTATAGCATTTTGATAAAGAGCACAGCCATCAAACCGCACAAGAGGCCCAACAGCAAGTAAGACGGCAAATGACGCCAAGATCCGGCAAATTCGTAATGGAGCTGCTGAAAGGCGGTTTCAAAGC
Organism: Planctomycetota bacterium; assembly: GCA_963578605.1. Taxonomy (GTDB): domain Bacteria; phylum Planctomycetota; class Planctomycetia; order Pirellulales; family Lacipirellulaceae; genus JAKVCB01. The sequence goes on from CAUZEA010000014.1 coordinate 9,616, forward strand.
GATGCTCCCCGACATGCTGCTGCACCACGTCGGCCAGCACGCTGGCAATCACGATTGGGGTCAAACTTTCGATTGCAAAGCTTCCCAAAATGATTTCACTGGCGAACATGACCCCGGCAATCGGGGCATTAAACGTCGCGCTGATTCCGGCAGCCGCACCGGCAGCCACCAGGACCTTAATATTGCGGGCCGACATATTGAAAAGCTGCCCGGCACTGCTCCCCAGGGCGGAACCGATTTGCACGATGGGCCCTTCCCGCCCAACCGATCCGCCCGTTCCAATGCAGACGCCGCTAGCGAGAATCTTCACGATTGCCACGCGCGGGCGAATCACACCGTCATGACGGGCAATTGCCGTAATCACCTCGGGAACTCCGTGGCCTTGGGCTTCGCGGGCAAACCGCCGCGTGAACCAGGAAACGGCCAGCAAACCCAGCGGAGGACAGGCGATCAGGGCCCACCACCACCAGCCATTGGTGGCGCGGCGCTGATTGGCCCAGTTGACTGTACAAGCCCCGACAAAGCCGATTAATTCCGTGAACAGCACGGTCCCCAAGCCGGCCCCCACACCGATCAAGCCGGCCAGCAACACCATCAGTGTTTCTGCCGGAATCCGCCCACGCCGCCACGTGCCCCTCAAAATCACAACCACCGGCTTGACGAACCGGGAAAACAGCTGTGATTTGAAAGTTGTGCGTTGAGGCATTGAAAATTTTTAGTGGAAACCGGTAGTTCTGCAGCGACGAATGGAAACGGTTTAGGTTAGTCCCTGCTTTGGAAACACACCAGGGCAGGTCCCATCGCCACTTCACTGCGAAACAGTTAGAATGCAATGCCCACCCGGTTTACTTCACCCCAAGTCATTTCCGGTCAGGTCTGTTATGGCCCGTCGTGCCCACAATTTTTCAGCCGGTCCAGCAGTGCTGCCAGTACCCGTTTTGGAAGAAATTCAACGCGACCTGTTGTGCCTCCCCGGCATCGGTGCCTCGATTCTCGAAATTAGCCATCGGAGCAGACCATTCGCGCAAATCTTGCAGCAGGCCGAGGCCGACCTGCGGTCGTTGCTGTCGATCCCGGAAGATTACGCCGTGCTCTTTCTCCAAGGAGGCAGTCGACTGCAATTCTCGATGGTGCCGATGAACTTACTCGGCGAACGGTTCAATTCGGCTGCTTACATTGTGACAGGCTCTTGGGGAAAACATGCTGCCAGTGAAGCCCGCAAGGAAACCACGGTCGAGGTTGCCTGGAATGGTCAATCGACAAATTTTGACCGCGTACCGCAAGAGCACCAACTGCAAATTAATCCCACTGCAGGTTATGTCCACTTCACTTCGAATGAAACCATTCAGGGTGTCCAATTCGCTACCGAACCGAAAGTTGGAGACATCCCGCTCATATGTGACGCGTCGAGCGACTTCTTGTGCCGCCCGCTCCCGATTAAAAAATACGGCTTGATTTACGCCTGCGCACAGAAGAACGCCGGACCAGCCGGAGTGACCGTCGTAATCATCCGCCGCGATCTCCTGGAACGTAGTCGCGACAGCTTGCCAGGCTACTTGAATTACAAGGCACATGCCGATGCGAACTCCTTGATGAATACGGCACCTACATTCGCAGTTTACGCAGTAGGACTCGTTGCCCGGTGGTTGCAAAACGAGATTGGCGGGCTTGAAAACATGCTTGAGCGAAACCGACTGCAGGCCAAACTGTTGTACGACGTGCTCGATGATTCAGTCGGTTTTTATACAGGCCATGCCCAGCCTGACTGTCGCTCGCTGATGAATGTAACATTTAACCTGCCTGACGATTCACTCACAGCCGCATTTCTGGCTGAAGCCGAAGAGCACGACATGATCTCACTCAAAGGACATCGTTCGGTCGGTGGAATTCGGGCTTCGATCTACAACGCAATGTCCACGACAGGAGTCGAGCAATTAGCCAAATTCATGACCGATTTCCGGAACAGGAACCGCTAACACTTGCCATACCAATTTCTCAACTCCATAGACCCTGTTCACGGCATGATAGGGATGAAACGATGCCACGTATAATTGTACTTTCCATAGACCCTGTTCACGGCATGATAGGGATGAAACGATGCCACGTATAATTGTACTTGATGAACTTGCCGCCGAAGGCCTGTCGATGCTCGATGCAGCAACGGACATCGATTATGAAGTCTCCGTCGGGCTCCAAGGCGATCGGCTGCGCGAGGCACTTTCGGCTTTTGATGGCGCCATTTGTCGCAGCGGCGTCAAGCTGACGGCCAACGTCCTTGAGGGCAACCGTCGTCTGAAAGCAATCGTCCGCGCTGGCGTTGGTACCGACAACATCGATAAAGTTGTGGCCACACGGTGCGGTATCGTCGTGATGAATACGCCAGCCGGCAATACTTTGAGCACGGCCGAACATACGATCGCATTGATGTTGGCCCTCTCCCGGAATGTCTCTCCCGCCTACCAGGCGCTCATTGAAGGCCGTTGGGACCGCAAAAAGTTCATGGGCACCCAGGTGGCGGGCAAAAATCTGGGGATCGTTGGGTTGGGACGGATTGGTCAGGCCGTTGCTGCCCGAGCAAAAGCCCTTGAAATGAAAGTGCTAGGCTATGACCCCTTCCTGTCCCAGGAAAAAGCACACGAGTTTGGCATTGACCTGGTCGCAACCGTAGGCGAAATGCTTCCGCAACTTGACTACCTGACCGTGCATACGCCACTGACCGATGAAACTCGCGGGCTGATCAGTTACGACCAAATTGAACAGCTGAAACCAGGTGCCCGCCTGATCAACTGCGCGCGGGGCGGAATCTATGACGAGGATGCGCTGGCCAAAGGTCTGCAATCGGGAAAACTGGCTGGTGTCGCCCTCGATGTCTACATCACCGAGCCCTGCACCGATAGCCCGCTGTTTGGCATGCCCGGCGTGGTTTGCACACCGCACTTGGGAGCAAGTACCGAAGAAGCGCAAACCCAGGTTGCCACCGAGGCGGTCGGGCTGCTGACCGATTACCTCACCCAGGGTATCATCCGCCACGCTGTAAACGTCGCCCCCATCGATCCGGCAACATTGGAATCGTTACGCGGTTACCTGGATGTCGCTTACCGACTGGGACTGCTCACAACCGGGCTTCACAACGGTATTCAGTCGTGCCGCCTCATCTACCGCGGGGAAATCGCCGCGCGCGACACGAAAGTGCTGGATTCCGTGTTCTCCGCCGGGCTGCTCCAGGGGGCGCTCGATGAAGACGTCAACCTTGTCAATGCGAAACTGATACTGCGAGAGCGTGGCATTGAACTGATCCAAGAATGCAATAGTGAGATGGGCGTTTTTCGCTCCTCACTACGCGTTGAGGCAACCACTTCCCAGGGAACCCATGTCGCCACGGGTACGGTCTTCGGGCATGAGATGCCACGCCTCATCGGGCTGGATGGCTATCGCATGGAAGCCTATCTCGATGGCTACTTGCTGGTCTTCACCCACCAAGATGTACCCGGCATCATCGGTGCCGTGGGAACCATCTTCGGTAAACATGGAGTGAACATTGCCCAAATGGCGGTCGGCCGCGCTGGCAACCAGCCCGGCGGAAGCGCTATCGGCGTACTGAATCTGGATGCCCCGCCCAGCGAGGCTGCGGTCGACGCAGTTCGCTCGCTCGAATCAATCGGTTCGGCCACCGTGGTTCACCTGCCCCCGGCCGGTGAGTTGCCCGCCTGGCTACAAGCCTGAAAAGAGGGCAGGCTCCCCCTCGCTTGGCAATCCGGCGTGGGGACCGCTGCCCCGGCACAAGCACTTGCACCCCCCGGACCGGCCGCCGGATGTGAACCCGGCCGGTCCCGGGGGGCCTCTTCCCACCGTGTTGACGGTCTTACCAGCACAATCGGCTCAAGCTCGCCGTTTTTTGAAAATTTTGCGGCTCGCCTGACCGACAAACTTTGCGTCCACCAGCTAATCTTTCGGTGAGTCCACTGGCGACTCGGTCCCCGGATTCCCAGTGGTAAACCCATCCTTCCTGCCAACCTTGGCGCCTGCTACCTTCCCGACCTCTAGCACAGGCATCACGCCACACCTCCAAGACACCATGAAAACCAAGACACCATGAAAACCAAGACACCATGAAAACCAAGACACCATGAAAACCAAGACACCATGAAAACCAAGACACCATGAAAACCAAGACACCATGAAAACCAAGACACCGAAAACCAAGACACCGCACGCTCTTTTTCAACGAATCTCCAACGCACTTGAAACAAGCCCCTACGTTCCTCACAGGAAAGTCCGCTTTGAAACTGCGGCCAACGGCAGCATCGTTCTGCGCGGTCACGTGGCATCCTTCTTTCAGAAACAGATGGCCCAGGAGACACTCCGCCGGGTCGATGGGGTTGAAGGAATCGAGAATCATCTCAAGGTCAGCTGGGCCTAGTGGTCGACGCCAGAAAATGGTGTCGGTTGGCCACCAACACACTCCTGCGGTATCGCGTGGGATTGGCAACACGGTGGCTTCGGTGACCAGTTTTCCGATTGAGAGGGGACCCGGCGAACCCTGGCCTGGATTTGGGCCGGTCGGCAACGAGGCCAATCGTTCCCCCTGATGACTTGACAGATCCCCGCGAAACCCCCCGCGCCCCCCCCCCGAAACCATGGTGCAGTTCGAAGCAGTGTGCAGGCAGCCTAAAGACGCCCGAAGCAGGCAAGACACATGTCATCGCTCTGGGCAAAACCGTCCACAAATTGGTTTACATCCTCCAGGATGTGCTGCCCGAGTTCTTCCACGTTTACCGCACTGGTGCCGACCTGTTTCGCAAGCCGGTCAATTCCATAGAGCTCGCCGTTGGCGTTCATCGCTTCACTGAAGCCGTCGGTAAAGAGGGTAATAAAGTCACCCGGTTGCAACTCTTCGGTGTAGGACTCGAATTGATAATCGTCGCTGACACCGATGGGCAATCCCGACTGTTCTTCTCCGATTTCGTGAACTTTACCTCCCCGCCGCAGCAAGGGAGCCATGTGCCCGGCATTGACAAGAGTCATCTGGTGCGTGTGGGGATTGACAATCGCTACGATCATGGTGACGAACTTGTCCTGCCAGTCATGCCGCGCGAACGAGGTATTGATCTTGGTAATCGCAAGGGCGACATCTGGCTCACTGGCCAAGGTGAATCGTACATCACTGGACAACCTCGCCATAACGAGTGCGGCGGAAACGCCCTTTCCAGCGACATCGCCCACGATGACCGCCTCTCGCCCGTCAACCAGGGAAACGTAGTCGTAATAATCTCCTCCAACCTGGCGGGCCGCCTGATAGTAATTAAAAAAGACGTAACCGGGTACTTCGGGAGGCATCGAGGGCAACAGGGCCAATTGCATCCGCTGGGCCAACTCCAGGTCACGCTGAATCCCTTGCTGCGCCAACACCTGCTCGTGCATTTTCGCATTATCAATCGCGATAGCGGCCTGGCTCGCAACACCGGCGAGCACTTCCAGGTCATCGTCCGTAAAGCGACTCTTCTGATTGAGCGTATCAATTTGAATCACGCCAAGCGGTTCCCCGATTGAGTCCAGCATCGGCGCACAAATCATCGAACGAATGTGGAAATCCGCGATACTCTGCGCGAGGTTGAACCGCTCATCCGTGGCGGCATCCGCAGACAAGATCGCTTTGCGGCCTTTCATGGCCTCCTCAATGATCGTGCGACTGATACGTGTTTTCCCTTCGTCACGTTGACGGCGCATCTTCGTGGCTACCGGGATCAGCGGAGCATCTGCCTGAGAACGCATGATGACAAAACCCCGATCGGCCTGAACAAAGATCTTAAACAGGCTTTCGAGAATCTTGGGCAGGATTTCATCCACCAATAACACGGTACCCAGATTGTTTGAAATCTCGACCATGGCCCCTAACTTGACCTCGGGCTTTGCCGAGAGCCGCCAACTGGCCGAACCTCCCCCCCCCAATTCCAGCGTTGCGACAACCGTACCCTTGCCGTCGTCATCATCAACCAAATTGACCTCGAACCCAGAGTCGGTCGAGCTCTTCAGCCCACGGCTCACTGCGGACTCTTCCTTGAGGAAAAATGCGAGCGTTTGGTCGCAAATTCGCACCTGGTCCCCGTCCTGTAGCGGCGCTGGGGTCGTCAACACGGTCCCATTGACAAGCGTGCCATTGCGACTGCCAAGATCTTCGACGTAATGACAGCCATTCTGAACATAAAAAACGGCGTGCCGACGACTCACCGCTGCCACATCCAACGCAAAATCGCAATCACTACCGCGGCCAATGAGTTGGCGATCACCCGATAATTCAAACCGGGTGCCGGGATGTCGGCCAGCTACGAGTTCAAGAAATGCCATTGGCACCACACCTTGAAGCCAAATCGAATCGGCCAGATCGATGAATGCTGAAAATATCACACCGGCTTGCAGCCAATCCGTGAATTCCTAACAGCCCAGAGGTAGATAAACTCATCGTGACCATAAAGTACAAAACAACCAGTGATCCTTGCGGTCCTATGCGATAAAACCGGAGAAAACCCAAGCCTGCATTGTAGAAGTGGCCGTATGCAGACGTCAATTGGTGCCAGCTAACGATGATGAATCCACGAAATGTTGTTTCAACGGCATTAAGGGCTGGCGGTTTGCCACGATGATCGAACCTCTGGCGAAAGTTGACCGGTCACAACCGCTGAACTCCACCTTGGCAGGCCCTTGATCATGAGAATTCACCGGGTTTAGTGGGACTTTTCCCGGCAAGCAGGATGGATCCAGGATAACCTCCACCAGTCGTGCCTGCTGGTCTGCGTCTGTAGTGATCGACCAGAAAACTGGCCCAAAAAAAGTGGCGCATTTCCAACGTGCAACCGCCGCGATACTGCTCGACTTGATCCGGGCCAGAAACTTACCGAAAGAGAACCACGGAAGGCCAAAAACTCGTCACAGGAAGCCAATTGGTTTAAGATAATCGTCAACAACGCCCACAAGGGAAAGTGGGAAACCACCACCAAAAACTCACACCGTCTTTGGAAACATCCAGTGAAACAACGCCAAGCACTCCACTTGGTTTGCTGTTCGCCCCAACAAAAGTTCCAGTCTAAAATAGAACTGGAACCGGCAACAGCAGGAGCATGTGAAGTGCAACGTTTTGACCCCCCCAAATAGGAGGTTTTTCGCGTTTGGGCTGGCCTGTCAGCTGATCGTGGGGGGCACCGTTCTGGCTGCAGAACTCCGCGTGGTCACCTATAACACCACCAGCGATGTGCGACTTGGCCTCGGTCTCGTGTTGGAAGCCATTGGCGACGAAAGTGTCAACGGGGTTGTCAGGCCGATCGATCTGCTGACCCTCCAAGAACAGAGTAACTCAGCTTCCGACACGGCTGAAATCGTTGGTCTACTCAACAACATCTATGGCGTGGGCACGTACGACCGGGCTGTGACGGATGGCGATAGCAACGGCGGTGGTCGGCCTGGACTTGTCTTCAATACCCAAACTGTTGAACTGCTGGCTGAATTGGCAATCGGCACCGTGAGTACATCAGGACAGGTTCGACAAATCCTGCGATATAAAATCCGACCGTAAGGCTACCACGATGGGGCAGCCGACTTTTACTTGTACAACACCCATTCCAAGTCGGGTACAGGGTCGACTAATCAAGCCCGGCGTCTGGTCGAATCCCAGGCCCTGCGTAACAACCTGGACCAGCTCGGTGCCGGCGTTGCCGCTATCGTGGCCGGAGATCTCAACACGCGTTCCAGCAGCGAGCCTGGCTATCAGGAACTGCTGAGCCCTGGAACCGGTCAATTGTTTGACCCGCTTGACATGTCAGCCTCCTGGCATTGCACCAATGCTTCGTCGTGCACACCCAAAATCCGCAGGATCCACACCCAGTCAACCATTGCGACCGGAACGAACGGATTGATCGGTGGCGGGATCGACGACCGTTTCGATTTTCAGTTGGTAACCGACACGCTGCTCGATGACGAAGGCATCTTCTACATCCAGGGGAGCTACCACACCTTTGGCAACAATGGGACACACGACTGCTGCAATCATGATATTTCGACGGGTACCGGTGCCGTACCCGATATCCTTGCCGCCTTAGAAACCGCCAGCGATCATTTGCCTGTTATCGCCGATTACCGCCTACCCCCACTTGTCAAAAACCTTGAAGGCGATTTTAACCAGGACAGATTCGTGGACGTTGCTGATTACACAGTCTGGCGAGACGGGCTCGGTGTGAACTATGAGCAAGCCGACTACCTCGTATGGCGGGAAAACTTCAACGCAAGCAATACGGCTACTTCGACGTTGGTTCCCGAACCAACCGGGTGGCTGATATTACTCACCAACGGATACGCCCTCTTTGCCTGCCGATGGGTAGCGAGGCAATCAAACGTTCTACTGGGAGGAAAAGTCCATCACCAATCCCCAGCAACAAAGATCTGGCGATTGAGCGTGTTTTCGATCAACAGTCCCACAACTTGCAGCTAAGCATTCTTTGCCCGCTCCATGAATGCGTCCGCACCGGCTGCAATCCAGGGAGCTACCGAAGTCAACAGGAATTGAACCCCAGCAGCGGCGTACTTTGCCACGTTGCCATTGTTGGCTAGGGCACCCGCCGCGCGACCTCGTGCTTGAATCCGCGCGAGCGTTTCGTCAATCGTCTGCTGCACCTCCACATGGCCTATGTTGTCCATATGGCCCATTGACGAAGCGAGGTCCGTTGGCGCAACGAAGAATACATCAATGTGATCGACGTCCAAAATCTCATCCAGGTTCCCCACCGCGACGATGTCCTCGATCAGCACGACGAGCAACGTATGGTCGTTGGCGGTCTGCACGTAGTCTGAAACTCCATATCCCTGGCGACTCGTAAATAATCCGCGCTGACCGGCGGGTGCAAATTTACCTCCCGCCACCACGTTTTCCGCCTCTTCACGGGTATTGACGTGCGGAATAACAACTCCTTGCAAGCCTCGATCGAGTGCCCTGTAAATCATTCCCTGCTCGTTAAGATTGATCCGCAAAATAGAAGTCAGTCCCCAAAGGTCACAGGCCCGCGTCAGGTCCGAAATGTCGCCAAAATCGACTGGCCCATGTTCCCCCTCCAACCATACACCGTCGAAACCAACCGGCCCAAATTGATCGATGGCATCCGGATTATCCAAGCTACTCGCCAAAAATACCTTTTCACCGGCAGCCAGTTTCTGTTTTACTCGATTCGGTCTGATATTCATGAATGTCCTCCTTTGCCCGTTTTTCTTCCCTCGCCAGGTCTGTTTTGTCCAGATTACAGTAAAACTGCTCCCGACATCAGGTCCCCAGACCACAATAATGAGAGGGTTGCCTCTACAGGATGGGCAATTACGGTTTGCACGGGGATTTAAGCGGTGTCATCACAGACCCAAAACAGAAAGAGCAGGTTATAATAATTGATGTCGACCCTACGGTTCGAAAGAATCTGAAAACACCGGCCGTTCAAGGCCACTGGTTACCAAAGGCGTTCATCCGATTTTACCTGCAATCCTGCAAAGAACGGTTGGTTGGGGAGGTACAACCGTGAATTGCAAAACACGTTCGCCTGGACCTATGAACCGAACGCTTCTCTGTGAACACCTCGAACAACGCATCCTGCTTTCGTTAAGTCCGGAACTCGCCCCCTCAGCCGACAGCGAATCCCAGATCTATCTGGTTCGACTGCAAGAGGCCCCCTCGGCTGACCTGGGCAAAAGTGCTATCGGCTCCGCAGAAACCGGTTCCCCTACAACTGGTACGCCTGGAACCGACTCCAACTCAGTTCTCCTGTCGCAGGGATCAGGCGACGAGTCACATGCAGAGTTTCTCTCAAAGCTCGAACAGAAATTTATCGAGCCGATTGAAGTTGTGCACGAATACATTGCGGCATTCAGCGGTTTTGCTTTACGTCTAACGGAGGAGCAAGCCGCTTTCGTGTCCCAATTCGAAGAAGTTACCTCCCTGGAAGTCGATCGGTTGCTGCGAGTTGCTACCGACACCAGCCCCGATTTTATCGGTGCTACCAACATTTGGAACGGGACCGGTATCGGTACTCTGCTGTCAACCTCAGGGGAAGGAATCGTCATCGGTATTATTGATACCGGTATCAATCCGCTAAATCCCTCATTTGCGAAGGTCGGCCCCGTTGACGGCTATGTCCACCAAAACCCCCTCGGCTCAGGAAACTATCTGGGAACTTGTGCCGGGGGCGATCCGCAAAATTTTGGCTGCAACGACAAACTGATCGGCGCCTATGACTTCACCGGCTCAGGGCCGTTGGATGATGAGGGGCACGGTTCCCACACGACAGGCATCGCTGCCGGAAACATTGTTTCTGCCGATATTACATTCACGGGAAACACGGTCCTAAGTCAGAAAATAGCGGGGGTAGCGCCCCATGCAAATATCATTTCCTATGACGCCTGCGTCGGCCAAAACTGCAGCATATCGTCAACGGTAGCGGCAATTGACCAGGCGATTCTTGATGATGTCGACGTGCTCAACCTCTCGATCGGAATCGATGGTAACGATCCGTGGTCGAATGCAAATTCGGAAGCTTTGTTGACCGCACGAAACGCTGGCATCTTTGTCGTCGCAGCCGCCGGTAATGACGGACCGATCCCGGGAACCATCGATAACCCAGGCAATGCCCCGTGGGTTATGAGCGCTGGTGCAACGAGTCACGGCCGCAACTTCAATCTTACGGTGGATGTCACCGGTCCGGGAAACGTTCCCCCGGAACTTGTTGCCCTGGCCGCCCAACCTGGTACCGGTCCCGATTTGAATAGGGACCTCGGGCCAGCCGAAATTGTGTTTTCTGGTGACGTAGTGGCAGGTAACGAACTCGGCTGCTCTGCCTACCCAGTCAACGCATTCCAGGACAAGCTGGCACTCATTCAGCGGGGAACTTGCTTCTTCTCTGAAAAAGTTGAGCAGGCAACCGACGCGGGCGCCATCGGTGTAATTGTTTTTAATCATCTCTCTGGTGGTCTCGTCACCATGGCTGCCCTGGAGGAAACCACTATTCCGTCGGTTTTCCTGGCCAAGGAAGATGGCGAAGCGCTCCGCCAGTACGTGCAGACACACCCGGACACCTTGGTTCGAATTAACGAGTTGGCTTCCCGCTCGGTAATAGCCGAACTAGCTGATCTGGTCGCTGAAACCAGTGGCCGCGGCCCTAACCCACTGGTCGATATCATTTCACCCTCGGTTACCGCACCTGGCGTGAATGTCCTTGCCGCCGCTGGAGTTGACGGAGCGATTACCTGGAACTTAATGAGCGGGACCTCTATGGCCAGCCCCCAAGTCGCCGGTGCTGCTGCTTTACTCAAGTCGTTACATCCAACCTGGTCGGCAGGCGAGATTCAGTCTGCCTTGATGACTACCGCTATCAGCGACGGCGTACTCAAAGAAGATGGTGAGTCACCCGCCACTCCCTTCGATCGCGGGTCGGGGCGTATTGACGTGCAGCAGGCGGCCCTGGCCGGGCTGCTGCTCGACGAAAGTTACACGAACTTCGTATTTGCAGACCCCGATTTTGACGGCGACCCTAGAACACTTAACCTGGCAAGCTTCGCAACGAGTGATGTCGATTCGACGTTCCAGTGGGAAAGAACCATCTCCAGCTCACAAACCACGACCGTCCATTGGACCGCAACCGTAACCACCGATCCGGGACTGGCCCTGAGCGTCACACCAACGACCATGCTGCTCCCCGGCGGGGGTTCAACCACTATGACCGTAACCGCCAACATCGGGGGAATCGACCCAGGGGAATCACTCTTCGGCGAGGTTGTCTTGACTCCTAACCAGGCCGGTATACCGGCAGCCCGTTTTCCGGTAGCCGTCATGGTGGGGCAAAACCCGTCGCCACCCCCAGCACTCGCCGGAGACTACAATGGCAACGGATCGGTTGGCTCGGAAGACTACACCCTGTGGCAAGATCAGCGTGGTGATTTTGTTACGCCCTTCAGCGGTCCAGACGGCAACGGCAATGGGATCGTCGACACGGTGGATTACCAGGTGTGGAAAAACAATTTCGGGGCCACGTCAGGCACAGCCAGTGTGCTCGGTCAAACCCCACTTGCCACGACCTCGCCCATGACCGTAGTGCAAGCCGTCACAAACGTTGCAATCGCTGCTCCGCAGAGCCAGTCGCTGCCTGCCACTGAACTCCGTTTGCAGCCGAAAACGACCAACCTGGCTTTGGAATCGGACTCGCACGGCTCCCCGTTTGACCGAAAAGATCTGAAAAGCGAAAACCTTCTCCGGTCAGTTCGAACTGGCCAGGCCTCCTCGATCACCGACCTGCTCCTGGTACGAACCGGGCAGATAACTTCGGATCGTCCAACGGCAGGAGATGCGGTTTCGACAGATGATTTCTTCCGCATAGTCGGCACTTCTGCAAAAACGTTGTCAGCGATTAAAGGGCTGGAGGAACTGGACCTGGTTTTGGCACTGTTTGACGGACCGTAAACAGAAATGCCCGATTCTGCTCCCCGTTCCCTGGACAGTTGCTGGAAACTTTCAACCGGGGTAGCGGTTCCCACCACGAGTTCAACCGGTTGAGCGTGGTTCGGCAAAGCAGCCGAAGGAACCGGGCCTTACAAAACAGTTCTCAGGGACATCCGCCCAGATTTAATGTTTTGTGGCGCACCAGGTCCAGTGCCGGTCGCTGGTGGCTTGAACAGTTTCGGGAGCAAATCCCAACTTGCCTACCAGAGCACGAATCTCGGCAAGACTCAATGCTGCGTATAAAGAGTCCGTGAACATCTTTTGCTGGTGTAGGTTTTCATCCCCAGCGTAGAGACGTACCAACTCGACCACTTCCCCGTCACTTTGCGGCCTCATTAAGTCGCGAAAGAAAACCAACCCACCCGCAAGGGTCACACGTACTGCTTCAGATAATACAACACTCGGGTCAGGAATATGGTGAACAATACTGTTGGACATGACCGTGTGAAACGAACCATCGTCAAACGGAAGACCTTTCGCATCAACCCGTTCGACTGATATTCGCTGTGTAAACCCTGCCTGCTCGATATTGATCCGAGCCAGGTCGAGCATATGTGTCGACAAGTCGACTCCCTTCACTCGACAGTCAGCATGTTGCCGGCACAGTTCAAGGGGAATTTGCGCTGTACCTGTTCCAAGGTCTAGAATCTCGAACCCTGGGTCACCTGCAACGAGCATGTCGATTACAAACGTTCGATTGACCGCACCATGGTCCATCGCATCGTAATCGCGTGCCTCCTCAAGTGTATCCATCACTTCGGGTTCGAGAACGCGGCCAAGTGCCATGGCAAGAAAACCAAAGGAAAGCGATTGGTAGGTGGTGGTTGGCGCGCGGCATTCAAAGTCTGGGTGGACGGTCTCTCACCGCTGCCTGCAGGTAGAGTCAAACACCCTCAACCGACCGCGTCAAGGGTTTCGCCACACACCACTCCCCGCGCAGAAAATAACCGCACCACTTTATTGTTTATTGAGGACTCCGCCAGCGAAATCTGCCAACCGATCGTTAAAGCGTGTTTTCAAAAAAATGCAACCTGGTTCAATAGCCGCCCCAAGCCTCCACTCTGAACAATCGCCATAAAACGTGTAAAGCCCTTTGGGAAATCGACTAACTGGTGCCCGGGCTTCCGCCTGGAGCTTTGCTCAGGTACAATCCGGGGCCGACATGTGTATCCGACCCGGATTGTGTAGAGTACTGGCTCTTGGCAAACCGTTATCGCCAACACCGGAGAGTCTTTCATCGGGGTCGCAAGATTTCCATTGGGGTATAGTGTAACGGTAGCACGACTGACTCTGAATCAGTTAGTCTAGGTTCAAATCCTAGTACCCCAGCTCACCCACGTTGTTTTGGGTGGCACTGCACTGTTATGGGCCGGTTCGACGTTCATCGAATACCAGGCCGCTTGCGTCTCTTTTGATCTTTCGTCGTGCGACGGCCGCAAGAGCCCATGCTTGGCTGGCTCAATCAAGATTGTGAAATAACCAACTCGATAACCTGGCTCTTCCACATCAAAAGCAGCCCTGCTTCCGTTGGACCACCAATCCGGGATTTACGACAGGATCTGCTGAACGACGTTCCCGTGGACATCGGTCAACCGGAAATCTCGGCCACGATACCGGTAAGTGAGGCGTTTGTGATCGATACCCATCAGCGACAACATCGTTGCGTGCAAGTCATGTACATGAAACACGTTTTCGACTGCCAGATAACCAAGATCGTCTGTGGCACCGTAGCGAATTCCCGGCTTGACCCCACCGCCACACAAAAACATAGAAAAACCTCGAATGTGATGGTCCCGGCCGTCACCCTGGGCCATTGGGGTGCGCCCAAATTCACCCGTAAATACAATCAGAGTCTCGTCCAACATGCCACGTTGTTTTAAGTCTTTTATCAAGGCGGCTGTTCCCTGATCTACAAGACCGGCCGTCGCCTGAGCCCCCTTCTTGACACCACCATGGTGATCCCAACCCCGATGATAAAGCTGAATAAACCGCACACCCCGCTCGGCCAATCGTCGCGCGAGCAAACAATTGGCGGCATAGGTGCCATCGGCTCCTTTGGTTCCATACATATTGAGCGTGTCCTGGGTCTCACCCGAAAAGTCCATCAGTTCAGGAACACTTGTCTGCATTTGAAAAGCCAACTCATATTGGGCAATCCGCGTTGAAATTTCAGGATCATCAATCGTCTCGTCATAAATTTTGTTCAGTTGGTTAACCGCATCGATGACCCTGCGCTGCCGATCACGAGTCACCCCTGGTGGATCCGTCAGGTACAACACAGGGTCGCCGGCCGAACGGAACTGAACCCCCTGAAATCGGCTTGGCAGAAAGCCGCTGTGCCACTGCCGGGCTGCAATCGGCTGGCCCTGGCCTCCTCCCACGGACGTCAACACCACAAACCCCGGCAGGTTCTCTGCCTCATTGCCTAACCCGTAAGTGAGCCAGGCTCCCATCGCCGGACGCCCAGAAATTTGTGTCCCGGTGTTCATGAAAGTGTGAGCCGGGTCATGATTGATCTGCTCGGTCTGGGCTGAATTAACGATACACAGTTCATCGGCCACACTCGCAACATGAGGGAATATCGAAGAAATTCTCAGTCCCGACTTTCCGCCTCGTAAGAACAAATGTTGCGGGGCCAGACACGAGAGCTTTTCTCCTTGCAGTTGAGCGATTGGCTGACCTTGCGTGATTGACTGCGGCATCGGTTGACCATCCATCGCCACCAGCTTCGGCTTCTCATCGAACGTTTCCAGATGGGACATGCCCCCTGCCTGGCAGAGAAAAATCACCCGTTTTGCTTTTGCCGGGAAATGCATTGGATCGACGACCGCCTGTTGCTTGAAACCTGATATTTTGGCACCCAAGGGGCGAGGATTCAGCAAAGAAGCCAGTGCCGCTGACCCAATACCGGTAGTCAGTTTGCCGAGCAGCACTCGGCGCGTATCACGAAGGGCAATGTCGTGGAAAACAGTCTCGTTCATCATGACCACAGCAATCTATCAATTTCGGGTGATTGTTTCGTGCAGGTTGAGCAGTGTGCGCGCGACGGCTGTCCAGGCGGCATACTGGATCACAGTTGCCTCCTCAACACCAGGTGCACTCCCAACGGTTTGGATCTGGCTAGCGGCGGCTGGATCGGCACTGTATTGATCATAAAATTCGCTCAACAGGCTATTGAGCACGGCAAGCTCTGCTTGTTTTGGTTCACGTTGCAGGGCCTCACGGAAGGCAAATCGAAACCTCGCTTCCACCGGACCTGGCTGATCCAGAATACGTTGGGCAAAAACCCGCGCTGCCTCGACATAGGTTGGATCATTTAACAAGACGAGTGCTGCTAACGGGGTGTTAGAGCGAGGTCGCTCGACAGTACATTCCTCCCGCGTTGGAGCATCAAAGGCAAGCAACGCTGGGTGCAGAAATGTGCGACACCAGAATGTGTAGAGACCGCGACGATACTGATCGCCCTCCTGGTCGTGCTCCCACTTCCGTTTTGGAAATTGCAGGTTTTCCCAGTAACCGGCTGGCTGATACGGCTTGACACTTTCGCCACCAAGCGTGCGAACCAACAGCCCACTGATCGTCAAGGCATTGTCGCGTACCATCTCGGCGTCAAGACGAAATCGATTTTGGCGTGCCAGGAGTTCATTCTCGGGATCGCGTGACAAGAGGGTGGGTGACACCAACGATGATTGCCGGTAAGTAGCCGACGTGACCAGCAGGCGGATCAAATACTTCGTGTCCCAACCTTTGTCGACGAACTCGGTTGCCAACCAATCGAGAAGTTCCGGGTGCGACGGTGGGCGTCCTTGAGTGCCAAAGTCGTCCAACGTGCGTACCAACCCAGCCCCAAACACCAGTTTCCAGAGGCGGTTGACGTAGACCCGAGCCGTGAGCGGGTGGTCTGTCGAGGTGACCCAGCGGGCCAAGTCGAGACGGGTCAACCGGTCGGACTCGCCAGCAAATTCGCCGAAAACTCCAGGAATGGCGGGCGTGACCACTTCCCCCGAATCGTCCATCCAATTGCCTCGGGGAAGAATGCGAACCATGCGTGGTTTTTCAGAGACCGTCACCAACGTTGCCCCAGGAGCCCCCCGTTCGCCACGCTTCGCAAGTAACTCCTCAAGTTGATTGCGGGGGCTCACTAACAGGGGAGTCGTCTGGCGGAAAAATTCAGAGATCACTTTTTTTTGCGGAGCAGAACGCTCAGCTTCGGGAATCTGTGCGATGCGGTAGACTGGGGCCATTACCAGCGATTCATCGATGTGCAACGGCAACGGCGCACCTGTAGCCCACAATCGCATCCGCCCCGGAATGGCCTTGTTTCCGCCTGCGGAAACCGAAACCGTTAGCAACAACCCCTCCGAGTCAGCAGCCTCAATCGGTTCTTGGAGTTCGAGAATCAAGCGCTGGGTTTCTGCAGTTTGCGGTGGGACCCCCCAGGCAGTGTCGTCCTTGCCATCGATCACCAAGTCGGCGGACCTGTCTTGCTGCTGAACGGTCGCCTCGGCGCGAACGAGCGGAACATTCTCGCCATCCACCGAAAGTGTGATTTCCTTGATCAACACGCTGCCATCAGGTCTCCGCCCGGGCCCCTGCAGGGGTGCCAACCGATCCGTCAACAATTCCAAATAAATGGCGGTAATCCGGGGTCGTGTTACTCGAGCCACGACTTGGGTTGTCTCGCTGTTGGGGTTGGTCGAATACTCACGTTCGAGGATCCCGTCGGCATCACAGTGATACGACTCAGCTTTCACGTATTCTCCTTGAGACCGGTATAGCCCACCATGCTGACTGGAAGTAGTGTTCGGATCCAGGACCGCCCACTCTACTGCAGGAGGCTTCAGTACAGATTCCCAGACCCGTTGGGCTGCCGCGAGTTCGGGCGTCTCAAGATCTAACTGTGCTTTGTACTCTGCAATTTGATCCTCCAGCAAATCATCCTGTCCGTCGTGGCGGATTCGCGGAAGCGTTACAACGACCTGCCTCCCCACAGCAACTTCGGCGACATCGCTAAAGAATGCAGCCAGCGAATAAAAGTCCCTCGTTGTAAAGGGATCAAATTTGTGATCATGGCATTGAGCACAACCAAGAGTCATACCCAAGAATATTACCGAAAAATTCCGTACACGATCCGCCTGATAGATGGCTCGATATTCTTTTGGCTGCGCACCTCCTTCTTCGGTGGTCATATTAAGCCGATTAAAACCGGAGGCAATCAACTGCCCACTCGTTGCCCCCGGCAACAAATCTCCAGCCACTTGTGCCCGCACAAATTGATCATACGGCAGATTGTCATTGAAGGCCTTGATCACCCAATCACGAAAAGGAGAGTGCGGACGGAAATTGTCACTATGAATTCCCATCGTATCGGCATAACGCACTACATCAAGCCAATACATGGCCATCCGTTCGCCAAAGTGCGGAGACTCGAGCAAGTGGTCCACATAATCTTCATAGGCAGTTGGGGCACCGTTGGCAACAAAGGCTTCGACATCCTCTGCCGAGGGTGGCAAGCCGATCAAGTCGAATGAGAGACGCCGAGCGAGAGTTCTGCGGTCGATCTCCGGCGAAGGGTCCAGTTCCGCGTCTTTGAGTCGTGCGTAGACGAAGCGGTCAACCGGGTTTCGGCACCAATTGCCATCGGGGATCTGAGGAACTTTTTCTCGCCGAGGAACTTCCAGAGACCAGTGGCGCTCGTATTTTGCACCCTGATCAATCCAACGTCGCAAGAGTTCGATTTCGGCAGCAGAAAGCGCCGGTTGCTGACTGTCGGCCGGCGGCATGACCTGTTCAGGATCCGCTGAACTAACCCGCCTGATCAAAGCGCTCGCCTCACTATCTCCAGGTTGAATGACTTTGGCGACAGCCACGTCGCGTACGTCAAGACGAAGATCTGCCTGTCGGGCATTTCCATCAGGCCCATGGCACTTGAAACAACGATTCGAGAGAATCGGTTGCACGTGAACCGAGAAGTCAATTGGATCGGCTGCCGCCACCACCAGAAAAGGAATTACCGTACCGCACGGAACCAGTACCCGTAAGATCCAAGATTGGGTTCGTCGATTCCCAGCAGCAGTCATAAAATCCCCTTAGCGATACCATCCCCTTGCAGTTTAACCATCCTTCTCTCTTTTTGCAATTTGAGGGTGCTCGGCGGTTCCCCGCCGGGACAAGACCGCCGTCTCGGCATTTGCCCGTTTGCAATCCGCGGCAATGACTTTTCGGTGACCGGGTAGAGGGACCTCTCGAGAACCACCCTAATGGATATTAAGGTCGACCATTAAATCAGCGGCGATTTGTTCCAACTCCGCGCGTAGTTTTGCACCCGCTGCGGCAGACGGCAACTGCAATTTGACGGTGGCCCTGAACAATTTTTGGCCAGAGTTGGCTGCCGAGATTTGTTCTGTGCTGAGGTCTTCCACGTTAACTCCATGCGTTGCCAACACGTGACTAATCTCACTGACGATCCCGGGTCGGTCTTGTCCCACGAGTTCAAGGTAAATCAACCCCTGGTGCGCTTCGGAGGCTTCCTCAGGTGTGGCCTCAGAGTGCACGATCAGCTGCAAACCTTGTGATTCGAGCGCCCGGAGTGCATCGGTGAGCAGCGCGGCATTTTCCGGTTCAACTTCCACGCACAGAATCCCTGCGAACTGTCCTGCCAGATGTGCCATGCGACTCTCGAGCCAGTTCCCGCCATTGCGTTTGACAACGTCGGCCAGCGATTCGACCAGACCGGCCCGGTCTTCACCAAGTATTGTCATAACCAGCGACACCTTACTCATCAGAATGCCTCCTGCAGAATCCCCAGTAATTCCTGCTGGGTCGGAACACGCGGATTAATACGCATCAACCGTTTGATAGTATACGATTTTCGGGAAAAGTCTTCGAGCATATCTTCAGTGACACCAAAGTCACGCAGCCGCTGGGCAATTCCAATATCGTTGCGTAGCTGTGCGACTTCTTCGATCGATCGATGGGCAGCCTCCTCGGCGGAAAGCCCGGCAACTTCGGCTCCCAGGAGTTGACCCACGCGGGCAATGCGTTCCTGACAAAAAGGCATGTTGTACCGCATCACAAACGGTAGCAACTGACCGTTTCCTTCGCCGTGGGAAATGTGCAGTGCCGCACCAATCGGATATTCCAATGCGTGCACGACTGCCACTCCACAAGTAGAAAACGCCATCCCGGCCAGGGTGGCAGCCAGGGCCATTCCCTCGCGGGCCTGGAGATTCTCAGGTTCGCGGACCGCTCTCCGCAAGTTCTGGCCAATCAGTTCGATGGCTTTTTCGGCCAGGGCATCCCCCAGGGGATGGTTACCGTCGAAAGGCGAAACCTCACCCTGTTTTAAGCGGGCAGGAAATTCGCGATAGTCGACGTTCGTGTAAGCCTCAATTGCGTGGGTGAGGGCGTCGATACCACTGTCGGCTGTGACCTTAGGAGGACACGTCAAGGTAAGTTCCGGGTCGACCAATGCCAATGCCGGGCGAAAGTGGTCACTTTGCCCCGCCAATTTGAGCCCCGCCTGATCGTCGGTCAGAATGACAGCTTGCGATACCTCGCTACCAGTTCCGGCCGTGGTCGGTATTGCGATGAGCGGGCAAAGGGGACCTGGCACGGTATCGACCCCCATGTAGTCGACTGCCGATCCGCCATGTGACAGAATCGCTGCAGCAGCCTTGGAGACATCGAGGTTGCTGCCTCCTCCCAACCCAAGAACTGCCTTCACTCCGGCCTCACGGGCGGCCTCGGCAGCGGCGTTCGCAACTTGTAGTGATGGCTCCGGCTCACCACCGTCGAACACTTCGGTTCGAATGCCGGCCTCTTGCAGCGGACCGATGACCCGATCGGCCAGTCCAGCCTGTTTCAAAACGGGATCGGTAATGACCAGGATCTTCTCAATCTCAAGACGCCTGGCATGTTCACCTAACCTTGTTACCGCCCCACTCCCAAACAGTAAATGACCGACGGTATGGAAATTAAAAAAAGGCATGTTGGTTTTCCTCGAACCTGTAGATCCTCTTTTGCCCCCATTGGATGATAACGCAAGTCAGCTCTCTGCGTCAGGACCTACCTAGGACGGGTCAATTGGCGCAATCAGACCGGAGATTTTCTGAACAACTTCCAATAGGTTCGCGAGTTGGACATCGACCTCGGTTTCAGCACGGTCTGGGTTTTTCGGCCGCAACATAACCGGCAATCAAAACCAGTGATCTGCTCATAAGAGCAACTTACCAGGTGGGATGGTCAATTCGGAAAATGCCTGCCTCTCAGCTGGTGCGATATGCTTTCCACTCATCCGGCATGTCGGCAACTTGAACAGCACGTCCTTCGGTTGCACTCCGGATCGTTGCCAACGTCGCTGCAAGATCTTTCATGCCTTCGCGACCATCATATTCCAGCAGAGAATCTTCAAGAACCGCCGTGGCAAACCGACTGAGCGTTGCAAAGTGTGCTTCATCATAATAAGAATTGTTGGCAACCCACGAGCGGTCTGGCCCATCATCGAGATGGTAATCGACCGACCTCCCATTCCGCAGTATCGTGACTGGTGGAACGTAAGGCCAGCCTGGCGCTGCTCCCCCACCTTCGCCGAAAACGCGAAGCGTTCCTCGGGTACCAATCACTTCGGTGCGAAAGCCGACATAGGATCCTGCTTCGGGAGGCGTTTCAATTTGGGTCCACACCCCGTCGGCAACCCCACCCGCGTAGTTCCAGGTGACAGCGGTAATTCCACGGCGTTCTGCTTCGGGCCCGTACCCAAACGGACGGGCCAACGCCGAAACCGTTTCGATCTCCAGGTCGCCAGCCAACAATCGTGCCGAAGCAAACAGGTGTGAGCCGTGATCCATGAAAAAGGGAAACTCGCCACCTCCCGACAGTTGAGGATTAAATCTCCAGGGGACATCGTGCCCGCGCCCTTCGAGCCGGGCATGTTCAGCCGGTGTGAAAACCCAAACATCTTTCGTTTGCCGCAACTGAACGATGTCTCCGATTTCGCCTTCCTTGATCAGTCGGTGAGCCAATCGATGCGGGGAGTGAAAATAATAGCTTTCACCAACCGCAAATTTTACCTCAGCTGCTTCAGCGGCGGAAACCATTTGTCGCGCTTCGCCCAGGCTGTGGGTCATTGGTTTTTCACAGTAGACATGCTTGCCAGCGTTGGCCGCCGCCACGACAATCTCATGATGCACAAAAGGAGGTGCAATGATGTCAACCGCATCAATTTCACCGTCTGCGAGCAACCGCCGATAGTCATCGTACTGTTTCGTGATCCCCAGATCGGTTGCGATCTGCTGAAGCGCGTCGCTGTTTTTGTCGCACACCGCCACAAGCTCAATCGCATCGATCGCTGTCAGCGCATTCCGATGGCAAGGACCGGCGATTTTGGCTGCTGCTCCAATCAAACCTACCCGTAGCTTTCGTGTTTCCGGCACCAACAACTCCTGGATAACGTGAAGAACGAATTCCAACCACTCTTGGAATTGGCCATCACAACCTCACTTGAGAATGACATCTCGATAAGTGGGGAGTATTTTCGGCCACGTTGAACTCCTCAAATTCACGGCGGGACCGACAAACCGTTTCTCACTCGCAACGCGTACCAAAACCGATATGCCAACGGAAAAACGGGACGCGAGAAACCTGCCAGTGACCAGGTCACCCTATGCAGGTTGGCAATGATGTCGGTGGAACGGCCGACCCGACGCACACTTCACACATACCATTTGCCATACTTGGCTGTCCGGCTTTCACGGAAATCCCCAGCCAAAGGCATGATCGAGAGCTGTCCCCCGTCGGCTACCAGGGTTTGTCCTGAAATGAATCGCGATTCTTCCGAAGCAAGGAACATTGCCAATTCCGCGATATCTTTCGGCTCCGCGCAAAAACCAACTGGTACCACCTTGGTCTCGTTGTCCCAATCGAAATCATCACCCAGCACGGCTTCCTGATTCTCGACCCTGACCCAACCAGGTGCGATGGCATTAACGCGAACTCCTTTTTGGATGAGTTCCAACGATAACACCCGAGTCATGGCAACAATGGCACCTTTTGTAGCTGCGTAAACGGCATGCTCCGTCATCCCTGCAAAGGCATGGACCGACGTGAGATTAATCACATAGCTCGGGGCGGCCTCGACCAGAGCCGGAAGTAATGCCTGGGTCAGGAAGAACTGGGCCCGCAGGTTGACGTTGATCAGGGTGTCGAAATGTTTTGGCTCTAGTTCTTCAAAGGGAGTGTTATGGGTAATTCCGGCATTGTTGACCAGCACGTCACATCCACCAAGAAAACCGATCGCCTTGTCGGCCAGTTCCTTGAGGGGATCAATCTCGCGAAAATCGGCCGAAAACGCTATCGCTTTTCCACCGGCCTTGGTAATTTCTTCAACAGCCGAGAGTGCACCCTCACTGCTGCGCGAATAGTGCAGCACAACGTCGGCACCCTGGCGGGCCATTTCCAGGGCAATGCCCCGTCCAATGCCCGTCCCTGAACCAGTCACCACCACTTTTTTTCCTGCCATCTTGCCAACTGGGGCCATGGCGAATCCTCCTGTCATGCTGGGACCGACCTTCTCCGTAAAAGGAGACTCAGTCGGCCAAATCATTTTAATTGCGCCAATGTGGTCTCGGCTGTTCCCACAAGCATCAAGTTCAATGATGGGGGAGGACTAACACGCAAATACCATGGCTGCGGAGTTCCAAAAGTTGCTTCGGTATCCCCAGACGAATGAGGATAGCATGATCCGCTCCTGACCGGTAGCGACTGCCAGGGGAAGAGGAGTAAATTGACGGCCAGCAAGAGTCACGTTACCTTGCGGGTTAAACGTATCCCCCTGTAGTCGATCACGGCAGCCTGACGTGGTTGTGAAATGGGGCTACGTTGCGTTCCAACTGGTGAATCATAACTCACAAACCTTCAAAAACTGAAAAGAACATGAACCCAGAAAAACTCACGATTGTTGTCCTCGATGGGCACACCTTGAATCCTGGAGATTTGAGCTGGGACCGGCTGGAAGGTCTGGGACAAACCACCATTTACGATCAATCGGCCCCGGCCGAAGTGCAAGAGCGAGCCAAAGACGCTGAAATCGCGATCACCAACAAATCACTGTTGCCAGGCAACGTAATCTCGGCACTGCCCAAGCTGCAATACATTGGCGTCCTGGCCACTGGTTACAACGTGGTCGACCTTGACTCGGCAAGGGAACGAAGTATCCCTGTCACGAACATTCCGACCTACGGTACCCGGTCGGTAGCTCAAATGGTGTTCGCCCATGTGCTCAACTTCACTCAACACGTTGCCCACCATGCCGGGACAGTCTGCGATGGCCGTTGGGCCAGCTGCCCTGAATTTTGTTACTGGGATCACCCGATGGTTGAACTGGATGGCTTGACGATGGGAATTGTCGGCTATGGCCGTATTGGACGAGCAACCGCGCAATTGGCAAGTGCTTTTGGCATGAAGGTTCTAGTGTACGATGCCTACCCTGTTGAATCAACTGCGCCAACGCGCATGGTTGACCTGGAAACGATCTTTCGTGAAAGCGATTTTGTGAGCCTGCATTGTCCACTGACCGCCGAAAATAAAAAGCTGGTCAATCCCGAAAGATTGGCATTGATGAAGCCGACAGCCTATCTGATCAACACGGCCCGTGGCCCGCTCGTCGATGAAGCCGCCCTGGCGGTCGCACTTTCGACCGGCCAAATAGCGGGGGCGGGCCTTGACGTGTTAACGGTCGAACCGCCCGCGGCGGATCACCCACTGTATGGCCTGAAGAATTGTGTGATCACACCGCACATTGCATGGGCCACGCGGGCCGCTCGGGCCCGTTTGCTCAACACGGCGGTCGATAATCTGGAAGCTTTTCTGGCGGGCAATCCACAGAACGTGGTGAACCCGTGATCGAGAAGAAAGTACTTTCCAATAACGATTTGGTGGCCCTGAAGTCGCCCTGCGTCCCAGCGGGTTACAGACGTTCGCCCCGAATCGTAGAGGCAAACGATATGGAATCGACGTGAATTTCCCAACACAGGTGTTGCCTCCGAAGCCACCGTCACGCTGTCTTATCAAACTCACTGCTGTTCATGGCAGGGGAATCGAGAATTCGCCAACTCACCAGGAATTTCCTCGCGGTTGACCTTTAAAGAGACTGGAAAACTCCTAGAAAGCCAGGGGCTAGCGGCACGAACCCGCGCGAAGCTGTGCCCGCATCTTATCGACCGATTCGGGTGTCGACTCCCAGGCAGACCGATAGTCGAGTTGGTCATCGCTGGTGCAAATGGGTAATTCGCTATCGGCTCCTGGAGGCCGCTTGTACCGGCAACCAAACTTGGCCGTACATTGACTGAGCCGATTCTTGTAGGGACAACGCACCAGCGCCTGCTTGTCGGAATGCTCGACGATCTGGCTAAAGATCGCCGTGATCCGCTTAATGCGTTTTTCGAATTCAGCCGGGTCGATGGTCTGCATTCGTAGCCTTGCCAAAACCATTCTCGTCGAACGGGCAAACGGCCAACTCGCGCCGCTCGGGGGAAAATAACCCCGCCGCCATGGCCCCCCCGTGATTATACCTGAATAAAAAGGGGATTACGACTCTTTGCAGAGGCGTTTCGCAATATCCACACACTCCACGGCTGTTTCACCGTAGGCGTCGGCCCCCATGTCGTCGGCGAATTCGGCAGTCACGGGGGCACCACCGACCATAAACTTGACATCATCGCGCAGGTCAGCATCGATGAAGGCCTCGATCGTCCGTCCCATATTTGGCATCGTGGTCGTGAGCAGTGCCGACATACCAACCACGGTACAACCGTGCTCTTCAACCGCTTCGATAAAATCATCGGCCGAAATATCCACCCCCAAGTCGATCACTTCAAAACCGGATCCGCGGAGCATCATGTTGCAGAGATTTTTGCCAATGTCGTGCAGGTCGCCTTTGACGGTTCCCATGATCACTTTGCCAATTGGCTTAATCCCCGATGCAGAGAGAATAGGTTCAATATGTTTCATACCTGCCTTCATTGCACGGGCGCAGGCCAGCACCTCCGGCACGAAAATAAAGTTCTCCCGAAACTTGATACCGACGATTCCCATCCCAGCGATGAGACCATCATCCATCAGCGTCAGGGCGGTCGTGCCAGCCTCAAGTTGCGCAACGGTCATTTGATCGACCTGGATGTGGTCACCTTGAATAATATTCGCGGCGATCTCCTGCAATTCCGGCGCGATCTTCACGTAGAGATTGACGAGTTCGCGACGCTCTTCGGGACGTTCGATGAACTCCTTGATTTGCGATTGAATAAATTCGTTCTGGATATCCGATAAATCAGCCATTACTACTCAAAAACAGGGCTACTCAAAAACAGGGCTACTCAAAAATAGGGCTACTCAAAAACAGGGCTCGCCGTGATCGCAACTTCCGCGAACCACGCTTATTTCAAACTTTTGACAAAAGCTCTCACATGATCGGGGCCTGTCCCGCAACATCCACCAACGATATTGGCACCAGCTTCGACCATCTGCGGTATATGCTTGGCCATCTGCTCGGGCGAATCAGGATAGACAATTTCTTTGCCCACGATCTTGGGAATTCCGGCATTCACATGCGTGAGGATAGGCCGGTCGGTCGCTCCCCGCATGGCAACCACAATCTCCAGTAAATGTTCGATAGCCAAACCGCAATTGGTTCCCACGACGTCAGCCCCAGCTTCGGCCAGCCGCATTGCGCCGTCGGCTGGGGTCACCCCCATCATGGTAAAGTAACCACGAGGCCCCTTGTCGAAAGTCAGGGTTGCCGCAACTGGCAACCCGGTGGTCTCCTTGGCAGCCTTGATGGCCAGACTAATTTCGCCCACATCGCTCATCGTCTCGACACAAAATCCATCGACTCCTCCGGCAGCCAAACTGCGGGCTTGCTCACAAAACACGGAGTACATTTCTGCCTCCGTCGCCACACCATTCGGCTCCAGAAATTCGCCCGTGGGGCCGATCGAACCGACCACAAAACAACCTTCTGGTGCTACCGAACGGGCAAGCTCGGCTCCCTTGCGATTCAATTCCTCCACCCGCTCTCCCTGACCGTACTTCTTGAGCATATAACGGTTGCCCCCGAAGGAATTCGTCTCCACCAGGTTAGAGCCAGCATCAAAATAATTCCTGGCCATTTGTCGAATCACTTCCGGATGTGTATCGTTCATCAGCTCGGGGCACCCACCCGGCTCTAAACCGTTAGTCTGGAGGTAGGTACCGGTCGCTCCGTCGGAAACCAACGTTTTGTCAGCTGCAATTCGATCCAGCAAGACACTCATAAGTATTTCCAGCATCTTCTAAGTTGCATGTTCGCTGTGCCAATCCTTGACCGCCAGTAGAATCTCTTTGAGATTCTCAATCGGAGTCTGCAAAGGGATGGCGCATTCGGGACCGACGAGTTGAATCCCCGCGTCGAGGTTTTTGTAGACCTCTTTTCGCACAGTCTCTGGCCCCTTGGCATAAAGCGTTTCGGGGTTGTTAATGTTCCCCACCAGTGAGATCCGCTCTTGGACCACATCCATCGATTCTTCCGGTTCGTTTTTCGAATCGTAATGAAAAGCGGCCATTCCGGTTTGGGCAATGAACTCCATCCGATCCACGGTCCTGCCACAGATGTGCAGAATGATCGGGATTGGAATATCCGTTACGAATTCCTGGTGCATTTCCTTGAGAAAGCGATCGTAATAATCGCCGCTCACAAGATCCCCCGTGGCGTGGTCGGGAAGTGTAACTGCATCGGCGCCGGCTTCCAGCTGTGCCCGCCCAAAATCGACCGTAGCCTTTTTCATTTTCTCCAGGCATTGCATCGTCTTACCTGGATCATCGTATGACATCAACAGAAACTTTTCGACGCCAAAGCAATGGTAGCCAAGCGACCACGGGCCCATCGTTTTACCGATCACGCAAACTTCGTCTCCAAACTCTTTCTTCAAAATGCCGATCGCGTCAAGCACACATTTCGTATCGGGGTGCGTGAGAAGGTTGTTCGGAATCTTGATATCCTCCGGCTCCGACCAGATCGGCTCGTTCATCCTGACGGTCGGCCAGTTGTCCTTTTCCTCCCACTGCATCCTGCAACCCAGGGCCGATGACTCCTGAATGATCGAAAAGACGGGCATGACCGTATCGAAGCCAAGCTCTGTGTGCCCGGTTGCCGCCAGGCGAGCCATCTTCTCCGGATCACGATTCGCCAGTGGGAAATTCGCGCCGACCAGGTCCATCAATTCAACGGTCGCTACCGAGGTTGGATTACAAACCGGAGTGCGGTCAACCGGTTCACGACGCAAAGCGGCCAGCACACGTTGGCGGCTCGTCATCGGGGCAACGGGAGAAGATGCGTTCATACGCGGTAAATCAACCTGTTCTGGGTAACCATGTAGCAGACCTCTGGCGAAAACAACCGTGGCGACCGTCCGAGCAAGCCACTGTGACGTTTTATTCTTGTTGGCTGGGAGCAGCCAACATTCCGCGACCAGCCGCCATTTCCTCTTCTTTCATTGCAGCTCGTACGTTCTGTGCGCGAAACATCATCATACCAATGATTTTGTCATGGCTTTGACGACAGGGGAAACAAACCGTTGTCTCGTCCCCCTCCAAAAACTCCATCTCGCAAAGTTTTGCAAATCCTCGAGCAAGTGCGACGGTACGTTTGGCCATGGCCGGAGTATCTCCCGCCGCTTGAATGCGGTAGCGACCATCACCCAAAGGCTTGGCGGTAAGGTCTCCCTCTGCTTTCTTGTCGAATGCCGTCAGCGGCTTGACTTCCAGAGCTGCACCCGTCTCAAGTTTGCACAAATCAAGAAAGGCACGTTTTATCGTTCGTTTGTGCTCGTAACGGCACGGGAACCGCAACCAGCCCTGACCTTCTTCTTCAGCCGGCTCCAGTCCAAGCATCGTGACGAGTGTCTGACGAATAAAGGCCACTCGTTCGCTTGCCCCCACCACCGAGCTGTAGGTGTGCACCAGAAACTGCGATTCTCCTGCAAGGTCTCGGTGGTAAAGTCCCATCGAGATGTCGTGACACCGCTTGTCCATGGAGTAGATCTCGATACGACAACCTAAATCAAGTGTTTTTCCCATGTTAGCCTGCAAATCTGCAAATATAAAAATCACCAGAAACCACCATTCTGGCAACCATTTCTGTGGCGTCAACCCGGGGCTTCTTTTGCGTCAAACCGGGGCGGACATCCCAATCAATCGTGCTCGCCCTGGTCAGGCTGCTCGGCCGACTCAAAATCGAGGGCTGCCGAGTTAATACAGTAACGCAAACCAGTCGGATTCGGCCCGTCGTTAAATACATGTCCCAAATGGGCATTGCACCGATTGCATAAGACTTCGGTGCGGATCACAAAAAATCCCCGATCCTCTTTCTCTTTGATCATGCCGACAGCGATCGGCTTGAAAAAACTGGGCCAACCTGTCCCCGATTCAAACTTTGTGTTTGAGGCAAACAACGGTTCACCACAGCATACACATCGATACGTACCTTCTTCCTTGTTATCCCAGTACTCTCCGGCGAAGGCTCCCTCGGTACCTTTGCGACGCGTGACCCGATATTGCTCGCGGGTCAACTGCTTGCGCCACTCTGCATTGGTTTTTACCACTTTTTCTCCGCGCCTCGCCCGGGCATCGACTTGAGTGGTCTTATCCTTGCGAACGACTTTGTCAGCCGCTTCAGCCGCACCGTCAGGTGCTTTGACCTTGTCCGCAAATTTTTTCTTGAACTTCTCCACCTTCGGACTCACAACATACCTGCAATAAGGCTCTCGACCATTCAACTCAAAATAGTCCTGGTGGTAGTTTTCTGCCGGATAAAAATTTTCGAACTCACTGATTTCAGTCACGATCGGTTTTGCAAACACTCCCGATTGATCGAGTTGTTGCTGATACCCGGTCGCCTCCCGGTATTGCTTTTCATCATGACAGAAAATGGCAGACCGGTATTGGGTACCAACATCATTTCCTTGACGGTTGAGCGTCGTCGGGTCATGCGTCTGGTAAAAGATTTCCAGCAACTCAGGAAAAGACACCTGCTTCGGATCATAGGTGATCTGCACCACTTCCGCGTGCCCGGTCATACCGCTTGAGACCTCCTTGTACGTCGGATTCTTGATTTGCCCACCCGAATAACCCGACATGGCCGACGCTACACCGTGGACCTGCTGAAATACCGCCTCGGTACACCAAAAACAGCCATTTCCAAACGTAGCCTTGGCCAACTTGCTCGAATCAGCCATCTCTTTCTCCTTGCTTTGCCGCTTCACATCTGTGGCTGTCTCCCCCGGACTGTTGGGACGGCGCTCATCGGCCCTAAGCCAAGAGACAGCCAAACCAGTCAGCACAACTGTGGCCACGACCTTCACGACCTTCACGACCAAAAGATAATCTCGCAATGGAACTGAGCGTTGCATGATCAATCCCTTTCTTACCAGACAAACCAAACAGAATTCCGAAACATTGCTGGAAACCACACCAAAGTCAGGTTCGTATCAACGCATGCTCGATGCCTACAGAAAACAGAACTTCCCAGGCAACCCAACATCCCTGAACACGCCGCTCAACCGTGCGAATTCCAACCACAGCCCGTGCCGCAACTTTCTCTCCTCTACTTTAAATCTCCATCTCCATTTTAACCGCGAAACCTGCCCAGCACAGTGAAACCTGCCCAGCGCAGTTCGGCCCAAACATACGCCTCTCCATTATACGCTTTTCAGCAGGGTGTTTCAGTCCCGAACGTGGATCACAGGTTCTTTGTTCCGAAACCGGCTCTGTACCGTTCGTTCTCTTTTTCTCAGAGAATCACCAGTGTTCAAAAAATCACAGGCCACCGACTCCCCAACAACGGTCAGGAACTGCAGTGGTGCGCCAACAAACAGGCCACCTCGCAATCCCACTGGCGATGTAAACCACAAAATTTGGCCTTACCAGAAAATGGCATGTCCAGGCTATCGGTTAGCATCCCAGCACGCCACCAAGAGAGTACAAGAGACTTGACTGTGCGGAACCAACAAAAAAAGGTGGCGGCAACCTCGATAACAACAAGGTCGCCGACACCCCAGGAGCTTCGTTCCGACGCTAACCGGGTTTCGATCGAAGAAAGACTCAGTCCGGCAGGATTCAGCCTTCGAGGGTCTCAGGAAAGCCCCCAACGGCCAACCCCACTTACACCATGTCCTTTAAGGCCTTCAGCGCAGTGATCTTGACCACGTTTCTGGCTGGCTTCGCCTTAAAAGTTGTTTCTTCACCTGTAAATGGATTGATACCCTTGCGAGCCTTGGTTGCAGGCTTGCGCACGACCTTGATCTTTGCCATGCCAGGAATCGTAAAAACCCCAGGTCCTCGTTTACCAAGGTTTTTTCCAATCAGCGTTGCAAGTTCATCGAACAAACTCGCAACCTCTTTCTTCGAGCATTCGTTGCTCTCGGCCAACGTCGCGATAACTTGCGACTTGGTCAACGCCTTCTTGCCTGTGCTTGCCTTAGCTGTTTTCCGCTTTACCATCGTCACTCCTTTCATGTCAGTGTCGTCGTAGGGGTCGCAGAGATAATAGTAAAATACTGTCCTTCGCGACCGTCAATACCAGAACAAGGGTAAAAATCCCCATAATTCCACTATTTCCGGGACTTCTCAACCGTGTTCCCACTCCTCGGTCCGTACAGGATAGCACACGGTATCGGTAGTCGACCGGAGAATCCCGCTACCGATCGCCTGTCAAAAGCGGCTTTATTTGAGCCTCAAGGACGTTGCCGCACAAATTTCAGGAGCCGCGTATCCCCGGTAAATTGACCTTTCGTCCAAGACTCGCACGACAACTCTAGGTAACTTGTGAAACCTTCACCAGACTTGCTCAGTCCAAGGGGCCAACACTCACGCAAAGTCGCCACCAGACACTCCTGACCACTTTTACGTTGGTGTCGGTTGGCTTTTTTCCACGAACGGCCGCCGAGACTTCTCTCAGTTGGCCGCAGTGGCGTGGGGCACACCGCGAGACCAATGCCGATTCAAACCTCCTTCAAGCAGCCCCCTTCGCAAGGAAATTAGCGAGGCTTCGATCTGGGCGCATTTGGCGGTAGTGGACGAGAACATCGATGTGCGGTCGCTCGACCCCCTGGTCTATTTTCACTGGTCAAAAAATCGAAAGCAACAAGCGGCTCTACTCCGACAAGCGTGACCGTCAATCACAACGGCGTAAGCCACACCGAACACCTGTGGTGCGGCAAACCTGCTATTCGATAACTTTCGACAGTGGATATTCAACAATCCCTCGCGCGCCAGCCTCTTTCAACCGCGGCACAATCGTCCGCACAACGGTTTCATCGAGCACGGTAATCACGTCGACCCAATCGCTATCGGCGAGGCTGGAGACTGTCGGTTTTTGGATTGCCGGCAGAAGCTTCAAGACCTGCGGCAGGCATTTCTGTGGAACATTGATCATCAATCCCACTTTTCCTTCGGCGGCAATCGCGCCTTGGAGCATCAAGGCGATATCGTCTATTTTTTGGCGTTTCCAGTTATCCTGGTAAGCGCCCCGATTGGCAATGAACCGGGTGGTGCTTTGCAGGACCTCTTCGACAATCCGCAAATTGTTGGCCTGCAGGGAACTTCCCGTCTCGGTGACTTCGACGATGGCGTCGGCCAACTTGGGTGGCTTGACCTCGGTGGCACCCCAACTGAACTCGATCTTGGCCGTAACCCCGTGTTGTTTGAAGAATCGTTCGGTCAGGCCAACCGCCTCGGTCGCAATTCGAGCTCCCTCCAGGTCAGCCACCGTCTTGACCGGCGAATCATTCGGTACGCAAAGGACCCAACGCACCGGGCGACGACTCACCTTGGAAAAAACCAGTTCGGCAACCTCGTGAACATCGGCGCCGGTTTCCATAATCCAGTCGTACCCGGTCAGTCCCGCGTCAAGAACACCATCTTCGACGTAACGCGCCATCTCTTGTGCCCGGATCAACATGCATTCGACTTCGTCATCGTCGATCACGGGAAAATAGTTCCGAGAGCGGAACGAAATCTGGTAACCGGCGCGACGGAACAACTCGGCTGTTGCCTCTTGCAAACTTCCGGCCGGGATACCTAGCTTTAACTGTGGCATGACAATTCCCCTGGACCTACGAACGAACAAGACCAGCCAGCACAACCGCTCACACGCCCTATTCGCCAACTCGCCCTATTCGCCAACTCAAGGAGGGCGGCAATCGGTGACCTGAGGGCAGCCCTAAGTTGAAAGCATACCGAGAGTGACGCAAGCCCGCTAGCTCCTGAAGCTAGAGCCGGTTTTCGAAAAGTTCGTACCCTTTGCGGAACAGCTTCGCCAGCGGTACCGCAACGCCGATCCACGCAGCTTTCACTCCGCTAAAACTGAGGCAATTCAACTTGGTCACCGCATGAATCCAATCCGCTTCACTTGGGTCGACGAACGTTCGGCACATCTTCGAAGACACAAACGACAGCACCGTCTTCCGATTCAAGTTGAATTTCGGTGAGCACGACCTCGCGGTTTCGCCCATCGTCAAGCATAAGCAAGTACTGGCGATCTATTTCCAAGACCTCGTGTTGACAAGGATCAATTCGAAACTGGCCAGACCAATTCGACGGTGTACCTGACTCGTCGTCGCACAAAATGCCCTCGACGTTATTAAGCGCCAGTCCACCAATAAGTAAGTTTCCTTGAAATGTCTGCATCGCCGCACCCTTTAGAAAGGACAACCCACCACAAAACGAGGCGGTCACTGAAAGCCATAAACCTGGTCTCGCAAGTCCGCCACAACTTTTCGCGTCTGACGGTGTCGTCGACTATTAAATCCGTTCGGAAGGACCGAAAACTTGAAAAGAGCGTAAGCCATAGCTCTAAGTTGGAGACTAATTGAGACTCCACGAGTTGTCAAATGTGTCCACTCGCGTGGACCTGGCTTCACCCCCCCCCCTACAGCCTGTTTTCCCGAAACCTCTCCAGCCTGGTACAATCACCGGTCGGTGCCTGGTTCGCTGCAGCCGTCAAAACAGTCTGCCGGCCTCCCAACCATGCCCGGTTGCACAGAGGACGAGTTTTCGATGGCTGACTGCCTGAATTTTGCGGCTTGAATTCTTGCCCGGCTTTCGGCCAGATTCTTAACAGGACAAAGACAACACTGATGGCCCTTGAAGCAAATTCGGTTGAACAGGCTGCCACGTGGATGCGAACCGCTCGTGGGGCGGTTGTGCTCACCGGTGCCGGGATTAGCACTGAAAGCGGCATTCCCGACTTCCGCTCGCCCGGTGGTGTGTGGTCGAAATACCGGACCGTCTACTACGACGAGTTCTTGACTAGTGCCCAGGCGCGACACGAGTACTGGAGGCAAAAATGTGAAAGCCACTCCGACTTTGCCAAAGCCCAACCCAGTGTCGGGCACCTCACGCTTGCCGCGTGGGAACATGAAAACCGGATTCGCGGTGTGATCACCCAAAACATTGACGGGCTCCATCAATTGGCCGGCAATGAGAATGTTCTGGAACTCCACGGCACGGCACGCCAGGCCACCTGCCTCGACTGCGGAACCCGCTTCGACATCGACCCCTTCGTGGAGCAATTCACACGCCAAAACCGCGCGCCACCATGCCCGGCATGTGAAGGCCGGCTCAAACATGCCACCGTTTCTTTTGGTCAATCGCTGCCAGCCGACGTGCTCGAGCAAGCTACAGACTGGTCCCAAACTGCAGAGGTAATGCTCGCCGTCGGCTCTTCCCTGGTCGTCACCCCAGCGGCCAATCTGCCGGTCATCGCCAAACAGTGCGGCGCAAAGCTCATCATCGTTAACCGCGACGAAACCCCGGTCGATCCCCTGGCCGACCTGGTCATTCGCGGCTCGATTGGAGAAGTCTTGTCCGCAATGGCAGCCTCGCTTGAAGGTTAGGGGATCCACCTCACAGCAAGGACACCCCACGATCCCGTTTCCGACACCCATCCGTGGCTTGGTGGCCCCGCCGTCGCTACAACTCCTCAGACAAACCCACAGCGGCCCCCTGTTGGCTTTAGACACCGCCTCTCCGCACTTTGAACACCAGAAAGCAGACGCTCAACGGCATACAACACAACTCAGCGGCGACTGCGATAGAGCGACATGTCAACCACCTTCGCCATGAGTTCAACGTCGACCTGGCCGTCGAGAAATTCCGCGATTTGAGCCGAGGGCAAGGCAGGGTTTTCAATGAGCTGGCGGTGGTGGACCGTGAGGACGTCGATACCACCCTGATTTTGCATCCAGCGGCGCACACGAGAACTTTGCGCCGCAAACACCCGCTTGAGCTGTGCGTCTGAAATCTGGGCACCCGACCGACCCTCGCGCTCAAGCATGGCACGTTGGGAGGCCACAATTTCGTCCAGATCACGCTCGACGACCACCACCCGGTAACGATAGCCAGGCGGCACGTACGGCATCAACTGGACAATGATCTTAACCGCCTTCCCCTGCGATTCACCTAACCAGGCATTGTCGGCCTTCAGATTCTTGACCCGTTGGTATTCGAAGTATCCCCGTGGATTGCTGTCATCCGCCTCGCGGCGACCGTCGGAAAGAACCGTCATCCCACCAGCAGCGAGCATCTGCATAACCAGTGAAGTTCCGCTACGAGGTAAACCACTGACCACCGTAACGTACTTATCAGGATCGGATGGCGTGACAATTTCCTTGCTCTCTGCGGTCGACTTGGGTGTCGTCGGCAGGTCCGCGTCGTCTTCCCTGTGACGTAGTTGGCCACCCACACGGGATGACTGGTACCTTTGACTGGCCGCGACCGCTTGACGGCGAGCCAGCCGCATTTCCGCGGCAAGTTTGCGATGTTCGGCCGCCTTGTTGGGATCACCGAGTCGATTCCTGTATAGGGCTACCAGGCGTTGATGCGCTTCGGGGAAGTTAGGATTGAGCGAAATCGCCACCTGCAACGCCTCGACTGCCGGCAAAATACGGTCCATTCGGTGCAAGGCAACCGCCAGACGATAGTGTGCCATCGGGTGCTGGTAAAGCAAGCCGATGGATCGCAGTGCCGCTTCGGCTGCACGCTGATTCTCCCGCCTCAGCAAGTAGCTGCGGCAAAGTCCCAGATGCGCGTGGGGATTCTCTGGGTCAATCGCAATCGCTCGTTGATAACTTCGCTCCGCATCCTCTGCACGACGC
Organism: Planctomycetota bacterium; assembly: GCA_963578605.1. Taxonomy (GTDB): domain Bacteria; phylum Planctomycetota; class Planctomycetia; order Pirellulales; family Lacipirellulaceae; genus JAKVCB01. The sequence continues at coordinate 45,316 of CAUZEA010000014.1, forward strand.
AAGTTGAGGTACGCCTCGCCAATCTGCAAATGCAGCCCTGGTCGCTGGGCATCGAGCTTTTCCGATGCCAACAAATAACTGAGAGCACGCTCGTAATCACCTTCGGCCAGCGCAACGTAGCCCCAAAGATAGTCGATAGCATGTGGATTGTAGCGGGAACGACTCCGCAAATCGCGGTAACGATGCCACTCCTGTTGGCTCAACAGCGGTTGTGGGGCTGGGGGCGCGGCTGGCACATCCCTGGCCATCTCCAGGTCAAGCTGCGCTAATTCCTCGACCATCGCAGGGGAAGACTCCGCCGGGGTGGCTCCCGCTTGTGGCTGGGACTCCCGTTGTTCCCGACGCACGTGAAGCTCTTGTAGAAACTGGCGCAACTCCTCGCGGGCTTGTTCGGCATCAACCCTCCGCCGGGTGCTCAGATCCTCGACCACCAAACGCAAGTCGGCAATCCGATCGAGCGCCTGATAACAGGTGGCCAGCTGCACACCAAAGCGGTGCTCATTCGGCCAGCGAAGATAAAGTTCTTCGAGAATCTCTGCGGCAGCAACGTGACGGCTATCGTCCATATACGCTCGGGCAAGATTGTAACGCAGTTCTCGAACGGTACGGTCGATCGCTTTCTCGTGGTCTGGCCCCGGCGGCTCGATGTAGCCGAGCGCAACCAACTGCTGGACCGCCTCTTGCGCCTCAACCGGATTAAGCTGCAAATCTTGAGGGTGGAGCCCGGCTTCACCTGCCACTTCATCCCAACTCGCAATCGTCGTTATTTTGGGACACGTCTCGAATGCTTCCAGGATCGCCTGGCCATCCATGTCTGCACCGATCGGCAAGCCAAACACCGTGAGCAAAGTGGGCACAATGTCGAGCAAGTTCAACCCGTGCAACAACGTGTCGGCTTTGATATCGGGACCATGAATCACAAAAATTCCAAAGTCACGGTGCTCCAGTGCCGGACCAGCCGGCTCGGCAGGGATCACTCTCGGCCGCAAGTGATCGGGATGAAAACCATGGTCCGAGATGAGCATCACCGTGACGTCGGGACCCGCCATTTGGAGCAACGTGTTGAGCATCATGTCGTGGTAACGATACCCGGCCTCAACCACGCCCTTGTACAGTTCAAATTCTGCTTCTGGCACATGCTCCTGACGGGGTGGATGGTACCGCATGAATCCATGGCAAAAGTGGTCAATCGCATCGTAGTAAACCGCCATGAAGTCCCAAGGTTCGTGCTTCATGAGCCAAGTGGCAGCGGCATGCACCGTCGTGCATTCGGCCAGGATCTTCGCGCACGAGGCGAGCCGCCGGTCCTCCTTTTGGTCAATCTCGGCAGCGCGAGGAATGAACGGAAGAATGTGTTCGGCCAGCAGTTCATTCGGATTCAAACGCAGGGCAGCCAGTGTTTCACCCAGCCGAACCGGGTGAACCGCGCCCGCCGGAAGCGGCCACGCCTCTGAGGGCGGTCCTACCGCCCGCTGAAAATGGTTCGATACCATTGCGCCGCGAATCGGCTCGGCCGGATGCGACGGCCACCACCCCACCACGTGGCTCGAGAAACCCTGCTGAGTGAGGATGTTCCAGATCGCCTTGGTGTTGCGCGAAAGGTTCGTGATCGGCTGAATTGCGTGCCCGTCGGGAGTCGGCTCGGTGAAACCATGAATACCGTGCTTGAAGGGTCGTTTGCCGGTTGCGATGCTCGTCCACAACATGGGCGAGAGCACCGGATGCAAGGTCGCCAGGTTCGCCATCGACCCACCTTCTACCAACCGCTTCACGGTCGGCATTTTGCCCGCGTCCATCAGCGGGTGGATGACCTTCCAATCAGCTGCGTCCCAACCAACCAAAAGCACCTTGCGAGCAGGATTTGCCATCGACGCCAAACACCGAACAAGGAAACAGGGACCAGTCGTATTTACCAGCAACGCGCGTGAGTCGCCGAAAACTGGGAGGCAAGTGCCGTTGCCAAGGGAACGAGCAAAAGGCTGTCCCTGGTTGTGACGATCCAACGGTTTCGTTCGCTGCGAGTAATCGCTGTCGCGCAATTCTTGGGAAACCGCTTACCGCCACCCCCCTTCAGCATAGCCCAAGGTCGAAAATCACTCGAGTTTTCCTGAAGTGCGCCTTGGCCTGGCTCTCGTGCCACCTCTCGGCAGCGTACACGATTTCGGTTTTCTCAAATCGACTGTCATCGGAATGGGCAAGTTGCGATTGGCAACAATGGATGTTGTAGCAGTTTTGCTGCGGAACCGTCATTCGAGCTATGGCTTGCTGCGCTCTTGTTTTTCCCTGGGGCTTACCGCAATGCGGCCAACCCACGGCCCGGTCGAAGGAAAATCGATTTTTTCACTTTTCTACGCCTCCCCAAAAAAAACCTCGAGAAACATCCGTTCCTCGAGGTTCACTTAAGAGGCGCCGGCCGGATTCGAACCGGCGATGTCGGATTTGCAATCCGATGCCTTAGCCACTTGGCCACGGCGCCCTGATATTCTGCAGCTGGAAAATACCGCAGATATCGACTGCTATCCTGGCAAGCTGCCCAAGGAACCAGTCAGACCACGATAGAAAGGCCACCACCCTACAGAATTCGACCCCTTAACCTGTAAATCTTGCCCATAAGTTAAGAAAACCCTCCCCATCCGTCAAGTTCATGCGATTTCAACGGAGAGTCTCGCCCCTTACAAGGATTGCTAGCTAGGGCGATTGGTTGGTGCTGTAAGAAGAACCGGTTAGGCGGGCTGTTCGTGGCTCCAAATACTCAATGGAGGAACTCTCGGCAACAGTTCGATCTCTTGTAGACGTCCAGTGACTGCTCTTCAGACTTTGTGGTCGCGGGGAGAAATCGTTGGACAACCGCGGTCGTTCAACCATGCTATCCCACAGAACAATCTACGCCCGTTGCCAGCCAAAAAATGTATCGTCACATTCAGAAAGTTCTCTTTCCAACTAGCAAAACCCGTTTCGACGCGCTGGCAAAAACGGCCGTCGAGCGAAGTCTTACCGATATACGTATCCGTCTTGACAGCAGGTGGCGCGACATGACTCCGAGCCAGGCTCGCGGTTACGTACGGGCCCGCGCAAGGCAGGTCGTCCGTCGCCAGGCAGGACTGTTGGCCGCAGAGCATGGCTACCGTGACCAACCGTCGATCGATGCGATCGACACACGATCACTGGAACGGTCCGTGCACCTGATCATACACGAGTTGATGGCCACGCATCAAAGTCCACCCCTGTTGCGGATTGCCGGCTAAAAACGGCCCGATGGGTGGCCAAGACTGAACCGCTACACGGCAATGAGGCCGAACTGTGCATCGCGGAACGCCGGCCGCCACGTGGGCAAACGAACTCGCCACGTGGGCAAACTAATTTGGCGGGCGGGACAAGGCAATGTCATGCCAACCCTTGGGGGATCGTATGGAAGAAATCTGCAACCGACTTCAGTGCGTGAAAACAAGGACTGACGGGGTCCTGCGGTAGTTCCACGCATAGGGCCGTCCACCCGGCATTTGCCAGACTGGGCTGTAGAGGGCCGAAAATGGAGTGGGACTCGCTGTAGGACGCTCGTTGACCATGCCGTACCACCGCATTGCTGTCATGCGCGATATCCGTTGCAATGCACGAGCTTGTGCTTTTTGATGGATGATTGCTTTAGGATTTGGCTGGTAAACATACGACGGCTTGTAGTCCCAGTCATCCTCCTGAACATTGTCAGTAAACGATTCTCCCCGGGTGTTTGGGTCCTGGGCTGCGGCGACGTGCCCCATCGAAATAATCCCTACAAACACCGACAAAAGTAGCTGTATGGTTTTCATTCCAGTCGGCCTCCTCGTGCCGCTCCGATTTCCCCTGATCTGTGGTTTGCAGCGAACTTCGCCAATGCCTCCCTACTGAGGGTCGGCAACGACCGACACGTCAGATAAGTGTGAAACCGTCCTCAAGCAACGCACCCGATAGCCGATGGGAAACTTTACCGGTTAGAGTAATCTTGCCGATTTTTAGTGGTCTGTAACCTGTTTTACCCGTTGACCAGCGGCCAACCATCAAAAACGCAACCTATTTTACCCGTTGACCAGCGGCCAACCATCAAAAACAATGTTAGGTTCTAGTACCATACGCCAGCATGGCGGGTCAGCGTAATCAAGAGTAGGATGCTCACTCGCAGGTGGGTTTTGACTTATCGCAAACTTCACCTATTGTTGAAAGTGGTGGATTGTAACCGTTCATTTTTTTCACATCTTCGAGGAAGGAAACCTAGCAATGAAGAAGCTCTACATGTTGCTATTTGTAGGGGCCTTGTCAGCCTTAGTCATCGGTTGTGGACAACCCTCTGGTGGTGCGGCAACTGGCGATAAGGCCGCTAAACCAGCCACGGATGAAGCCGCTCCTGCCGCGGATGAAGCCGCTCCTGCCGCGGATGCAGCCGCTCCCGCCGCGGATGAAGCCGCTCCTGCCGCTAAAGATGACGCTTCAGACAAGGCCGCAGAATAATTTTTGAAACTCAGTCAGACACCCGGGGAACAAACCGGGCTGGCTGGCCTGTGGCCACGGGCACGGTGCTGAGACCCGTTTGTTCTCACAGCAACGGGGCCGGCTTGTTCTAAAGCTGAGCCCCGCTTGTATTGGTAGTCTTCGATGCAACGCGCGATACAAGAACTGGCAGGGGTTGCCAGCCGGGGCGGTTTTCTTTACTGCTCCCGCAGCACCGTTGACCGCTCAAGGCCGTCGCTACCGAGGAAACCCCAACGGTTCTTCCGGGTCGCCTTTTAAGGGCGGGGGGGGATCGTATTTGGGCGGATGAATTCACCCAGCCAAACCCGTCAGATACCCCTTTTGGGTCGCGGAATGCTTTCTTTCTTTCCCCTGCCGCGTCGCCTGCGTCCTCGTTTATCCGCTGGTTTTTTGTCCTGTATCGCATCAACGGGCTGACCGATGGCATCCCGCATCGTGGTAATACGATCACGGATCACGCCGGCACGTTCAAATTCCATCGCGTCGGCGGCGGCCATCATTTCGGCTACGAGTTCGTTGATGTATTCCTCGGTGATGTAAACCGTTTCATCCGATCGCCCAACGGCCGCATTTGCTTTAGCATGTGCGGCAGCGTCAGTTTCGATGCCCCCATGAATTGCCTTGCGGACCGTCTCGGGCGTGATTCCATGTTTTTCGTTGTAGGCCTTCTGCAGGGCCCGTCGACGATCCGTTTCTTCGATTGCCCGCTGCATCGAATTAGTCACTTTGTCAGCATACATAATCACTTTGGCATTGACGTTTCGCGCCGAACGGCCAATTGTCTGAATCAAAGAGGTTTCACTTCTGAGGAAACCTTCTTTGTCGGCATCGAGAATTGCAACGAGTGAAACCTCCGGCAGGTCCAATCCCTCCCGAAGCAGATTGACGCCAACAAGCACTTGGAATATTCCTTTCCGCAAGTCGCGCAAGAGTTCCACGCGTTCGAAGGCGTCTAACTCGCTGTGTAGCCATTTGCACAACACACCCTGCTGGGCGAAGTATTCTGCAAGGTCTTCCGCCAAACGTTTGGTGAGCGCCGTAACCAGAACCCGCTCTCTCATTTCTGCGCGTTCGCGGATTTCTTTCAACAAGTGTGAGACCTGGTTACGGGCAGGTACGATTTCAATTTCGGGATCCAGCAATCCCGTGGGCCGCACCACTTGCTCCACCACTTCACCGCCAGTTTGTTTCAGTTCATAGTCATTGGGCGTGGCTGAAACGTAAATGGCTTGATTGATTCGTTCGCGCCATTCTTCAAATCGAAGAGGGCGATTGTCGAGCGCACTTGGCAAGCGAAACCCGTGCTCGACCAGGGTCATCTTGCGACTACGATCGCCGTTGAACATAGCACCAACTTGTGGCAAGGTCACATGAGACTCATCAACGAACAGGAGCAGGTCTTTCGGGAAGAAATCGAATAGGGTGTAGGGTGGTTCTCCTGCACAACGCCCTGACAACGGGCGACTGTAATTTTCAATCCCTGGGCAATAGCCAACCTCCAGCATCATTTCAATGTCGTAACGGGTACGCGCATTAAGCCGCTGGGCTTCAAGCATTTTGCCTTCTTTGCGAAAGTACTCGAGCCTTTCGCGGAGTTCAGCGCGAATCTCATCGGCGGCTCGATCGATCCTTTCCGCAGGCAGGACAAAGTGTTTCGCTGGATAAATACAAACCTGATTGAGTTGGTTAATCGTGTCACCTGACGTGGGATCAATGATGGAGAGTCGCTCGATTTCGTCTCCCCAGAATTCAATGCGATAGGCGAATTCTTCATAGGAGGGCCAAATCTCAACCGAATCTCCCCGAACGCGAAATTTTCCCCGTGCCGGATCGGTATCATTCCGCTCATATCGGATGTCGACAAGTTTGGCAAGCATCTCGTCCCGATCCAGCGTGCCCCCCTGACTGACGCTAACCATCATTCGCTTGTAGTCTTCTGGAGAACCAAGCCCGTAAATACAGGAAACGCTTGCCACGACGATCACATCGCGACGGCTGATCAATGCGCTGGTGGTTGCCAACCGCAAGCGGTCAATCTCATCATTGATCGAGGCATCTTTCTCAATGTAAATGTCACGCTGTGGAATGTAGGCCTCGGGCTGGTAGTAGTCGTAATAGCTGACGAAATAGGTAACCGCGTTGTGCGGAAAGAATTCTTTGAATTCCGAGTAGAGCTGTGCTGCCAGCGTCTTGTTGTGGGAGAGGACCAACGTGGGCCGCTGCAATTCCTGGATCACGTTGGCCATGGTGAACGTTTTCCCCGAACCCGTAACGCCCATGAGGACTTGTTCCTGCTTGCCGCTGCCGATGCCATCCAGCAGCGCTCGGATCGCTTCGGGCTGATCGCCGGCTGGCTGAAACGGACTTTCAAGACAAAATTCCATAGGAAATCACCGTCGTAAGTGAGCAGGTAGCGTGTCGACCCGCTCTTGCGGGAATTGGCTGGGGCGTCCCCAGGCTCGTGACTTTAATCTACGTTGAGAACCTGCGAGGGACCAGCGGTGGTGGAAAATCGCTCCTGCCCGGCGTTGGAAGTTGACATGGGAAGCAGGAAGGGGTGAATCCGCTCAAGCGTGCGGGCCCCTATTCCATTCACACGAAGCAGGTCTTGCTCCTCGAGAAACAAACCCTCCCGCTCCCGAGAAGCTACGATTCTGCGAGCCAATTCCTTACCAATACCGGGCAGCTGGGCAAGTTCGGCTGGGTCGGCTTCGTTGATATTCACCAGAAACACCGCTTGCAGAGGGGTGGCACGGTCGATCTCGATGAGTTGACCTCGGTGACCGCCACTGACAAACCAGTAAGTAGCCATTGCGATCAAGGCAGACAACACGAGCAGCGCCACCCCAACCTGATCCACTCGTCGGAGAAGCGGCTGCCAATCAGGCTTTCGGTGGTGGTTTATTTCAGCTGGCATGGACTAATTCTACCGAGTGGCACGAGTTTTCGAAGCCGCCCCACAGAGGGGGGCTCACGTCGGGCACCGTGAATTGGCCCCACGCGTGGCTCGGCAAACAGAGCCCCCCAGACCACCAGACCAGGCAAGTGGTTGCCGTCGAACTTGCTGTTCGACGATACTAACCGTTGTCATGGCTAAAGATTTTCACCAACTTCAGTGGGATGCAGCACTGGAGGATGATTGTCGACAAATCATCCGCCTGGCAGTCCGCGAAGATTTAGACCGCTGGCACGACTGGACCACCCTGGCCCTGGTCGCTGCCGATCAACAGGGGGACGCCATGTTTGTCGCTCGCGAGCCAGGTGTGATTGCCGGCCTGCGTGCAGCCGAAATAACCCTGGACGAAATGCAAGCCAACGTGCGGTGGAAAAATCTGGTCAGCGACGGCGACCAGGTCGCTGCCGGAGAAATGATCGCCCACATGAATGGCCTCGCCCGCGACATGCTCACCTGCGAACGACTACTCCTGAATTTGGTGGGACGTTTATCGGGAATTGCCACCCTGACGAACAAGTTCACCCGCCAAGTGAAAGATACCGGAGTTCCAGTCTACGATACCCGAAAAACAACTCCAGGTTGGCGGCGGTTGGAAAAATACGCGGTACGCTGCGGTGGTGGGCGCAACCACCGGACTGGCCTCTACGATGCAGTCCTGATTAAAGACAACCATCTGGCAATCGCACGTTCGCAAAACCTTGATCCGGCAGAAGCTGTTCAGCAAACGCGAGATTTCCTTGCCAAAGTCGCCTCGTCCTTGCCAACCGACGACTTGATACTTGAAATCGAAGTTGATTCGCTTGAGCAATTAGCAAAAGCTCTGCCCGCACATCCCGATATCGTTTTACTCGACAACATGAGTTGCAACCTACTCAGAGAAGCCGTTCGGCTCCGCGACCGTTTGGCGCCGGAGGTTCAACTCGAGGCATCCGGGGGCGTCGACCTCCAGTCGGTCGCCCAAATCGCGGCCACGGGTATTGATCGAATCAGTACGGGGCAACTAACCCATTCTGCCCGCATGCTCGACATTGGCCTCGACTGGCATTGAAACCCTTGATATCGCCAACTTGTGTTGTGGGCTGACGCTTGTACTCTTTTGGCAACCCCGGATGTTGCTTTCTGCCAACAGCGATTGGCAGTGTTGCTGCAAGTCGTCAGCAAAAAACACGGGACTCCATCGCAAACGTGGTTGCAAAGTTGAAAAAGCCAACCAGGTTTGACTCGCTGGCAAGCCGAACTAGGCTTTCTTTGACTTGACACCTTTGGGGAGGGGTGTTGGTCACCGACGCGGCGGGAAAATAGCTGGAAGCTAGAGGGGATCCTGCCGCGTCATTTTTGCGCCGATGGTGCGCTGTCAGGAATCGACCCGGGACGAACCGCAAATCAGTCAACGTGCCAAACCGGCGCAAACGATATCATCGAACATGACTTCATGGGCTTGCTCCGCAAACCGTTGAAGTCGACCTGCCTTCCCAGGAGGACTTTCGTGTTACAAAGAGCAGGAAGGGCACGCCAACGGGCCTGCTGGAACGAGTCCTGGGGGGCTTCTTGCATTACCGCGGGACAACCAAGCGGGATTCTCACCATGTTTGCTACCGTATTTGCGGTCTTTCAGCTCTTTTCGAGCTTCAACCGTTCCTGACCCCATCTCTGTAAGTTTTTATTTGACAGCAGGTTACGGCAATAATGGAAGGTGAGTGGGAAAATTCGGAGAATCTTGCCCCAATCGCAAAAAAGTAGTTGACGAGCCCGTAGCCCGCCTTTAGACTAGATTATATCGATGGGAGTTTACCGCTTCGGCGGATCCTGCCTTTCGACGAAATCTTTTTACCGTAGCAAGCGAAGTACCTCGGAGCGGACCTTATGAATGTCAGTTCGGCAGCGGCGGAGTCCATCGCCCTGTTGTTCGCATGACATTCGAGAGCCGCTGGTGAGGTCCTCCGATTCTGGTTGTTGCGGATTTCCGCAAGCCCTTCTGGGCTGGTGGTGCATCCTAGAACACACCAACTTGGTTGGTCACCTTAGCGCGTGACTCCCGGTTCATCCGCTCTTTGGCGGTTGGTCTCGGCGTGTCGCCTCACCGGTCCTGTGCGGAGTCCCTCTGCGCAAAACGGCAACCGTTCGCACTTCGTTGCGCGCCCACGTCGTCCAGGTAAACGCTGGAACGTGTGGGCCTGCACGTAAATCTGCCCAGCAGATTTACGCCGGATGTGTTGGTTGCATTGACCGAAAGGTTTCTCGTAAGAGCGCTACTGCATTACGCTCTGTCTGCGCATACAGCACGGTACGGTGCGCCGGTACGCACGGCCCCAGTCTGACCCACTGGATCGCAGTGCGCACGCGCCACCGCGAAGGTCTCTTTTCTAGTCGTCTGCCTCTTATTGCGCGCCGTCCCTGCCGCACTGACCCTGCGCCAGTTTTGGACGTTCGCTCAGCTGGTGCGCTTCGACGTTTGCCGTGGATGCGCACCCCATTGTGCCTTAGTTCAGCTGGTTGCATGCGTATGTAACAGCCTGATCTGTGGCGTACTACCCACAATCGGATCGTTGCGTCCTCTCTGCGACGCAGTCAGTACCTGACCCGTGCTGCTGCACTCGCTCTGCGCAACGAGTTGACTGAAAGAATTTCACCATGACAAACTGTAATTTTGTCCTCGTATCGTTTATTGCGAACCGAGGTCCTCGCTTTCACACCAAGACTTACCTGACCCTGGCAGTATTTACCGTAATGACCTCATCGGCTTTGGCCTCACCAATCGAGTTGGGCAAGGCTTCATTTCGACTGTCATCAAAAGAAACACTTTTCACTCAGCCGCACACCCCAGAGTGGATGATGGCGGCCATGTCAGACACACCTTCGCGACGACGGGCCGACCGAAACATGCCCTGGCTCGAAATCCAAAACGATTCTGTTGAAGGCGTTAACTTGACGGAGTTCCACCTCACGATTGGGGACGAACGATTCCACTTCTCGAGCGACCATTTCGAGAATTTTACGGTAATTTCCCCCACTTCCTCATTCCAGGATACCTCGCCTCAGACCGAGGACAACCGCGACGAACTGGTTGTGATGTTTAACGACGGTGGTCTGGCGCCGGGACAGAAGGTGCGATTTCGCATTGAGATTGGAGTCGATGCAAACCAAACGATGATCCAGCAGCAGTGGCCACACCCTGACTTTCGCACCGTTCTATTCGACATAAATGGCATCGATGCCTACGGTCTCACTCCACTCACCGCCAGGGAGGAAGACCAGACAGACAACTCATCTGGCTATGGCATCTTCAGGAAAGGCCAAACGATCATCAAATCAACACGCACGACCCTCCCTGACTATCTCCTATACGGCCCAACAGGAAACGTCTTCAACCAACACTTCCGTAGTTGGGCCGGCCCGGAAGAAGTTCACATATTCGGTGCTGAAGTCACAGCCATGGTTCCAGAACCTGGTAGTTTTCTGTTGAGTGCACTCGGCATCGCCGTCTTGGGCCTGGTCATTGGACACCGGTCCTCAGGAATGTGCGAACGTCACACGTACGGCAACCACACTGCTAATTACCGCCGTCGACACGCCCCGCGACCGCACCTGCATACAACCTGCCGTCACCGCAAAATACGGAATGCAACCAGATAAGGACTCCAACCCGGCTCAAGCCTTTTACAGGCTTGGAAACAAACAAAGTAGACCCAACAGGGGAGACCACCGGTAGATCGCTTTCGATGTAATCCAACAGAACCAGTATGCACCTACCTTCAAGAACAGGATCCCAAATTCATGTACGGCAAACAAAACGCAACCGCGTGTCACACAGATCGTCACCCCCAGACCACATGTCGTATGCGTAAAACACCTACGTCGTGTCGCCAACGGCATCGCAAGTGCCGACGGCGGATTAAAATCTGCCGCGTCACAATGATGCGACGCCGAATGGGACGAAGTTCGACCACCAACCAATGGAGCTACCGACGGCGGTAACAACAGTTGGCACTCCTCAGAAACTCAGGTTTTGTTGAAATATTTCTCAGTTCCGCAAACGTAAACCGCAGACACAAACCAATCAGCAAATCAATTAGCAAACCAATGACGATCGGCAGGTTCGAAAAATCCTTCCCAGGCCAATTGCGTGAATTACACGGACACCGACAGACCGCGCGGGTAGTAGTGGTCAAGGTCAGTCCAGTTCACAAAGATTCGGCAATCAAGTTGGGACTTTTCGGTTTCGACCAGGTCAATCGAACCACCGGCGCTGGCAGGCGAGCGAATTCGATGGGTCAAGCGAACTCGCTGCCGATGCCACACCGATACGGGCCTGCCGATCGTCACAAAACAAATGTTGTCCAGAAAAAGCAGCACTGTCGAGAAGTCACTGGCATCACAACCACCAGGCAAAAAATTAGTCCCCACAATTGCTGTTTACTGCTTTCACCAGCCCAACCCCACGTTTCAAAGGCCAACTGTCAACGAAATCATCACCTACAAAACGACCGATAGGACCACCAGATTGCTAGCAGCGCCAACAAGGGCATCAAACAGCCGCACGGGTAGTGGCGGCCAATTCAGCCCGGGTCAACCAGTTTGCCAGCAGCGATCAGTAGCTTCAGCCTTACAGAGGCCCCATCTATGGTGCCAGAAGCTGACCGTCGTAAAGGCTCCCCCAGGGTCAAAGGGATCGCCCAGCGCTGGTCAACAGGTCCTATCGGTCTTTTTCTCAATCCTGGCTCGTGACTCTGGCTCACTGCAGCTCTGCCACCTGCAACGGCAAGAAACAAAAATGACTGCCCGGTGGCAAGCTTTGTGGGTCAGGCAAACTTTACCGCTGCTAACAATTCTGCTTTTCGCGCCATATTACACGATTATGGTGAAAAAGAGCAAAGAAGGGATTCGTTCGATACCGATTTCTGGGAATGATCAGGCGGTTTTATTGATCTTACCGAACATACCGTCTGACATCCCGCATACAGAAACCGGTTTGCAACGGTTTAACAACGAACTCGCTCACTAGCCTGCGACCGTGGGCAGAGTAAGTGACACGTCGACTCACCGCAACCCGTCGGCCAAACCCATTTTGGCCAGAGCCATTATCAAAAGGGGAACACAAAGATGAACTTGTGTGGAAGGTTTGGGGCCGCGGTTGTTGTCTTTGCAGTCGGTGGAATCGTCTCTGCTGAGGATCTTTCCTCGCAAGCGTTTTACTTAACTGAACAAAACAGCACACCTCAAGAAACCTTTGACGCAACCTTCACCAGTTATCAGAGCGAAGGTTGCGGCTGTGGGTTAGAAGAGTGCGGATGTGGTACCTGCGACTACTGTGATGGCTATGGCTGTAATGAATGCGGATCAAACCGGTGCGGGACTAGCGACGTTCTTGCAGGCGGCTCGTGTGGCGATGACTGTTGTCGGCAGTACTTCGTTGGAGTTGATTACCTGTACGTGCGGGCCAACTTCAGTGAAATGGTCGCTTATGTCGAGCAGGACGACGCGGACCCATTCAAACATCAAGATACGTTCCATCAACAAGATTTTCAGGCCGGTAGTTCCTACCGCCTGTACGGTGGAATTCGCGACTGTTACTCTGGACTCGAATGGCGGCTTAACTTTACCCGGTTCAACAGTCACGCACCAGGCATCACCAAGGATGCCAGCGACACAACCTACAAATTCCCCCTTAGTCCAAACTTGTCCCCAGGAAACGAGATCACGGTTTCGGCTGGGACTCGTGTCAACTCCTACGACATTGGGTGTGCCAAGACAATTCTGCTGGGGTCCCCTGTTTGCTGCAACCCTGGTTGTGGTGATTCGTGTGACAGTTGTCAGTGTGGCTGCCCCACATGGGACTTTACTTGGGAAGCTGGCGTTCGTTACGCCGATGTTGCGTGGCAGCAGGACGTTTACTCGCGGCCACCCACATTCGGGTTTGACACCCACGGGTTAAATCGGATGCGATTCGAAGGAACGGGGCTCCGCTTTGGGTTAGGTGGCCGCCGCTACTTCGGTTACCAGGGTTGTTTCAGCGCGTTCCTCAATGGTGACATTTCGCTCTTGGTTGGTGACGTGGAAGTTACCAGTACCCTATACTCCGTCGACAGTACTACCACTGCAAAAAGCACACAACAACTGGTAGTACGCAACGTGATCCCGGTTACTGAAATTGAAGCCGGTGTGACGGGCCAAATCACACGCGGCATGTCTTTGTCGGTCGGCTACATGTTCAGTGCCTGGCATGACTTGGGCGTCCGACAAGAATTCTTCCCTCAAGATCAAGAAGTAGAACTTGGAATCTCGGCCTTCGACGATGCAAATATCCTGGCTTTTGACGGATTCTTTGCTCGTCTGGAAGCCGAATTCTGATCCGTTTGATTTGACGGCCAAATCGCCCCACAATCTGCCGTTGCTCAAAAAAAAACATCCGTTTGCCAAGATGGGTTGGTCCGCACGCGACCAACCCTCTTTTGCTACTCCTCCAAGTCGCAACTAAACTCCAGCAAACACAGACTCTCGCAGTGGAACTGCCATGACCGGCAGTCTGACTTGGCAACCACTGGGCGGTTAAAACGAAACAACGCTGCTAGGCCGCACGCTATTGCTGGGCTACCATCTCGGGGAGATCTCTGACCAGGGACTCCCCTTTTGACCAGAGACTCACGGTGCCGTCCCGGCTATAAAGATCGCATGAGATCGCCTTGAACATGCCGTCGGGATCGAGTTGGATTTCCGTCTTACCTCCCACCCGCTTATTTGAACACCCAGGATCCAATGACGAAACTTTTGTTTCTCTGTACGGGAAACTCTTGCCGCAGTCAGATCGCCGAGGGTTGGACCCGGGCACTCAAACCCGACCAATACGAAGCCTATTCGGCTGGCATCAAACCTCATGGACTCGATCCGAATGCCGTGCGGGTGATGCAAGAAGCGAGCGTCGATATCTCCGGGCACCAATCGACATCGGTCGACCAACTGGGGCCAATCGAATTTGATGTTGTCGTGACCGTGTGCGGTCATGCCGACGAAAACTGTCCTCTCTTTGTTGGTGCCCCACGCGTGGCCCATATCCCTTTTGAGGATCCTCCAAAACTCGCGGCCAAGGAAACAGACGAGCAGAAGGCGGTCGACCACTATCGACGGGTCCGCGATGAAATCCGCGACTTTGTGGCTGGCCTGCCAGAATCGCTCGACTCGCAAGCTTCGACCGAGCCACCAGAAAATTGAATATGCCGCGAGTGATCCTCGTCCCTCGTGCGCGATGCAGAACCAAGTCTCCTACAGACCTGTAAGCAGCAGCGACCCCCTGGTGGTACCGTTTTGAGTCACCAATACCGCCAGTCTAAGCCAGCGGTACGCAGAGAACCTAACGTACAAGCAGGCGTTCACGACGAGCGCGGCGTTGAGCGCTGCATCGTCGTTGGCGATCATTTCGAAGGCCCAGAAGATTTCAAAGGCCCAGAAGCAAGCAGGCGGTCACGACGAGCGCGGCGTTGAGCGCGGAGACGAGTCCGCCGCTTGGTCGCGCTGGGCTTTTCATAGAATTCGCGGACCCGCATCTCCTTCTTGATACCACTCCGCTCAACCAACTTGCGAAAGCGGCGGACCGCTTCCTGGGCTGTCTCTTTGTCACGCAACGTCAACTTGACCACACGTCGTCTCCTGGGATTCCAATAACTCAAAAAACGCCTGGACAGGCAGGAAACGCCTGGACAGGCAGGCCGTCCAGATCGCACCCACGCAGCAGAGCGCAACCCGACACAAGCCCAGAGTAGCTTAGTAATATAACGCGTTTGAAGCAGTGCCGTCTATGCCGCAACCGGAGTTTTTTCTGCTGTCGGCAAGGTTGGCCAAACTCCTCCCGGGGGGCCCGGTTTGGCCGACTGGTACAACGGGCGTAACCGATATTTTGGTGCTAACCCACAAATCCCGTACAGCTGCTACGATCCCCACCCGGTGTGGGCCGACTGGCCAAGTTCAGGTGTCGGGAATGCTGCCACCTCACTTTTCCGGCCGATGGAACCGTTATGCGGTCAGATCTTGACCGCACGGTCATCCCCCGGGAAGAAACCAATGGCCCGACCTTCATCAGAAGACCTCCTACAGCGGATCGAATCCCGACACCGCGACCTGCTTGAGCAACTCGACCAGTTCAACGACCAAGTGGCTCGTGCGCTGGAGGAATTCAGTAGCGAGGAACGGGCATCACCCGGCGACATCCCAGCCCCAGCAGAAACAAGCTAATGGTGGTGCCGCCTCTCTCGACGACGAACATCACCCGGCCAATACGACAACTCAATTGCGGCGATCGAGACGTCCCGACTTGCTAATCGCTCGCAGCAGTCGCAATCCCACCGCCAAGCTGGTTGCGCAGCCAACCACACCGGGAATCGAAACACCGTGGACTGGCCAAATCGAGCGGGTCAGCATAAGCGACGACCCTAAAAAGAGGGCGCTGGCAAGCATACCCAGGACGAGTCGATTCACCGAGGGCTCGAGACCACGATGGTCGAGATGGACATCGAATTGCCCATTCTGTATTTGTTGGAGAATAGCTCGCAACCGCCGCGGCACGATTTCAGCCAGTTGCTCCAGTTCAAAGTAAATTCGTCGCATTTTTTTCATGCGTCGTACGGGTGACATCCGCCGCATGAGCATTTTTTTCTGGTAGGGTTGGATGAGTTCCATGAGGCTGAAATTGGCGTCGAGCAACTGCATGGTCCCTTCCAACATGACGAGCATTTTGAGCAACAGCGCCACTCCGGCCGGGAGCACGATGTGATACCGCTGAACAATTTCGATCATTTCGGTCAACGCTCCAGCCAGGTCGAAGCGGTCAATTGGTTGATGACCGTAGTGCGCCACAAAATCGGAGAGATCGCCCCGCAACGCGGTTTCATCGAGTTCAACTGGTGTTACTCCCACGCGTGTCACAAGCGTGGCAAGATGTTCGACATCGTGCGATACGATCGACAAGAGCATCTCCTCGATGTCCTCGCGCAGGCCATCATCCAGTCGGCCTACCATACCGAAATCGAGCAAGCCAATTTGGTTGTTTGGCAGCAGGACCAGATTTCCTGGATGCGGATCCGCATGGTAGAAACCGTGTTGAAAGATCATCTCGATGTACATTCCTGCACCAAGGCGGGCGATCTGGCTCGAATCGATGTCCGGACACGACTCCAAGACTCCGTCAGCAAGTTTCCACCCGTCAAGAAATTCGATCGTAAGTACCCGCGATGTTGAAAGATGCGGATAAAATCGAGGAATCCGAATATTGGCATCTTCAGCGAAACAGGCAGCGAATTGTTCTAAATTTCGACCTTCTCTAGAAAAGTCGAGTTCGCGCCACAGTGTGCGCTGGAACTCGGCCACGGCTGTTTGGGGCCGATAGGGTTGCAATTCCGGAATCCGTTCGGCCAACTGGGCCAATCCCGAAAGAATCTCCATGTCGACGCGCACCCGTTCTTCAATCCCGGTGTGTTGTACTTTGACAACCACATCATCGCCATTGTGAAGTCGGGCGAGGTGGACTTGCCCAATCGATGCCGAGGCAAGTGGCTCGTTATCAAAGTCCGCGAATATTGTGTCGATCGACTGACCCAGGTCGGATTCAATACGGGCTCGTACCGTCTGAACGTCGTCGGCCGGAACTTGCGTTTGCAGTTTCTGCAACTCCCGTGCAAGTGGCAAACCAATTTGATCGGGACGCGTACTGAGGATCTGCCCGAACTTAATAAACGTGGGCCCTAATTCCTCCAAAACAAGACGGATTCTCGACTCATGACTCAAGTGGGCTAATGTCGCGCCGTCACGATTCTTGAAAAGGCCCTTGGCGAAAGAAAAGTCGAAATGACTGATCCAGCCCGCCAGTCCGTATTTACTGAGTACGGTCAGAATCTCCCCCCAGCGATTCACATTGCGGTAAACCTGGGGAATCGTTGTGATTTTCATCCGCCTACCCGAAAGAACGAGACTTGGTATTGGAAATCCGGTTCCAGCAAGGTGCCACTATCGTGGGGAATGTCACGCTTTGCCAGTAGATATTGTTGCGTGGGTTATTCTATGCGTCATGCCCCCGAGGTGGCAATTCACCACCGGGCAACGATACCCTGTGCAATACGCTACCTATGCAATACGTTTCTTTCCATCCTTGCCCAACCTCATCCTGCCCTCACCCACCCGCTGCCACAGGGATTCACCTGCTGGCGACTACAACCGTTCGGAATTCCAGCAAAGCGACCCTTCCGTTCTACTCTCAAATCACGCGGTGTACTTCCCAGGCAGCTTGCACCGCAGTTAGAATGAAATGCTGCGGGCGACCTCAAATGCCCCGTCAGGCAACAAGACTCCAATGCCTGGCCCGTTTGCCTGGCCCGTCTGCAGTCGGACGAACAACCGGGATCATAACGTTTTACAAGCAAATCGTGGAAAAGCAACTCATGAAACACCCCAAATTCGCGCGCGTCGTCTCGATGGGCCTGATCATGGTTCTGGGTAGCAATACGATCGGGGTATCCGATGAACCTGAACGGCTATTTAACGGCAAAGACCTGACTGGCTGGAGCGGTGATCCGGCCGTCTGGTCGGTGGAAGATGGTGCGATCACCGGTCGTACCACCGACCAAACCAAACTTCAGGACAATACCTTTTTGATTTGGGCAGGTGGCGAACTGGACGACTTTCAACTCAAACTCAAGTTTCTCATTCGTGACGGCAACAGTGGTATTCAATACCGCAGCCAGGTCACCAACAAAGAGAAATGGCGGGTCGGAGGTTATCAGGCCGATATCGACTCGACTAACCAATATACCGGAATCCTTTATGATGAACTCGGCCGGGGCATCCTGGCAAACCGCGGAGAACGAATGCTGATCGCCACAGATGGCAAACATTTAGTGACGTCGTTTGACACCGCAGCCGCATTGGAGAATGCGATTCGCAACCGGCAGTGGAACGATTACACAATCGTCGCCCGGGGCCCCGTTCTGCAACACATTATCAATGGTCAGCTGATGAGCGAGACGGTAGACCAACAGACTGACGCCCGAGAAGCGTCCGGCGTTTTGGCCCTGCAGGTACACGCCGGGCCACCGATGGAGGTTCAATTCCGCAACCTCGAACTAACCCGTCTCGACACCGAGAAGGAAGAGTCGGCTAAAGATTAAGAATGGGGACCAGCACGAGAGGTTCGCCGCGCCGATCATGTCGCTACTCGGGCGGAACAAGGGGTCAATACATGCGACCTAGATCAGGTGGTCCCGGCTCCCCCTCTCGCACGAAGGGCATACCACGAAGCTGTGGTTGCGATTGCACCTGCCTGGAAAGCCAAGACTCGTGCCCTACGTTACCCGCCTAGCACTCAACCCATTGCCCATCTTTTGCACTTTCGAGAACGGCGTCGCAAACCCGCTGAGTTTCGAGCGCATCTCGAAAAGTCGGACTGACGGATTCTCCCTTGGCATAACCCGCGAGAAAGTCGGCGACCTGGTGGACGAAACTGTGTTCGTAGCCGATTTGCAAGCCGGGCACCCACCAATTCCCCATGTAGGGCATATCGCCATCCGTCACATGAATTGACCGCCAACCGCGAACCAATGAATCGTCGCCGTGATCGAAGTACTGAAGGCGATGCATGTCGTGAAGGTCCCAGATAATGGATGCATGCTCACCGTTGATCTCAAATACGTACAGCGCTTTGTGCCCTCGTGCATAACGGGTCGACTCAAAGGTAGCCAGTGATCCGTTGTCGAACCTGGCCAGGAACGCGCAGGCATCATCAATCTCAACAGGCTCGACCTTTCCGGTTTCAGTGTGCATACGTTCTTTGACAAAGGTTTCGGTCATGGCGGTCACGCTTTTGATCGACCCGTTAAGCCAGAGAGCCGTATCAATGCTATGGGCAAGCAGGTCACCCGTAACACCGCTGCCAGCGGCGGCGGCGTCGAGTCTCCAGAGGGCAGCGCCTCCTTGTGGTAAATCTTCGTTGATCGTCCAGTCCTGAAGAAACACCGCCCGATAGTGGAAAATGCGTCCCAGGCGTCCTTCATCGATCAGTTGTTTGGCGAGTGTCACCGCCGGAATACGTCGGTAGTTGTACCAAACCATATTTGGAACACCGGCTTTTTCAACCGCCTCACACATTTCTGTGCCTTCAGCCGAATTCATGGCCAGTGGTTTTTCACAAAGGATAATCTTCCCGGCTTCAGCAGCAGCGATGGAGATTTCTTTATGAAGATTGTTGGGAACACAAATGTCAACCACGTCAATGTCGTCACGCTGGACTAATTTTCGCCAATCCGTCTCGACGGCCTCGTATTTCCAGTTGGTGGAAAACTGTTGTGCTTTATCACCACTGCGGGCACAAATGGCCTTGAGGACGGGCTCATATTCGAGCGGGAAGAACTGGTTGACTTTGCGATAAGCATTCGAATGAGCACGGGCCATAAAGCCGTAACCAATCATCCCGATACGAAGTGGTTTGAGCATGTTGTTACTTTCAACTCGCGGGGGTCTGCTGTTTCAGGTAAACGTTGGTCCCAGAACGGAGATTCACGTCCTACGGGAAAAAAGGGCTTTTCCGCCGTTAGCTCTCATCCCAACCATAGGCATCGCGAACGGCCAACATGGCAGCCAGGACATTATTGTGAAGCTTGGGAATCAACAAGATTTTCGACAATCACCGACCTCGGGAACTTGAGGGTGGATATCGGGACCAAAATAACGGAGACCGACGAGCGGTTCGCTCCCGGTGTTTTCAATCTCCAAACCGGCGATCGCGGCCTGAGAGGTGATGTAAACTTCGTCTTCCGTTCGCTGTCCAAATTGAATCATCGCGGGCGTTTGCAGCGGGAGCGGTCCCATACGCCCCCGCCCCTGAACAGTAATCCAACCACTGGCACCCGGATCGGCAAGGCGACAAGTGGCCCCTGGTTCAACCGTGAGTTCCTTTGCACTGAACCGCTGGTGCCCATCGATCGTCCCATACACGATCCAGCGGTCGGTGAATCCGTCGCCACTACTGGCAGGATCGACGATCGGCTCCAAATAGTTGTGTTCCTTAAAGTGCGTATCGACGTTGCGCTCCCAATCAAGCTGACCGACGATAAAGTCCAGGTCTTGATGTTTGTCGGATGGCATATCCTTCACCAACAGAGACCAGGGAACCTCCCGGCCTTCGACCAGCGACTGATACATGCCAAAGACATCGCTACCCCACTGCGGTTCATAAGTACAGAGCGAACCTGGGGCATGCAGGACCCCTGGCGGGATTAACCACCCGGTACCTCGCTGCAATCGGTAGGCGCGAGACAGGTCAAGAACGCCGTTGTCTCCCTGATACCAGTTTTCCAGACAGGTCCGAACCTGATCTTTTGTCGTTCCCGGTTCGAGTCCCATAAACGTGTACGCAAAGTTGTTGTCGACGTTGTTCAACTGAGGAGGAAAGTAGTAACTCTCCGGTTTCCCTTCCTGGCCTACCAGTGCCGCATCTTCGTACCGCTGATGCATGTGGTGGGGAATGGGCCCCATGTTGTCGAAGAACTTGGAATAGACCGGCCAGCGGCTGTATTTATCGTAAAGCCGGCTACCGATTGTCCGATCGGGAGCCGCATCAATCGCCTCTTTCAATAAGAAGATTTGATCGCCAACAGCACAAAAACTCTGACCTTCGTGCCAGACGCGCCCCTCGTTAGCCGCATCGGTCGTGCTGGCAAACCACCGTTCATCGATACCGCCTCGCTCGGCGCCATAGGCGTACCAATCGCCAGGAGCCAATTTGATCCGTTTGCCGGGATGTAGAAATGAACGCGGTACCCAGTTCGGGATCAATCGCAGCAAGCCTTCTCCTTGATCGAGTGCCCGTTCAACCAAGTCGGACACCAAGTCGCCACGCTGAACCACTTCGCCAGTAAAGGTTGTTTGCTCAATCACTGCTTATGCTATTGCTTCCATAAAAAAGACTTCTTGGACTGCAAGGGCCAACAGCATAACGCAATCTGTACCCTGTTTGTAGGGCCCAATAAGCCAAAACTACCACTCACAACCCACGGTAAGCCCGAAAAAGTTCACCGCGACTTGTTCACCTGATCAGACGGAGTGTGAAACCTGCGCAATTGTCCGCAGTCTACCCGGGTGCACGCCGTCAATCGACTTCCCCTGTGGTCTTTCTGGCCCTTGAAGCGGATTCAGACCTGCCGTTCAGGCAACCGGAACGAGTTGCCCCGCATCGAGTTCCACCTGCTTTTCAGCTACCTTAGCCAGCCGACGGCTGTGAGTCACCACGACCAAAATGGCATGATATTGGGTTGGCAACTCGGCCAGCAATTCAGAAATAGTACCTGCAGTGGTTCGGTCTAGATTTCCGGTTGGTTCGTCGGCCAGGATCAAAGTTGGCTCGCGAACCAAGGCTCGAGCAATCGCAACACGTTGACGCTCACCACCAGACAACTCAGCGGGACAATGGTCGAGCCGGTCGGCAAGCCCCACCCGCTGGAGCATGCCCCGGGCCCGCTGCTGCTGCTGGTCGCCGGCCGAGCGACTGGCCAGGAACGGGACCAGTACATTCTCCAACGCCGTGCACTGTGGCAAGAGATGATGTTCCTGGAAAATGAAACCAACCCGTTCCCCACGAAAAACAGCCAACTCGGCATCGCTGAGCGTAAACGGGTCCTGGCCCGCCAGGTGGACCGACCCGGAGGTCGGTGGTTCCAGCGATCCCAAAATCGCCAGCAGAGTGCTTTTTCCCGAACCGCTAGGCCCCATGATTGCCAAACTTTGGCCACGCTCCAGTGAAAAGCTCACCCCATCCAAAACTCGCAAAGGCTCGTGGGGGGTGGAATATTCCTTCACGAGATTCTCAACCACGAGGTCAGGCATATCAAGATTTTCGCGGTTGCGGGCCAGGTCGCAAGGGGGGCCTGCTACCGGGTCAATAAAGCCAGGGCACCCAGCCCATAAAACGAATATTCGACATCGACCGTATCATCCCACGCCGCCGCCAGGAACCCACCCGACTCGACCATCAACGATTCGACAAACTCGCGGGCAGCCGCCACGTTGATCTTCTCGAGTCCGCCGAGGTCTTGCAACGTGAGTATTCCGGTAAAGGTACTCAAAATGTCGGCCATTGGGATTCGCGAGTTGGCCCGCAGGCCTCCCTCGTCGGTCTGCATTTCCACCAGAAAATTAATCGCGTTGTCACGGATCGTCTCCAGTGGATGACTGTTGCAGGCATCCGCGGAACAAATCCTCAACAATCCGACCGCTGCAGCTGTCGGATTGGTTCCACTGCGTCGACTTACGCGAATCTCGACAAAACCTCCATCTTCTCTCTGGGAATTGAGCACAAAGTTGACCAACCGCTGGGGCTCGGGCATGGGCTGGTCAAGCAACTGGTACGCCAGGCGAACGAGGAATGAGTGGTAGGTGCTGCTCACGTGACCCTCTGCAGCTTTGGCGTACCCGCCATCATCACGCCGGAGCGATTCAAGTGCTTGTGTCACTTTAAAGCGCCAGTCTTTGGGCTGGTTTGCAAAGGCATCGATGCCTGAAGCGGCTTCCAGCAGGGCCGCTCCGTAAACTAGCGAAAGGAAATCGACGACCGGAACCTGCTCGGTAAGGCGACTGCGAAGAAACTCGGCAGCCCGATCTGCTGGGGCTCCCTCCAACTGCCCCAGGATGGCCATGCTACGCAATCCGAAGCCCGTGTAATAGAAATCGCTGCCTCCCGCACGTCCAGCAAATCCCCCATCTGATTGTTGCGCCCGTCGAAAGAAATCGGCTTGCAGCGCGCGACAGCTGGCCGGCAGTGATTCAACGCCACGGGCAAGCCGCAAGGTAAGTTCAACATGGTAGGGAACGGGATTGTCGATAGTGAACCCTCAATCGATCAAAACCGAACGGAGTTTTTCGGCAATCGCCTCTGGAATGGGAATCGACTTGGGCGGCTGACCCTGTGCGATACGACAGCAAACACTGGTCATTTCGCCAATTGCGATTTCCACTCCATCGCGATGAAATTCGAAACGATAGGTGACGCTCTTGGTCCCAACCCTTTGGACACCAACGGTAATCTGCAAGATGTCTTCACTTTGGGCCGGCGCTTTAAACTTGCAAGCAACCGTCACCCGCGGAAAGCTGATCGTCTGCCCATCCACCTGGTCGAAAATGCTGTACCCCCAGGTTCGCAGCATTTCGTGTTCAGCCGACTCCATATAGCGAAAAAACGACGAGAAATGCGCGATGCCCGCCATATCAGTGTCGCAGAATTCAACAAAGCGGGTCGTGCGAAAGGGAGTTGTCATGCAACTCAGGATAGCAAGAGGAACGGAACGAAGCCACGACTTCAGGGAGCCCGGGGCTACGTAAGCACCCGGTTAACGGAACAGGTAGGGACCCAACCAACGTGGCCTTAATCGCCACAGTAGGACATCAGGGCCATGAAGCGGGCACGCTTGACTGCCCTGGCGACGGCATGCTGGCTGGCGGCATGGCAACCCGTCTTTCGTCGGCTCACAATGCGTCCGTGGCGATTCGTCAACTTTCCTAAGAGGTCAAGGTCCTTATAGTCAACATGCATGGGCCTTGGTTGTGCGCCGTCGATCCAAATGGGATCCTTTTTGGGAGCCTTGTTGATTTTTTTTTTGCGGTTTTGCTGGAACGGCTTGCGCTTGAACTTAGGCCTAGGCATGATGGTTCGACGAATTCTCTCTCTGGTTCTTTCTCTGGGGAGCTACAGAGATTCCAAAACCAGTCGTGAAGCAGGAATCTCTCACGGAATCCGCCATTGTACCCGGCCCGCTCGTCCACACAAGGGGACACCAAGTGCCGGGGAGCCCTGTGCAGATCACTCCCCGTCGAAATAGCCCCACGGCCTCTCAAGACGCCAGAAATTCAATAAATAGACTTGGCGCCTGCAGAAACCGGAGCCTGAACAGACCTGAACGGAATCGTGGGGTGGCTTTCGCAACTGGCGGCGCCACGAGCGGCGGGCCGCTGCTAGCAAATTACCCGACGATAGAGGTCTCGTGTTTGCTGGGCCATCCGTTCTGCATGGTAACGGTCGTAAATGGCCCGCTGACCCGCCTGCCCTATTTGATTGGCCCGCGGGGCATCGAGCAGAAGCTCGCCCAGTTTCGCTGCGAGGTCCACGGTGTTGTGAGGCTCACACAACAAGCCACCGCCCGTGTCTTGCACCAATTCAGAAAAGCTACCATGGTCGGGCAAAACCGCTGGAACCGCGTTGGCCATGGCCTCAAGGACCGACAGTCCCTTCGCCTCAGGGAACAAGGCCGGGACGCAAAAGATGTCGAGTGACTGCAGCATGGCAATCTTCTGGGTGCGACTAACCTCACCGAGGTAGCTGAACCGCCCCGCCAAAGTCCCTCCTGCGACTCGATTTTGGACCTGTTGCAGGTAAGCCTGCTCAGCCTTGCCCACATAACCGGCAACTCTTAACTCGAACGGAGGCAGGTCAGACATTTGGTCGAGCAACTCGCACGCTTCGACCAATTGGTGCAGGCCTTTGTCCTGGCAGATTCGGCCAAGAAACCCGATCACCCGCGGCGCATTCTCAGAACTCCTACTGCGAGAACCGTGTCCCTCTAGACGCAGCCCATGTCGGATAACATGAATTTTCGCACGATCGACCGACAGGTAAGCCGACATCCGGTCTGCATAGTAGCTATTGAATGCGGTGAATGCGTCGACATCCCGCGCCCGTTCATACAAGAGCTCACGTGCCTGGTCGTAGTAGGGTTGCGTGAGTCGCTCCAGGAACGAATCTTCGCCCGTAAGTGCACAAACGACCGGTGGCCCCAGGTTGCCGGAAAAAATCCGAGCCATGCCCAGCAACATTGCGTTGGAAAGTTGGATCACATCGGGCCGTACTTCCTTCAAGAGCCAGCGGGCCAACTTTTGAAGTTCCTTGTGCTGGTTGCCATCTTCGCCACGCAACATCGACACGGTTAAATCACCCAACCTGGTGGGATCGACACTACTGGCACGGTGGCTCAAACTGTTCAGCAGAATCGGGCGGTCCAGCAGACGATCGAACCACCAGGGCGTGTGGCGGAAGAGGACTGATTTCTGCTGCAAAAAAACATTAATGCCGCCAAAAAAGACTCTGGAATGGCTGACATCGGGTTCATCGGTTCGCAGTGGGGTATAGGTTGGAATAAGGATGACATCTTCTCCCAGGTCCAGTAGCGCAGCGGCCAGTGTGTTGTCGTGCAGACAACTTCCGCAATACATACCTGCCGCACCAGCAGCGATCGAGGCGATTTTCATGGAAACAACCTGGGAGGGATCTCTGACTCGCGGTTACGCTTATAACGTATGTTCATTCTAAACCTGTGCGAGTAAGCAGTTGGGGAATCGGGCATCCCTGCGTAACTGTTAGCATAACCACAACCAAACGCGGCAGCAGTGGGCCGGTGTGCAGCGCGCAAGTCTGGCGACGGTCCAAGCGTGGCGGCGGTGACCGGCAGTCAACGAGCAGGTCAAAACGTGCCAACGTCGAACCGATGCAGACTCCTTGACCCCATTCTCCATGCTGACGGCAACGATTTCACCGACCCACATCGGAAAAAAACCTGCGCAAGGTCCCCTCGCTGGGAGGCCGGGTCATCAAAGATACGATCACCAGCGCAAGCAACGCTGCAACAAAAATGGGAACCACCGGCATAATTTCGTGGGTTGAACCTCCAACTGGCAATTCGATGGTATAGGTCCGAATCGGGCTGGGATTACCCACCTCGACGGCACGGACTACTGAGGCACCAAAGAACCAGGCCCAGGTGCCAAACGCCACGAGCACGCTGGCATAGGCCCCCCACTTGGTCAAACGCTTCCAGTAAACTGCGGAAAAAACGAGCGGAAAGAGGGCGGCAAAACCGCTAAAACACCAAACCCCCAGCGCAAAGACGCTGCCGGGACGCAGCAAACTCAGCAGATAGGTTACGATGACAATCGCCACGATAAATCCACGGGCCAGCATCACCTGATGACGGTCACTGAACCGTTCTTTGCCGGCGTAGTGCATCACCATGTCGTTCATAAAAATAGTCCCCAAACAGAGGAATTGACTGTCGAGCGATGACATGATGGCCGCCAAAATCCCGGCCGCTAAAAACCCACCCAGCACTGGTCCGGCCTGCGTTTTCACCAGGAAAGGCAGAATTGCGTTGGGATTTGTGGGCAAGGGAGGTTTGCCGGGCACCAATTCCGTAGTTGCCCAAACGCCAATCAGCACGCAGGGCACCCAGACAATCATGATAAAGATGGGATGGGCCACAATCGGCAATTTGAAGCTATTGGCATGGCGGGCCGTAAGCCAATGCTGGAACAGATGCGGAAACATGCCAACGGAGAATGGCACCAGCAGGTAGCTCAAGAACTTGGTCTTCGACATATCAACCCGCGTTGCTTTCGCTTCAGGGATTGCTGCTCCCAGGGTCTGGAGGTTTTTCCACAAGTCCCCTTTGCCACCGAGGTGATGCGCGATCACAAAGAATGCAACTAAACCGAGAACCATAAACACAACCGTCTGAAAAGCATTTGCCCAGGCCGTTCCCCGCATGCCACCAAGGAAAACATAGGTCAGCACCACCAGACAAACAGTCAGCGAACCCAACCAGGTCGGAACCCCACCGTGTGTCGCTCGATTTTCGGTCGCAAATGCTTGCAAGTCAGGAAAAGCACCGGCGGTCATCTGTTGAATTACAGTTCCCGAGGCAATCACACCAATCAAAAGATACGGAATGACCAGCCCCACAAGAATTGGAAATAACAGCATGCCGATTCGATCACTCTCCAGCCGGTCGCGAAAGAACTCAATTTGCGTTGTATAGCCGTGCCGGTGCCCGAATTGCCAGAGCTTGATACCAATCAGAAAAAAGCAGAGCGAATGGATAATCCCACTGGAGGAGGCCAGCATCCCGTAAACACCAATCCCTACTTGGAACGCCTCACCCGATGAACCAACCAGGGCAAAGGCTGTCATCGTCGTTCCAAACATCGACATGAGCAGCAAGAAGGGCCCAATCGAGCGACTCGCCAAAAGATAGTCGGCACGGGTGCCTAAAAAAAAGCGACTGGCAAACAGTCCCAAAATCAGTAAGAGGGACAGGTATCCGACAATAATCCAAAGTTGCGTCATGGCCGTCGATCCACTGCCTCGTCCACTCTGTGCTTCTCTAGATTACGGGGCCAGCAGTACCGGGTGGCCAGATACCACACGATCCCTGCGGCCAGCGAAAGGCACGCGTGATAAAAAAGTCCGATGGGGATAAAGCCCCAAACCAGCGTGCCATCAAGCCAAAACCAGTCGTCTTGGTGCAGGATGACGAGCAACACAATCAGAAGCCAAATGAGATTCTTCACGGTATTGCAGGAATGTGCGGGTGATGCGAAACGGTACTTGCCTGTAAGCAGAATAATAGATCGGCCCGCCCAGTTCTACCGTAATATGCCCGGGGTACGAAAAGCCGTCGTACCAGCTCACCTACGATTCAGCCTTTCTCCGAGCAATCCACGGCTCCAAGTCCGTAAAAATCCCTCCGACGCCTGGCCGAAAAATTCTCCCAATCAACAGATCGGTCAGATTCCCTTTGTGCTGCGGGTATTCAGCGACGAATTTTCCGACGCGAAATTCATTGGAATAAAAAGCATGGACCAACTTCCGAATCCACTCCGTCCCGGCCTTGAACTCAACCGACCATGCACCAAGTTGGCGAGCCGATGTGTCACCCGTCTGGAAAGCCTTTGCGATACTGTCAGCCGCCAGTTCTCCCGACTTCAGAGCGAAGTAGACTCCCGATGAATAGATCGGATCAATGAATCCCCAAGCATCACCCACCAGAACCCAGCCATCGCCAGCCGCCCGATCGGTGGTGTACGAAAACTCTTTGTCGACCGTCAGCTCATCGACCGGCTCGGCATCGGCCAGACGCTGATCGACGGCAGGGCAGTTTGCCCGTTCCTGGGCGAAGACCTCTTCGGTGGTTGACGGACCTTTGAGTAAATAATCACGATCGGCAACGACTCCTACACTGACAAGATCATCCGCTTGGGGAATGTACCAGAACCACGCTTGCTTCGAATCGGTATGCAAAATGATCGTTTTAACGCCCCCGCCAGACGTATCGCGCACACCACCGCGGAAATGGCCCCAGATGGCAGCTTTCCGCAACTGCGGATTTACGCGGCGAATTCTCAGCATGTTGGAAATCAAGCCTCGTTGCCCCGTGGCGTCCACCACCACTTTTGCGGCAATCGTCTTTGTGGTCGCGGTGGTATCGCCCGCCGCTGCTTGTACAACAACGCCCGTAGCACGGTCACCATCAAAAACAATATCGACAACGCGAGTCCCGCAGCGGCAGTCTGCGCCTTTTTCAGCCGCATTGTCAAACAACAACTGGTCAAACTCGCCACGGTCAACGTGCCACGTCACGCTGCATTCTCGTGGATCGTGCGTGCGAAACAAAAACGGTTGAGATTCCCGGCCGGAACTACTCACAAACTGGACACCGACTTTGCGGGGGTACAGGCTGGCTTGAAGCTTTTCGAGAACTCCAAGTCGCTCGAAGACCCAGTAGGTTTCGGGCATGAGTGATTCCCCGACGTGAGGCCTGGGAAACCACTCGCGTTCCAGTAGCAGGGTAGGAAAGCCAGCCTCTGCAACCAGGGCAGCAACGGTTGACCCGGCCGGCCCGCCGCCGATGACCACGCAATCGAATTGCTCACTATGGACCATTTACGGCTTAACCTGGACACGAACCTGGCAACGATGGCCAAAAATCTGCGGCTTGAGTATCGTAGGCAAGCTGCCAGCGTACGGCAACGGTCTGTTCGGTTTCGCCAGCAAACCAACTTGCCCACCCCCGCTGGTCGGGGCAAACGGTCAACTCATCGGGGCAACGGTTCAGGTGACTTGGGGGTTCAGGCACCGCCAGGGAAACGGACTTTCGACCCTCATCCCGACTGAATGTGCACGACGTGGGATCGTTCGAACGGTCCCTCGGACAGGGAATTCGCGTTAAACGCCGACAATCTCCAATAATTGCACGGTAGGCCGCTCGTCGACGAGAATTTGAGCCGTTCGCCCGAAGACCTCCCTGGTGTCACTGCGGCCCAGATGCTTGTCGACGTGTTCCGCCGGGTGGATTCGCCAGAGGTTCATGAGTTCAACTTCGCGAAGCACGCCATGATGGATAAGCACGCGGCCAAGCGGCAGTTTCCGCTGACGGAGGTCACGCTCTGCTGTAGCGGTCAAATCGGCGAGCCAAATCCGCATGATGCCAAACTGCACAATGCTTTGATCGGACTGGCGACGGAGCAAGACTTCGCGGGCATAGGAGGCGTCATCTTCCCGCTCAGCGAGGATTTCCACGTCGACCAGGCTGTTATGAAACGCCTCTAACGTGACGGTCATGTGATTGTTGTGAGCCAAAAGCGCACGGGCGTCGTCGGGTAAGTCCGATGCCTGGGCTGATTCAAACGTACCCAGAGCATCGAGACTGTCGTGAAACAACTCGGCCAACCGGGATGCGCTCCCGGTGTAAAGATCCGCTGATTCCATAAGGATCGCTAGGATGACGAACTGGTTACCGGGACATTAATGAAGGGAACAATGGCTGGCTCTGTCTGCTCGGGACGATCCAAGACCGTATCGATAATGTAGAAGGCCAAACGGCGCAACTCGACCGGTTCCAAGTCTTCGGCAATTTGCTCAGCTCGTTGCTGGTACTTGTCGACCAGTCGACCTGCTTTTTCGAAGACGTTGCCTTGTTCGTAGAGGGCCTGGAGACAGGGCAACAGCGTTGCTGATGGCTGATCCGAATTTGCCAATTGCTCTAATTCAAGTCGCTTTGGTTCGTCGAGCGCCTGGATTGCCAGCGCCCAAAGAATGGTGGGGCGTCCGCTCAGTGCATCGGCACCGACAACCAATTTGTTGTGATCGTCGCCGTGCCAGTCCTGCAAGTCATTGAGAATTTGAAAGGCGATGCCGAGGTGTTTGGCAAGCTGCTTGAGCGGTCGATCATAGGGCCCGGTCGGCCCGGCAAGTCTGACGCCGCAGAGCATAGCCACTTCGAATGCCGGGGCCGTCTTGAGGGCGTAGATTTTAAGTGCATCGAGGGGGGTCAATCGCTTGTTTGCCCCGTCACGCCAGAGCAGTTCTGCACCTTGACCTTCACTCAGACGTGTGTGGGCATCGGAAAGCCTGGCCAGGATGTCGGTGGCAACCTCGGGACCGAGTTGCTGGGCATCCGCAGCAACCAACCGATAACCGAGGCCAATCAAGTAGTCGCCCACATTGATGGCGGTGGGCACACCTCGAT
>CAUZEA010000015.1:0-72815 GCA_963578605.1 Planctomycetota bacterium
GCTGCCGACAGAAAATGCGTAGTCCAGGCCGGTCTTGGCCTCGGTCGCCGCAAGAATCTGGTCCTTCTCTCCCCACATCTCCTGAATGCTGGCGATGTCGGGTGTGTAGTCGGCAATCGCCTGCGCAATGCCATCGATCCTTTCGGGCGCGCCGAGCGAAGCGTAGTAGACGTTAAACGTCATCAGGCGTACCTGCACGCCATCGGCCACCACATCCCCTCCCGGATCAAGGTTCGCCGGAGCCGTGGTATCCCTCGGCCTCCCCGATCACACCATCCCTGTTGAGGTCCACCAGAAAAAGTCCCTCCTTGCCCACCACCGACGAATCGGTCGGACCCTCCTCGCCGATGAACATACCACTTTCGTCGAGGATCCAGGCGAAGGGTCCCCACTCGCCGACGTCGAGTACCCGCAGCCGGCCAAGCGCGTCGCGGGCAGCGGCCTGCAGCGTGGCCCCGCCACGGGAAAGCGGTATGTCGCCACTCCAGTAGTCGTCGGACCGGCGGATCAGGATCGGCTCGCCATCGACATGTTGCACGTATGCCAGCCGCGTCTCGGGATCGACCAGCAGGCTTACGTCGGTCGTCGCCGCGACGAGCTCGAGTGCGAGCCCATTGGCCAGCGGATCGCTTACCGGTGAATCCTCGACCGGCAGGTCGGCGGGTGCGTTAGGGGGATCACCGTGCACGCGGAATGTCGTGTTGCGACTCGTGATGTTGGCTGCCCGGTCGGTGGCAAAGACTTCGACACGATAGGTTCCTCCGGCAGCCGGGGTGTGCAAGAAGAACCAGTGTCCGTCATAGGCGTTGACGGTGATCTCGAAATAATCGACCCCTCCAAAGTTGCCATCCGTGCGCTGATAAAGTCCTGTCTCTACGTTTTGGATCGTGGCGTACAGTCGGCCCACACCCGCAGCACCATTCACCTGACCATAAATGGTCGAGGTGTTCCCGACGCCCATCCAGGTATCGCTTCCCGGCCAGGTAATCGTGAAGTCGACGCCCACGCCATCGGTCGTCATAAAGTTGTAATCGGCGTGATCCCGCTGGTATCCATTACCGTCCAGATCGAGAAAGGCATCGCCGATGCTACCAATATCGAGGTGGTAGGTGGTGTCATACGCCAGGTTGTTGGCAAGATCGATCGTGACCCTGTTCCCGTTAATGCTCACCCGTGGATCGGAGGCGGAAAATATCTCGACGCCCGTGTGGGTTTCCACCGGAGACGTCTTCGGATCATCGGCCGGCCCGGTCATGAGGTGGATCACGCCCTCACCGGCGACGACCGGCTCATCGAAGACGAGCACGACCTGGGTATTGACCGGCACATCGACCGTGCCGTCTGCGGGGCTGGCGGTGACGAGGATCGGTGCAGTCGTGTCGGGCACCTCGGAGTTATCCTGTCCCGGGAAAACGGCGTAGGTGTAGAACGGTTCGGGAGTGAACGGCTGCTGGACCCCGGTGGGAATCATCCGTACCGGATTGCCGTCGGTACCGGCGAAGATCGGCAACCGCATCGAGTCGGTGACCCGTCGCTCAAAGCCATCGTAAAGATTGCCGTCGGAATCGAACTCGGGCCACGGCAGATGGGTCGTGTCGGCGTGCAGGCTCCAGCCCGGCGCATAGTCCGGGTGGTCTTTGGTCATGTAGTCAGAGGTCAACACGAGCTGTGCATCCCGCGGAATTTTTCCGTAGTGGATCTGCAGCTCAAGTTCAGGCAGCAGGTAAGGATGGGTACTCGGTCCGCCGTTACCGCCCGCGTAGGCCATGTGGCTCTGGTGATTGGCGCTGTCGAGGTTTTCGCCGTCCCAGAACGTCGGAAAATAGATCAGTGCCTGCAGCGGCAAGTCCTGCCATTCATCTCCGATGGGGAGATGCTCGTACCGCTCGGAACTGCCAATGTAGTTCCAGGCCACAATGCCAATCGACTGGCGCCCGTTGGGCATCGCGCTTCCGGCGATCACTGAGAGTCCGGTCGGTGTGATCTCAAGCCTGGCCGGATCAAACGGTTTGCGGATCCGGTAATAGGCAATCGACGAGTCAAGCGGCGCGACATACTCGCCGGTCGTCTCGTTCACCAGGCTAGGGGCCCAGTAGACCGACTCATTGTTGGCCGGCTGCGCACTCGAACCGTCGACCGCCATCAGCGATTCGACCGTTGAATAGGCATCGGTGCTGGGGTTAACGAAGAAGTCATGGGCGTGCCAAAAGTTTGGATTCCCCGGATCGACCAACGGATCGGCGGTTGCCCGATGGCTGAAGTTAATGTTGGAGACAAATTCACCCTGGTCGAACCCGGTCGTATCGTAGGCGCTGCGCTGGCCTTCTTCGATCAGGCCGAACCCGTAGGTGACCTCTTCGCCGGGAGGATTGTAGCTGTCGTCCGGCCCGCCTGCCGGCGGCGTCGGATCCTCCGTCGGTGGGTCGACCGGACCGGCAGGCGGGTCATCGTAGCCTGGCTCGTCTACCGGTGAATCGACTGGAGAATTCAGCGGATCGGCGTAGATGTAACGCGTCCCCTCACCGAACGTCTCAAGAAAGAATGCCTCGACGGCAGGATCGACCTCGACGCGGGAATCACCCCACTCGGGACCCCACCCGTGGGATGGCCAATCAGAGTTAATGTACACCAGCGCGCCCACATCGTACTGCTGAACCACGTCATCCAGGCGATCGAGATACTCGATGAACTGCTCGCTGTTGCTTGCAGCGGGATTCTGCGAGGTCGATTCGGCAATAACGATTTCATGCCCCTGCTGCCGGGCGAAGTCCATGCTCATCGCGAGATTCGGATCGATCCTTTCTCCCGGGCAGTTGAACGTGCCGCTTACCTCCATACAGACATCATTATTGAATACCGAGAAGCCAACCCAGTCGACGTTTTCTTCACCCGGGTACAGCCACTGGGTGTCGTTAAAACCTCGCACGGGGTGGTAGCCAAACTCGACGTTGCCCGCCTGCAACTCAATGCGATCGACGATGTGGTTGTAGGCGTCGATGAAGGCCCAACGGTCCAGTTCCCCGAGGGCGTCAGGGTTTTCAAAGACGTTAATACCTGCGTTTGCGTGCTGGTTCAACCAGTCGACGACGTGCTCGTCACCGTTGTAGGCAAATAGAAGCAGGCTCACTTCGTAACCAACGCGGACCAAAAATTGCGTCCCGGGACGGCTCGCCATGGTTTGGGCAAAGCTGTCGATTTGTGCGTCCCACGCGCCGTTACGAATGTCGTCGAGTGCTTCCCAGATGGCGTTGGAGTTGAAGTCGGCGGCACCCTGGTTGACCATTTGGCCGTAGCCACCGGCAGGCGTATTGTCCTTTAAGCTGAGCGCAACCATGGCGTAATCGCCGAGGTCGTTGTCGCGCACGTAGTCCAGAAATTCCGCGTTGGGGCTATCGTCGCCCTGCTCGATATGACCGAGGTAAAAAGTCCCGTAGTGCGACGATCCGGCTGGCGTGAGGCCCGTGCCATCGATGAAATCGGTGTACTCATCCTGAAAAGTCTGGCCGACGAGCATCAGTGTGCGGCCGTCTTCTAAATCCTCCAGCGACGGGGGTGCATTGCCGGGGTCGGCTGGGTCGTTGGCCGGCGGATCGGTCGGAGGCCCAGCGGGCAACTCCGACGAGGTGGTGGTTGTAAAGGAGTAGGGTGCGACCTGCAGCGTAGTCCCATCGCTGAAGTGGACATCGATCGTCTCAGCGGTTGGGTTGTGCGCCGCGTAGGTCACCAGGCCCTCCTGCGCAAACACCGCCGAGAGCGCGTAGTTACCACGAATTGCCGAGGTGGGCGACCCGAGGCTCGCAAGCGTGGTCATCCAAAAGTACGTGTGGGCAGGGCTTTGGCCTTCTTCGTAATCAAATTCACTCTGGGTGTAGTGGGCCAGCCCAGCAGCGGGGTCCACCAGGGCCTCGTATTGCAGCAAGAGCCCCTGCCAAACATCGGGTTCACCACCGTAGAGTTCGGTGATCTCCTGGAGCAGCGCTGCCGGGTCGCGTGCCGCTTCACTCAGGTAGAGCGATCCCCCGTGAAAGGGGAGGAGGTTGATCCCCTTGATCATCTCCACCTCGGCCGAAAACCAGGTGGCATGGGCCGCACCGTCACCCCAAATCATTCCTGCCGATTCGAAATCGAACTCACCAGGGTAGGTGGTACCATACTTGTCGAACCAGTACTGGCTGATGGCCTCGGCTTCGAGCGAGTAGAGCATTTGCCCCAGACGGGTCGTCTCCTGGCTACCGGCAACTTCTCCCCAAAGCATCACCCCGGTTGCGAAGTTCATCGCTTCGGAGGAAGACTCTTGATTATTGCCACTGGCAAATGCCCCGTGGCCTGACGCCCAGGAGTGCCCCGCCATCGGGCTGAAATTTCGCAGTCGCGGGAATGCATTGCTCGACGCGTCGACATTCGCAACATCGGCAATAATCACGTCCACAAAGTCGCGATTTCCTGCCACCCAGGACGGATCATAAATACCGACCAGGGCCGCGGCATGCACAAAGTAGCCGTAGTGGAAGTGGTGATCGTTCAGGTCGCCGGCCGAACCAAAACTGTCCGGGTATCCCTGCAGAGTGCTCCAGGTCTCGTTGTAAGCGAAGTGCCGATCGCCGGGAACATCCTCTACGGAAAACCAGTCATCCAACGTATTTTGAACGGCTCCAACAATAGCACTGCGAATTTGATCCTCTCCTGCGACATCTGCCATTTGCGCGAGCTGCATCATTTTCAGCATCGACTTCCCAGACCAGTACGTATCTTGCCAGCGATCAAGGTACGCCTGCGGATCGTTTGCCTGCGGGTCAGAGCGAACAAGCTGTGCCAGGGTTTCGCGCTGCTGGGGCATGAGCAAATCCGGCAGGTTAGGGAGCACACCTCGAGCAGGTATTTGGGTGCGGATAGCATCGGTCGCAATCGCGCTCATGGTGCCTCGAGGGCTCAGATAACCCGCATCACCAATCCGGCTGAGGGGAGTCGCACCAAAATGGGTTTTCCAAAAGGCGTAGTCCAACGTGTTGATGACCCCGTCGTCGACTCCGTCGGCACCGGTTCCTGGTGTCACATTTTGGCCCCGAGTATCGCTCCAGAGAACGTAATCGGAAGCATCTACTGTGCCATCCCGGTTGTAGTCGCCGGCCAGGCCACCACTGCCACCTTCAACCTCCCCGGCAAGTCGTGCCAGGTGCGGATAGTACGCGACCACCGTCGTGGCGTTGTCGAGAGAAGTGTCGAGGTCGTATTGGTAAGTGAGTTCAAGACTGTAGGGGTCCTCGGCTTGTGCATAATCGAAACGGGTGGCCACAACCGGTCGCGCAGCAGGCCCGGCGAATAACTCGCGGGTCTCTGCCCGATCGTCAGGAAGCAGGGCCACTGCCACGTTCGCCAAACCGTCGCCTACGGCTCTTAACCCGCCGGCATCCTGGGTCCAAGAGACACTCTCAGACGCATAGACTGCGTAATTGCGGCCAGCAATTGCCACCTGCGCGACGTTGTCGGCCAACTGGACCTCTGCCACAGCGGTGTTGAAACCAATCACGAGGTTCGCCAATTCAACATCGGCCAGCCACACCATCGGCGAGGCCAGCGCGAGCGTGGCTGCTGTGGACGACGAATTCCCCTGCCATGATCCGGTGAAAGACCAGTCGGAATACGAGTCGAGCGCGAAGCTGCTCGCCTGCTGGCCAGCCGCAAAGAGTTCCACCTGCAGATCGAACTGGTGGGGGGTCTTTAGCTCAGCAGTGGTTGTCCCGGTCACCACGGTTGTCTGTTCCGCGGGAGTTCCTACCAACAAGCCACTGTCGTTCAGCTGGACCGTGAGCGGATGAACATAGAGTGGCGCCGAGAACGGGTCTCCGAACTTGGCAAAATGGACTGAACTCCACCAGTCACCACTGGGGACCGCCTGACTGAACTCGCCCGTAACCAACGGCTCGACTAGAGCACCCTGGTGGTCACTCGGCGTGTAACTACCTACCCGAGGTTCTGCGGCAATCTTTCCCGCATCAAGCAGCGCGGCGAGCTGGGTATCTGTCGTCCGTGCACTCGATTCTTCAGCGAGGTAGCGATTGGCTCGCTGACTGAGGCTCAGGTTTTGTCCAACGGGATTACCCAATGCGACCATGCTTTGGAAGTACTTAATAACGCCAGAGTGCGAAACCTCGAGCGCCGGCCACTGGGGCCAGTCAAACGTGTCATTCATGAAGGGCTGGGTCTGGTCGTGACTGAGCACGGTGAGGTGATTCACATCGTGGGCAATCGCCACGCCCTCGATCGAACGCCAACCATGGGTGCGGCCGTGCATCCAGCCTGCATAGTGAGGCTCCATTTTCAGGGTATTGATAAAAACTTCTTCAAGTTCATATTGTGCTAGATAGTCTGCGAATCCGTCGTGGCCGAATTCTCGAAACATCGCTATCACATCGGTAGCACTTCCGAGCCTGGCCGTGCGCTGAATATCTGCCATGATTTGCGGATCAAACGCATCGTCCCGAATCCACCCGGCCTTGGCGCCTTGCATGGCATACCACAGCCCGACCCCCTTTACGTCATTGCCCCAGGCCTCCGAATTATTGGTTAAGTTGTTTGCAAATGCCCACTGGCCAACCTCTTCGACACCGACGGCCGAGAGACCCAAAAACGCTCTCAGTCCGTTGTAGGCCTCCAGGGCTTCTGTGGTGATGGGCGTTCTGCCACCCATTAATTCATCGTGCTCTGTATGGTCGCTGGAGCCATGGAACATTCCCCAACTCATCAGGTCCACATAGTCTCCACTTGGTGTAGATGGCGGTATTGAATCGGCTGGCCCTTCTACCGGATCAGGGGTCGGAGCCGGATCCGTCGGAGCCTGTGGCGGGTCCTGCGGTGGATCGACCGGATCTTGCGGCGGGACCACAGGTTCTTCGGGTAGCGGTGTGGTGGAAGAAGGAGGCGGTGACTGCCCGCCAGTCGGGTCACTCACACCAGGCAACGCGTCAAGCTCGCCGGATGTGAGCGGCGTTCCACCGAGGTGGCCTGTGCTTCGCGCCAGTGCGCCGGTCATCCCCGCGTTGTAATCGATAGCGACCTCGTTGGAGATGTAATCGTCTCTCGAATCATTGTACGAGTAATCACTCGCCGATTTCGGGCCACCGACCAGCGCACCGTAGAGGATGTGTTCGTTCGGCTCGCCGTTGCGAAAATCTTCCCAACCGACACCCGAAGCGGCACGGTGGTGGGGCTGCTGGGGAAAGGTTTCTCCAACTCCTACCACGTAGCTCATGCCGAGGGGATTATCCCCCAGGATGTAGTCGATGGTGTCCTGGGCAAGTTTGCTGTAGGCGCCGCCCGGGTCAGACACGTTGTCTGCATAGATGCCCGCAAGCAGGGCCGTGTTGGCAGCGTAGCGGAGCGATCCCCACTGGCTGATAAACCGCAGGCCTCCTTCGGTAATCTGAACACCGCCGCCACCCTGCACCCAATTGTTGAGCCACGACTCGACATCCTGCCGAATGCGGATCTCACCCGTGTCCTCAGCCAGGACAACCGCTGCGGCGTAGGAGGAATCGTCCCAATTGTGGGTCCAACCGTTGTTCAAACCTCCAACCTCCGAATCGTAAAGTGCCAGGGCTTTCTGCCGGTAAAGGGAGCCATCCCCACCGGCGGCTTCGACGGCGCGGGCCAACCAGGCCGCCCCGTAGGTGAGGTCGTCGCCGTAACCACTCCAGGAGGCGTAATATCCTTGGACTTCCGTGACCGAGTCGGAGTATTTTCCGCGGTAGGTGTCGGCAAAGTCATAAAGGGCCTCGGCATTGGTGAGCAACTGGTCGGCATAGGCCACATCACCGTTTTGACGAAAGAGGATCGAGGCCGAAGCCATGGCTGCCGCAGTCTGGCCGGCAACGTCCGAACCTGGCTTCTCGCGGGTGATCGCCATGGCCGGACGGGATATCGTTTGCGATTCCGGCCCGCTCCACAGCGCGTGATCCGCAGAAACGTCCCCGACCTGCACCACGAAAAAGTCCGTGTTGCCCTCTTGGTCGGTGACGTGGGCCTTCAGCAGGTAGTCGGTTCCCCAACGGATCGCATCTAAGAGTTCATCCGTCTGCCCGGAAATTTCATAGCCTTCGGCAAAGGCGATGCCACCCCAGGCGAGCGTCGAAAGGGTCGAGGCGAGAGGAAGACCGAACTTGCCGTGGTCACCCGCGTCGTGGTAACCACCGGTGAGGTCCAGCTGAAGCCCCACCTGAAGGTTGCTGGTACCACCGCCAGAAAAACTGTCTCGGTCACCGAAGTAGATCCCATCGTAGCCGTCGGCCAGCCCCGAATCACCACGCCAGTCAATCCTCTTAGTGGCTTCTTCGACATCCCCCGAACGGTTGGCCTCGTAGAACAAGAAAGATTTCTGCAGGGCCTCGGCATAATTCAACTCGCCAATCACTTCAGTGTCGTCATCGTCATTAAGAATCGTGCCGGTTGCCCTGACGACGATTTCACCACCGCCACTTTGTGTCGGGTCGGTCGGCGTAGTACCCGCCTCAGCGACCAGGTCGAAGACGCCGTTACCGCCGTAGATGTGGTCAAAGGTAAGACTTGAGGCAGAAACAATCTGCTGGAAGCTCTTGCCTTCAAACCAGCTTTCTGAAGCGGCGTTAATCAGACTTTCACCACCCGTGGCATCGCTGGAAAGATCCCAGAACATCATGCCGCCCAGGCCCATCGACTGGGCCCATTCGCTCTTGAGGGCAATCGTGCCAGGTGTTTCGAACGAGCTGAATATTTCCTGACTGCCACTGTACAGATAGGCTGCCTGGGCATCGTCATCCCAGTTCAGCTCCCAGCCGCCGGTGTCCGACTGGATCTGCGAGACCAGGTCCTTGTAATCGTAGTTGCCGCTCTCAAAAGTACCTGGCGCACCGCCACTGGCACTCTCCGCGTGACCGTTGTCACCACCGTCAGCCACCCCGCTCCAGGCGCGGGTGTAGAGCGGAGCACCCAGTATGATATTTTCGCGTGCCACGCCCGCATCGAGGAATAGATTGATTGCGGTCTGAATGTCGTAGCCCGCCGGATCATTTTGCAAAGCGGCCTGGTGCCCGGTGGTGTTTTCCCACGTTCCATGGAAGTCGTAGGTCATCACATTGAAGAAATCGACGTGTTCCTTCAGGCCCGCCAGGTTGAAGTTGGCGATCTTGTCGGATCCGGCAGGCGATGCGACCGAGATTTCGTAGTAACGGTCACGTTGGCTTCCGAGCAAGTCCAGCCTTTCGCGCACCATGCTGAGCAAAGTGGCATAATTGGCGCCGTCTTGTGGGCTTTCGCTATTGCCGCCCAGTCCGCCACCGCCCGGATATTCCCAGTCAAAATCGATACCGTCAAACATCGTGTAGGTATCGAGGAAGTTATAAATCGAGTCGGCAAGTGTTTGCCGTCCTGACGGCGTCGAGAGCACACTGCTGAAGTTGCCCGAGAGGGTCCAGCCACCCAGGGCGATGCTTGTTCGCAAGTGCGGATTCTGAGCCTTGAGCTGCGTCACCTGGTTGAAGTTGCCCCAGATCGTCTGTTCGGATCGCGGATCTTCCGCCGGATAGGACCAGAGGTCGGCCTCCCCACTGACCGATTCATGGGCAGCAAAACGTTTCTCGACTGCAGCATAGCTGTCGAAGAGCACCATCTCGCCACTGGAAGTCAGACTCGCAAAAGCATAAATGAAGTGCGTTAACTTCTCGGCCGGAACATCGGCAATCGGATAATTGCGCCCATAAATTCCCCACTCCGGAAAATAGGCGGCGACCGTTGGCAGTTCTACCTCACTCACACCGCCATCCTCGGCGGGCAGGGCAGGGGAGTCTTCGCTGTCGGCGGTCACCACGAGCGAGAAACTCTCGTCCGCCTCAAACTGCGTATCTCCGTAAATGGTGACTGCAACCTGGTGGGTCGTCTCACCTGGGGAAAAGACCAACGTGCCACTGACAGGCTGGTAGTCTTTACCCGCCGTGGCCGTGCCATCCTGGCTTTCATAATAAACGGTGATAGTCTCGCTTGCCGTCGCTGAGAGGCTCACAGTAAAGATGGCCTGCGCAGTGCCACTATCGCCTTCATAGAGAGTGACATTTTCAACTTGGACCAGGCTGTTATCAACGGGAGGCTCGACAGGAGGATCAACGGGAGGCTCAACGTCGTCGTTGAGAATTGTGCCGATGGCAACTCCAACTAGGTCATCAACGGGCACGCCGTTCATGAAACCGTCACTGCCAAACTCCTGCCAGAAGAGCTCTTCCTGCTCGTCGACCAGTGGTGAATTTGTACCGCGCTCGACGAGTACCGCCCCGACCGGGTCACTCAGCACAACTCCAAACATTTCGTCGGCTTCAAACATGGTGTCGCCAAACACACGGACTTCGATCGTCCTGGACAGCTCACTAGCGGCAAAGATGACTTGCCCACTGGTTTCCTCGTAGTCTTCACCGGCGGTAGCCGTGCCGCTTCGGGTCTGGAAATTCACCGATACCGGTTGGTCCGCAGCCCTCGAGAGGGTGACCGTAAAGATGGCCACCGTGTTGCCACTGTTACCTTCAGCCACGGTTGTATCGCTAATCTGGATAGCAGGTGGCTCGACGGGACCAGGTTCTCCCGGTGGATCAGGTCCTGGACTGGTTTCGCTGGCGGAGTTGCCAAACCGTTCTCTCCAGAATTCGTAGTCGTCCTGGTCGACAACGCCGTTACCGTTTCCGTCGGCACGGAGGTCGGTCAACGACCCAAGTGTGTCCTGCCAGAGAACGTAATCGACGGCATCAACTGTCCCATTTCCGCTATAATCTCCTTCGACTGCTGGCGACAGCCCGTCCTCTGTGCCAATCGTGCCGTCGTTGCCCGGATCGCCAACTTCCCCCTCAATCGGGTTCGAGGGCGTGGGGTTGCTTATCGGGGGTGGCTCGATCGTGGAACCATCCATGGCAACCGGATTCTGGTAGTACTGCTGCACCTGGGTGATCCACCAGTAATCATCGGACGGCTCGGACCCGATACTGTCGGTACTAATGCCAACCCCCGCGCCGAAGAGAATCTGGCGCACTCCGGCAGCGTGGGCCTCTTCCATGTGCGAACCCCAGGTAATGGTCGAACCTGAGACGGTGAGCTTTTCATCCCCAAACTCGTTGGTCGCAAAATAATCGAAACGGTTGTCCGTGGCAGCAAAACTGTCTCCCAGGAAAAATGTTGGCGCCGAGTCCTCGTACTTCCGCGTGGTGTTCTCGAGCTGACCGAAAGTTCCGGAAGCGTCGTACGGGTTCACGGCCAGGCTGTCGTTGATATGCCCAACCGGGATCTGCCACAAAATCATGTCGCGGCCGGTTGTTTGCGACAGCGTTTTCACAACCAGTAGATAATTGTGCCAGTGGTCGCTGTTCCAGAACCAGGTACTGGCAGCCGGATCGGCAGCCGCACCATTTTGGGCAGCCCCATCGAGACCGTACTTGTCGACCGAGACGAAGTCGGCACCGTGGCTTAGCACACCCGCATCAATGTAGTATTCGGCAATCAGTTCGGCCTCGCGGGCAATAGCGGCCCGACCCGCCTCTATGCCCATCGTGTCTGTCAGGTGCACGATTCCATTTGCTGGAATCGGTGTTTCAAGTCCCCGGGAAGCCCACAAATTGAACTGCCAGCCGAACTCAACGTTCGGAGCGTAACGTCCGATTGTGTAGTTAATCGCCTGGACCAGTCCTGTAACGGTGTTGTCAAACTGCGGGTCAACACCAGTTTCGAGCACACCACTACTGTAAGCAGCACTCGCCATTGCCGGCAGCGAACTTGCGCTGGCATTTGCATTTTGCATCAGGTAGCCAATGAAGTCAGGTTCCAGAATAAACTGGACGAGTTCGCCGCCTGCCTCCGCGGCAATGGTCTTGAGGGCAAACTGCAAATCCTGGAAATAGGCCTCCATGTACTCGGTACTCTGAATGTGCTCGTTGTTAGTGACGTAGCTTTCACCTCCATCAGGAATGTTGTAGTAGACGAACTGGGGAATCATCCCCAACTTGAGACTTTCCTGGAGATAGCTCGAAACACGATTTCCCCAGGTCCGCCAGCCATTCAACGGCCCACCGTTGAGGTAGATATACCGTGAGTCGACAAACTTGTTGGTCAACGGATTGCCGCTGTCAAAGTCCTGCCAAAAGGCCAGGTCGCCAGCTGTATCTTCGCTCACCGA
Source organism: Planctomycetota bacterium (assembly GCA_963578605.1). Taxonomy (GTDB): domain Bacteria; phylum Planctomycetota; class Planctomycetia; order Pirellulales; family Lacipirellulaceae; genus JAKVCB01. The sequence goes on from CAUZEA010000015.1 coordinate 12,179, forward strand.
GCCAATCGAAAGATAACCGGGCAACCCCGGAAGTTCTCCGTCTGCAGTGCGCACGCGTATGCCAATGTACCGTGTCGCGCCGCTAAACGCGTCGGTTAGTCGCAGTGACGCGCGTCCCGGTTCCACACCGGTCACCCGCAGGGTTTGGTCCCCCACGATGTCAACGTCCATAACCCGTGGATTGTTTGTCACTACCTGGAACTGGGCAAGTTCGCTCTGGGGCAACGAAAGGGTATACTCGCTGGTCCCCTGGTCGATGGTCATTTGCAAAGCCTGGCTCTGCTGATCAACCCCGGCGATCTCGATCGTACTCGCACCACCGGCGACGTAGACGAGTTCGTCGCTTACCGTCGAGCCACTCTCATTGCTGACTTCCGCCTGGTAGGTATAAACACCATACGTACGGTCAGCAATCAGCAAGCTGTCACTTTGCGGGGTGGTTCCTGGTCCCGCCAGGCTCGCTTCGTGGATTACCTCGCCGTCCTCAAACAGCTTCCAGCTTTCGGCTGCTGTGCTACTCCACAAGTTGAACGTGACCCGATAGCCGCCCGCAACAGGGTCTGATTGAACGCTTACGGTTGGAGTGTTCGGTGCGGCAACCGACGGATCGGGATCGTTAACGTTTCCATCCCCGGTTTCACCGCCGGGATTGTTTTCTGGAGGACTGCTGCCACCAGACACACTCTCGCCGTTGAAAGAGAAACTCTCGGGTACAGAACTAGAGCCAGCGGCGACAAATCCGACCGCCAGTTGCTCACCCGAGTCAAGCGTGTTGTCCCACTCAGGTGGTGTGAGCCGGTAGTGTCCATCACCCAAAGACTCTACCTGGGCATTCCAGAGCTGCGTGATTGGGCGGTCATAATCAAATTCGAATTGCCAGTTCGCGTAGCTCGACGAGTCGTCGTTCGTGAGAACCAACTCGGCAGTGTGCCCCGAGTTCCAGTCTTCGGTAATCTGAAACTCGACGTTGGGACCGTCATTCAGCGCATTGCCCGCCAGCAGGGTCCGCACCTCCAGTGATTCCAGGGCGAGGTGCGCCCGAGTGGACGATATTTTTCTAGGAGCACTGTTTTTAAAGGATCCAGATTTGAACCATTTCCTCAGTTTTGCAAAAGAACTTTTCATCGCGGTTTTCCCTGCGGTAGCAGAGGCCTTCTCTCGTTCCGGTTTCGTGCCCCTCGAAGCGATACTCCCGCGCATTGCGTGGATACTTGCCACCAGACCGCCTGGCCGTTGACTTTGCAGTTTGAATTTTGCGGGCTGGTTCCACGGCAACACCTCTTCGTGCGGGAGGACCTCAAGGACGGTTTCATTTAAACAAATATTTTCAAACTGCGCCCAGTGTGTGGAAATTTTTTTAGGGGCAAGGAGAGTGCCGTTTGCCAACTGTCGCATCAGAATGCGACGCGCCCCCCGGATGGGTGGTAGCATTGCCGGCTCACATTGCCGCTCCACGAAGAGAGATTATTGCTACACGACCCGTACAGCAGTTGTTTATCGCAAATTTTGTCAGACCATTGGGTAGTTAGACCGCCACCGGTGGTTCCCCAGTTGGACTGACAAATTGGAACAACTCACTAGGGCGTTGCTCACGACTCGGAGAAGACGCTTGCCCCGGTGGGAATCGGGGTATTGGTTTCGGTGAGCTGTTGATAGAGGTCGTCGGGCAACACGCGAATGACGGTAAACATACCCGCGACCCCTTTGAACCAGTCGTCCGCCATCCCCTGGACCGTGCGCCGCCCGCTGATTTTTTCCATGGCTGCAGGGCTCATTTTCATCGCCCCTTCCATGATTTGTGGAAATCCTGCAACGTGGTTGTGGCTGTCGAACTGGGGTCCTCGGATGTGCGGTCCGACCTGGCTGGTCATGTGGTTCATCGTGTGGTGGAACATATGGCAGTGCATCACCCAATCGCCAGGGTTGTTGGCAACGAACTCAACTTCCCGTATCTCGCCGATCCCAATCCGGATGGTGTTGAGCGGCACCCAGGCAGACTCGGGTGTGCGTCCTCCCTCGGTACCAGTAAGCCACCCGGTATGGCCATGAAAGTGGATTGGATGCTGGTGCAAAGTACTAAAATTAACGAAACGCATCCTCACACGCGAACCCAAGCGGACCACCAGCGGACTGGTGTAGGGCCCACACCGACCGTTGATGGTGAGATAATTCCAGTCCATCGAGAGGGTGTTTACGATCTGGCTGGCCGGACCCACGTTAAACTGCTGTAGCAGCAGGCCGAAATCGTAATCGACCGGTGGGTCGTAAGCAACTTTTGGGTGAATGATAAACATCCCAATCATCCCAATTGCTTCCTGCATAGCAACGTGGGAATGGTAGGCCATGCTACCTACCTGGTGGATCGTAAATTCGTAGACAAAGGTTTCTCCGGGCCCGATCAACGGCTGCGTGACGAAGGGAATACCATCCATATTATTGGGGCACTCCAAGCCATGCCAATGAATGGTGGTCGGCTCTGGGAGTTCGTTATGAACAACGATGCGAACCCGATCACCCTGAACTACTTCGATGGTTGGGCCCGGCATGGTGCCGTTATACCCGTAAAGGTGAAAATCCATCCCTGGCAAAAGCTCACGACGAACTGGCATTGGGCGCAAGTGAAATTCTTTCACACCCTTGACCATTTCAAACGGCAACTTTTCCAGGTCGGGCGTGGTGAGTGGAACGGGCGGCAACTTCGGACCGCGAAAACCTGTAACCAGCTTGCCGCGATCGGTGGCAGTGCCAACAGGCCCCCCCAGCCCGGCGTGCGTTCGCGGATAACCATTGGAGCCGTCGGACACGAAGGGGCTCACCTTGGGTCGATTTTCGTCCGTACCCAAGTTCCGAGCCATTGCCGTACCGGTTACCATCATGCCGGCCGTAGCGGCGGCGCCTTGCACCAAGAAACCTCTGCGATTCTCTGACGGATTCATGATCTTTCTCTCGAGCTACTGCAAGAACCATGGTTAAACAACAGGAAGTTGACCGGGTGACTGCCCAGATTATTCGTTGACCGTTGGAAAAAGTCGAGCTGTGACCCGGCTGGGCCGCTAGCGGGGCTTGGGTACCGAGTCGATGTGACCTTCACTGATTGTCGAGGGCGGTTGGACCAGGCCGCCTGTCAGTAACATGCCTCGAACAAACACATCAGCCTCGTGGTACTCAGCCACCCGCTCGAGGTATTGGACCTTCAGCTGAAGGTATGCTCGCTGTCTGGCGAGCACTTCGGGCCAGGCAACCCGCCGCGCCTGGTAATTCTGCTGGAGCAGTTCGTAGGCCTGCCTTGCCCTGGGCAACATCACGTCGCGATATCTTTGGACATAGCTCCACGCCACCTGGTAGCGGCCAAAATATTCGGCCAGGCGGGTGCGAAGTTCCAACTCTACCCGCCTGACATTCGCCCGAGACCGCACCAGGTCCGCTTCCGCCTGGCGAATCGTGCCACGATTCCGATCGAAAATTGGTAGCACCAGACCGGCCTGGACACCTGCCACCGTATTGCCTGATTCGAAATTCTTGCCTGCGCGAGCGTCCAAGAGGATGTTAGGGATCGGTTGCACTCGTTCGCGTGCTACGGAAATTTGGTCGTGACGAACATGCTGTCGGGCGGCGACCAATTCGGGACTTCCCTCAAGTAACTGGGCAACGGCCTCGTCCCAATCGAGTGGGGCATTCTGGTCAAACAGTTCTCCCTCGAGGGGCAGGTACGTCAAATTCGGCAACCCAACGATCGAGGTCAATGTTCTCCAGGCCAGCTCCACCTCGAGTTGCGCCGTCTCAACCAGCAGTAGATCGCGGTGCACGTCGACTTCGGCCTGCAGAACGTCTGCCTTGTTCGCCTGCCCAAGGTTCAGCATTTCCTTGCTGGTCAATAGCCCGTCCTGGGTGTTTGCCAGCAGTTGCTCACGGACCGCCAGCACTTCCTGCAAAGCGAGCACCCGGTAGAAGAGAACCTCGACGTCATTGACCACGCGGAGTTGTTGCACGAACACATTCGTCTCTGCCATCCGGGCACGCTCGCAATACTTGGCGCGGCTCAGCCGCAGCTTACCCCCGGTTACGATTTCTTGCGAAATGAAACCTCCCTGCATTTCACCCGCCGTACCCTTAACCCCTATTTGATCGCCTACATATCCTGCCACCGGGTTCGGTGACAGGCCGGCCTGGTAAGCCATTCCCAGGATCGCACGGACCTCGACCGAGGCCTGTACCAGCGTCGGGTTGTGCTCTAAAGCCAGCTGGTGCAAGTCGGCAAGCGAAGGGCCACTGGCAGCGGGCGCCGGCAAATGATCGAGCGGCGCCACGAGCGGCAAATGAAGCTCTGAGAGAAGGTCTCCCTGCGACGCCAGGTCGATTGCCCCCTGACCCTCGGCGCGGGTGGGGTTTCCCCCCGAACTGATCCAAGAGACTGGTTCGGTGGCGGTAAGCCTGCCTGCGGCCAGGTAGGTTACAAGAACGTTAACGACGTACAGTGCTAGCACTAGGGCTCGGCGGTACGTCATCGTCACACCCGTAAAAGATCCGTGCCAAGAAAAAAAAAGAGTCTACCCGTTACATCGACGGGTCGACGAACTGGCTTTTCCTGGATTGACGGTTACGACGAAGACACAGACTTGAGGGACTAAACCTTGCCAATTAGGCAAAGATTGAGGGCCTGGCTCGCCGGAAAAGTCAACCAGCTGCGGCGTGCCCTTCGACCCCAATAGGTTCCTGGCCGAGGTAGTTGCGTGGGAAGCCCTTGCAAGCACCCAGCTGCAGGCATTCACGGATGCCACCCTGCTCAATTCTCTCAACTTGCGGGAACCATCGCCCACTCGACACCGGCCATTTTTTCAATACATCGCACGACCTGGCAGCTATAGCCAAATTCGTTGTCATACCAACAGTAAAGTACACAACTCTTGCCACTTGCAGTGGTGTTTTGAGAGTCAAAGACACACGCATCGCGGTTGCCAATGAAGTCCGACGACACCACTTCATCGGAAGTTGTGTATCCGATTTGTTGCTGCAGGGGTGAAAAGAGGGCCTTTTGCCTTACAAATTCGTTGATCTCATCGCGGCTAACTTCTTCTTCAAGCTGCAGCATCAAAATCGCCAGCGACACGTTGGGCGTGGGAACACGAATCGAATTGCCCGTGAGCTTCCCTGCCAATTCGGGAACTGCTTTGGCAACGGCCTTTGCCGCGCCGGTTTCGGTCAGCACCATATTCAAGGCCGCACCACGTCCGCGTCGCGAACCTTTGTGGTAATTGTCGATCAAGTTCTGATCGTTCGTATAGGAATGCACGGTCTCGAGGTGTCCTTGCTGAATACGATAGTTTTGATGTATCGCTTTCAGGATGGGAACAATGGCATTCGTGGTACAGGAGGCTGCCGATACAATTTTGCAATCCTCGGTAATCTCGTCGTGGTTAATACCGTAAACAACATTCGGAATGTCACCCTTACCAGGAGCGGTGAGAATTACCTTAGCCACACCTGGGCAGCGCAAATGCTGGCTCAGGCCAGCTTCATCGCGCCATAGCCCCGTGTTGTCGACGATAATAGCATCGCCGATCCCGTACTGTTGGTAGTCGACCTCAGTTGGCGAGTTGGCAACGATAAACTGAATCTGGTTGCCGTTGCAAACCAGGCAATTCTCCTCCTCGAGAACCCGAATGGTTCCCTGGAAGCGGCCGTGCACCGAATCGCGGAGCAGTAAAGCAGCTCGTTTCTTGAGGTCGTGGTCGGTCGAGCCTTTGCGAATCACAACCGCGCGCAACCGGCAAATGTCTCCCCCGCCGGTCTTCTCGATGAGCAACCTGGCCACCAAACGACCGATGCGTCCAAATCCATACAGCACAACATCTTGTGGTACAGGAAGTGGTTTGCGGGAGCGGCCAATCTCGTCTCCCACTTCTTCCTGCAAAAAGTGCGTGCGGTCGCTTCCGTCTGGCCGCTCCTGGTACAAGACCGTCAACTTCCCTACGTCGATATGTGCCGGGCCTAAATCCATCGACTCCAGCGTTTCGATCATGGGGTAGGTCTCAAACTCGGAAAGCTCATTTTTTTCGATTCGACGCACGAACGCGTGCGATTTCATCAGATCGGTGACCGACTGGTTCACCATGGTGCGGCCATACATGTAGAGTGAAACATTTCGTTCGCGGTAAAGTTTCGCGACGAGGGGAATCATACTCTCGGCCAGTGCCTCCCGTTGCTTCCAGTCATGAAAAAAATCTGCAGGTTGCGGGCGATTATTCACGGATCTACCCTTTCTCAAACAGGTGCTGCTTCGCAAATAGGCGTTTCGCCACTACTTAACCAGTCACCCTTTGAAAGGGTGTGACTTGCTGCTTTTGCGCGGGGCTTTTGATGGTACCATGCCACCCTTTGCCTGGACCACATGTCTTTTCGCGCCCCTTCTGCGGAAAGTTCTGACCGCTCGTTCGGGTCCCCCATTCCCGGTCGTGGCGAGAGCAAGGAGCGCAGCAGCCTCTCGGAATTCCTATTGGGGAAACAAGGCGGGGAACCTGCTTGTGCGCTGGAACCGGCCCTGACCCCAGCCAGTCGGGCAACACATGCGACGGTGTGGTGATCGGTTCATGAGTGAATACGACCAAAAACAGCCGGATGTTCTTGACCTGCGGCTCAACAAACAACCTTGCCCCTGCCCGCTCATTTCCGAGTACAATGGGCGACGAATACGACAACCCGGGTGCGACGGGGGCACCGCCACTTATAGGCCCGACTGGCGCTGGCCGCACCTTCAGCGACCTTGCTATCGTATCCTTCCCGGCAATGGCGCAAACGCCTGCTCGGCTCGCCCGGCAGCCAGGACGACCAATCCGCCGTGCAGATTCCCATGACACAGCCCGATCCCACTCCTCACCGACTTGGTTTGACCGGAAAAATTCTAATCGGAACCGTCGCCGGGTTGATCGTCGGAATTTTTTTTGGTGAAAATTGTGCCTGGCTGAAATGGATCGGTGATGGATTCGTTGGCCTGCTACAGATGGCCGTTCTACCGTATGTCACCTTATCACTCATCGCCAATATAGGCCGGTTAAGTATCACCGAATGCTGGCGTCTGGCAAAAGTTGCACCCGCCGTTTTGGGCGGACTGTGGCTCCTTGGCTTCAGCATGCTTGTGTTGATGTCGTGGTCCTTCCCAACCCGGGAAGCCGGGGCATTTTTTAGCACAAGTTTTCTCCATGAGCCCCCTGCCTACAACTGGCTCGAATTATTCATTCCATCCAATCCGTTTCACTCCCTCTCGAACAGTGCAATTCCTGCTGTTGTAGTTTTCTCCATCGGTCTTGGAATCGCGTTAATACGATTTCCCAACAAGGCAGTTTTCCTCGATCCATGCGACGTTGTGATCAAGGCCTTGTCAAGACTCAACCATTTCATCCTCCGACTTGCTCCGCTTGGAATCTTTGCAATTGTGGCACATTCTTCCGGCACCCTTGACTTTCAGCACTTCGAGCTGTTGCAGGGATACCTTCTAGCCTACGGAACTGCCGCAGTACTTTTAACTTTGTGGATCCTGCCAGCTATCGTGGCAATCCTCACTCCATTTTCTTACCGCCATTTCCTTCAGACCACCCGCGACGCACTGGTTGCCGCATTCGTCATCGGTAACACCTTCATCGTATTACCGATGATTGTCGACAGTACGAAACGACTGTTCGCTCGGCATGCGATAGACACCAAAGGCTCCGATCATTTTCCGGAACTCATCATTCCGATGGCTTATCCGTTTCCGGATGTCGGCCGAATTGTAGGACTCTTGTTTATCCCGTTTGCCGCCTGGTTCTATGGCACATCAATCGACCCGTCCCATTGGCCAATCCTTATAGTCGTCGGCTTTCTCGGCTGTTTTGCCAACCCCCTGATAACGATCCCGTTACTTCTTACCCTAGCACAAATTCCCAGCGATATTTTCAATCTCTATGTTGTCATCGGAATCTTGGCCAGCCGCTTCGGCGACGCCATGAAAACGATGCACCTCTTCGCATTTGCCGCAATCACCAGTTGCGGGCTTACTGGAAATCTGGCCATTCGCTGGGCAAGAATCCCGTTCACACTGATCTTCACGACTTGTTGCCTTGCGGTTGCGATGTTCGGAACTCACCAATGGCTTGATCAATCTTTCATGAATGGTATCCCCCTGGAAAACCTCGTTACCGAAAGGGCATTAATCACAAAACCGGTGCCATTCATAATCCTCGATCACGCTACCCCCAATCCAAGCCTCTTACAATCGGGAGAATCGCGATTGGAACGCATACACCGACGGGGTGTCATCCGCATTGGCTTCGATGACGACGAACTTCCATTTTCCTATTTCAACAACTCCACGTTGGTTGGATTCGATATCGACATGGCCCACCAGTTGGCCCGTGATCTGAAAGTGTCGATTGAGTTCGTTCCTTTTGCGTCACGTGACATTATGGCGCAACTTCGTGACGATTATTTTGACATTGCAATGTCAGGTATCGAAGGAACCATAAGACGGTTTTCCACGCTCCCACCAGGAAACTCGTACATGGAAGTAACCCTTGCCCTGGTGGTCTTGGACCATCGCCGAGCGGAGTTCGACTCGATCCAAAAAATGCAACAGCATAAAGACCTCCGTATAGCTGTCATCGCCGACAGTTTCTTCGATGAAATGCTTCACCAGGTTGCAGGCGACTTTGAAGTGATTCAGCTGGAATCTGAAAAAGATTTCTTCGACAATCACACAACCCAGGCAGATGCGCTACTGACTAGCGCAGAAACAGGGTCTGCCTGGACACTGCTACGGCCGAATTACTCCGTCGTGCGGCCAACAAAACAAACGATCCGTATTCCTCTCTATTACATGACTGCTCCAGACGAAACTTTTCGCTCGTTCTTGAATCGCTGGCTCGACTTAAAACGAGGAGAGCGCACCCTTGACAAGCTCTACAACCACTGGATACTTGGCAAACCCGACCAGGACCGACCACCCCGGTGGTCAATCATGCGCAATGTTCTGGGCTGGGTTGACTGAACGGATCAAGGACTTATCCGTCGCGGGAGTGTAACACGCTCCCCAATGCCCGATACCGCTGGCGCGAGAGATAACCCCGGCAGTTCAACTGCAGCAGCGTACCACTCGCCGATTGCCTTACTTGTGGGACTCCAGCTTTCCGACCGACCAACCCTATTTGAAACCCCTGCCGCCAGCACCGTTTGTTAAGGACATTTTTTCAGTGACGCCATTGGGTTCTGACGTCTGGTCCATTGCCTGGCTTTCGCTTCAGGTCTCCACGAGTGCTGTCTTCCTGGCCGCACTGGCGGGAATTCCCTTGGGAACCTGGCTAGGGCTGTCCCAATTTCGGGGCAAGCAAATTCTGACCATCCTGATTTACACGGGCATGGCTTTGCCACCGGTTGTTGTAGGCTTGCTAGTTTACCTTTGTTTATCGCGCAGCGGCCCGCTTGCGGGACTTGGTTGGTTGTTTTCGACCAAGGCGATGATTCTTGCCCAATTGATTCTGGCGATGCCATTTGTAGTGGGTATTACCATGACCGCGATCGGCGCTGTTCCACAATCGCTGCGATTACAAATTCGCAGTCTTGGAGCAAGCCCGTGGCAACTTCACTGGACCATACTCAAAGAAGCGCGGGCAGGTGTGGTACTGGCTGTAGCCATTGCGTTTGGCCGGAGTATTTCTGAAGTAGGGGCAGTCTTGATTGTGGGAGGCAATATCGCCGGTCACACACGCGTACTCACCACGGCGGTGGTCCTGGAAACCAGCCAGGGACATTTCGAAATGGCCTTGGCGCTGGGCGGCATCTTGCTCTTGATCGCACTGATCGTAAATGGCTTGATCCTAAGCCTGAAAGGTCAACAACCATGACCAACCATGTGCCGTGCTTTCAATTGCAAAATGTAAAGCGTGCGTTTGGGGATACGTTTACACTGGAAATCAACCACCTTACGGTTTACGCGGGAGAGACTTTGACACTCTTGGGTCCTACGGGAGCCGGCAAAAGTACACTTTTACGAATTTTGGGCGGGCTGGAAAATCATGTCACCGGCTCAACACACCACCATGACACACCTTTCTGCCCGGAATCACTCCCGCTCGAGGTTCGACGAGGCATCACGCTGGTTTTCCAACACCCACAGTTGCTCAATACCACGGTTAAAAAAAATATAGAATTTGGCCTGCGTTTACGGGACCAGCATTCTCAATCCGACAAGGTCCAATCGATCTTACATCGTTTAAAACTGGCTCACCTGCAAAACCAACTGGTTCACTCGCTCTCTGGAGGGCAAGTTCAACTGACAGCATTAGCCCGCGCTTTAGTCCTGCAGCCAACGGTCCTGCTATTGGACGAACCGACCTCCCATCTCGACCCGGCACATGTATTGCTGGTGGAAGAAACCATCCAACAAGAAGCTGCTTCGCAATCGATGACCGTCGTCTGGGCAACCCACAACCTGTTTCAATCGCAGCGTGTTTCAGATAGGGTGGCTTTCTTACTCGATGGGAAACTCGTAGAAGTAGCTACCCCGCAGTCCTTATTTGCCACACCCCAAGATCCCCGTACCGCTGCGTTCGTACGCGGCGAAATGGTCTGCTGAACCATGCCCCATCGCCAACTTCTCTTGAGCTGGATTTTAATCTACCTGGCCACGGCAGTTGGTTGCGAGTGGTCACCCGAACAGGACAACAAACTGGTTCTCGCCACGACTACCAGTGCCCGTGACAGTGGACTTTTAGATGCGATCCTCCCGGGCTTTGAAAACAAAACTGGAATTGAGGTGGAAGTCATCGCTGTCGGTACCGGGCAGGCATTGACACTTGGTCGGCGTGGAGATGCAGACGTCCTGCTCACACACGCCCCATCTGCAGAAAATAAATTTGTCGCCGACGGTTACGCCGATCAACGACACATCATCATGTCCAACGACTTCCTGCTTGCGGGCCCGGAGTCTGACCCGGCGTCTATTAAAAATACTCCTCATATCGGCGCAGCCATGCAGAAGATGGTCAAGAAAGAGATACCGTTTATTTCTCGGGGAGACCAGAGCGGCACACACCTTCGCGAACAACAGGCATGGCGCGACTGTGGAATTTCCCCGGCAGGTGCCTGGTATATCGAAGCCGGCTCCGGGATGGCTGCAACCCTACGGATGGCCAGCGAGATGCAGGCACACACTCTCTGCGACCGGGGCACCTTCCTGGCCCAACGGGATAATTTGAAACTGGCCATCCTTTGCCAGCATGATCCAAACATGAAAAATGAATACGCCGCAATGATAGTCAGTCAAGCCAAACACCCGCATGTCAACTTTAGAGCAGCCCAGCAATTCGTCGATTTCCTCACCTCTCCCGACATTCAGGAAGTCATTGGAAAGTTCGGAATCGCACAATATGGCACCCCGCTCTTTGTGCCAACTGGCCACGATTCGCTCAAAGAACTAACACGGCCATAGCCCAGCGAGAGAATCCCTCTGACAACAGAGCGTGCCATTTTCAGGACAAGATCCTCACGGCTAACTTCTCGTGCTCCCCTGATTTCACGAAACCCGTTCGGGGCAACTCTCAACCACCCGCTGCGACTGGCAGTGCCGGCCTCCCACGCACGCTCCCACGATGGCCAGGTAGTGACTCCTGAAAACCAACAAGTTCTCGCGACACTTATTTCGTGAACTCCCTGGCAGCCGGCCTTGGCCCCGGCTCATATTCAATCGAGACGGCATGCAAAACAGGAGTGCTCACCAAACTGGGACTGACCAGGATCACTTTGTATTGCATCCAGCGATTGGCCTTTACAGAGTCGGGAACTGGTGAGCCGGTGATCTTGAAATGGCTATCCGGACCGGCAGTGCCGCACCAGGGGGCAGAACTCAATGCGGCTTGTGTAGCGGCGGTCCGCACTTGCAGCAGTACGCGCGTGCGAAATGGCGTCTCCGCCTGCCAGAAGATGCGTTTCAGGTTTGCCACCTCACCAGCATCGAAAGCTGGCGACAGGTAGTCATAACAATCCGACCGATCGTAAACATTGCCAATGTCATGCAGCGAAAAGAAATGCACCCCAGTTGCTGGCAATGCCGTGCGATATTCCCCACGAAACCCATCCGGGCTCCCCCAGTGCACCCAGGTCGGGCTGCGATGGTTGCCAACGTTTGTGTGATTGGCCACAATCAGTTCCGGAAATCCATCATGATTACAGTCAGCAGCCATGACGCCACAACCGGACAAACCGGGGATCTCCGTTCTCTGGTCTGCGTGAAATCCACTGGGGCCGTTCCAGTAGAGAAAACCGGGGAAATTTCGATGGTGTCCGCCAAAATAACTGCTGAAGAACAGGTCGATATAGCCGTCGGCGTTAAAATCCGAAGCCACCGTGTCGGCAGGGCCAATCGTTGGCAGGCACTGCGGTGGCTCTTCTGAGAAACCTGTCTCGTCTCCGTAGAAAATTAACGCGTCGACCTTGGGGTTACCGTGCAACACGGCCACGTCGCCTGGCGTTAAGGGCTTGTTGTAGTCAAGCAAACTGACCACAACGAGATCAAGGAAACCATCACGATTAAGATCGGCCGTCTCGGCAACGATGCAGCGTTTGCCGGGCGTCGGCAACTCGCTCTTGCGGTGGTTATCAAAACCGGCCGGTCCGTTCCAGTAGACCACCACGCGGTCTTGTAACGGCGCGATAACATCCACCCAATTGTCACGATTTAAATCGGCCAGCCCTGGTTTCATACCACCCGTGTCAAACTCAAAGCGATCATTTGCCGAAAACCCCGACTCCTTTCCGTAAAGAATAGAAAATTCAAGCAACAGGTCGAGATAGCCGTCACGATCAAAATCGGCCGTGCGGGCGGTCGCGGCCTCGGCATCATCCAACATCGTCTTCTTCTCAAGCTCAAAACCGTCTGCCCCATTCCAATAGACTACGGTTGGACTGCCGAAATGAGGAAACACAATATCTACGTATCCGTCCGCATTCAAATCACTATTTAAATGACCATCTGTGTTGCGGCGGGTGGGAAACCCCTTTCTTCGCGTGGGGGCGAACTCACCCTGATCATCACCCCAATAAATATACGAAGTAGTCGGCCCAAGCTCGGCAAATGCCGTTGTGGTTCCGCCTGGGTAGGACACTCCTTCGATTTTATTGACAAACACCACGTCGGTCCGCTCATCGCCGTTCAAGTCGTCTACCACGATCGCCGATGCTCCAGACGTTGGCAGTTCCGTACGATCACTGTCGGTAAACCCTTTTGAAGTTCCCCAATAAATAAACGACCTGGTGTCAAAAAAACCATCGCTGGCATAATTGGCAAAGGCCAGGTCTGCGTACCCATCCTGATCAATATCACAAATGGCCACATCGTGTGCATGCATCGCCAACACCTGGGTTCGCCGACGGGATGCAAAACCGTCCGGGCTATTCCAGTAAATAAAAGAATGTTGTTCGGCGCTATTTGCAAACACCAAATCGGGAAGCTGGTCACCGTTCAAGTCTCCGGCCTCGACTGCATGGGCACCCAGGGTTGGCAAGTCTGTCCGTTTCTTCAAAGAGAATCCGCCAGGCCCTCCCCAATAAATCGATGAATTTACGCGATACGTATCGACGCGATTGCTGGTTGGCGGGTCCGGCTTTTCTTCCAGCCGATACATGTTCGCCAGGATGACCTCGGCAAAACCGTCTGCATTGAGATCACTGACTTCCACTCCCGCGGTGTACAAGCCTGGAAGCTCGAGGCGATGGTCACCAGAAAACTCGCCCTGGCCGTTGCCCAAATAGATCACCGCTCCACTCTCGCCCGGCTCATTGCCTTCATTGGCAAAGACAATGTCGGGGAAAGTGTCCTGATTTACATCGGCGACCACCACATCAGCACAGTTAATCGTTTTGAGCGCAGTGCGACTGCTACTCGCATACCCCTGCTGAGACCCCCAGTAGATGAACGACTGTTGAAAACGATCAACGGTTACGTGGTAATCCACTCCCTGGTTGGCCACCACGATCTCAGGCCATGCATCGCCATTCAAATCGGCGATTGCAACGGCAACCGCGGCCTTGGCCGGAAAGCTTGACCGCCGGGACAAATCGAACCCGCCAGGACTCCCCCAGTAAATGTGGAAATCAAGATCGGTCCGGTTCCCGTCAAATCGATTGACGAGAACCAAATCAACATGCCCATCTCTATCAAGATCTCCTGCAGCACCACCAATCGCACCATCGGTGGGGAGTTCGGTCCGGCGGTGCGGTGAGAACCCGTCCTTGTCTGCCCAATAGACAAAGGTTTCGGTTTCTTCATCGTGGTCCTGTGCACAGGCGATCGGCAAATCAAAATTGCCGTCGTTATTCAGGTCCCACAGGTTGATCAGCCGCACTGTTCCGTCGGCCGCCACGTAGGTATTGACCCCACCGTCACCCAATGTTCCATCGATAAAATCAAGAAACGTGGAACTGGTCCACGACTTTTCTTCCGAAAACAGGCCTCCCTGGTCCAGAACTACCGCAAGCACAAAGAAAGCACTGAAACAGGTCCTCGGTCGCAACAGAGTTTTCATCAAAAGGAACCTTCAGAGTTTGTGATTTCATTGTGTACGGCTATTGGTCCCACGAGTAATTGTCGATCGCACCACAATGTAATTCACAGGTTAGCCGCGATCATTCTAACTCTTCGGCACCGAAGAAGCCAACCAGGCAGCCCATTCATACAGGCTGCAACCCATTAACAATCGCAACTTCACGAAACTCCTGCCGGCCGAAGGGACAAACACGTCAACCGTCACGAGATAACCGATTAGCTTTCCCAATTTTACCGCCGCACCACGGTTACCTGAGGCCGTTTATTCCTCGTGGATATATTCCTGCGTAATCCACTCCATACCTTTGTGGTGTTTGAACAAATCGATCCAAATGTAGCGAAGTGTCTTTCCCTCGTGGACCTCTACACCGTGGTTGGAGCCAAGCGGTATGTGGAGCAACTGCCTTTCAAAAAATGTCACCTCATCCTCATCAGCGCAAACCGTACATCAATTATCTTTGAGCCCATAAAAGAGCTGTTCCAACATCGGATGCTGGTGAGCGGCAACCTGGTCCGGTCCAGTCGTCTCTACCGAGCCAATGCAGAGCCGGGGAAAAGTGTACTCCGGAAGCAGCGTGCGGCTTATCGTCTTGGCACTCTTGCATTCTTTCTTTGTAGATCCCACAGGAAGAACAAGTCTGAAACGATGGGATCTTGTGCTTGTGTTCATCAAAAAGTTCCCTGTCTTCAGCAGAAAATGCGACTGCCAGTTCAAGGACATCCAATCGCTCGTTGCCCGCAGTGATTTTAAATGGCTCCCTCGACAGAGGCACAAACAACGCAATCTCTGTAATCTGCCAGCTATTCACACCCTGTTCAACCCGCCCCATCCCGTCTGTAAATAAATAAACAAGTCCCGTGTCTTCTTTGGGTGTCGCTTGATAGACCTGGTCTGCAGACAACGCCAGAAACGAGGTTACCAACCCTTCGACTTCATCCGGCAAGACGGACAACAGGGTGCCTTCGCAAAACTCCTTCAAATCAGCGAATTGAATCATGATTTTACATCCAAGATCTTTTGGCGCGGATGAAACCGGTTTCCTGGTCATTCTGTTTGCATCGGCAATTGTTTGCCTGCCAACGCTTGATAATTCGTCCTGCAGTGCACATCATCCTACCTGGTCGCCAAGGTATTCGCGCCCAAGTTTTATATAATTCCCTTCACGTCTTTGGCGTCGCTGTAGAGCCACTCAAGATCGGCAATGATCGCCCGCATTGACATGCGCTCCCGCCCAAATAAACCGGGAAACTCGACAATCTTCATCTTTGATGCTTCATAGTCGATGATCAACTCACCATCTTGAGCGAAGTAGCAGTGAGGATTGGTAAATTCCCAGTCGGGGTCTGTTTTAATGTGTTTCTTGTGAACCCAGGTATCTCCACCATCCTTGGAAACGGCGATGGTCAAAGGGGTGCGTTTTTCGCAGTCGTTGTACTCGTAGTCGTATTGCTCAACTTCGCTCCAGAGAAGGACCATGTCACCAGTATCGCCAACCGGATGGAGGCCAGCCATCGATTCGGGGGCCTTCAGGCCGGTAGGCTGGGGTTTCGACCAGGTGGCACACTAGTCAGTCGAAACCGAGGAAAACACGTTTCCGAGATTGGGGCGCATCACCATAAAGACACTGCCGCCTCGCCGCTGAGCAATCCGGGGTTCCATCGCGCCGCGCAGTGGCAACGTGATCTCGCTGGATGCGGTCCAGGTGTGGCCAAGGTCGTCACTGAAAATCGTGCCAGCACAAAAATGCTCTTTGCCCCAGGGGCCGTCTGGTCGCAAGTGAGGCAGGACGATCCTGCCGGAACGAAGGGTCCAAAACACATGTCCGTTTTAGTTGACCTCTGCAATCGGGCGAAAAGTCTCCATCTCATCATCACTTCGATTCATGTACCCGGTGAAGGTGGTGTGGACCTACAACTTTAGGGTGTGATACCGGAGGAAATAAAACAGGATGCCGCCCTCAACCCATCGTTTTCAGGGAAGGGATTTTCGGCTGACTGACGTGGGTGGCACCCTGATCGACAAGCTTTTGGCCTGAGGAAGTTTCTTCGACGATTGCCTGCCAGTCGAGGGTGGTTGTTTCTTTAAAACCGGGTGTGGCAGGAACCTGCGCCACTTTGAACGCAGGAATTCGACCGGTACGGAGATGCCAAGTATAATAGGGATACAAAGATTCCTGGACAGTTTTATTAGTCCCTAAAGAGTCCAGGATGGCCGAAACGATCAGTACCAGTAATAACAAAAGAGGCCTGTAAGCGATGCTTGGAACCGGGCGGCCTGAAACCGGACTGCGGATAGGTGTCGTGGTACTTAGCGTCGTGGTACCTGGTGTTGTGGTGCTTGGTGTCGTCGTGCTTGGTGTTCTGGGCCTGGCTGCTGATGGCCTGGCTGCACCGACAGTCACCTACAATCGTTCCACCGGCGCGGTTTCTGTCGACACGAGCGACGGGACTTTGTTGGTCTCTATCGTGGTTTCCGGTCCTGAGGCCACTTCGATCGATCGCTGGCAGGATGCCAGTTTTGAAGATGACGTTTTATGGACACAGTCGTTCTTTCAGGGAGCCGAGCAATGGGCTGCCACAGGTTGGATGCAAAATCCATCGCAAGGCCAATCGTTCGTGGATCCTGGAACTTATCAACTCGCGACCTATGCGACCGGTCTTGGCACAGGAGATTTTTCCGCCGACGTAGAAATTGGAACGCAACTTGATATGTCGGGAAACAATCCAGGAAGCACGTTGTTTGTGCCGCTGACGATCGAGAGCAGCGGGACACCTGGTGACTACAATGGCGATGGGTTTGTCGACGCAGCCGACTACACCCTCTTTCAGGACAACCTGGGGAATAGTTCTGCGGTGCTAGGCGGTAACGGCTCCGGGGCAGCAACGGTCGTGCAAGCAGATTACCTGCTGTGGGCCCAGAATTTTACAGGCCTTGGTACCAGCACTAGCTCCGCTGTTCCCGAACCATCAGGCCTGTTGCTCTTGATCGTTGTACTTTCGGCCCTTTGGTCCGTTCGATTGCGGCAGTCGGACAGATGAAACGTCACGTTATTCGCAGTCGCGTCCAGCGAATGCCACAGATGCCATCTTCTTCGCACCAATGGACGGCTAACACCGTTTCGTCGTCGAGACGCATTCCCCCAGGGTAGCCGAACTTGATCAGCCTGATTTGTTCCTGGCTACTGATGTTGTCGGTCAATTCCAAGGAGGCATGGCCATCGAACATGGTGCCCTCAAATTCCACGGTCCAACTTCCTCTGGAGATGCGGACCAGGCACATCTGGATTGTCTGGTGGCCGTAACGTTTGTTGTAAAGCACCAGAAAGCGATCCTCGCCCAACCAGATTGGAGTCATGGTCTGGCCTTGGATTCCCGTTGGGTGCGGTCCATCCCACGATCGCCCGCCATCGATCGAAAGGCTGTATTCATTTTTCAAGTCGGTGTCGGCCTGGTAGTCTTGCACCCAGGCGATCGCCAGCAAATGGTTCGGATGAAACTCGATGATCTTTTGTTCGAGGTATCCAATGCCACTGCCCGGATCCTGGAAAACGGTATGCATGTGTGGCCACGTTGAGCCGTTGTCGGACGACTCCAGTAGCACAACCCGTTCTCCATATCGCCCGTTATGGAACGTCGCCGTTGGTGCCAGCCAGCGTCCATCCTCGGTGACGACAATTGGGTTTGCGATCTCGTAAGGTCCGGGGACTTCAAATGGCACGACTTCTGGTGCCGACCAGGTCTTTCCGTGATCTGCCGATCGACACAAGGTTGCCGTACAGGCAATCCGTTTGCGGCCTGCTGCGGTCTCTTGGTTCTGATCCCGCTGGCCGTAGGCAAGGAGTGTGCCATCGGCGGTACGTGAGAGGCGCAGGTGGTTTGTTTGAACAGGATCGACCGTCCGTTCGAGGATGACCGATCGATGTTGCCAGGTTCGTCCGCCATCGGTGGAGCAGGCACAATGGGTTCCGCCATTGGCATGAGCACCACCGCCGGTGCTGAAACCACACACCAGGTCACCATTGTCCAATTTTACCAGCGTCGGAAAAGCCGAATCACTACGGTCGATGTGGCCTGTTTCGAGAACTTCGAGGTTTGCCATGAGGAGTGTTCTTTAGAGGGGGCCATCTTGGGGCACCATGGTTCAAAAGTTGTGGTGAGGACCAAGGCGGGTCCGGTGTTGCTGCTGGAACCTAAGGGGGGTGGAGATTATAGCAGTGTGCAGGTGTTTGCGGAAACTGTTTTAAGGGAGAGTAGAACTTTTTGACGTGTCGTCGTGGTTGCTCTTTCCGACAACCGGGTCTTGGGCGCCGAGCAGCCGCGCTTGGAGGCGCGTTGGCTCCCCATCTCTCCGGGGTGCAGGGGCAGCATGTGTTGCGTAGCCGTTGGGTGAAGCGAGGACTCTCAACCGGAGGATCCTGCGCAGGGCCGTAAGATTTCAGGCTGCAGGGAAGCCAGTGGCGTTCAAGGAAGAGTTTCCTGGCTCAAGAGTTCATTGTGCGTGCCCAGCGGCATGCGGTCAGGGCGCAAAGGGCCAGCAGCAGGCTGTCCGGTTCAGGTATGCGGTTTGCCTGCGAACCGTTGGCGACGATTTCACCAAAGTGGGCGACCCAAAGCTGGTAGTCGGCCTGGAGGACGGTGGATGACCCCGAACCGTGGCTGTTAAGCACCGACGAGTCCAGCCCCAAGTGATCTCGCCAAAGCGTGTAATCAGCCGTGTCCACAACACCACTGTTGTCGAAATCACCGTTGGGCTCAAAACTCTCCAGCGTGTCAAAAATGTCCTGGGCAACGAGGGCATGCCCCGTTGTGGTCGGATGGATATCATCCCAGAACAAGTAGTCTTCAGGGTTCGAAACCACATTGCCCGAACGGTAAAAGAAATCTCCCACGTCCAGTCCTGGTGCGGCTGGCGAGGTCACGTTCGTGAGTCCGTACTGACCGGGGTCAGAAAGTGCTTCCTGGAATAGCGAGGCAAGATCGTATTGAACAAGGGCCAGGTCCGCAAGGTTCTCAGAAAGGCCATCCAGGGCCACTGCCAGTTGACGGTTAAAATCATCGGTCCTGGCATTCATCGTGTTTGACAAAGAGGCACTCCCATTGAACCGTGGCGTATCGCCCAGGCGTGGCAGGTTGAGGACCAGCATCTGCCGTGCCCCGGCTGCGTGTAACCGGGTGAGATCTTCGGCAATATTAGCAACGGGCGCTGAAACGTTCGTTTGGCTGGTGTTGAGAAAATCGTTGGAACTGGCCAGCACCACAAACAGGGTTTCTGGACCGGCAGTCCGGTTTTCGAGAAAGTCGTCGACCTGTTCATCAAGGTCGTCAATCAACCATCCGTTCAGTCCCCCTGTTCCGGAAGTTTGTGCTCCCCCGTAGGCATAGTTATTTCCTCCGACAGTACTTGAGGCGAGTGTTCCCTGGCCAAGTTTGACCGAAAGGCGTTCTGAAAAAACCGGGCCATTTGAAAAACGACCATTCCAATAGGCGGATCCCGGCACAAAACCGAGCGACCAACTGGAAGTATTGCCAATGTCCGAGAGGCTGTCACCAAAGAAGACGATCTCGCTGATGGTGATTGCCTGCAGAGAATTTCCAGTTGCCAGCAGCAGCGACAACATCAGCAGCCAATGGCGAGGTTGCCTCACGTTACGATGCTCCTGGGGTGCCTGGTTCGCACCCTTAAGTGCGAGCGGCAAGAAGGGAAAACGGACAATCGGGGTTGATTCCGGTCGAAAACTAACCGCTCAGTATGCCCTCATTAACAGCCAGGAGCAAGTTTTACTTTGTTGACTAAGAGTTTTGCAATTGACGAACGTCTGCCACTGTTTTGCTTGCACCTGCTTGCAGGTAGGTGTAGTCCGAGTTCAGGGCAAGCCAGTCGACACCCCGATCGACCCAGGCTTGCAAGGTGTCGATGTTCCCGGAATATCCGGTAGCAACCCCTAAAAACAGGTTGGTATTTTTTACTTTTGCGGCGACCTCGTCGATCAGTTTTATGACATCCCGATGCGCTGGTTGGCCCAACAACCCGATAGATCCACTTAAGTCATTGGGACCAAACATCAGTCCATCGAGTCCTTCGGTATCTAAAATCGCATCGATATTTTTTACGGCGTCTACATGTTCAATTTGCAGAAAAATCATCGTCTGGGAATCCGCCTCTTGCAAGTAGCTCCCGGCGTCTTTGGCTCCGTAGGACATTCCACGGCCGGGCCCAAAGCCGCGCATCCCTTGGGGCGGGTACTTGGCGGCACGGATGGCGTTGGCAGCATCTTCGGCCGTACGAATAAGTGGAACCACAATTCCGGCAGGGTGAAAATCCATGGTTTGTTTGATCATCACCTGGTCATTCCAGGGGACGCGAACCATTGGGGCACAGCCTGTACCGCGACAGGCAAGCAGGTGTCCCAAGGCTTGCGTAGTATCGATAGGAGAATGTTCACAATCGACGATAATAAAATCATGGCCAACATCGCCAAGCAATTCACTGACCAATGGATCGGCAGAACCGACAAACGTGCCAACACACAATTGGGCCTGGTTGAGCTTTTCTCGAAAGCGTTCTACGTTGTTGATCGAAGGCATGAGAAGATTAAGTCCTTTTTGGAGATTGTAGCTTTTGCGCCAATTTTAGGCCGCATTTGGCCGTCAAAGCAACTCGAAAGTTGGTGTCGAAATTGCGGGTCCTAAAATTGGACACGGTCCTTGGATGGCATCCAGGTTGCGGGCCGGCCGCAATTATTACGTGCCTGAGGCACCTGTTGTCTGCGTCTTTGCATGAACGCCGAAGCGACAGCGGCGGAGACATTACTCATGGACTCGGTCGATTAAGGAGTCGGTCGATCATGGAGTCGGTCGATCATGGAGTCGGTCGATCATGGAGTCGGTCGATCATGGAGTCGGTCGACGTGGAGGTTGGTTCCTAAGCAGTGTCCCGTCCGACTTCGGTAATGCCGGCACCCAGCAGAATAGGGCCCCCGTTTTGCCCCCTGATTCTTTGAGGCGGCATGTTAGAATATACGGGACGGCGTGCCCGGCTCGTATGCGATGCCTGTAGCCACGCTTCCCGAGATTGCACGCGCGCTCAATCACACAATGACCCACATCTACAGGCTGAGTCTGATTTTTACGGCTGCGATCGTGGCACTTTGGGCGCTACCTCTCCGGCAGCTCCCGGCAAGCTCGCCGGCTGCAACCCTGGGAGCCTACTATTTTGAAGGGTGGTACCACGATACCCCGCAAGCGGTTGCCGCATTTGCCAACGCCGAGCTGCGAAACAATTTTCCAGAACGGGAGCCGATCTGGGGAGGTGGCCTGTGGCGCGGCGACACGGTGGAGGTGATGGAGCAACAGATCGACCTGGCAGCCGACCATGGCATCGCATTTTTCAGTTTCGACTGGTATTGGTATGGAAGTCCGGCGGCCACGGTCAACGATGGCATCAACTCGGGCCTGAAAAATTTCATGCTGGCAGCAAATCGCGACCGGATGCAGTTCAACATTAATATTGTCGATGCGGGCCCCACCACCATCGATAGTGATGCCCAGTGGCAGCAAGTGGCCGACCTGCTCCTGCCCTACATGGCCGATAGCCAGTACCTCCGCGTGGGTGGCAATCCGTTGGTGACCAACTTCGCTGCCGGTGGCATGACTCAGACCAATTATCAGGATTTCCAGCAGCGGGCGGTCACAGCCGGGCTGGGGGAGATTGAGTTTGCAGCCAACGTCGCCGGGCCAGCTTCGCTTTACACCCACGTGACGCGCTACAACGCAGTCCCCGGGTGGGGCGCCGGCGAGACGGAGTATCCCTACCAGTCAATCACTGAGTATGTCGAGGGCAACGACTCCTGGGCCCCGGGAATTTGGAATACCGAAAGTGGTGGCTCTCAGTCTTACATTCCGACGGTCATGGCAGGTTGGGATGCGCGACCCTGGAACACACCCCCGAGTTGGTATTTTAATCCCAGCCGTACCCCGGGGGCAGTCGCGGCGCATCTTCAAAAAGCAATCGACTGGATCGACAACAATCCGGCACTTGCTACGCCGGAGCGCCTGGTGATGCTTTATGCCTGGAACGAGTTTGGTGAAGGGGGCTATATCGTGCCCACCATTGGTGATCCCGATGGCCTCTACCTGGATGCGATCCAGTCGGTCATTGGCGGTGGGGGAGTATCGGGTGACTACAACGAGAATGGGACGGTGGACGCTGCCGACTACACGGTGTGGCGCGACTCGCTTGGCCAAACAGGGAGCAATCTCCCCGCCGATGGTACTGGCGATGGCTACGTTTACCGGGTTGACTACACGTATTGGAAAACACGTTTTGGTAGTGGGTCTGCTGGCAACGGGGCTGCCGGCAACGGGGCAGCGGTTCCTGAGCCGCCTGGCCAGGCCCTCGCCTGGATGGCAATCTTGCTGGGGTTGTTTTTAAGACAGCCGTCGTACTTCGTGGCCGCTGTCCGATTTGCGCGTCCCGTGAAGGATTCGCCGCGAAGGATTTTCTGAAGCAGGCCAGCTTTTTTATTACAATGGCCAAGTGACGTCTTGCTGAACCGAGCCAAGTGACGTCTTGCTGAAACGACCAATTCTCCAGCTTAGAGTGACCGGGCCAACCCATGCAGAATCGGCTGATGCGTATCGGAGCTGGCTTGTTGAGTGTTTTGGCAGGCCTGGCCAGCCACGTCGCAGCCAATGGCCCGGACCCGGTTCCCTTAGCCGGCACCGCTCCCCTTGAGAGGAGTGGCGATATTGCTTCGGAGCTGGTCGCTGCGGCAGATCGTTTTTTGCTCGACCAGCTTGACCAGGCCACCCGCGAGCCCAAAGAACGGTGGCGCCGCAACGGGACCTCGCCGGCCGCTTATAAAGCTTCGATCGCAACCGATCGCACTCGCCTCGGCCATCTTTTGGGCCTGCATGACGACCGGCCCTCGCCAGCGCCCCTGTCACTGGTGGCGACCACCGACCATCCGGCACGACTTGCCGGCGGTAAGCGCTACAACATTTACGCGATCGAGTGGTCCGCCTTTGGAGACGTCAAGGGAGAAGGCTTGCTGTTATTGCCGACCGGCCGGGAGCCGGTTGCCGATGTAGTTGCCATTCCGCACTGCGGCGTTTCTCCAGAGCAGCTTTGTGGCCTTGAGCCGGGCCTGGCCAGGGGCAGCCAGTATGCGCGCCGCCTGGCCGAAAGCGGCTGTCGGGTGGTGGTTCCAGTGCTGGTCGAGCGGAGCGTTCGCAAACAGGGAATTTCCCATCGTGAGTGGCTCCACCGCGCCGCTTACGTGATGGGGCGCACGATGACCGGCTACGAAGTCCAAAAGGTCCTGGCCGTGGTGGACTCGTTTCGGTCGACCAGCCCCCGCGGGCGCCCAGTGGGCGTGATTGGCTGGGGAGATGGCGGTTTGATCGGGTGGTACGCCGGGGCTGTCGATCCGCGGATTGATGTCACCGCCGTCAGCGGCGCCTTCGGTCAGCTGGACCGACTCTGGAGCCAGCCGGCCGATCGGATGGTTTTTTCGGTGGTCAAGGAGTACGGCGACGTGGGCCTGGCTGCGATGATCGCCCCCAGGGATTTTTTGGTCGAAACAGGCACCGCACCGGAAGTCCTCCGCCCTCGAGTCGGAAAAGAGCGGGGTGCACCGTATGAGATCATTGCCGCACCGGCAGAAGAAGTGGCCGAAAAAGCGGCTCGTGCTCGCCAGCTTGCTGGAGCTGCCGGCGGTGACCGGTGGCTGACGGTTGTGGCCAGTGAGGCGCCAGGCTCGGAAGCCATGTTGGGCCATTTTCTCCAGTCGCTTTCGCCGGGGGCGATGCTTGCGGCGCCGGAGGATGCGCTCAGTGCGCCTGAGAGTTTGTGGCATGCCGATCGGCGACAAGCGCGACAGCAGGACGCGATCGATCGCCACACCCAAGAGCTGCTCCGAAAAAGCCACCACGTCCGCCAGCGCCAGTTTTGGGACAAGCTTGATACGAGCTCGGTCGATGCCTACCTGGCGTCGGTCGAGCCATTTCGCCAGGCATTTTCCGAAAATGTGGTCGGGCACTTCGATCTCAAGCGGCTTGCGGCCAATCCCCGCAGTCGCCTGGTTGACCAGTCGCCCAAGTGGAGACGCTACGAGGTTGTGCTTGACGTGTTCGATGGCCTGTTTGCCTACGGCCTCCTGACCGTTCCGGTGGGAATTGCGCCCTCCGAGCGGCGTCCGGTCGTTGTGTGTCAGCATGGTCTCAATGGCCGGGCGCAAAGCGTTGTGGGAGAGGAACGCTACCACTACTACAAAGCCTTTGCCACCACACTGGCCGAACGCGGGTTCGTGACCTTTGCTCCCCAGAACTTGTATCTTTTGAATGATCGATTTCGGACGCTGCAGCGCAAATCGAACACACTCGGAAAAACCATCTTCGCCCTGATTACGCCGCAGCATCAGCAGATCGTCGACTGGCTCAGCACGCTTGATTTTGTAGATCCACAGCGAATTGCTTTTTACGGCATGAGTTACGGGGGGAGGGCAGCGATGCGAATTACTCCCCTGGTAAGCGGTTACCGTGTGGCCATTTGCTCTGGTGACTTCAACGAATGGGTCGACAAGAACGCCTCAACGGCCAACCCGCGAAGCTACGTCAACTCACACGAGTACGAAAGTTTTGAGTGGAATCTTGGCCACACCTTTAACTACGCCGAAATGGCAGCACTGATTGCCCCGCGACCTTTCATGGTCGAGCGGGGCCATCATGATTTCGTGGCCGACGACTGGACGGTTGCCTGGGAATATGCCCGGGTGCGGTTCCTCTACGCGGCACAGTTGGGAATTCCCGATCGCACCACGATCGAGTGGTTTGATGGACCACACACGATTTTTGGCCAGGGAGCCTACGACTTTCTTCATCACCACCTCAAGTGGCCAGCGCCGATTTCCCCTTAGGAGTTGCGCATTACTTTCCGTTCAAGGAGTTGGATCCATGAAGCATTACCTACCCAGAGTGGCATGTTTTCTGATGCTAACCAGCGTGGCATTTTTTTCCGCTCCCGCCTGCGGCCAACCCGTTGCGCGGCAGCCAAACCAAACCGAACCGGCCGAACCCCACTGGCACCTTTTTTTGGACAATCATGCCGTCACGCGCAGTACCGGTTTTCAGCGCATCCTCCACCGTCCCCAACCCCGGGGAGTGGTGCTCAAGGCGGAAAAACCGTGGGAGACATTTGGCGTAACGCCTTATTATGTCGGTCGCCGGCAGGACGGCAGCTATGAATGCTACTACCAGACGTTGTGGCACGAACCAGGTATGCGGGTGGCAAGCCGAATCGCCTATGCTGTCAGTGACGACGCCATTGCGTGGAAAAAGCCGGTTCTCAACCTGGTCGAAGGCCCCACCCAGGTGGGAAACCAACGGCGGTTGCCGCTGGGAGTTTCGTTGGGCAGTGGTGACGCCAATGACGTCTATCGAAAGACCAACAACCTGGTGCCTTGTGGCAATCCCCGCAACCTGTTTTTGCACGGCAATGTACGTGATCCTGAAAAACGCTACGCGCTGGGACTCAATTACGATATCCCTCAACGGATCGCCTTTTGCAAAGAGCTTCCTGATTTTATCAATGACCCCCAGTGGGAGGAGAAACTGGTTGACTCGGGCGGTTTTATTCACAGCCACTACACCACGCTGGAGTACTGGGACGATCTTCACCAGGAGTGGGTTGTCATGCGGCAGGCACCAAACCATCCGCCTACGCGGGTTTCAGGGCGGTATGCTTCGCCTGATATGAAAAGCTGGAAACTCGATAACTACCTCTATCCGGATGCCGACGATTCGACCGATCCGCGTTACTTTCACGAGTGTTACGGGATGATGGGGGTGCATCTGGAAGGAATGGTGTTTGGTTTTGCTTACTGGTTTATCGGAGACGAGACGCATCCGACCGGCAATGACAAGGGCCTGATTGGCACCAACACCGCCAAAGGAACGATGGAAGTTCGTATTGTGACCAGCCGCG
This sequence comes from Planctomycetota bacterium, assembly GCA_963578605.1. Lineage (GTDB taxonomy): Bacteria > Planctomycetota > Planctomycetia > Pirellulales > Lacipirellulaceae > JAKVCB01. The sequence goes on from CAUZEA010000015.1 coordinate 38,731, forward strand.
ACGGAGGGAAAACCTGGGACCGAACCGTCAGCCGCGAGCCCTGGATTCCTCATGGGGTCCTACAAAACAGTTATGATCGGATGGTGCGACTCGATTGCCCACCGCTACGGATGGGCGACGAGGACTGGTTTTATGCAAGGGTGGGCGACCGGGATCATGCTTCTTATCTTGGCTATCCGCGCGACCAGATGGTAACCTTTCAGGGCGCATTGTACACCCAGAAACACAACCGGTACGTGAGCCTTACCGCTGGTAACCGGCCACGCATTCTGATCACCGAACCGCTGGAAGTCACCGGTGAGACCTTGCAGCTAAACGTCGATGCGAGTCGTGGCGAGGTCAAAGTTGCGGTGGGCACCGACCGGTGGATGAAACACAAGCAGGATGCGTGGCCTTTCGAGGCCAACCTGCCCCACTGGATGGTTGAAGATCGTTGGGGCGATACCCACCTTGAAAAGGGCTTCTATTTTGACGACTGCGACCTGGTCCAGGTCGACAGCATTCAGTGCGATGTCCGTTTTCAGGAGGCCAGCTTCAAGTCACTGCTGGGCAAGACCGTCCGTCTCTACATTTCTGTTCAGGATGCCGACTTGTACGGGTTTCGGTTCAAGTAATGTTTGTCCCTTCCAGCGTTCCTGGGGTCTTTGCACCGGGGGTGTTTGGGGCCGAGCGATCTGCAGCCAGGGTGTTCCCGCACCGGTTCAGGCCGGCTGCAGGCCTGTTTGGGCCAGCAGGTACCGTTTTTTCTGTGCTACAAACATGGTTATTTGAACCGGAAGCCGTACAAGTCGGCATCCTGGACCATGATGTAGAGCCTTACCGTTTTTCCCAGCAGCGATTCGAGATTGGCCTCTTTCCACTGGACGGTGTGCTCAATGCTGTCGACCTGGATCGGCTTGCATTGCTTGATCTTAAACCCTTCTTCCAGGTGCGTGTTGCCCTGACGGTCACGAACCATGAAGTTTGGCAGCAGGCCGGCCGTGTTAAAAATGGTAATCGTTTTGTCAATTCCGATTCCGACCAACACCTCGCCCCGGCTGGCGTCGACGTTCAACTCGAGCGTTTTTCCGGTGACTTCCAGCGGCTTGGTAATCAGGAACTGGGCCGTGTTGCCGGCGGTGAGACTCACGTACCGGTTGTGTTTTTGTACGTACAGTGCACCACTGTGTTGGGGATGGCGACCGTCTTTGTAGTAATCGAACGCCGAACCATGGTCGCCGTTGATCACGGTACAGTAGAACCAGTCTTCATCGCCAACTCTCAATGGCGAGGCGTGCAGCCGGACCAGCCGGTCGTAGCTGTCCTGCTCGGCGCCGTTGGCAATCCAGGGCTCGCGGCTGACGGTGCGGTCCCACGTAAACCCGCCGTCGCGGCTGACCGAAACCCGTACATCCATCGTTCCCTTCATGTGCACGCGGCCAATCATCTCCTGTTCGAGCACGGCCATGTCAGGTCGAGTCTGGTCGCCGATATACCATTCGGCAAACCCCAGTATCACTCCCTCGGTATGCATCGCGTGCATCCCGTAAATTTCGTCAAAGAAGCGTGGATCGGTGCCGTCATGCGCATCGGGGTAAAAGACCGGGCGAACCGTCCAGTTTTGCAGGTCCTTGGTAGCCCACCTGGCCACGCAGCGGGCTGGCGGGTGGTTGGGGCTCTGCCGCATGAAGACCCACTCGTCGTGCTGGTCGTCCCAGAAATGGAGTCCCAGTTTGTAGCTTGGCTTCACCCCTGCTGCCACCAGCTTGTCTCGCCAGTTGGGATCGTTCTCCCAGTCAGGCAATTCCCGGGCGAAGTAGACCTCCATTTTGTGCCCCAGCGGCTTGTCTCCCAGGGCAAGCTGGAATTGTTTTTCCGGGTCGGTGATGTTGCCGAACTGTCCCAGCGCAAAGGGCGCACCACACGGCAACAGGTTGTTGTCGGTACCGCCAGGCCCTTCGACAAGGCCCAGCATCGGTTTCTCCCAATGGATGCCATCCTCGCTAACGGCATACGCGGTTGTGTCGCCCGGGATATTGACCCCGTGAACGCGGTAGTAACACTCGAGCCGGCCATCGCGCCGCCGGCCTACATGGAGTATCGAAAGCCCCTGCGTTTCCCAGGGTAGATCGGGGGGAAGAACCACCCCCTTCGGGGTCGGGTGATGAAGTACGCGCTGAAAACCGGTACTCCGTTCGATGATGTAGTCATCCAAAAAAAGTTCCCAGTGGGGCTCGGCGGGGGGTGAAATATTTTCCTCGGCCCCAACCAAGCCGGCGGGGGTTCCCACGGCAATTGCCCAAAGCAGAACAAGCGTCATTGGTTTTTGCATGATAGTTTCTCCCGCAGATAGAGATCAAAACCGGCGATGTTTTTTGAAATGAAAATGAAACGTGGTACTATTCTGCAGCCGAGTGCGGGTGCCTGAACAACAACGGGCGCCCTTCACTAACAACCCAACCAATGGACTGCTGTGGCCATTTTATACTAAACTGGCCCCTTCGTAACGTGCTTCCTCAAAGATCCCCACAACCGACCACCCGACAGGCCAGCATGGTTATAGAAGTGCAATCCGTATCGATGTTTTTTAGGAGGGACCTTTTTTTTGGCCGCGATGCGGCTGGCAGGTGCCGCACCTGTTGGGTCGTGCTGGTAGTTTTCGCAGCACTGGCGTCCTGCTCTCGTACCGAGACCGGCACGATCCCTGCCACGGGCAGAGTCCACTACAACGGTGAGCCGGTTGAAGGAGCCGAAGTTGCTTTGATTCCTCGCGATCGTTTGCCCGGCAGCCGACCTGCCCGCGGAGTGACCAACGCCGACGGTAAGTTTGCAGTCAGTTCCTATTTCACCTCCCAGGTAGATACTCCAGGCGCACGGCCAGGTCATTACCTGGTGACGGTCAGCAAGTGTGAGCCGCCGGCGGGGATGTCGATGGACCAGTGGCTGGCGGCGCAGGTCGATGGCAAGGCCAAGGTGGCTTCGCTGCGGTACCTGGTTCCCGGAAAGTACAGCCAGGTCCAAACATCCGGCCTGTTGGTGGTTGTGAAAGCTGACGGCAACAATCATTTTGAGTTTGAATTGATCGATTGACCCGCAAGCAGTAACAGGTGGCACTGCTTGGTCTGCCTGCGCGGGGTTCGGTTGGGTGTAGGTGTGATAGAATAAAATAATGGATAGATGCTTATCGGATCACCGTAAGTCCAGCCTGCCGGCAGGCAGAACAAAGGGATTTACCCTTGTGGAACTGCTCGTTGTGATTGCCATTATTGGCATCCTCGTTGCGCTGTTGCTTCCGGCGGTGCAGGCCGCCCGTGAAGCGGCCCGGCGGATGCAGTGTGCCAATAACCTGAAACAACTCGGGATCGCTTTGCATAATTATCACAGCACCTTCGGCCAGTTTCCGCTGCAAGCCGGAGGTCACCCTGGTTATGAGGATTGCAGTTACCTTGTCGGACTGCTGCCATTTTTAGAGGAGCAGACGTTATACGACGGCATTGACTTTGATCTCGTTGAACCGGAGCACTCGATCATTGGCGGAAAGCGGTTGGTCGAACACGTGGTGCCTGCGTTTTTGTGCCCCAGCGAGAGCCAGGGGTCGCTACTGGTAGCCAAGGAAAACTGCGACGAGCAGCCTGATGCGTATGCATCTGCGGTTGGTAACTATGCCGGTAGTCTGGGTTCGCAGCAGATGGGACGGAGTGTTCCCTGCAACCTGGCAGCTATTGTGGGAGGCGGCGATCCGGATGGCGATGGTCAGAACTGGTATGGCTACGGCACGTTGCCCTGGGGGGGCGATCAGGCCACCAGCGGCAAGGAAATTTCGGGCGTGTTTGCCCGTAGTGGGTGGTCCGCCAATTTTCACGAAATTACCGATGGCACTTCCAAAACGATTGGCCTGCTTGAAATCCGCCCTTACTGTGGCCACAGGTGCCATAGTTGGCAAGGTTGGGCCGATGGCCGTGCCATGTGGTATGGCACTACGCCGCCAATCAATTTTCCTACCTGCGCCGGTGAGAATGGGGTTTCGGGACCTGCTGGAGAAATCCCGTCTTCGGAGGGTTGCCACGCCAGCCATTCCACTCCGACGGTCCAGGGTGCCAAGTCGCAGCACCCGGGTGGCGCAAATTTCTGTTTTTGTGATGGTGCGGTCAAATTTCTGGCTGAAAACATCGATTATCCACTGTATCAGGCGCTGGGAGACCGGCGCGACGAGGTTTCGATCGGAGAGTATTAGCCGCACCCGGGGGCTTTCCAGAGAGTGCCCCGTGGCTGGGGCCGTGCTGTTGAACCAGATCAGGGAGAACACAGGTTGAAGTTGTCGCCGTAGAGGCGCAGGCGGTTTTAGTAAAAGGTCTTACTGCGGGATTATGGACTACGCGCAACGCATAAATTAGAATCAGTCGTATTCTTACCAGGTGGTGTTTTCATTCTTGTCATCAACTCGAGAGGCGTAAGATGCAGTTTCTGATGCGCAATTGTTTTTGGGGGTTGCTACTGGTTTTCTTACCCGCGGTGGCCACCGCAGGTGAAGGAATTCCCATCACTGCCGACGACGAGGGGCACTTTCAATACCACGAAGATTTTCAAACCCCCCGGTTTTTAAGTGACGGATTCCTCAGCGAGTATCGGCCCAACAGTTGGGTAGCGGGCGAGCTGCGGAATCAAGGGCCAGGAGGCTGGTCGCTGGTTTACCGGTTCTACGGCAAGCGGGCCATTAGGGACGTAGAAGTGATCGTTCAGCAGGCCGGAAATGCGCGCAACCTGGGTGGAATTAACAGTGTCTCGATTTCCCCCAACGGTCTCGATTGGCAGCAGGTGGCCAATGGCGGGGCATTTGAGGAAGACCGTAACAAATGGCAGCATGGCTCACTGGTCGTTTCCAACCAGGAGGCCGCCCCGGTGCTTGGCGGTAACGAACTGTGGCTAAAACTGAACCTGAACAATGTGAGTGGCTTGCCAACGAGTACCTCCAGCCGGATCTCGAACCTGGCTGTCAAATTGTCTCTGGGGGAACCCACCGTTGGGTCGGCGGATCCCCAGGCCCAACTTCTTGAGCGGTGGGGAAAGCTCCGCAGGCAATCGCAGTGGCGCAACATTACGCTCGACCGGTCCGATCCCCAATCGCAGCGGCCCCCTTATTACTTTGAAGATGCCGATGGCTGGCTGCGGAGTCCCGGTGAAGTGGCGCACCTTGATCCTCAGGCCTGTGATCGTTTCCGCGTGCAAAGAGCGGGCGGAAAAAACCGGTTGCAACCCCTGGCATTGGCGGCGTTTGTCGCGCCGGAGAATTCCGACCAAAGTGGCTCTGCCAACCGCATCGCCCGCATCGCGGTTGTGGGCAATCGCGACACGTCCCGCGCAATGGAGGTGCAGTGGGCTGGTAAAAAAGTGGGCCAGTTCGATACAGCAAACTACTTCACTCAGGAGAAGACCTTCCTGGTTGCCTTGCCACCTGCGGGAGCGGGTCCCCAGGAACTTCGCATCTTTGGCAGTGACGACCGGCCGGTCGAAATCCAGCAAATCACCATTGCCGGTTCCGGACAGGACCGCTGGGCCTCGCGGCCGGAACTGCCAGAGGGCGGAAAGCTTGAGGTGTTAAGTGCCTACTACATGCCCGATGCTGCTCCCCCTGGGGAATCCCAGGCCGTGCAAGGCAGAAATGTCAAGTACGTGGTGGGTGTGCAGCAAAAACATCTGCAGAAGATGTACGAGGATCACCGCGACTTTGGAGGCATGCGCGTGGTCCTCTGTAATACGGGTAAAGTTCCGGTGCGTATTGGCGATGTGATCCTGCTGAACGGTCAGCCGATCGAGGAGCAGTATGTCGATTTCACGACCAGTGCGTGGGACGCGCGGGGTGTGGTGTGGTACCGGGTCCGCCCGCAACTTGTGCAGCCAGGCGCATGTGCGCAGCTTTACATTCGTTTTCGCCGTCGCCCGGCGGGAAGCCAGGCCAGCTTGGAGATTCCGCTTGAGAATGGCAAGCCGGTCAAAATTTCTGTTCCCTATACCGATCCTGGCATCACGGTCGACTACGTCACATCGGGTGCCGACCCAAAGATGCTCTACGTCTATGCGCGGCAGACTTCCGACTCCCAGGTGAACCAGGTTGCGGGGCTCTCGCTAGATGGAAAGCCGCTGCCGGATGCTGAGATTTTTGGCGTCAATTTTCCCGGTGGCGTGGCCTTGTTGCGGGCACGGTTGAAGCAGCCGCTCAAGCAGGGAAGTACTCACACTGCCGGCGTTAAAACCGGCGGGGGTGACATGGTCACGGCCCAGTTTCGCGTTTTGCCATGGTTTTTTCCCCGCACTTCCATTCATATTCCTGCCAACATGGCCCACGAAATGAATATGAACTTGTTGATGTGGAATCAGCACTCGCTGGAAGATTGTGATGCGGTTGATCTTGATACAAGCTCCCACAATATTTTTGGAGGTCACGAGCGGGTCGCCTATGTGTTGGGGCCGGATGAACCAGATGCCCATGACAACCGTGGGGGTGGTTACGACGTCGGGTTGGGGGCCATTGCGCGGGAGTTGGCGCACAACCGGTGGCAGCAACTGGTTGAGCGGTTTGCTCCGCAGGCGACCTCGTGGATTATTATGAACGGCACCACGCGTCCCTTGAACTGGGGTGTGTATGGTCAGGTTGCTGACATCGCCAGTTTTGATCCCTACCCGGTAACTTACTATGCGAGCGACCACGCGTACGTGCGCGAAAGCCTGCTGGTTGCGCGGCGATCGGGCGCGCCCAACAGGATGTATGGGTGCATGGAGGCGTTCGGTTGGCGCCCGGGGCCAGGGGTGCCTGACGGTGCGCGCGGCCCCTTGCCCGAAGAGTACCGGCAGAACATTGTGCAGGCGATCGGCTCGGGAATGAAAGGGCTGACCAGCTGGGTTTACTCCGGGCAGGCTGGTGGTTGGCAAATCGACGATGCCTGCCGCGATGAAATCACCAGCGTCAACCAGCTGATCGAACACATTGAAGACGACCTGTTGCGAGCAACCCCCGTTGACCTGGCCACCAGCGACGCGGGAGAAGTCATGACCGGAGTGGCCAAATCGGATGGTAGCCGGCAGGAAGTCTGGCCCAAAGAACGGGTCTGGGTAGGCGCTTTGCTGTCAGGTCCCGATACGATTGTGTTGGCAGCGGCCAACCACATTGGCGCCAGCAAGCCGGGTCCCCCAAAAATCGAACCGGCCCGTGACGTGACCATCACCGTCGAGTTGCCTGATTTTTTACAGCATGTTTCAGCCTTTGAAGTGACCGAGGCAGGTTTGTCGCCGGTCGATTGCGACCTCCAAAACAACCAGGCCCAGATCCATCTCGACGAAATTCGGTCAGGTCGGGTGTTTGTGCTGCGGCGCAATGAAACGGCCCGGTAATTTTCGCTCTATCAGGGCTGGCTGCCGGGCTTTGTGCCTGACCATCAGGCGGTGCGTCAGGTCCATCAGGCGGTGCATTAGGAAATCGCTTTTGGGGCGATTGTCTCGGGAAACTTCTTGATTTTAGTTATAATGGGGGTGTCTCCACTTTGCTCCCTGAGAACCACTGCCTGAGAACCACTGCCGACTCCGTGTGAAATGGCCCGTTTTTCCCAACCCTATTGGAACCTCTTCCTACCGGCAGGTGGTGCGGGCGGCTCGATCTTTGGCCGCAAAAAAGTCTCTGGGCGCAACGGCAGCCGCTCGTTCCAATTTTCCTGCGGGCGGCAGCTTCGCCTGGAACCGCTGGAGCGGCGTGACCTGCTGACCACCTTTACCGATACGGGGCTGAACTTTGGCAGTGCCTACAGCACCGCGTGGGGCGACTACAACCAGGACGGGTGGGTCGACATGTTCACAAGTTATAACGACGGTTCTGGTGATCTCAATGGCGCGGTGGTGCGCAACAGCGAAGGTTCTTTCGTCGTCCAGCAGGTCCTCAACAGTGGGCCTGGTATCTGGGGCGATTTTGACAACGACGGTTACCTGGATATCTTTGCGTACGACCAGCACAAGCTTTTCCGCCACAACAGCGAAACGGGATTTTTTATGGACGCCAGCAGTATGCTGCCGACCATTCCTATCCTGAGTACTCCCGGTGCCACGTGGGGTGACTTCAATGGGGACTCCTACCTCGACCTCTACCTGGCCGGTTTCGAGACCCCGAACTACGAACGGGACCTGATCCTCATCAATAACCAGGGAGAGAGTTTTTCCACCTGGTGGACTGAACCGGCCGGTGCGCGGCCGGGCCGCGGGGTGGCTGCGGCCGACTTTGACCAGGACCACGACCTCGATATTTATGTTTCCAACTATCGCCTTGAGCCAAACTACCTCTGGCGAAATGACGGCAGCGGAAATTTTGTCGATGCGGCTGCCTCGACCCACCCGACTGCGCGTAATACGGATCCAGGCTGGGCGGGCGGGCATTCGATTGGAGCGGCCTGGGGAGATTTTGACAACGATGGGCTTTGGGATATTTTTGCTGGCAATTTTTCCCACGCCGGGCAACCTGAATCACGGTTTTTACGCAATCGGGGTCCGGACGAGGATCACCGCTTTGACGATATGGGACAAAGTGGCATTGCCTGGCAGGAGGGTTACTCAGGGCCTGCGGCTGCCGACTACGACAATGATGGCGATCTGGACCTGTTTTTCCAAACAGCCCGCGGGTACGGCGACCAGCCACGGCTGCACAGCAACCAGGGTAACTGGAATTTTTCGAACATGACCTACTCGGCCGGACTGGTCGGCGTGGAAGCAAGTTTCCAGAACTCCTGGGCCGATTACGACAATGATGGCGACCTGGATTTGGCCACTGGATCGCGCCTTTATCGAAATAACGAAACGGGCAACAACTGGCTGAAAGTCAGGCTGGTCGGCGACGGTGTCACCGTCAACATGACGGCCATCGGCGCCCAGGTCCGTGCCTCGGTAAGTGGCAATACGATCACCCGCCAGGTCGAAGGGGGAACCGGCGTGGGTAGCCAAAACGACCTGACGATGCATTTTGGCCTGGGCAGTTTTTCAGGCTCGGTTCCCCTGGAAATTACCTGGCCCGACGGCACGGTTGAGGAGGTGATTGCCGAGTCCAACGCGACCGCCGAGTTCACGTATGGAGGTTTTCAGCCACCCGAGGAAACAGGAGTCCTACCGATCGGCGAAGTGGGTAGTGTTGCCAACCTCACTCACCAGCCGCAGACAATCCTCTTAAGCCGCACTTTCCAGAACCCGGTGGTGTTTGCCCAGTCTTCCTCCGCCAACGAGAGCCAGGCTACCGTCGTACGGGTCAGTGATGTTCAGTCGGACCGCTTTACGATGAAGCTGGAAGAGTCCTCGGCCGGCAATGGCACCCACGCCGCAGAAACGGTGACCTATGTCGTGCTCGAGGCGGGCACCCACCTGCTGTTTAACGGAACAAGAATCGACGTGGGTTTGGTCGACACAGCAGCCAGCGTCAGCAACCAGTTTACCAACACCTGGGAAGTGGTGAACTTTGGCGCTACCTTTGATGGTGTCCCGGCCGTTTTGAGCCAGGTTCAGACTGCCAACGGGGCCGACTATCTCCAGACGCGCTATCTTTCGACGTCGTCCTCCTCGGTGATCCTGGCACTGGAGCAGGAGGAATCGGCAACGACCCCCAGTGCCGAAGAGACAATTGGTTATTTTGCCATCGAGCCGGGCCTTGGTTTTTGGAACGGTATGAAATACAAGGCAGGCATTACCGACAACAGTGTTACCGATGTCCCCTACGACCTTCAGTATGGCTCGGCATTTTCTGAACTTCCCAACCTGCTCGGTTCGCTTGCCACTTATGACAGTTCTGACCCCGCGCATGTACGTTATCTGAATCCGACAACTGGTGGCGTGCAACTGAAAATCGAGGAGGACCTGTCGCTTGACGGTGAGACGGTCCACCCGACCGAAGCGGTGAGTTACCTGGCCATTGGCGGCGAAGGAACCCTCACGGCAGTTGCCCCCCTGGGAGAGATTGGCGAGGTTGGCCGACTGACGAGCGTCAATCACGTTGCTCAAACGGTGAACCTCAATCGCACCTATGCGAACCCGGTTGTGTTTGTCCAGTCGGCTTCGAGTTTTGATCCGCAACCGGCAGTCCCACGCGTTACTGACGTTCAGTCCGACCGGTTCACGATCTACGTGGCCGAACCCTCCAACCAGCCAGCAAGTCACGCCAGCGAAACCGTGACGTACCTCGTGCTGGAGGCGGGCAGGCACGAACTGGACGATGGTGTGCTGTTGGAAGTTGGCAAGGTCGATACCTCCAAGACGGTCGGCAAACGGCTCTCCAGCCAGTGGCATTCGGTTGGTTTCAATACCGCGTTCGAGGCGACGCCGGTAGTGTTGAGTCAAATTCAAACGACCAACGGCGACCCTTATCTGAAAACCCGGTACCTTTATACCTCCAGTTCGTCGGTGATTTTGGGTCTTGAGCCCCAGGAGTCGGTCACAACCCAGGGTGCACTGGAAACGGTGGGCTACCTGGCCATCGAAGCAGGGGAGGGGACATGGAATGGCATGTCGTATGACGCTGGCCAAATCACCGGCACCGTCACCAACCAGTGGTCCCAGTTTTTCTATCCGAGTCCCTTTGGGTCAACGCCCAGCCTGCTCACCAACCTCGCCAGTTCCAACAGCAACGACAACGCGCACGTTCGCTATCGGAACGCTTCAGGAACGGTCGTACAACTGAAGGTTGAGGAAGATACTTCGTTCGATGGCGAAACAACCCATCCGGCCGAAGAAATTGCCTACCTGGCCGTTGGAGGCCAGGGCATGTTGGACGCGGCCGTGTCGATCATGCCGCCGAGAGTCGCTGACGTTTTGCAGAATGGTGGGGCAGGGGCCCATGACGCGCTCGACACGCTCTCGCTTCTGTTTAGCGAAAATGTGACCGTTGCGGCAGAGGACCTCACGCTAACTTCCGGGGGAGCGGACGTGAACCTGAGTGGCGTGGTGTTTGACTACGATTCCTCAGCCGGCAGGGCGACCTGGAATTTCACCAACCTTGCTCCGCTGGCCTCCGGTTCCTACACAGCCACCCTCAACGCAGGAAGCGTGGTCGACCTGTCAGGTACTCCGCTTGACGGCAATGCCGATGGCACCGAGGGCGACAACTTTGTGAGAACCGTCACGGTTGCACCACCAGGGGATGCGAATGCAGACCTGGTCGTAGACGATGCCGATTTTGCGATCTGGAATACCCACAAGTTCACCTCCACCGGAGCGTGGAGCCAGGCCGATTTCAACAAAGACGGGTTCACCGATGTGCGGGACCTGAATATCTGGAATGCCAACAAGTCCCTCTCTGGGGCGTCGAGTGCCGCCTCCTCATCAAGTCTTCTTGCGGAAACTCGTTCAACAGCTTTGGCCCCGCCGACAACAGAGCCGGCAGTGGCCCAGCTTCACCTGGCTGCGCAACACGAACCCTCTGCGGAACTGGCCCTGGCTACCCTGGTGCCGCCGGGGTGGCCCGCGTCGCATGCGGCTATCACCGGGGGCCTGCCAGGTGTGGAGTTGACCACAGAAACAACGCCGCAGTCACGCACCGACCTTTTGTTGTTGCTTTCCCTGGCCGAAGAGGTAGATCCTGTTTTGGACCCGTATCATCCGGAGGGAAGCGGAAGTGAGATTGCCTTGGCTTCTGACGACCGCACGGTCGCGCTGGAGGTCGATGCGGCCATGGCAGAACTGGATCCAAACCGGGAAAAACCACTTCTTTAGCCAGTTGACTTTGAATGTTTGGCCAGTCAGCCTTGAGTGGACCGGCTGCCGGACCCTCTAGAAATCAAAATTGGCCGCATTGGTTCCTTTTTTGGGCACCTCAAACTCCAGCGATCCATCGGCCGAGGCCTCCGGCAGGGGGCTGAGAATGCGCCCCTCCTGGGTGTACTTGGAGGCGGCATCGTCAGGAACGATGATACGAACCGTGTGTTTCCCCACAACCGCCCCCCGGCGACCGGTTCCGTCCCCCAAGGTTAAAGAGAAGCGACCGTCCGAATCGGTGCGCCCAAACGAGCCCGGACCTGTGTAGGGATTATCCACATCGGCCAGTTTTGGCTGGAAGGTTATGTGCATTTCCGATACCGGCTCACCCTGGGAGGTCAGCCTTCCGGAAACTGGTGTGATTTTGTAGCCCTGCGGACCGCATCCAATCATCAAGCCGCAGGCCGCTGCAATTGCAGCCCAACATAAACAGAGGCGGCACCGCCAGGCTATTTGACTAAGGCAGTCGTGCAAGTTCTTCTCCTGCGACCGAGGCCATGCCTAAAAAGACATCGATATTAATGTCACTGGTAATGAACGAAACCGACCCGTCACACATGGCAAAATTGCTGCCACTGCCCGAGTGATAACTTCCCCATGCCCGCTTGCAGGGCTCCGAAGTTCCCGTGACGTTGCGACAGCTCCAATAATCGCCAATCATTGTACCGCTGGAGGGAGCGGCGACTGACATATTATGCCACCCGGAGGACCAATACGTCCTGCGTCGCTCTGCCTCACACGACTTGTCTGCGTCCGAGGCGCCATCGAGCTTGCTTGCCATCTCGCCCAGGGCGATGGTATGCGACAGACCGTCGGAAATGTTCTTTGCCTTTTCGGCTTTGAGTATGTGATCGTGTTTCCCGGGGTAACGATAGGTTCCTGAGCCCGGAACCTTGGGATCCTCTGAGTCGTGCAGCACACCGCGCCACTCGTATGGCAAATGGTTCCGGTTGAAACTGGGTCCCCACCATTCGCTAAACCAGGTCTCCCTTCCAAATTTGTCACGTATCTCACCCCGTCCAGCCATGCCCCGGTAGGAACCATGCCGGTAGAGCTTGCCGAGTAAGGGGGTTGCCTGGCAGCACCCTGATCCCCGCGTACCACTTGTTATGCAGCCATCGGGACCATTATAAGGCTGAGAGAGTCCGTTTGAATCTGGATCGGAGGCACAACAGAAGGTGGGGACCTGTGTTTCACGAAACCACCGGAGGGCCCCACTGTTGGCGGAGTAATACTGATCGTAAAGTTCCTGCTGCTCGATGTAAGGGAGCAGTTCAATGGCCCAGTTGGTGGTTTCCCTTCTACCGCTGCTCCAGGCCTGCCCGTTGACTGCCCCGGCAGGAAAGGCGCCTTTTGCGCTGTGGTGGTTGTTGAGTCCCAGGGCCAACTGCTTGAGATTAACCGCGCAACTCATTCTCCGCGCGGCCTCCCGGGCTGCCTGGACCGCCGGTAGCAACAGGGCAATCAGGATGCCGATGATCGCAATCACGACCAGCAATTCAACCAGGGTAAATCCGGCCGGGCGAGCACGGGCCATAACAGTTGTTCCCGCAGTAGAGGAGCGTTTCTCGGAGTGTGGCAATACTTCCATATTACCAACTTCCCCCGGGAACGACACGAGCAACTCCGCGGGCTGCACGAAGCCGAAATTCTCTCAGCTGCCAGGCCGCCGCCTGATGGCCAGCGGCAAGAGGCCTGCGAGTAGCAGGACCAGGCTGGTTGGCTCAGGTACAGCTGCTGTGGAATTTCCCAGGGCCGCCGCCAGCGTACCTGGTGAAACAACACCGCCATTGTTGACCAGGCTGCCACTGACGGTGCCCGAGCCACTGCATGTGCCGCCAAGACACTGGATGGTGCCGCTGCCTGAGGAGAGAATATTGTTGACCGCGAGGTTCCCATCCCCCACCTTCAGCAGGTTATGGCCTCCCAGGTCAAGCTGGTTGTTGAAGGTGAGCGAAGCGCCAGATGCCACGGTCACGGTGGTCTCGGCCGAGAGGACGAGTTCCGTTTGAAACTGGTGATGTCCGCTGTTAACGTCGATCCGTGGTCCTTCCTGTTCGGAACTTTCGGCCACAGTTACGCTTGCTAAACCACCGATTGCGTAGCTGTGGTTTTCGTTGTCAAAAGTTATTTTGTTGACAGTCGTCGGCACATCGACAACCACGGTGGAGGGCCCGGCAGCAGCGCCGGAGAACGTCACCGTGTGGTCAGAACTGTTGGGAGAGGCATCTGAATTCCAGTAAATGCCGCCAGACGTGTTCCACAGCCCTGAGCCGTCTCCGGTCCAGGTGAAGTCGGGCGACGGCAGGCCGATTTCGACCATTAAAAAGTCATCCCATGCCGTCTCGCCGCTGGCTGTAGTGTTATCAGCCCGGAACGCAATCTGGTGTACGTTCGAAGCGTCGGCACCGCTAGGCTTGAAAGGCACCGGTTCGGTCAGCAGGTCGGTAAACGTCACCGCGCCTGGCTCACGGTAACGGGCACCGATGATCATCGACGGGTCTGTCGCCGCATCGTCACCGAAGTCGACGTCAAGCTGAAAATCATACCAGCCAACCAGGTTTCCCGGGTTGTTGTTGGTTTTGGCACCGCCACCTTCACCGTCGCCGTGCTCCAGGCTGACATCGCCATCATTGGCAATCCGCCACTGCCACATCTCGCCCTGGTTGGTCGACTGCTTGAAACCATTCATCCGCAAGTCTTCGAACGTCTTGGCACGGTAGTTGGAATAGCTGATGCGGATGGGACGGCTAGAGTTATCCATCGCCTCACGCGTTGGCGGATTGAGAAAAAAGTTATAGTTCCCGTGGAGGAACTCTTCCGGATCTTCGTGGTCGTCAAAACGAAGTCGGGCTGCCTGGGCCCCGCTGCGGACGTTCCCCGTATCGGTCAGCCACCGGTGATTCTCTGAAGGGATACTGAAGTTTCCCGCATGCGTATCGACACCGTGAATTTTTCCTCCCAGGCCGGCTGGCCAAAACGAACTGCCATTAAAAACGTCGTTCCCTTCGCCTTCTTCGAAACCAAAATCGAAAAAAGTCACCGGGTCCTGAGCGAGTGCACCGGTCGCCGATAGCATCGCAATCGCCAGTAGCAAAGGGTAACTACGGTTTGACGATACGCATCTCATGTTGCTCGCTCCTGTGTTTAAATACTGCGCCTTGTGTGGCTCATGGACCTTGTGTGGCTCAAGTGGATTGTATGCTCTGGGGATCTTTCTTCTTTTTTGGTGCGCCGCTTTTTTTCCTTCAACCTCTCATTTGCCTTCGAACTCTACGGCCGACGAAGACTCCGCGACTCTACACTCTACGGCCTAACTCTACGGGGGACCAAGTCCCAGCAGGACCCGCATGCACCGGGTCCTGCTGGAAGGGTTGGTTGCGATTTACTTCCCGTCTTTCAAATTCCCTACTTCCGGCGGGTTCTGCTGGCGGCCAGGCCAACCAGGCCAGCAATCAGCAGTAGCGCGGTCGAAGGTTCGGGAATCGGGTTGAACTCCATCACGAAGATGTCATCCCACGCGGTGTCCACGTGGGCGTTGGTGTTGTCAGGTCGGAAAACCAGCTGCTTGATCGACGTGGCGCCGTTGCCGCCCTTGAAGTCAACGGCTCCAGAAAGCAATTCGGTGAACCCGCTATCGCCTGGGGCCTGGTACCGCGCTCCGGTAATTTGCGAATTGGGGAGATCGAAGTCCATTTCAAAGTCATACCACCCCATCCCATCGCTAGCGACGGCACTGGTCACGGTCGGTGCGCCGCTTTCAAAGGTAATGTCGCCAGAACTGGTAATCCGCATCTGCCAAAGTTCGCCCGAGTTCACACCTGAAAATCCGTTTTGCCGGAAGTCGTCGTTGCCCGCGCGATGCTGCGACCATCCAAGACGAATGCCCTGGGTTGAATTTCGCATCACCTCTTGCAACTCGTAAAAGTACCAATTGTAGTTTTGATTTCCTGCATCCGGTCCCCCGAGACGGGCAGACTGCGAGCCGGAACGGGCATTGCTGTCATCGATCAACCAACGGTTGTTTTCGTCAGCGATGCTGAAATTGCCAGCCCGATCACCGCGTAGAGCCCCCACCATTCTGACATGTTTGCCGTGGCTCGTATTTCCGGGGCCTCCCCAGAGGGTCTGGCTGGGGACCTCGTGGTTGGTATCTTCGACCGGCTCAAAGCCAATCCTCATCAGGTCATTTGCCTGGCTCACAGCTGCGGTTGCGGATACGGCCAAGACGATTGCCGCGACGATCAAGGCTGACTTCTTCATGATACTCTCCCTTTGGTGGTGTGGTGGTGCGGGCGTGGATGCCCGCTGCCCCAAAACAAATGTTGATCTCTTTTGCTGCCGTCCAGTCCCCGGACCAAGCGGAGATAACCTCCCAGGCGGCAGCGCGCTACTCACTCAAAAAACTTCAAACCCACCGGCGACCTACCAAACGGGATTTAAACTGTAAGGGGCAGGCCAGCCGATTTGTCCTTTGCTCCTTTGCAGAACCAAAAGCAAACCAAGCCAGTCGGCAAGCTGCTTTAGCCCAAAGGAACTACTGCTTATTATCATAATGCAGAATGCTTTGAAGGCCTAGAACTTTTTGGATTTTATCCAAAGTTTGGGAATGTTTTCGATTGGCCACCTGGGGGTTTGGCAAGCCAGACCGACAGTGTGTGGCTACTTTTTGCGCCGAAAGTAACAACTTCTCCTGCAAGAACCGGCCCGCCTGGCAGTGCGACTGCAAATCTACAGCGGGTCAAAATAACCCAATTTTGTTCCGCGCTGGCAACGTTAGACCACAAGGCCTTCTCATGGAAGACTTTCCGGAACAATCGCAGGCAATTATGTTGTTTGGGTGGTTCGTCAAGCTACCTCTTGGGAGGGACCTGTCGATGTCAGCTTCAGCATTCGTTATTGGAACGGTTCAAGGAAATGACCAAGGAACTTCGGACTGAGGTACTCATCGTTGGAGGAGGGTTGGGCGGATGTGCAGCGGCACTGGCGGTTTGCCGGAGTGGGCGCACGGCGATTGTCACCGAACCGACCGACTGGATTGGTGGGCAACTCACCTCCCAGGCGGTGCCCCCTGATGAACATGGTTGGATTGAGCAGTTTGGCGCAACTGCCAGCTACCGCCGCCTGCGAACCTTGGTCCGCCAGTACTACCGCGACCACTATCGGTTGACCCGTCGGGCGCAGGACGATCCGTATTTAAATCCTGGCCTCGGGTGGGTCTCGCCCCTCTGTCACGAACCGCGCGTGGCCCTGGCGGTGCTCGAGGCGATGCTGGCCCCCTACCGGACTAGTGGTCTGCTAACCATTTTACAGCAGCATGTGCCAGTCTCCACCGAAACGGCTGCGGGCGATCGGATCGCCGCGGTCACGCTGGAGAACCGGCTCTCAGGTGGGCAACTGACCATCACGGCTGACTATGTCCTGGACGCAACGGAACTTGGCGACCTGCTGCCGCTGGCTGGGGCGGAGTTTGTTACGGGTCAAGAGTCCCAATCGCAAACCGGCGAACCAGGTGCGCCGGATGTGGCCAGGCCGCAAAATTCGCAGGCAATGACGGTTTGCTTTGCCGTGGACCACATGGTGGGCGAAAATCACACCATTGACCGGCCGGCCGAATACGAATTCTGGCGAGATTTCGTTCCCCCGCTGAATCCGCCCTGGGCGGGTAAACTGGTCCGTTTGACCGGGCTTAGTCCCCGCACCCTGGAGCCGGTGCACTACCGGTTCGACCCGACCGGCGAGCCGCCGGTTGCATTTAGCGGGCTGTGGACTTACCGGAGAATTCTGGCCCGCGAGCAGTTCACACCAGGTAGTTTTCCCAGTGACATCTGCCTGATCAACTGGCCAATGACCGACTATTTGCTGGGCGACCTTTGTACCTGTGACACTGAGCAAGCCAAAAAACACATCGAGCGGGCCAAGCAGTTGAGCCTGTCGTTACTCTACTGGTTGCAAACCGAATACGAACGGGAGGATGGTGGGCGGGGGTTGCCTGGCCTGCGACTTCGACCCGATATCGTGGGAACGGCCGACGGCCTGGCCAAGGCACCGTATATAAGAGAGTCGCGCCGCATCGAGGCCGAGTTTACCGTCTGCCAGCAACACCTTTCAGCCGACTTGCGGGAAGGAAAACTCCTGGCCGAGGCTTTTGACGACTCGGTTGGTATTGGCAGTTACCGGATTGACCTCCACCCCACGACCGGGGGCGACAACTATTTCGATGTGCCCACGTTACCATTTCAAATTCCCCTGGGGGCGTTGATCCCTGTCCGGATGGAAAATTTACTGCCGGCAGCCAAAAATCTTGGGGTGACTCACATCACCAACGGTTGCTATCGTTTGCACCCAGTTGAGTGGAGCGTGGGCGAGGCTGCCGGGGCGCTGTCCTGTTTTTGCCTCGCGCAAAACAGCTCGCCGCGTGGCGTGCTCCACAACAACCGTCAGCTGGTCGCGTTTCAGGACTCGCTGGTTCAGCAGGGCATCGAACTGCAGTGGCCCAGCGACTTGAACCTCCAGGAGGGAGAACCTCATCGCCATGGGATGAACGGGCCTGGTGGCTGTGACCACAACCGGCAAACCCTTATCTTGCCACTGGGCGGCCGGTTCCGGTCAGCGGAGGCAGACCGATTTTTCAAATGAGCGGAAATCGGCCTGGAGGTTCTGAAATTACAACTTGTTTCCGGCTGCGAATTCTAAATAAACCTTGTGGGCGGGGAGGTTGCCAGTGACATCCCTGCCTCTGGTCAGAGAGGCCCTCGGCAAGATGACCGGCAGGCCAAGCGAGTCAAGAGAGTCTTTCAGACTAGTCTGCACCGGCTCGTGCCCCCGCCTGTGCCAAATCCTCGCGGAACCAACGGGTGACATGCGGGCTGCCAGAGGGGCCCGCGGCAACACTGTCAATCAAGGACGCGTTTCGATTTGTTGAAGGTGTGCCAATTGCTTTTCCACCACGCCGAGGAGCTTTTCCAGGTCACCGGTAATCTCCTGGCGAAGCGCATCGTCGTTTTCACACCACGGGTTTACAAAAGCGCCCATCTCGTCAACAAGTTGCGCGTACTGCCGATAGGGGCTTCCGCAGCGACTCTGCTGGCTGCTCGCCCCAGCATTCGTGAGTACGCAACTTCGATTCTCCGGAGTCAACGTGTCGAAGGTGAAGTCAATCTCGTCCGAGCAGTCCGAATAGGGGGTAAGGTGAACGTGATCACCAGGGTCCGGGAGATCTTCACAAAAATCGGCGATTGGGCGCTTCGCAAGCCACCGGAAGTAATCTGCCAGGAAGCGGTAGCCCTTGCGGTTGGCAAAAAGGGCAATTCCGAGATGAAAATCCCCGCCGCCGTCGTCGCGGCTAAACAAAGTACTGAGACCAAAATTGTGCTTGACGACAAATTCGGCACGGGAGCCCAGGCGGGGCGGTTGGCCGAGTTTTCTGGCCAGGCGCCTTTGGAAAGCAAGCCGTATTCTCTTTAGCATGGTTAAGCTCCCGGTAAAGTCGTGCTGGCTGGCGATAAAAAACAATCCTCGCCGAGAGGACCGTCAAAACCTCGCCTTGGTTCGGCTGGATAAGCATAAAGCTTCAGACTGGCAAGCATAAAGCTCAGCTTGGGTAGCATAAAGGAGCCGAACGACCAGTTATCCTATCGGGCTGACTGTGGTTTTGTGGTATCCCATCGCGGGCGTACCCAATCGATCGGCTATAATCGCCTGGACGATGGACACCTCAATTTGCAGATCTGCCTTGCTGTTGCTCTTTGCGCACCTCGCGCTAGTGCCCCAATTGACTGTGCAAGGCCGCCCCAACGTCGTGCTGATTATGACCGACGATCAGGGTATTGGCGACTTTGGCGTGATGGGCAATCCGATTATCGAGACGCCCAATATCGATGCCCTGGCCACGACGAGCGCCTCGCTGAGTACCTTCTATGTAAGCCCCGTGTGCTCGCCAACCAGGGCCTGCCTGATGACCGGTCGCTACAACTATCGGACCCGGTGTATCGACACGTACGTCGGACGTTCGATGCTTGAACCTGAAGAGGTAACAGTCGCCGAGGAGCTTTCCGGCGCCGGATACGCTACCGGGATCTTTGGCAAGTGGCACCTGGGAGACTGCTACCCAATGCTGGCCATTGACCAGGGCTTTGACGAGGCCCTCTTGCACCGCGGAGGAGGATTGGCGCAAGTGGCCGATCCGCGCGAGAACCATCATCGCTACACAGATGCAATCCTGATGCACAACGGACAACAAGTCCAGACCTCCGGTTACTGCACCGACGTCTATTTCGATGCCACCCTGAAATTCATCGAACAGGCCCAGGACAATGGTAAACACTTCTTTGGGTACCTGCCTACCAATGCGCCTCACAGTCCATACCACGATGTCCCCGAAGACTGGCGCAAACATTACCAGAAAAAGGACCTGCGGAGCCTGATTGTTGACAAGATTCCACAAGCACAAGTGACAGGCGAAGTGGACAAACTGTCACGGATTGCTTCGATGATCACCAACATTGATCGTGCCTTGAATAAGGTTGCCGGAAATACCATTGCCGATGTGGGCGGGCAGGGGATTTCGTTTGCCACTACCGGTGAGCGTGGTCGGCAGTATCTGTGCGGGCCTTCATGGAAAGACCCAGAGAACCTGAGACAACAATCAAAGTTGTTTCCCAAGGTCATCCGTAATCTGGTCTCGAACAACCACATTCACCACACGGGTCAAATCGAAGGGCATGGCGCCGGAATTATGGTGTGGGGTCTTAATAGCATTGAGAATGTCATATCCCGGAATCTAGTGCACCATACGCCTCACGCGGGAATCACCGTACAAGATGGGTTCAGCAGGGTGATTGTTGAGTACAATAAGATTCACGACGTATGCCTTGAGCTTGCGGACAATGGTGGGATTTTCTTCAACCGATGGTTTGTTGTCGAGCAGGACGATGACTTGAAGGCGGGCAACATCGTTCGTTACAACCTTGTGCGCGACGTGGTTGGCTGTGGTGCTTATGGAAAACCTCGCACCCAGGTTGAGAAGCCGAAAGCCGGCGGGAGAATCTGGGCTCCTTATTTTACCTGGGGCATCTACTTTGATAATTCACTCATAAACGCAAGCGTCTATGGCAATATTTGTGTTGGCAATACTCTTGGCGGAATATTTTTTAGCGACATGGCAGCAAAAGATGTTGTTGTCGAAAATAATATTTTTGCTGAGAGCAGCGTTCAGCAAATGGATCTTCCGAGGGGCGGCGGAGGCAATCGCAATCGTCGAAACATTGTTTACTATTCAAGCCCACGGGCTGCATTTATTAAAACGAACAAGGGCGAGTCGATTGCAGAATGTGATTTCAACGTCTATTTTCAGACCGCGGGTGCTAAACGCAAAGTGACTGGCGTCGAAAACGGATCGTTTCTCAAATGGCGCGAGATCGGTTTTGACACCCACTCGAAAGTCACCGACCCAATGTTCGTAGACTTCGAGAGTGGGGATTACCGGCTCAAAGCCGAATCGCCTGCACTCGCATTAGGCTTCAAATAAATCGACACCACCCGAATCGGACCGTCGACTCGGAACGAAGAATAATCGCAAGCCAATGCCCAAAACCACAAACTCCGTAACGTACCTTTTCGCCCTGGTCGCCCTATGGGCAGCGGTTGCAAACAAGTCAGCTGCCAACGATCAACTGGAAAATCTTCCGGAATCTCATGCCCGCGGTGGTTGGCCAAACTTCTTCAGCAAGATTGAGCGTGGAGAGGACATCACGATCGCTTACATTGGTGGCAGCATTACCGCACAGCCAGGATGGCGGCCCAAAACGCTTGATTATTTCCGACAAAAGTATCCCAACATAAACTTCAGGGAAATCAATGCCGCCATCACCGGCACCAATTCTACTCTCGGCGTGGCCAGGATCCAAAGAGACATCCTCGACCACGCGCCTGACCTGATCTTCATAGAATTTTCCGTCAATGACGGCAGCGGTGAGTTCTCTCAGAAAACTTTTGAGGGCATGGTCCGAAAAACTCTTGCCAACGATATCACCACGGATATGTGCTTTGTCTACACGGCAACAATTCACCAGGTTGACTATCTCCTTAAGGGCAGTTATCAGCCGTCAGCGGAAGTTATGGAAGTGGTTGCCGAACACTATCGAGTCCCCACGATTCACATGGTGGTGAAAGTCGCCCAGCTCCTGAAGGCAGGCAAATTGAACTTTGTTGCTCCGCTGCCCCCAGATGGCTCTGGCATGATCGACGGCAAAATCGTGTTCAGTCCGGACGGCGCACATCCATATCCTGAAACGGGCCACGAACTTTACTTGGACGCCATCCAGCGAGCTCTGCCGGCAATTGAAAATGCATCTCTTCCCCCTAAACGGGAAATTCCTCCACCTCTGGCGGATGATAACTGGCAGGAGGTAAAGTTGATACCACTTGACGATGTCACGGTAAGTTCCGGCTGGAAAAAATTATCGCCCCGGTCAAACAGCATTGCCGAACAATTTTCGCCGTTTATGCCTGCAATATGGATGGCGGAATCTCCGGATGCCTCGATTGAGTTCACATTTTGTGGTTCGGCCGTCGGACTTTATGGCGTCAAAGGCCCTGACGTTGGCCGGTTGCTGGTTCAGATTGACGACCAGGACCCGTTCGATACGACCTTCTTTTACGTATCCTCGAATCCCTACCGGCATTTCCTTAAACCGCTGATACTCGCCGACGACCTGCCGCCGGGAAAACACCGCGTTAAAATTCAGATCGATTCGGAGCCGATCGACAAGGTAACCATGTTTGCCGAGAGAAATATAGATCTTGACGACACCAACGTGTTCGAAAAACAGAGGACCTACATTGGCGACATCATCATCAACGGCGACCTCGTAAAGGAATAAATTGCTCCGCCGGTGTGAGCCAGCATCGACAGTGGCGTTCCACGCTCGTCGACATCGACTAGGGACTTCCGCCGTCATCTGTGGCTGTACGATCGGCGGCCGTTGACCTTTTCCTGGCATACGCCGTGATGTTCCAGGTCTGCCTGAACCTGCTGCGGGGGCCGAAGCATTTAGTCGCAGTGCCGTCGGAGTGGCACCGTGGCCAGGGCCAAAAGGGCCAAAACGACCGCGACTGGTTCGGGAACCCGGTTTGCCTGTGAACCGGTGGAGCCATCCAATAGGTCCGCCAGGCCGTTTTCTTGTTGGCCACTCTTGTTTTCCACGATAGGCTTATACTACCGGCCACATGAGCACATTACTTTTAAAAGGCCAACACAACTCGCCGAAAACTACGCCACTCCCCCCATTCAAACCCTTCGCAACGTATGTCCAGTCCCAAGGGTGAGCAAAAACGGACCATTTGCAATCGGGATTGTCCCGATGCCTGTGGCATCGTAGCCACGGTCGTGGATGGGAAAGTTGTGCAACTGCAGGGAGATAAGGACCATCCGATCACCGGTGGTTTTCTTTGCCACCGTACGAGTCGGTTTCTTGAACTCCAATACGACCCGAACCGAATCATAACCCCCCTGATGAAACGGGGAGGAAAGTTTGAGTCTGTCACGTGGGAGGTGGCACTTGATTTTATTGCAGACCGGATGCAGCGAATCCGGGACGAGTCGGGCCCTGCGGCGATCATGCATTACCGTTCGGGCGGTTCGATGGGAATGATGAAGTTTGTGACGAACTATTTTTTCGAGCAGTTCGGTCCGGTGACAGTCAAATCGGGCAACGTCTGTTCGGGGGCTGGAGACGAGGCTCAGCTGACCGATTTCGGCGACAAGGACAGCCACGATTTCTTTGACCTCCTTCACAGCAAGACGATTATTATTTGGGGTAAGAATGTTTACGTCAGCAGTGTTCATCTGCTACCGGTGCTCAAGGAGGCGAAAAAATGTGGTGCCCGCATGATCCTGATCGACCCGGTCTATCACAAGACGGCCACCCTTTGTGATCACCACCTCCAGCCGCGTCCCGGGGGCGATATTGCGATTGCGCTTGGGACCGCCCGGTTGCTTTTTGAAAACGGCCGCTGCGACCCGAATGCCGATGCGTATTGTGAGCATCTCGAGGAATTTCGAGCGATGGCATACTCACGGACGCTTGAACAATGGGCCCGGACGGCCGGCGTTGGTGTCCAGGAGATCAAGACCTTGGCCGAGTATTACGGGGATGGCCCGTCGGCAATCCTGGTGGGCTGGGGCCTTCAACGCAAAGCCTATGGGTCGTCCACGATTCGTGTTCTGGACGGCTTGGGGGCCATTTCCGGGAACCTGGGAATTCCAGGTGGCGGTGTTTGTTTTTCCAGCAAATGGCTCGGTAATTTCAACATGTCTTTCCTCCAGGGCGCCGAGGGGGCGCCGCGGACTATTCCCGAACCGCTGCTGGGCCCTGGTATTCTGGAAGCCGCCGATCCGCCGATTCGGATGGTTTGGGTGACCGGGGCGAATCCCGTGACCATGCTACCCGAATCGTTGACCGTAAAGCGGGCACTCGAGTCACGTGAGTTGACCGTTGTCGTCGATGCCTTCCTGACCGATACGGCCCGCTGTGCTGACGTGGTTTTGCCAACCACCACCTTGCTCGAAGATGATGACTTGTTAGGGTCGTACGGTCACCACTGGATTGCCGAATCGAAGCCCGTGGTACCTCCACCACCTTTGGTCAAAACAGACTATGAGATTGTCCAAGCGCTGGCGCCGCGGGTTGGGCTGGGGGAACAGTTTTCAGAAGACGTCGATACCTGGAAAAAGCGGATTTTAGAACGGGTCTCGCCCGGCGGGGCGTCGCTGGAGAACGTGCGTCGAGGCCCGGTACGCGATCCACTCTCTCACGCCGTGCTTTTTTCCGACCGCCAATTTTCGACCCACACGGGAAAGGCCAACCTGATCCAGCAGGTGTGTGCCGAACCTCCGGTACCAACTTCTGAACGCCCCTTGTTCCTGATGGCTTTTTCGACCGAGAAGGCACAAGCGTCACAGTGGCTTCCGGGAACCCAGCAAGGTCCGGCCACCGCCGTGGTGCACCCGGACGCCGCTCCCGGATTTGCCGACGGTGACAAAGCACGTATTGAATCGGAGATTGCCGAGCTGGCGGTCCTGCTCAAATTCGACAGCCGTCAACGTAAAGACGTGATCCTGATGGAAAAGGGTGGCTGGCTGAGCGCAGGCCGTTGTGCCAACGCGCTGGTCCCTGCCCAGGCGACAGATGCAGGGGGATGTGCGGTCTATTACGACACGCCGGTCAAGTTGCTCCCCGCTGCAGGCGGCAATAATTCGTAAGTAGTGCCCAACCAGTCAGAATGGCGCCCCGTGGTCGTTGTACTGGCCTGAACTCGCACGGCCTGCTGCTGTTCTCCCGCGACGACCCTGCTTCCGAACAAGTAGCTTCTTTGTATTTCGTGTGGGGCTGAATGAGAACCGTGGGGTCCGCCTCTTTTTTGCAAAAGTGATTGCTACTTGACACTTCTGGCCTGAAACTCAACACTCACCACATGATTATTGATGCGCACGTTCATATTGGCTCAACCCAGTACGTCCAGATGGAGGCCGATGCCGAAATGCTAATCGGCTGGGCAGACCAACTGGGCTTCGACCGGCTGTTGGTGACGCACCTGACCGCGTTGTTCTACGAAATGCGCGAAGGCAATGACTTGTTGGGTGCAGATTTGGCGCGGTACAGCGATCGCATGATCGGTTATGTGACAATTCCCACACACCGGTTGGGGCGCGCCGCCAGCGACGAGATTCGACGTTGCGTTGAACAATATGGAATGCGAGGGGTCAAGATTTACTCGCACCCCGATTCCTCGGTTGCCGAAGCCAGTTCGACGGTAATTTTTGAAACCGTGGCCGACTTGGACCTGATCGTGTTGGGGCATTTCAACCAGGGGGAATGCGACCAACTCATGCAACGTGTCCCCGAGGCCAAGGTGATCATGGCGCACATGGGGGGCACACCTTATGCCCAGGGGAACTGGCACCTGGCCGTGGAGGTTGCCGCCCGACATCCCAATCTTTATGTCGATACAGCCTCGTCAATGATCGACAATGGCATGATCGAACATGCGGTCGACCAACTTGGTCCGGAGAAAATCCTGTTTGGTACGGACATGCCGGCGCTTGATCCCTGGGTGCAGCGAGCCAAGGTCGAAGGGGCCGAGATTAGTGAAGAAGCAAAGCGGTTGATCATGGGTGGCAATGTAGAGCGGCTGCTGGGATTGTAAATAATGCGATTTGACATCAATGCGTTTTTCGGACACTGGCCTTATTACCGCCTCCCGCACACGAGCGATCAGGACGTACTGGGGCTCATGGACCGATTTCAAATCGATCGGGCTGCCATTACTTCACTGCGCGGGTTGCACGGCGATTGGAGAGAGGCCAACGACGAAACGCTTGCCGTGGCACAGGCCCACAAAGATCGTTTTACCCCGGTTGCCTGCATCAGTCCGATGAAAGGTGGCAGTGGTGCTGTTTTACGCGAGCTGGTCGGCCAGGGATTTCGTGCCGTGCGACTCTACCCGGGACTTGCCCAGGGCTATCACCTCGACAGCCGGTTTGCCGATGAAATGGTGGCGACCGCCAGTGAGCTGGGAATCGTGACCATTGTGCCCACCCGACCGATGATGCACTTTCGCTTTCCACCCTTGCCAATCGGGAAGATTTCGGCACTGGCTGCCCGGCACCCGGAGGCCAACCTGGTTTTGTCGGGCCCGAATTACCTGTTGGAATTCACCAGCGCGGTCGAAGCGCTGTTGGCTTGCCCCAACTTGACGATCGAAATTTCATGCATGCAGGGATTTGAGGGGCTCGGTCAAATGATCAAGGCGGTGGGTGCCGATCGCGTGTTGTTTGGAACGGGCTTGCCGTTGCACTATGCTGCCTGTGGAGTTGCCAAGGTGGAACACACCAGGATGAGCGAAAGCGAGCAGGCGGCCGTCTGCGGGGGCAATGCACTGCGACTGCTTGGCATGTAGTGTCCTGAAAGTAGTGCACCCCTGAATGTTGTGTGTCCTGAAGCAAGGGAAGGCCTTTCGGGACCTAGGGTGTGTTTGAGGAGGAACAAGTGATGAGCCTCTGGCGCTGGGCAGAGTGGTTGCCTGAAATACCGGCCGATGCACGCGTTGACCTGGGGGCCGGGAATACGCCGTTGATTCGGTCGGCCCGCATTGGCCCGGCGGTCGGCTTGAAAAACCTGTTCTTCAAGCTCGAAAACAGCAATCCCACGGGGTCTTACAAAGACCGCTTTGCCGCGGTGGCCATCTCGAAAATGCGCCAGTTGGGCCAGTCGCATTGTATTGCATCGACAAGCGGCAACAGCGGTGCATCGTTGGCGGCTCACTGCGCGGCAGCTGGCATGCAGTGTGAAATTTGCGTCATTGTGACGGCTCCCTCGGGCAAGCTCGACCAAATGCGGTCGTATGGGGCAAATGTCTACAAGGTCGAGGGCTTTGGGACCGACGACCGGATGACGCACCGCGTGTTCGACTATCTCACCTGGCTAGGGGAGCAGCCTGGCGGCGCTTTGCAGATTAGTGCATTTGCATGGAGCCCGGTTGGCATGGAAGGGGTCAAGACGATCAGCTACGAACTTGCCGAAGCGATCGACGGGCCCATCGACCACGTTTTCAGTCCCGTCAGCGGCGGTGGGTTGACCCTGGCGGTGGCCCGCGGCTTTGAGGATTTGGCCGGTTGTGGAAAACTGCCACACCCACCGCGGATTGAGTGTGTGCAGCCTGCGGGCAACAACACGGTTGCCGGCCCGCTGCGAGACGGGCTCGACCGCGCTACGCCCGTCGAGTGGACTACCCAGATTAGCGGCTTGCAATGCGCCAGTATCCTGGATGGCCACGAGTTGATCGATGCTGCCCGCAAATCGTCAGGCACGGGGCACCTGGTGTCGGACGAAGAAATTTGGGCTGCCCAGTCGCGCTTGACGCGTGAAGAGGGGGTGTTTTGCGAACCGGCCGGAGCGGCTGCCCTGGCGGGCGTGCTTGCGGCGCTCGACCAGGGGTACCTGGATCCCGAGGCACAGGTGGTGTGCCTGATCACCGGGGCGGGGTTCAAAGATCCGCCGTCGGTTGCGCGCATGCTCACCAGCGAAGAAGTGCCAACGCGAAACCTGGTGGAAATGGTCACCCAGTCTGGTGCTCCCCAAACGTTGCTTCCGGTCGATGACCACTAAGGGGCACCCGCTCGGCGGTAGTTGCCGGTGTGTAAAATGTTGTTTTTGTTGGTCGTGCGCTGGATGACCTACTTGCCCGCGTAAGCGACGACATCGACCGCTACTTTTCCCTCGCAAGGAAGACAGCCAGCTAGCATGGTCCGTACCGGGTAGGGCTCGGTGAAGAACTGCTGGTACACCTGATTGAAAACCGCAACGTCACTGCGATCTGCCAGGTAGCATCGCACCTGGACAACGCTGCTTAGGTCGAGTCCCGCCTGGTGAAGTACGCGCCGGACATTTTGCAGGGTCAAACGCGTCTCGGTTTCGATATTGCCGTTTACGATTTGACCGGTTTTATCAGCGGAGAATTGTGCCGACAGGAATACATAGTCACCCGCCCGGATCGCCTGTGAGGTCGGCAGAGGGGGGGCAGAACCAGGCATCGGATTGGGTTGAATCACGGTAAACATACTGACATCCTCCGTTGGATCATCGGTTTGCTCCTGACAAGAGCTCGGTTTCCAGTCTAGCATGGTGGCCTTGAGATACGAATGACCACCGATGGACAAGTCCCTCCCCTGAGGGTCTGGTTTGTGAGCGATTTCTTTGGGTGCTAAAGCGGGGAACTTTCAAAGGCTGTGTGTAAAAAAATTCTAATCGTGGGTGTGGGATCAATTGGTGAACGCCATTTGCGTTGTTTCCAAACAACCGGACGATGTGAACTTGCGATTTGCGAGCCCAACGACGAACTGCGGGCGACGATCGCAGACCGTTATGGCATTTCGCACTCGTTTTCCGATATCGAAGCGGCGATTGCAGGCGGCGCCTTTGACGGGGCCGTGATTGCCACGCCCGCCCCGCATCACGTGCGACTGGCCACCCTTTTGGCCAATCAGCAATGTCACCTGTTGATCGAAAAGCCGCTCAGCACGAACCTCCAGGGGATTGATATTTTGCGCCAGACGGTTGCCCGGCGGTCGCTGGTCGCTGCAGTCGGTTATTGCCAGCGGGCCCATCCCGGGTTACAGGCCCTGAAAGAACAACTCGACTCAGGCCGTTTCGGACGCCCGCTCCAAATTCGTGTTGTGTCGGGGCATCCGTTTGCACATTTTCGGCCCGCTTACCGGGATGTGTACTTTGCTCGGCGCGAAGATGGGGGCGGGGCGATTCAGGACGCGATGACCCATTTGTACAATTCGGTGGAGTGGCTCGTGGGGCCGTGCACTCGCCTGGTGACTGATGCAACGCACCTTGCGCTCGATGGGGTCGAAGTCGAAGACACCGTGCAGACGCTCGCACGCCACGGCAACGTCATGGCGGTTTACACGCTCAACATGTATGAAGCATCCAATGAACTCATGATGACGGTGACCTGCGAAACAGGAACCCTTCAATGCGACTTTAAACGGGTCCGTTGGTCATGGGTCAAAGAGCCGGCCGGATCGTGGAATCACCATCCGGTGGAATTGCCCGAACGCGACGCCCTTTACGTGGCACAAGCCAACGTCTTTTTGGACAGCATCGATGGTAAGGCGCGTCCTCTATGTACGCTTGAAGAAGGTGTCGACACGCTGCGGACCAACCTCGCCTCGCTCAAAAGTAGCGACCTGGGCGAGTGGCAGAAAATCGACAGGTAGGCAACCCGGCGAAATGCCCTCTTTGGGAGAACGGTGCAGCACATCTCCACGGACCCTCCAGGCCAGTGTAAAGCGGGGGATGACGACGGGGCCATGCCTCCTTAATCCGCGTGGCGTGCATAAACTTGACGGCACTTGTTGCGGCGCATGTCAAGATTCGCTCTAATGGATACAGAGGAAAGATAGGATGGTCCACGATTTCCCTGGGTTGGGTCTCGTCGGGCCTGTTGCTTTTACCGGTTGTTTGTACCTGGACCTTCCCGGTCAATATCGAATGGAACCCCGGCAGTTTAACCGCGCCAGTGCCGTAGTTTTACAGGAAGCAGTCCTGCTGCTTGGTGGGAGCGTAAAACTAAATTTTCCGCGACCTGCATATATAGATAGTAAGTCTCAGAGAGGATTTTCCACGATGCGAACCTTGTTGTCTCTTTTGGTGGTTGTAGTTCTCACCACTTTTTCCCTGGCGAATGAGGTGGTGGTCCCGGTCCGTGTTTCTGCTTCATCAAGCACTCATGTACCGGCGGACCCGAAGCTGTGGCATGTCGACACGTTGCGACTCGGGGCGGTCCACTACGATCCGGACACGGGCGGCAACGCACCGTATGGATTGATCGGGCACCATCGGCGGGTCGTGTCGTGCGTTGCCCACGAAGGTAACGCCATGGAGGGCCAAGGCGATTTCCCGGGTCACGAATCGTACCTGGACGAGCCAGCGGAGCATCCCAAGCCACAGGGCATGTGGATGTCTGCCAAGGGGGACCATCAAAACGCATGGGTCGAGTTGGAACTTCCGGAGGTCACCGACCTTGGTCAGATCTGGATCTGGAACTGGAACGATGGGCCGGAAATCGGTCGCCGGGTCAAACAACTTACGATTCAGACTTCGACCGAGACGGCCGGCGCCGGCCAGTTGGGAAGTGTTCGTTATGACGTGGACCACACCACGGTCAAAATGCCTGATGTTGCCCAGGTCCAGGCCCGCATGCCGGACGTGGTTTACCACTTTCCCGCCGGTACCCGCTCCCGCTACGTTCGGCTTCACAATATGTCCAGCTACAGTGACCCACAGCTGGGCCTGGCGGAGGTCTTTGTCCTGGCCCGCTCTGGCAACGAACAACCGGCCGCAGGGCACCTCGGTCCAGTCGCTGGCGAGGTCCCGCACGCCGACCAGCCGCACTGGCAGTTGTTCCTGGACGACCACATCATCACCCGAAGTACCGGGTTTCAACGAGTGCTGCACCATCCCAAGCCGCGCGGGGTGGTCCTGAAGCCGGACCAACCGTGGGAGACGTTCGGAGTTACCCCCTGGTATGTTGGGCCGCGCAAAGGAGGAGGGTACGAATGTTACTACCAGGCTCTCTACTGGCGTCCCGGTGGCGGTTCGAAAAACCAGATTGCCTATGCCACGAGCGACGACGGGATCCACTGGGAAAAGCCGGTCTTGAACATGGTCGACGGACCGACCGAGGTCCATCAACGCCCGGGCTACCCGCAGGGAATCAGCGGCGGCCCAATGAGCAAGGCCAACAACATCCTGCCGTGTGGCCACCCACGGGACATGTTCAAATTTGGTAACGTCCGCGACCCGGAGAAGAGGTATGCGATCGGCCTGGACTTCCGTGTCAATCAACGGGTTGGCTTTTGCCGGGAACTGCCTGATTTTATCAACGACCCCAAATGGCAGGATGGTATTGTCGACTCAGGTGGCTACAAGCCCTCCCACTACAACGCCTTGGAATTCTGGGATGACATCAACAAGGAATGGGTGGCGATGCGTCAAGCCCCCAACCATCCACCCACCCGATGCGGTGGCCGGTACGCTTCACCCGATCTCAAGAACTGGAAACTGGAGCACTACATCTACCCCGATGCGCACGACAGCACCGATCCGCGTTATTTTGATGAAGTCTACGGAGTGATGGGTTTGCACATAGAAGGATTCGTCCTGGGGGTTCTTTCCTGGTTCACCGGTGACATGACGCATGCAGCCACCAATAACCATCGTGGGATCATTGGCAGGGACACCGCCAAGGGCACGAAGGAAGTCCGAATTGTTACCAGCCGCGACGGCGGAAAGACATGGGGTCGGACCGTTAGCCGCGAAGCCTGGATTCCGCACGGTACCGAACAGGACAGCTACGATCGAATGGTCCGTGTCGACTGCCCACCTTTACACGTGGGCGATGAAGACTGGTTCTACGGTACTGTCTATAACGGCGATCATGCGGGGCACAACTACTACAAAGACGGCCGCCGTTCCCTGATCCAAGGTGCTTTGTACGTGCAAAAGCACAATCGCTACGTCAGCCTGACTGCGGGCAACATCGAACAGATTTTGATTACCAAACCGGTCAAAGTCACCGGCAAAACGCTGCAGCTGAACGTCGACGGCAGCCGCGGCAACGTACGCGTCGGTATCGGCATCGACAAAGTGATCCCCCACAAACAAGGTGCGTGGGGTTTTAAGGCAATCTTGCCGCACTACATGGTCAAAGACCGCTGGGACCGGACTCACCTGGAAGAGGGATTTCACATTCTTGACTGCGTGCCGATCGAGTCGGACTGCATCGAACAGAACGTCCGCTGGAAGGAGGCAGACCTCAAGTCGCTGATGGGCAAGACGGTACGGCTTTACATCATGGTGCAGGACGCAGACCTTTACGGATTTCGGTTTCGGTAGACCGGCAAGCTCCCAGGTATTGTGTTATGGTCACCCTGTTCTTGATGTGGGCCGAGAGGGTACGCTGAACGGTACAGTGTCTGGAAAACGCGATAGACAGCCATCGTAAAATGCCATAAACCCGCCGCCACGTATACCGTACCAGAGTGGCGGAATTGGCAGACGCGACGTGAACCCGTTCATATGACTGTCACGGCAGTTTTTGCGATCGTTGTGGCCGGAACCGTTATCGATCCACTGATAGAGCTGATTGGGAAGTTAAGTGGGATAAAGGTCGCCCTACCTTTTGGATTTTGTGATGGCTCTCGTAGTGGCCAGCCTGATCTTAGTTGGTGGTTTTAAATGGCACTGGTGGACACATCGCAAGAACCGCAGACTTTTGAGGCTAAAAGAACTGACCTTTGGAACCAACGGTCGACTCGGCGCGATGAAAACCATTATCAAAATATAGAAGTCAGTACAAAGTCCGGGTGAAATTCAGCGTTTCTAAAAAACCTCACGCGGCGACATACTGATTCTGCGTCAGTGATGCGCAGGCTGGTCCAATCACTTAATTTTCCGACGCTGACCCGCACGTGGTCGTTCTTTTTGATGCAACCCGCCCCCACAACGTTGTCCTGCTGCAATGTCTAGCGTTCTGTGGTTGACGCGTATTTTTATTTGCCAAATACAAGGACACGTTACTGAAAAACAACGCCGGGCATCCCGGTAACAAGGGATCTTTGACGTGTGTGTTCGGCAAAGACTTGTGGTGAAAACCATGCAACAGGCCGGTTACAATGTCTCACACACAATCCTAGTAATCGACCTTGATATGCACGTCGCGCACGACAACGGCTGCCGTGGAGCCTTTCTTATGCTTGATCGTAACGCTATTGTCGCCGGAGACGAGCCAGTCATTCATGACCGGATAGGTGATCCAGTTGTCGAAGATGACCTTGCCAGGGCCAAGCGGATGCGAGTTGAGAGCGGCCTTGATCGGCTCATCCGTCTTGAGATCGGCGATCCCGAGACTCAAGGTAACTACCGGATTTTTGGGCGCCCCGCTAATATCATCTCCCACGAGCATCTGCACGTCGATCGATTGACCCGCGGCAAGTGTCACCTTTTGCTCAGGTCGAGGCGGAATCGGAATCTCCACAAACGGACTCCGGACCCGGAAGCGGTAGGGATCAGTCGTCATCACCCGCCAGTAACCGTGAGGGAAATAGTCCTTGTCGAGCGTGGCCAGCAACTCCGGGTCGCCCAGTTGTCTGTAGATTGGATGACTGGGCGGAAATGGGCCGTCAGGCAAATTGAAAATATACAGGCCCTCACCCCCCGCCCGGTAAATGTTCATCGTACGGGCGAGCAGGTTGCGCATTCGCACAGCCGGTTGCTCATCTTTGGTCGCAGGGCCACGGCGTTTTTTTGAGCCGGTCCAGCTCAGACACGGATAGACCTTCACTCCTTTCTCACGACCCATGTCGATCCACTTGTCCCAGTGGCTGAACTCCCGTAAGCTCAAGAACAGCTCTCGATTCAAGAGTTCGTCGCGTAGCTTGCCGCCCGCCGACTCGACATAGCCATTCTCCCAAGGGCTGCCTGTGGCGATGAACAGCGTTCCAACCTCCCCTTGGGCTAGCCAACGGCGAACGGCTTTTGCTACGAACTCTGGACCGCGGGCACCGACGCGCTGCGTTGGTCGGCTGCGGATGTGTTCGGGCCTGCCCCGAACGGCAAACAGGTATTGCAACGCGCCCAGCACGTCCTGGGAAGTAAACGAACGTGCCACTTCCAGCGCCAAGCATTCGCGAGTGTACTCATCGACCACCACCAACAGCCGTAGCTGACGACCATCTTCGGTCCGATCCGACACAAAGTCGTACG
>CAUZEA010000016.1:0-72762 GCA_963578605.1 Planctomycetota bacterium
TCAAATGGATCAAACAACATCTGCGAATCAAAGCCTTTTATGGCACGTCGCCCTGCGCCGTACGGACCCAAGTCTGGATCGCCATCTGCGTTTACGTGCTCGTTGCCATTGTCAAGAAAGAACTAAAGATCGAACGAAGCCTCTCCGAAATCCTCCAAATTCTGAGTGTCAACCCCTTCGAGAAAACACCTGATTTTACAGCTCCTCACCAACTCGGCGTACCGTTTTCCAGATATCCCTTTCCCTAACCAGTTTCCACTATTCGACTTCTGACCGGACAGTAGTGATAATCTGTGGGCAAATTGATCCTTCGGCAACTCACAGATTGAGCCCTCCAAACCGCCGATCCCGGGTGGTAAAATCATTGATTGCCTGGCAGAGCGAGCTTTCGTCGAACTCAGGCCAGCATTGATCAGTCACCCAAATCTCGGCATAACTGATCTGCCAGAGCAAAAAATTGCTCACCCTGAGTTCGCCTGCGGTGCGGATCAAGAGATCAGGATCTGGTATTTTAGCAGTGTAGAGGTGATCGGCAATCGTTGCTTCATCAATGTCGTGCCAGTCGAGGCGTGCCGACTGGACCTTGTCGCCAATGGCTCGAACGGCATCGACAATCTCAGTACGAGCACCATAGTTGATCGCCAGGTTGAGCCACATTCCCGTGTTCACCTGGCTCATCTCTACCGTCTTGTCGAGTTCGCAAAGCACGTGTTCGGGAATTGCCGCTCTCCGTCCCAGCATCCGGACCCGCAGGTTGTTTTGCATGATCGTTCCCCGCTCCTCAATCATGTACTGCTGGAGGAGGTGCATCAGGAAGTCAATTTCGGCTGACGGACGTTTCCAGTTCTCACTGGAAAGGCAGTAGAGCGTCAGGTACTCAATTCCAAGTTCCGAGCATTTTTCTGTGATCTTGCGAACCGTTGTAACCCCACGACGATGCCCTTCGATGCGGGGTAATTCTCGTCGTTGGGCCCAACGACCATTGCCGTCCATAATAATGGCGACGTGCCGGGGCAAGCCTTTGCTGGGGATATCGGGGACCAGAGCAGATTGATCGATGGGCATCTAAAATGCACGTTAGTTGAAGTATCAATTTTCCAGTACGATTGCCAGGCTTACAACGTAATGGTCTGCTCACGGTCAGGACCAACTGAAACCATCGTGATGGGACGCCCCACGAGTTGTTCCACCCGATCGAGATAGTTGCGGGCAGCCGAAGGCAAATCTTCCATGGTGCGACAACCCGTTACCTCCTCACTCCATCCCGGAATGGTCTCGTAGACAGGAACTACTTTGCGAAGATCATCGACGTGGCTAGGGAAAATATTGGTTTTTTTCCCCTCAAGGTCATAGGATGTGCAAACCTTCAGTTCCTCAAGGCCACTTACCACATCCAGCAACATGACGGCAATTTCATCCACGCCGCTCAAGCGAGCTGTATAACGAATTGCCACCGCATCAAGCCAACCACAGCGTCGCGGTCTTCGTGTAACCGTACCATATTCGTTACCGCGATCTCGCAGATATTGTCCCGTATCGTTGTCTTGCTCCGTTGGAAATGGACCTCCTCCCACCCGCGTCGAGTAGGCCTTGACGATACCTATCACCCGCTCCACGTGGCGTCCCGGCACGCCCGAACCATTGGCAACCCCAACCCCCGAGCTGTTGCTGCTGGTCACGAAGGGATACGTGCCATGGTCGACATCGAGCAGGGCACCCTGAGCTCCTTCGAACAAGACCCTTTTCCCCGATTCAACAGCCGAAAGTAACAACTCGGTCGTATCGCAAACATAGGGTTGGAGGCGCTCAGCAAAACCAGAGTAATCTTTGGAGATGATGGCGGCGTCGAGTTTCTTGAATTCGCCCTCGGGATAAAGGACCGAGAGCATGCGATTTTTTTCTTCCGTGATTCGTTCGACGCGCTCGCGAAACGTATCTCGGTAAAGATCCCCCATTCTCAAAGCATAGGAACGGCCAACTTTGTCGCGATAGCATGGGCCAATACCCCGCTGCGTGGTACCGATATTCTCACCATCCGCAGTGGAACGATCGAGGACGTAATCCTCGGCAAAATGCCAGGGAAAGATCACGTGAGTTCGATCGCTAATTCTCAAATTGTCGTGGTCTTCTACGTTCCGGCTCGCCAATTCGTTGAGTTCTTCAATGACTTTGGCCGGGTTAAGTACCACCCCGCCAGCAATCACGCAGGTGACCCCTGGCGTCAATACCCCACTTGGCAGAAGCGACAATTTGTAGACTTCGTCACCGGCTACGACCGTATGCCCGGCGTTCGCCCCCCCCTGGTAACGCACCACAATATCATGCTGACCAGTGAGCAGATCAACAATCTTGCCCTTGGCCTCATCGCCCCATTGCAGTCCTACAACGCAAGTACCTGGCATAAATCCTTGATGGTCGTTGTAAGCCCACGGCGAAAAGTCGTGAGCCATTTTTCGGTGTTCAAACAAAAGCCAAGATTCAGCAAAACTCCTAAAAGACTTGTCGGCAAGTCCCCGTGACAAGGGCAACCGGCCACAAGACTTGACGCAAGCCCCGCCAAGACAGGGTTCCTGACCACAGGGCTGCCTGTCCTATTCTCCAAGGCTGCCTGTCCCATTTTCCAAGTTCAACCCGGGGCTCCGCCCAACGAATCTTTGGGGGGCGTGGCCCATGTGGCAACTCGTCTCCAAACTCGCGTCTCTGGCCATGGCCACAAAGTTCGGCTCGACCAAACACTAGTATCTCGCATCCGGCAGCGGTCAGCTAGCCCCACCGCCAGATCAGCGAATCGACAAATTGAAGGGCATGACCATGACGACAAGCAATTGTAGAAGGATGACAATGGCAAGTCGATGAGCAGTTTTACGGGCATGGTCGTGATCGCGGATTTGATCTCCGAGAACGAATCAAAGCTTGCATGGCAATGATCCTGTCAAGGGCCCCCACACCAAGGTTCGGTGAATCGGTCACCTCGACGGTTACCCCGTCAGATATCGGTAGTTGCCCCATTCTAGCGGTCAGGGAACCAAGGTGCATGATGTGCTAGCGTTTACCACGAATCGTGCCGCTACGAGTGACACCCCACCCGCTAACCGGGGACACCGCAACCAACTCGCGGCGGGCCAGATTTCTCTAGCTGTTCCCCCGCCGATCTGCTAGTTTTCGCCACTTCTTTTCCAGGCCTTGCCGTTCGTCGGAGGCCCCATACGGGAGAAATTCGAATGAAAATAGGTACGCTCTTAGGAAGGTTGGGACTCGTCGCTTGCATCTGCGTGGCGAGCAGCAAGGTGGCAGAAGCTCAGAGCCTTTTCCGACGTTTTCTACCTGTCGATCAAGTCGAGTCTGACCCTCAAAGCGGCTACGACCTTACCGAAGAAAATGGCCCCTGGTTGATCCTGACCACCACCTTCAGTGGAGAAGGAGCTCAAGCACAAGCCAACGAATTGGTCCTGGAGTTTCGCCGCCGTTTCAATCTACCCGCCTACATGTACGAAATGACCTTTGGGCAACCAGGGACCGCGCCAGGTCGTGGAATTGACAACTCGGGAGCACCGATCAAACGACGCTACCAACAGGATGGAGTCAGGCGAGAATGGGCGGTGCTGGTTGGCAATTTTGCGACCGTCGATGACACAAAAGGTCAACGAATTCTGAAACAAATCAAATTGATGGAGCCGGAGACACTTAAAAAAAACAGCGTGCAGACCTCGCAAACGATGGCGGAAGTTCGGGCCTGGCAGGACACGGTGCTGGCGCGTATGGGCGCACACCGCCGCCGCGGCCCGATGAGTAAGGCATTCATGACATCCAACCCGCTCTTGCCCCGCGAGTACTTCGTACCCAAAGGCGTAGACAAATTTGTCGAGCAGATCAACAAGGGAGTCCAACACAGCTTGCTGGACTGTAAAGGTAAGTACAGCGTTAGAGTTGCGACGTTCCGAAGTAACTCGATCCTGCAAACCTCCACCAATTCCGAGAATCGTCGCGGAAAAGAAAAACGTGGAGGCGGGTTGGTTGCAGCAGCGGAAAACGCACACTTGCTCACAAAAGAACTTCGCAAACACGACTGGGAAGCTTATGAGTTCCACAACCGCTGTGAAAGCATTGTAACCATCGGCAGTTTTGACCGACCCGGCCGCCAATTACCCGATGGCCGCGTCATGCCAACCAGCGAAATCGAATTGGTTGTCCGCAGGTTTGGCGCCGCTTACGACACGCCATCAGACCCTCTTAACGCTATCGGTGATGACACGGAGAACCGTCACCGCCGGGAACAGGCACTCCGGCAGTTTTCCACCTCATTTGCAAGCAAACATGGTCAGGTGACCACCAGGCTCAATCCCAAACATGTCAAAATCCTGAAGAGAAAGCAGTTGCTCCGCACCATTCCCATGGACATTACACCAACCGTAATTGAGGTTCCAAAACGCTCGCTCTCGACTGCGTACATGAAACGTTAGTTTGAAAACCCACTTGCAGTAGCAAGCCAATCGCTCAAGGATAGGTCGTTCCAGTTTGTTAATCAGAGGGAGCGATCGCGTGGTTTGGGACCTGGTAATCGGCACACACAATCGCAAAAAAGGCGCAGAACTGGTTGAACTGCTCGCCCCGTGTCGGTTTCGCATCGTGACCCTGGCGGAAGTCGATCAAGCGATCGATGTTGTGGAAGACGGGGAATCGTTTGCCGCAAATGCGAAAAAAAAAGCGGTCCAACAAGCTCGGCACCTCAATCGCTGGGTGATGGCCGACGACAGCGGAATCGAGGTCGACGCACTTCAATGTGCGCCGGGAATCTACTCGGCACGTTATTCCGGCCCAAATGCCTGTGATGAAGACAATAATCGCCGGCTCTTGGAAGAACTGGGAGAGCTACCTCTTCACCAACGCACCGCACGTTACGTTTGTCACGTGACCGTTTCGGATCCGGCAGGAAACGTTCGCGCCGAAAGTCATGCCACCTGTGGTGGGCGCATTCGCTTCGCACCAAGCGGGCAAAATGGTTTCGGCTATGATCCGCTCTTCGAAGTGATCGAATATCACCGCACCTTCGGAGAACTGGGCCCAACTGTTAAACGGGTTCTCAGTCATCGCTCACGAGCGCTGCGCGCAATCGTTCCGCAACTGGCAATGCTGGCGAGTTCCGGAGAGTGGAAACCTGCCCGGGTGATCCACCCCTGAACCGGCCAGGTGTCCAGGCGACGCTGTTGTCAGGTCGCAGGCAGAAAACCTCGGGACAGACTATTCCAAGGACCTGTCCAATCGATCGGTGAACAACACTGCTGCGGGCCCATGGCGCACATCCACAAACAACTCGGCCAACCCTTGCACCAAAGGCCATCTCAGAAATAAAATAGGGGAAAGATCAAACAACTGCGGCACGCAAGGGCAACCAGCAAAAAACGGACAATCAGTCAGCCCGATTCAAGCAACCAACCCAGAATAGAAACCACCAATGAAAAGCCTGCCCGGCGGATGAACTACCGGGCAGGCTCGAATGAGAGAAGGCATATAGATGCAGCAAAGATACCGTTCCACGGCCCCTTTGACAAGCGTTGGATGGGGAAAAATCTCCGCGACACGACAACTCGTGGTGTTACTTGGGTTTGCGGTGAGTTTTCCCCTTCAATGGACCCTCGCTGCTGCCCCTTCGAAAGATGCATGGCTGACGACGAATCTGCCAGCGGTCGTATCGCTTTATCGAGAGCTCCACCAAAACCCGGAACTCAGTTTTGCAGAAAAACAGACTTCCCAGCGGCTCGCTGATGAATTGCGAAACGCCGGTACCGACGTCCACCAGGAGATAGGGGGATACGGCGTCGTTGGCCTGCTGCAAAATGGTCCTGGCAAGGTACTGATGCTACGGGCAGACATGGACGCGCTGCCGATCACTGAGCAAACAGGACTCGATTACGCTTCCCAGGTTCGTGTATCCAATCCCCGTGGTGCAACCGTCGGCGTCATGCACGCTTGCGGACACGATATCCACATGGCCAACCTGATTGGTACCGCTCGCTTTCTGAGCGCACATCGTGATTTATGGGCTGGCACCGTTATCTTTTTGTGCCAGCCGGCCGAGGAACGGGGAGCTGGTGCCGAAGCGATGCTGGCGGACGGCCTGTTTGTCCGTTTTCCTCGTCCCGATTTTGCCGTTGCCTTACACGTTTCCCATGACACAGCTGCAGGGGAGGTTCAATATC
The DNA here is from genome assembly GCA_963578605.1 of Planctomycetota bacterium. Classification (GTDB taxonomy): domain Bacteria; phylum Planctomycetota; class Planctomycetia; order Pirellulales; family Lacipirellulaceae; genus JAKVCB01. The sequence continues at coordinate 6,198 of CAUZEA010000016.1, forward strand.
GGAGTGGTTATTCTCAAGCCAATGTCGACAGTGTCGACATTACGGTCATGGGTCGTGGGGGACACGGGGCCTATCCAGAAACAACCATTGACCCGATTGTCATCGCCGCTCGTCTTGTCCTTGACCTGCAAACGATCGTCAGCCGTGAAGTGAAGCCAATCGAACCCGCTGTCATTACGGTTGGATCGATTCATGGTGGCACCAAACACAATATCATCGGCAACGATTGTCACCTGCAACTGACCGTGCGGAGCTACACACCGCAAGTACGCCAGCGGCTTCATGAGGCAATCCGGCGCAAGGCGCAAGCGGCCGCCGCGAGTGCTGGAGCTCCGGAACCCAAGGTTGTCATCTCTGAAGGAACTCCTTCGCTCTACAACGACCCCCAACTTACGGACCAGGTCGTCTCGATACTGAAGCAAACACTGGGAGACCCTCGAGTGAAAGAATCGGCGCCCTCGATGGGAGGCGAAGACTTTAGTCTCTACGGAGAGGCGGGTGTACCGATCTGCATGTTCAAGCTTGGGTCGGTTCGCCAGGACCGACTCAACGAATACGCCTCGAAAGGCATTCCACCGCCTTCATTGCATTCCCCCCTGTTCTATCCCGATGCGGAAGCAACGCTGCAAACTGGTATCAACGCGATGACCAGTATTGCTCTTGATCTCCTCGCACCAGGTGAAACAACACAACCTTAGTGGGAAGGTATTCCGGGTCGATGGGTAAATTCGTCGTCTGCTATCTGATTGTCATCTTTCCAATTGTGGGGTTAACATTTTCTGCTCGTCGCTGGGCTCTGCTAGAACTGACAACGCCAGCTGCCCACAGCCAATGGGAAACGTGGCGTGAAGACGTTCGTCAGGGACGAGATCCGCAGGGGCGGAGCGTGGCGCGGCGGATTCCCGGAAGCGCAGAACCCCCCGCTTTGGTGTTGTTACGGGACTATTTCCCGGTTTGCCTGGTTGCCGCAATCGGGTTTTCTTCTCTGTTGTATGCGATCACAGCCTGGTTTTTGGTCGGCGCTTTGCGAGATGGAAAAAGCGGCCCACGGAGATCTATCATTAAGGCTGCGAGCTCGGAAAAATGAGCTACTTCGTTTCCATCTTGGGATCGAGTGCATCGCGCAAACCATCGCCCAGGAAATTGAGGGAGAAGAGCGTGATACCGAGTGCCACACTCGGAAAAACGATCAACCACCAATAAATCCTAACCGGGTTGATCACCTTGATTCCCTCGTTCGCCAACAACCCCCAGGAGACGTCTGGTGGTTCGACTCCCAAACCGAGAAAAGAGAGAAATGCTTCAAACAGCATGACTCGGGGAATCGTCAACGTAAGGTAGACAATGACAATGCTTATCAGATTAGGCAGGATGTGCCGGAAGATGATGGCCGGCCGGCTCACCCCGAGCGCGCGTGCCGCCTCGATGAAGGGTTCATGCTTGAGTGAAATCACTTGTCCCCGCACCACCCTGGCCATCGTTAACCAATAGATGGCACCGACAACCAAGAAAAAGATCGTAATTCGGTCAATCCCGACCAATTCAAGCGTCATCTTGATATCGCGTTGCCCGAGAATTGTGATGATGAAAATCACGACGAAGATGAACGGTATGGAATAGAGGATATCAACAATTCGCATCATCAGGTCATCGATAAATCCGCCGCAATATCCGGCCACTGCACCCCAGGTCACGCCGATCAGCAACGAGACGAGCGTAGCGACAAGCCCCACAATCAAAGAGACGCGGGCTCCCCAAAACAGGCGCGAGAAAATGTCACGGCCCAGCAAGTCCCGTCCTGCCACGGGACCGAGGGACCAATGGCCGAACAACCAATAACGGGCTCCCACCATCCAGCGACTCAACGGGCCCAGGTCGGGAAATCCTGCTGCGCGATAGGGCTTTTGCAAAACATCCTTGGCCTGCTGGCGTTGCTCAAGGGTTTGTGAATCACCGCGGGCTGCCACGATCGCCGACGTCTTCTGAATCGCTTTTACATCGAGTGAAAAGGTTGGCCTGAAAAGGGGAGTCAGTTGAGGCGGCTCGTACTGCAGGTGGGTACGATCGCGATCGGGAGGATCGAGTGGAAGCAGCGGCGTCAAAAGTGCAAGCCCGCAAATCGCCACCAGGATCCACATGCTAAACATGGCAACGCGATTGCACCGAAGCTTTCGCCAGGCGTCCTGCCACAACGAAACCCCCTTGGTCAACGTACGTACGTCGCTTGCGTTCGAATGATGATGCTCGGATCCCGGCATTGCACGTTATTCCAGTTCGATCCGAGGATCAAGCAGAGCGTAGGAAATATCGACCAGTACGTTCATGGTGTAGAGCAATACGGTATACAGCAGAACGAGTCCCATCGCTAAGGTGTAGTCTCGATCGAGTGCCGCCTGAACAAAATGGGATCCCAGTCCTGGGATATAGAAAATGCGTTCGACCACCAATGATCCCGTAAGGATGCCAGCTGTTGCCGGCCCGAGAAATGACATGATCGGCAAGAGAGCTCCGGGCAAAGCATGGCGCAAGACAACCTGCCGTTGGGTCAACCCCTTGGCCCGCGCCGTACGAATGTAATCCTGCGAAAGCACATCGAGCATACTGGTTCTCATGATTCGTGCGACATAGGCGGCATAGGGAGCTCCCAGGCAGAAGGCGGGCAGGATGAGTTGTCGAACGGATCCCCAACCGGCAGCCGGGAATACCGGAAACAGAAATACGAACCAGATGATGGCAAGTCCCGCAATGACAAAATTTGGGAGGGCAATTCCCACAGTTGCCACCGAACGCAAGGTCAGATCGCTCACCGATCCACGATAAACTGCCGAAACAATTCCTGCCGTGATTCCCAGCACCATCGAAAAGACCAAAGCCAAAAGCCCTAGTGCGGCTGAGACGGGAAGCCCCTCACGAATGTAACGATCGACAGGTAGATCTCGTCGAAAGCAGTCCCCCAGATCACCCCGAACCGTATTCGATAGTTGCCGCCAGTACTGCTTCCAAAGAGGGTCATCGAGGTGGTAGCGGCGCATCATGTTCGCTTCGATTTCCGGTGGTAGGTTCCGCTCACTATCAAACGGCCCTCCCGGAACAGCACGCATCAAAAAGAAAGAGACCGTGAAAACCACCCAGAGCGTCACAATCATCCAGAGAAACCGCTTGACCAGAAAAGAGATCACCCCTCTGTTCTCCCAGGTGGCGGATGTTGACGATCGCTAATCATGCTGCCTGTCAACGGGCCTTACGGCGCAGTATCGAAGTTTTGTTGCGACTTGAACTATTCGGAACTTAGGTACTCGTTCCGCCCACGGGCATCCCGATCCACGTAGATCGCGCCGAGCGGATGCAAATCGACCGCCGTATTGTAAAATCCGCGGACGTAAGGCCGGACAAGATTACGCGATACATAGTAATAAATCGGGATTATTGGCAACTCTTTCATGAGAATGCGTTCGGCACTCTCCAACAGCCGCAACCGTTTTTCGTCATCCAATTCAGCGGCAGCATCTGCGACAAGCCGATCGTACTCCAGATTCGACCATCCGCTCCGGTTGTTTTCACCGTCGGTGACAAACATATCAAGATAGGTGTTTGCGTCGAGATAGTCCCCCACCCAGGAACGCCGGCAAATTCCGAAGTTCATCTGACGCTGGCTGTTCAAATAGGAACCCCACTCTTCGTTCCGCATGCTGACCGTGATACCAAGATTCCGTTGCCACTGCTTCCGAATCAGTTCAGCGATGGTCTGGTGCGTTTCGTCGCTGTTGTAAAGGATCTCGAATTTGGGGAAACCGATTCCATGGGGATATCCTGCTTCGCTGAGTAAACGGCGGGCCTCTGCGGGATCCCCACGGTGACATTCCTGGGATTGATATCCCGGGATTCCAGGTGGTACTAGCCCGTAGGCCACCACTTCACCGGCTCCCATGGCAACGCGGGTAATCTCTTCGCGGTCCAGAGCGAGTGAAAGCGCCTGCCGAACCCGCACGTCATCGAGTGGCTTCTGATTGAGATTCAGACCATAAAAATAGGTGCACAAAAATGGGGCCGGATTCAAGTCGACTTCATCCCGTCCCTGCTCGAGAAGATCTCGCACAATGAGCGATTCGGTATCGGTCAACCAGTCGATCCGACCTGTCTCGTACATATTGAAGGCAGTTGTGCGCGAATCGACAGACAACGCGTCGACGATGTTCAATCGGACATTTTCCCGGTCCCAGTAAGTATCGCTCTTCACGAGTCGAATCCGGTCCCGAACTCGGCGAAACTGCAGCCGAAAGGCCCCGTTACCGACGATATTTTCGGGATAGGTCCAGTCGGGCGAACCATGCTCTTCAACACAGGGTCGGTACAGTGGAAACAAGGCGTAGTGCATCGTGAGCTGAAGCCAAAATGGCGTGGGACGTTCGAGTGTCGTCACCAAAGTTTTATCGTCAATCGCTTCGATGCCGACTTCCCTGAAGTCGAGCAGTACCTGACGACACGGTTCGACTCCGCCAGGTGCTTCCTGCGTATCAGCACCGACCAGGAATTGCCGCTCTTGATTCCCAACACGCACCGCCACAACGTTGGAATTCTGCCCGGACCTATCCGTTGCTTTCTTGCTCAGTAACACGCCGTGCAACAACTCACCACGGCGCGTCCAGGGTTGACTAGCAGGCAGGTTCAGTTCAACCTCGACACGATCTCCTGGCTCGACCCCGGCAAGTCCCGCACTGTATCGGCGTGCATTCTTGATGTACCAGCACTGGTATGCATAGCGAGCGCCGGTCATCGGATCCAGCATACGGCGGATTCCGTACCGGAAATCATCTGCCGTCACCGCAGCCCCATTCGACCAGCGGGCATCGGGACGCAGGTGGAAGGTGTAGACCCTTTCGTCTGCGGAAATATCCCAGGACTCTGCCACTCCAGGCTCGGGAAGATAGGTTTCAGGATTGGGCTTTGCCAATCCCTCAAAAATGGCGGCCAGAATACGGTGTTCGGGAATTCCGGTCACGGTCGCCGGATCCATGGACTTGATTTCCGTTTCATTGTGAAAGGTAAAATCGGCGGGGGGCAGGTTGCCGCGTAAAACAGCCCAGGCGACGGACGAAATGCCCAATGTTACGATGATGAGGATCAACAGAAAACGCTGCGACATAGTAACGACATTTGGGTTGGAGCAGATTTTAGTATGAGCGAGCGGCATCACCAACGTCACAAACCTCCTCGTGCGGTGGCACGCCCGCGAAATCTCGTGATCGTTTGTGCTCCTCTGCGGAGCAACATTAACCTCTCAAGGATTGCCCGAACTGCCGGTTGTTGCGGAATCGACCGAGTCATCTCAATCGGTTCGGCCAGGCTCGACCCGAAAATTGCCCGCGATGCCGCAGAGGGTATCACGCTGGAAACCCACCGCACGCTCCCACCGGTACTCGACAAACTGGGGGCGGGGGGATATCGACTCGTCGGGCTGGAGCAGACGAACGATTCCGAAAACATCCACCAGTATCGATTCGAATCGAAAACGGCATTGATCGTGGGCAATGAGCGTCTGGGTCTCGAGGAGGATATCCTCGCAAAACTTGACGACATCATTGAGATTCCGGTGTGGGGATTACCTTTCAGTTACAACGTGGCAACCGCCACGGCGATGGCCCTTTACGAGTATTGCCGGCAGTTTCCCGACGGTTGATCTGTCGCCAGAATGCGACCATCGACCAGGTCTTGGGCAACCAAATCGACGAGCTGACCGGCTGGTGGCGGTGAAGGTGTTTCGATTTCAACCGGGGCGTAGCGGCAGGAGGTTCCCACCTGCACGTTTGCCCGATCGGGGTGGGGCGATTCGACCAGGACCTGAAGCCGGGACCCCAGGAGACTGCGGAAGTAACGATCTCGAAGTTGAACCTCGAGTTGGGCCAGGGCTTGCTGTCGCTGGCGCTTGATCTTTTTAGGCAGTTGTCCTGGCATGCTGGCCGCCGGGGTACCGCGTCGTGCACTGAATGGGAAGATGTGGATTTTTGAGAAACCGACCTGCTGGCATGCGGCAAGGGTTTCGGAAAATTCAAGGTCAGTCTCACCAGGAAAACCCACAATCACGTCGGTGGTGATTGCCGGATTTGCAAGTTGTTCCTGTACGAGCCGACAACGATCAGCAAATCGGCGGCTGCCCCACCGGCGTCGCATCCGCCGCAAGACGTTGTCACTGCCGCTCTGCATGGAAATGTGCAAATGGGGGCATACTTTTTCACCATACTCAGCCATCACGGAGATCAACTCGCGTGTTACTTCGGTCGCCTCGATGCTTGAAAGTCGTATCCGAAAGTCACCTGAAACTTCAGCGATGCGACGAACCAGGTGGGACAACCGAATCCAATCTTGCTTGGGGCGGTTGCGATTCCACTCGACACCGTAATGTCCCAGATGAATGCCTGTGAGCACGACTTCCCGGTAACCTCGATCGACCAGACGACGCACCTCGTCAAGGATGTGGTCGACCGGTCGGCTGCTGACTTGGGGCCTCACCTGGGGGATAATGCAAAAGCTGCACCGCAACAAACAACCGTCCTGCACCTTGATGTAAGCTCGATGGCGACGCCCAAAGCCGCTGATTCCGGTGGGAATGTCGGTAACGCCAAAGCGACCCAGCAGATCAGGCAATTCCCGCTTGTCGGTGACAACTTCCGTAACGTTCGGCAAGCTCGCAACCTCTTCTGGAGCTCGGGTCGCATAGCAGCCCATGACCACAATTTTCGCGGCAGGGTTATCGCGGGCTAAACGACGAATTACCTGCCTGCTTTTCGAATCACCTTCGGCAGTAACCGTACACGTGTTCACCAGGCAGAGATCGGCTGGTTGATGCTGATCCGCATCTTCATAACCAATGCTCAGCAGCCCTTCCCGGACGTACTGGGTCTCGTATTGGTTTACTTTACAGCCAAGCGTGACCGCACGGAACTTCATCGATTCGGTTTACTCCTCCGGTTCGATGGTACTCCACATCGATCCTTCGCTGCTCTCACTATGGTCTTTGCCGTAGGCATGAATTTGATCTCGCTTCAGCTCAGCATGCTCCTTGGTGGTGGTGAAGACCGTGGCACGCCCGTCCTCGTCGACCGATAGGGCAATTTTGTAACATTCCTCTTGGATGTAGCCAAAAAGCTCACGCAACATCCCCTCAACGTAGTCAAACGTATGCTCATCGCTGTCCCATAGTATTACGTGATATCGGGGCTGACGGTTTGGCCTTTGTTCGCTCTTCACGGCTCGGTCGGGAACGAATATCGTCGTCGGGCCATCATCATCAAACCCCGAAAAACTACCGTCGAAAGGTTCAGCCATCACCGTCTCTCCTCGGCTGGTGAAACTGGGTATCCAGGATTATATTGTACTCGCAAAGATTGGGCAAAGCATGCCACAAACCTGCCCCCCCAACGTTCCTCCAACCCCAGCTTCCAAGAACCAAGAGGTACCGATTCTACCGATGAGCAGGCTAAATGAATATCTCGAAAGGCACCGCGGTGCCTTTGAAAGCGACTTGACTGATTGGTTGCGGATTCCTAGCGTGAGTGCAGATTCTTCCTTTTCGGGGAATGTGAAGCAGGCCGCTCACTGGCTACGGGATCACCTGGAAGACATGGGGATGACAGCGGAACTCATCGAGACGGCAGGGCATCCGCTGATTTATGCCGAGTCCCCACCCGTGCCCGGTAAACCGGTGGTCCTCGTTTATGGACATTACGATGTGCAGCCCCCCGATCCCCTGGAGGAATGGATTACGGCACCGTTCGAACCGGCAATCCGCGACGGCAACATCTACGCTCGGGGGGCGACCGATGACAAGGGGCAACTGCTGACCCACGTCAAAAGCGCGCGGGCTTGGATCGAATCGGCAGGCGAGCTACCCCTGCAAGTAAAATACCTGATCGAAGGTGAGGAAGAAGTTGGCAGTCCCAATCTCGAAAGCTACCTGTCGACCCACAAGCAACAGCTGGCCTGTGACTGCATTGTTGTCAGCGATACCAGCCAGTTTGCCCGGGGAGTGCCGGCAATCACTTTCGGGCTGCGGGGAATCGCCTACTACGAACTCCGCCTGAGTGGACCGAAACAAGATCTACACTCCGGAATTTTCGGTGGTGCAGTGACGAACCCTGCCATTACGCTCGGGCAGCTCCTTGCCGCTTTGATGGATGAAAATGGTCGGATTCAAATCCCAGGCTTTTACGACAACGTGGTTCCCTTGACCGACCGCGAACGCGAACAATTTCAAGCCCTCCCCTTCGACGAGGCCCAATTCATCAGCAACTTGGGAGTGAATGGGTTGTCAGGCGAGTCAAGCTATTCGACACTTGAACGGCGATGGGCGCGCCCCTCCTACGATGTGCACGGCCTGTGGAGTGGTTACCAGGGGGAAGGAGCAAAGACGATTCTACCAGCCCAAGCGGGTGCCAAGTTGAGTTTCCGCCTGGTTCCTGATCAAGATCCGGCCAGAATCGGAGCAGGTTTACGCGAATTCCTTGAGTCCCGTCTCCCGCCAGGTATCGAAATGGAACTGATTGACTTTGAAGCCGCACCCGGAATCCTGGTCTCTCTAGAGAGCCCGTACCTTGAAGCAGCCGCCCGTGCCATCGAGCAAGGTTTTGGTTGCCCACCGGTTTTCATCCGCGAAGGGGGATCGATTCCCATCGTGTCAACCTTTATGCGCGAACTGGGAGCAGATGTACTGCTGCTGGGATGGGGTTTGAACGACGACAATGCCCACAGCCCCAACGAAAAATTTTCGCTCGCCGACTTCCATCGAGGTATCCGTTCTAGTGCCTACCTCTGGCAAGAATTGGCAAGAATTGAAATGTAATTGCTATGCTTGACAAACGCTTTGTACTGGAAAACGTTGAACTCGTTCAGCAGAACTGCAATTGTCGTGGTGTGATGGCCGACGTCGCGCGGTTTGCCAGCCTGGAAACCAACCGCCGTGCGCTCCAAGCCGAGGTGGAAGAACTCTCACGGCAAGCAAATCTGGTAAGCAAGTCGATTGGCAAGGCAAAAGATGAGACCGAACGCGAAGCACGCAAAGAAGAAGGGCGGCGGTTGCGGGAGGAAAAAGATGCAAAACAACAGGATATCGATCGAATCGCGGTGGAAGCCGATTCCATCCATCGCAGCATACCCAACCTCACTCATGCTGACGTACCGATCGGCTCAGAAGCCGACAGCCGAGAATTACGCCACGGGGCAACCGAAGTTCGACCCCGCAATTTCCCGGTACTCGACCACGTCGAATTGGCCGAACAACATGATCTTGTCGATTTTGAAGGAGGCTCCCGAATCGCCGGTCACGGGTTCTACTTTTTGAAGAACGAAGCCGTGTTGCTGGAACTGGGACTCCAACAATTCGTGGTCGAAAAGCTGATGCGCGAGGGGTTTACTCCAACTCTGACCCCCGATCTGGCACGTGGTGAAATCTTCCAAGGGATCGGGTTCATGCCGCGCGGCCCGGAAACTCAAATCTACAGCATTGAAAATGAAAATCTGAATCTCGTCGCCACGGCCGAAATCACCCTGGGAGGCCTCTACGCCGGGCAAACGCTCGATGCCAATCAACTGCCCATAAAATTGTGCGGTATCAGCCACTGCTTTCGCACCGAAGCGGGCGCGGCAGGACGAGTGTCGCGAGGCTTGTACCGTGTTCATCAATTCACCAAGGTGGAAATGTTCAGCTTCACAAAACCCGAACAAAGTGATGACATGCTCGAACACTTCTGCGCCTTGGAATGCCAAATCTTCGACGAACTCGGCATTCCCTTTCGTGTGATCGATACCGCGACGGGAGACCTGGGTGGGCCAGCCTACCGCAAATACGACCTGGAGGCATGGATGCCAGGACGTGGGTCAAACGGCGAATACGGCGAAGTAACCAGCGCCTCGAATTGCACCGATTACCAGGCACGGAGACTCGATATTCGCTTCAAAGCCAAAGGAGAAAAAGGAACCCACTTTGTCCACACCCTCAATGGGACCGCCGTTGCCATTAGCCGAGTCATTATCGCCATCCTGGAAAACTACCAGCAAGCCGACGGCTCTGTCCTGATCCCAGCAGCCTTGAAAAAGTACGTCGGCAAAGATCGCATCGGAGCATGACAGTCGAGGAACCACCGCAGTGAGACGACTCCTCCCGGCCAGACCCGTCCTCTAGGTCTGAACCGATCCACCCCAACGGTCGAAAAAGATCCGTCTTAAGGCAAACGATTCTCATTGCACTCCTGCCGGTCGACAGCGAGTGTCCGTTTCTCGCAAGTTGACTGACCGGTACAAGCAGTCTTTCCCCCAGAAACCATTTTTTCGGACTGGGAAATATTTTCCGATCTGGAACTTTGGGTTGATTAGTTAAGGTGGGGGTTCCAGGAAGCCGATAGCTGCCAGTGGCGTATGAAGCGCCGAGGTCAGGCATCTGTAAAACCTCGCTTCCGTCGTGGACCGGCACGAATACGTTGACGTGCGGTCCAGGCGAGGACAATGCCGCCTCAGCACCTGTTTCCCCTCCCCCACTATCCGAGGAGTCTCCCGATGAACCATCGTATGAACTTGGCCACGCTCGCCCTTGGCGTCGTGATCGCCCTTGGCGCTGCTGCCAATGCGAACGCTTTCGGTGGCCTTTTTAACGGCATCCTAAGCGGCGGCTGTGGCTGCTGTGAGCCCACCTGTGGCTGCGAACCTTCCTGCTGCTGCGAGCCCACCTGTGGCTGTGAGCCCACCTGTGGCTGTGAGCCTTCCTGTGGTTGCTGCCGACGACGTTGTGGTTGTGGTTTGCTGAGTTGCCTCAACGGGCTGTTCTCATGCAACCGTCGTTGCTGCTGCGAAGCCAGTTGCGGTTGTGAGCCCAGTTGCGGTTGTGAGCCCAGTTGCGGTTGTGAGCCCAGTTGCGGTTGCGAGCCCAGTTGCGGTTGTGAACCCACTTGCGGTTGTGAACCTTCCTGTGGTTGTGAGCCCTCGTGTGGCTGTGAGCCTTCCTGTGGTTGCTGCCGACGACGTTGTGGTTGTGGTTTGCTGAGTTGCTTCAACGGGCTGTTCTCACGCAACCGTTGTTGCTGCGAAGCCAGTTGCGCTTGTGAACCCGGTTGCGGTTGTGAGCCCTCTTGTGGTTGCGGTAACTAAGGTAACCGTAAACTCGCAAGTTAGAAATTAGAAGTAACACGGTTCTTGCCGAAGTGGCAGGAACCGTGTTTTTTTGCACAAGTAACCGGAACCACCGCAGCTGGAGAATAGAGAGATACCCGTTGTTGTCTGCAGTTTGCAGCAGATGCCGGGTGTCAGGCAGGTACGACATGCCCGACATCATGATTGGCTTCCCAAGTTCCTTACCAACCACTACTGCAACCGCCGCCAGTTGACATCTTCTAAATTGAAGGCCTGCAGTTGGATGTCGCCTTCCCGCTCTGCCGGGCAAACCAGTAAAGCTCGTAACTCTGGTCGTGCGGCGCAAAAAGTTGCGACCTCCACAGGGCCCATCACGTAAAATGCGGTCGAAAGGGCATCCGCTTCGGCTGCTGTGGGTGCAATTACTGTGGCCGAATAAATTCCTTCGGCTGGCAACCCGGTTCGAGGATCAAGAATGTGGCCATAGCGCTTGCCACGGTGTCGGAAGAATTGCGTTCCCGATCCGGAAGTGGCGAGTGCCTCGTCGCACAAAAAGAACTCCGCAAGACGTTCTGAAGGACGCATCGGATGACGCAAACCGATGGCCCAGCCCGCTTCGTCATGTCCGCGGGCCAGCACACTACTACGACCACCGTGAATTAAATAATTGGCAAGCCCGTTCTGGTCGAGCAACTCGGCTGCCCGATCCAAAGCGTAACCCTTGCCGAGGCTGTTCAGGTTGATGGCAACTCCGGGAAGCTTGAGGTGAATTGTCTGCTGCCTTTCGTCGAGTTGCACGTGCTGAAACCCCACCTTTTTCAGCGCCCGCTTTAAATCGTCCTCTTGGGGTAGCTTGCCTGTTCTCCTCAAGAAGCCCCAAACGTCTGAAAGGGGGCCACTTGTAATGTCGAATGCACCTCCAGTCCGCTCATAAAGAAAGGATGCCAGAGAAAGGAGCGAAAACAGGCGGGACTCCACCTCGACTTCCTCCAGCGCCGCCCGTCGATTGATATCCATCACTTCACTGTGGTTGCGGTAAACGGTCAATTGATCCTCGATGGTTTCGACCAGGTCGAGCGCCGCGATCGCATGTTCGGTGGCTGCATCTTCGTGCTGAGCCGGAAATTGGATTTCGAAATCGCAAGCCATTGCCCGCCGGTGAACGCTTAGCAGATACCGGCCAACGGCCACAGCCGCTTTGATTTTGGCACCATTCGGATCAAGGTGATCGAGAGGTTCCAGCGGCGCGGTTGCACCCCTGCCCTGCAAGAAATCGCGCCGTGTGGGATGTTGCGGTCGAGGCATCTCTCGATTATACCGTCAATCCGGGAACCATGGCGCCTTGGACCTGGGAGAACCCATTGTAATGTCGGATCTTATCATCACTGTTTCGGGCCTCCGCGGCATCGTGGGTACGTCGCTGACCGACGACATCGCCCGTCGCTACGCGGCAGCATTTGCGCAAGGGATGCCAGAGGGCTTGTTCGTGGTGACACGCGATGGGCGGGATAACGGTCCCCAGCTGGTCGCTCCGGTCTGTGAGGGACTCATGCAGGGGGGAGCGACAAAGATCCTTGACGGGCAAGTCGCAGCCACTCCCACCACAGGAATCCTGGTACGGAAAGCGGGTGCGGTGGGAGGAGTTCAAATCTCGGCCAGCCACAATCCGCCAGAATACAACGGGCTCAAGTTGTTTTCCTCCGCGGGTCGTGTCCTCCCGGCCACGCTCGGCAAAGAGGTCCTCGAGCGGTTTCACGCAAGTTCGTCAGACGTTACAGAAAAACCCACCTGTTCGATCCAAACGATTTCTGACACGACATCGGAACATTGGTCGCTGGTAGCGCAAACGGTCAATTTAGAGCGGATCCATGCAGAATTGTTTCGGGTGCTGCTGGACGCCAACCATGGAAGTGGAAGTGTGCTTGGGGAACGATTGCTCGAAGAACTGGGATGCCAGGTGACGGTGGTAGGAGCCACTCCGGACGGAAAATTTTCCCATCCTCCTGAACCAACCGCTGAAAACCTCGCAGGTGTCGTGCAACAAGTCGTGCAAGCCAATGCCGCAATTGGGTTTTGTCAGGACCCCGATGCCGATCGGCTTGCCTTGATCGATGAGAACGGCCGCTACCTCGGAGAAGAATACACGCTGGCAATTTGTGTAAACCACGTTCTGCGGGCAATGCCAGGACCGATTGTCACGAACTGCTCAACGAGCCGCATGAGCGAAGATCTGGCGAATCTGTATGGAGTTGGATTCCATCGCTCCGGGGTCGGCGAGGCAAATGTTGTCGACAAGATGCTCGAAGTTGGGGCCATCCTGGGTGGCGAAGGTAACGGCGGGTGCATCGACCCACGGGTCGGTCTGGTGCGCGACAGTTTCGTTGGCATGGCGTTGGTCCTGGATGCCATGGCCGAGCGGAACTTGCCAATCTCCGCGTTGGCCGACGAGCTGCCCTGTTACTCGATTTGCAAGACAAAGATCGAGTTAGCCGCCGAGGACGTCGCCGATGGACTCGATGCCTTGCAAAGGCACTTTGGCGGCGCGGCTCAAGACCGCCTGGACGGCCTGCGACTTGATTGGCCTGACCAATGGCTGTTGGTCCGTGCCAGCAATACCGAACCAATCGTAAGGGTAGTTGCAGAAGCACCGAGTGCCGAGGATGCCGGGCAACTGTGCGCCGAGGCGGCCGCCGTTTTGAGTATGCAGTAATCAGGCTGACCTGGGCACCGATCTTGTTACTCGGCCCGCTGACGTTTGGCTCAAGGCTTTCTGGGGCAGGTTCCCGTCTTTTTGGCTGCACCGCTCAGGACAACCAGATAGGGGACCGGTTCCCTGCCGAGCACGTTGAGAACAGTCCCACCAGCGGTGAACACGTGCGTAACCCAGTCCGGTTCTCCGTATTTCTCAAGGGCTTTTCCTCCTTCACCCCCTCCCACATACACCGCAACTCCCGCATCGGTCAATCGCTTCAGCTGTCGGATGAATTTTCGTGTTCCCTCCTCAAATCGTGGATCCTCAAACATGCCAAAGACGCCGTTGTAGAATGCGACTTTGCCCTCAACTCCCTCCGCCAGAAATTGCCCGATCTTGTCTTCAAACAAGGCGGTTGACTTCGGCCCAATGTCAAACTGCTGATCGCCGGGCTCCAACTCCAGCTTTGCTGTGCCGTCGGCAACAATCGAATCGATAGGCACCACGAACTCAATTCCCCTGTTGCGACCGTCCATGACCATCTTTTTTGCCTGAGCGACGCGCCCACGAGGAATGAAGTAAGGCTGATCGTTATGGGCAGGATCCTCCGCAACGCCAATACAAATATGCTGACCGTCTAACTCAGCGATTGCCTTGCGGAGCGCCATTGCCAGGGATCCGGCGGCGAAAACATGCTTGATTTTTCCGCCACCGATCATGGCTTCCAGATCATCTAACTTGTCGATTTTCAAGCCGCTGAAGACCACCAGTTCCGTATCGAGGCAACGCATCATGGGCCCTCTGAATTCTCCAGCCACGTAGTCACCCAGTGCCACACGATCCATGGCAGCTGGAATCACCGTACTGGACGTATCGAGACTACCGGCAGAAAGCGCCTCGTGGACGTAGACTCGAGCAACTTGTTCAGCCATGTGGTTGGCAAAGCGTGCGAGGCGTGGGGCCAACGCTTGAAGATCGTTTCGACCCGCCTTCCAGAGTGCCCGCTCCACTTCATAGCGGCGGGTGTTTTCGAGCATGATTACGGACCCCTCGGCTGCGGTATCGATTTGATGCGTGGCTGCCTCCTGGACTTTCAGTTGTGACTCATTCAACCAGTCGGTCACCAGGGGAACTTCACACTCAAGAAGGTCGCCAAGCCGGGCTGCTACCTTCGACAAAGACCCTTCAGGTTGCCGCCCGATATGGCCAAAGATGATTTGCTTCCAACCACGTTTTCGACCGAACGCCACGGTCTGAACCATCGATCGCAGACGAATATCGCCTTCCCCCACCTGCGGTCCAGGCTTGGCATCAATATCCCCCCGAACCAACACTTTGGTACCGGCAGGAATATCTGCCAGTGAATTCAAGCCTGGAATCGTGTTTAAATAGTCGCTCAGTTCCCAAGTAGGCGCGGCCTTGCGACCGGCAAGTAGCATTTCGCACCAGGCCTGCATTTCATGATCATCGGTCGTCATCAGCGGGTTCCTCAATTCATGGTCATGTGCAGGGGGCCAGGGAAAACTGCCGGGCAACCGTAGAACAAGCGGAGATTTTGGCACGATTCCCCACGCTCTGCGACCCGTAAGTGGCACAATTCTATTCAACCATTCCGGCAAAATCGCAGGTGGGTGCTTCCGCCGCCCCCAAATCAAGCGGCGGGGTCGAACCCGCTGGAGGTGAGGTTTTGGTCGTTTCGGCGGGAGGAGCTTCTTGGACCCTGGCAAACCCCAGGCCGTCAAACGATGCTGCGGCAACAGCGGCTTCAAAGTTGCCCATTTCCGAGCGGAACGTTGTGAGCAAATCCTCGGCAACGTCCCTTCCCCCCAATAGCGTGTCAATCAGCCCGTTGACCGGAGCCAATCAACAGAAATAAGATGACGTGATGGGATTGAATGACTACGGGAGGATGCGTTTGAAAAACCATGGAAAGCACTTAGGGAAGTAGAAACGCGTGACAGCAACAAGAGAAGAAATTCCAGATCTGGCTGAAGCATTGCGCGCAACTGGCGCCCCGCTTGTCGAGGTCACGGGAAACGATTCCCCCGCATCGCGAACCTGCATCCCCCGCACAAAACTGGCAACAAAGGTTGCTGAGGTACTCGCCGATCCGATTGGGTACCCCCCGCTGTCCCGGACTATCGTACCAGGCGACCAGGTGGCGATCGCCACCGACGAATCAACTCCCTGCTTGCGAGAAGTTGTTGCCGGGGTTGTCGGTTACCTGGTCGCAAATGGTGTAACCATCGATTTGATCACCGTTGTCACTGGTTGCCAGCAAGTACAGGAGCAACTGCGTGAAGTTCTCACCCAACTCGGCCATGATGGCCGGCGCGTGGTCATTCACGATCCCACAGACCAAAAATCGCTCTGCTTTGTCGGCATGACCGAGGATGGCAACGCTTTACTCATCAACCGAACGCTGTACGAAGCAGATGTAATCCTCCCGATCGGCTGCGCACGATTGGAAGAAGTACCGGGTCATGCCGGTCTCTACGATTCAATTTACCCTCGCTTTGGCGATGCCAAAACGGTGACACGGTGGCGATCACCAGCTGGATTTGAATTCACCTCGCACACGTCGTGGCGACGCTGTGCCGACAAAGCTGGTTGGCTGCTGGGCGTGCCCCTGGTTCTGAAAGTGGTGCCCGGCCCAAACGGTAATGTCATGAAGTTACTCGCCGGAGACGCACCTACGATCGCCCGTCGAGCGAACGAACTCTGCCATTCTCTCTGGGCAAGATCGGTGCCGAGCCCGGCAAGTCTGGTGGTCGCGACGATTTCTGGATCGGACGTCCATCACAACTGGGAAAACGTCGCCCGAGCCACGCGGGCTGCTGAACCCGTACTGGTCGAAGGCGGAGCTCTGGCCATCAGCTGTGCCAGGCTGTCCACCGAACCAAAATCGATCCGACAGTTGGCCACAATGGATGATTTCGCGACCCTGCAATCCCGCTTGCGGGACGACGCTGAGAATGACACCTGGTTTGCCTGGGAATTACTGCAAGCTCTCGACCGAGGCCCTGTCTACTTGATGAGCGATCTGAACGATGAAATAGTTGAAGACCTGGGCATCGCTCCCGTCGGAAACATCGCTGAGTTTGCACGATTGGCAAGCCGGCATGAATCCTGTATTGTGCTCTCCGACGCGCACCATGTAATAGCCGCTGTTTCCAGTTCGGAAGATTCCGAAGATCAAGCCCAATGACCCACGAATTGGCATCCCCCGATCTGTTGGTTGAGTACCAGGCACTGGCTGACGGTAAGGGATTCTGGCAGTTACCAGACTGGACCAGTGTGGCCATCCAAGGTCGCGACCGTACCTCTTTCTTGAATAGCTTTTGCTCCAATGACGTCACGCCACTCGAGCTGGGCGAGACCTGTGAGGCATTCCTCACCGATGTCAAAGGCAAGGTGGTTGCCCAACCACTCATAATTTGCCGGCCACATGATCTCCTGTTGATAACGGTTCCCCACCAGGCCCAATCCATCATCACGCACCTCGATCGCTACATCCTCCGAGAAGACGTGCACCTTGAAGATACAACCCTCCGCCGGTCGTTTATGGTGGCAACCTTTGATCCGTCGTCGGCAGATCTCCCCCAGGGTGCCCTTTCGATCAAGTGCAATTGGTTCAGTTCAACACCAACCTTTCTGATCGAGATACCTGCTGAGGTACCTTCTGCCAGTCTTATCGAGCAACTCAGCGGCAAGGGCCGGCTCTGCCAGACCGCGGCCCCTGAAGCAATTCGAATTGAAGCTGGCCTGCCCCGCTTTGGAATCGATTTCGACCAGTCCAACTTCCCTCAAGAAATCGGACGCGATCAGCAGGCAATCAGCTTTACTAAAGGATGTTATTTGGGGCAGGAAACGGTAGCTCGGATCGATGCGATGGGGCATGTCAATCAACAGATCGTCGGCCTGCAGTTCGACGAAAATCGTCTGCCAACGGCTGGCACTCTGCTCTCTTGCGGTGAAAACACCGTCGGAAAACTCACATCGGTAGCTTATTCACCAGGGTTACAGGTACCGATTGCCTTGGGTATGATCCGTCGCGGGCATTACGAAGTGGGGGGAAAACTCGACTCGCCGTTTGGCACATGCCACGTTGTCGCGCTGCCCATGCTTGCGTAAAGTGCCCTTTAACGGGCATGGGGCGAAGTGGCGACCCTCATCGCCGACAAGTGGAAAATCCATTCTTCGACACGATCAAGCACGTATTCGTCAGTTAGCACTTGACCGGTGACCTTACACAACCCTTGAATCATTGCCTCATGCAAGTCCCTACAAGCTTGCCAAAGCTGAGCCAGAAACCGGGTCAGTTCTGCCTCGGTCAATTGCCGGCTGCGTAATTGAACCTGATTGTCCCTCCGTACACGGCGCATGGTTAGCAGATAACCATGTTTGGCCTTGAGGAGTTGCTCCGCTGAATACGCCCGGCGCAACTCGTCGCGGGAATTGAAATGGCAAGCCAACTCAACCCCGAAATAGATGCGGGCACAACCGTTACGCCGAAACCCGACAACAACGGATCCTGCCTGACCGGCAAGCCCGCTCAACTCAATCCGTTCGACCAGTGCAGTCGCTTCGCGGAAGATATCTTCCCTGTCCTTTTCTTCCCTTGCCATTTCATGACCAATAAAAAAACTGGCCGTTTCGAACTTCATCCGCAACAGGAAGCGAAAAGAATGCCCGGCATGGCCTAACCATGGCAGGTTCGACAACTATTCATACTCCAGTGAATTTTCCTCTTGCGCCTCTTGGCGGTGACGATAGCGTTCACTGGCCCGGTGGAGTAACGCCCGTTCTTCGCCGGTCAGTTTTTCCAAACTCGATTGGTGCAGGCGAGCCAGAACATCATCAACGCGGGCATCTTCGTACTCTTCTTCGGCCCGCCTCACCTGTTTGCGTCGCTGACGACGTTGATCGTAACGTTGTTGAACAAGCACAGCGTCCTTCTCCTCCTCCTCCTCCGCCCAAAGCTCATCCAGCAGATCGACACCGTCACCCTGAACATGGTAGCCAGGAGTCTCTTCCGAAAATCCACTTCGCCTAATACCCGCTAAGTCTTGCTGAGCACTAAAGAAGAGAAAGATCGCAAGGGTGACCAGGGGTATCCAGAGGGGAAGGGTTGGATGAGGTTGGGGATGTTGTACAAAGAGCGGTAACACGGCTAAACCAACAGCAACACCCATCGCAATGCGGCTCGTCACGATACATGCCGTACGCCGCCCCACGAGCGGCCACAGCGTGGCTCGCAGGGCAGGTCCCCCATCAAACGGATAGGCCGGCAATAGATTGAGTAACAATAGCATCCAATTCAGCCAGAGCGTCAATTTTCCAGCCAATACCCAGGAACTGCCCTGACTTGACTCGACCAACTGGGACGGTACAAACGGCTGTAACAACCCCAACACATACACGCTCGAATCGAACGAGAGGGCAATCGCTGCCAGCACAACCAGACTCAAATGGACAAGTGGACCCGCCAGGGCAACGAATACTTGCACTTCGGGTTGGTCAGGAACACGTGGCGAAGAGAGACCACCAAAAGGACCAATCACAATTTGGTCGACCTGGCCACCCAGCTTGATTGCAGCCACCGTGTGGGCAAATTCATGGAGCAGCAAACTGATAAACAATATGCCAACGGTGATCAAACCTGGGCCGAGCATATCGCCAGCCGTGACCGCCAATGTCAACACGATAAAGATCAGAAAAAAAATGTGGAGTCTGACCGGAACGCCCCAGAATCGGCCCAGGGTTAAGCTCCAGACAGTTACTTGACGCCCTACCATGGCTAATCTCAGCACGCGAGACTGTTGCAGAGCCAATTCAACGGACAGGACACTCGTCAACTGATAGACAAGTGTCCTAGATACCTATATCTTACCAGCCCATTCGCGGGAGGGCAAACGCCTGCCGGTCCGTCTCGCGGGCATCCTTCTTGGGCGTCGACCGATAACCATCCCCTTACCGGTATAATGGTATCCATGAACAGCAATCACAACATTCAACCACTATTGCAAACTCGACGCTTTACCGTGGTCGAGCACCAGATCACTCGACCCGACGGTTCCGTCGCCACCTGCGTAGCCGTTGAGCATCCCGGAGCGGTGGTCATTTTGCCCATTCTTTCAGACGGAAAAATATGCCTCATTCGTAATCATCGCCTCACGGTCGGAGCGACGATCCTGGAACTTCCAGCCGGCACGAGAGAAGAAAATGAAACACCACTTGAGACCGCCAAGCGGGAATTAGCCGAGGAGACCGGCTACCGAGGAAACCACTTTGAGAAACTTGCTGAGTTCTTTACCTCTCCGGGAATTATGAACGAACGCATGCACGCTTTCGTTGCCACTGAGCTGACCGCTGGTTCTCCGGCGCGGGAAGCGAATGAGGAAATCGAAAACTACATAGTGGCATGGGACGAAGTTCTGGAAATGGTTGCGCAGGGAACCATCCAGGATGGCAAGACACTGGTCGCGCTGTTGCTGTATGACCGCCAGTTGCATCGTCCTGCGTAGCGGAAATTGGCTCCACTCTTGCTGAGCCGCGGGACTGGAATTGAACTTTTGCTTGCGATTTTACAACGGGAAAGCAAGTATTACTCCACGGTTACACTCTTGGCCAGGTTGCGCGGCTTGTCGACGTCGCAACCCCGCAAGACGGCGAAGTGATAGGCGAGTAATTGCAGCGGTACGGCGGTCACAATTGGCTGTACAAAACTTTGGGTAACGGGAATGGTAACCACATCATCGGCAATTTCACTGGCACGGGTATCGAGCTCATCGACAACCGCAATGACAGGGCCGCCGCGGGCCTTGATTTCCTCCATGTTTGAAATAACTTTGTCGTAAACCTCTCCCTGAGGCACAATAAAAACGCTTGGCGTGTTTTCATCGACCAGGGCAATTGGCCCATGCTTCATTTCTGCGGCAGGATAACCCTCGGCATGAATGTAACTGATCTCTTTGAGCTTTAATGCACCCTCCAAAGCCGCCGGGAAATTGAACTGCCGACCGAGGTACAGGAAATTTTCGGCCGCTGCATATTTCGCTGCGATACGGCGCGCTTCGGTATTCGTCTTCAGTGCTCGTTCAATGTATTCCGGAAGTTTCTCCAACTCTGCAATCACCCGCAAACCAGCTTCATAACTCAAGTCCCGGATACGACCAAAATAAAGGGCGAGCATCGCCATGACCACGCATTGCGATGTGAACGCCTTGGTCGAGGCAACTCCGATCTCGGGGCCCGCGTGTAAATAAACGCCGCCATCTGCTTCGCGGGCAATCGTGCTGCCAACCACGTTGCAGATGGCCATTGTCGGATGGCCCTTGCGCTTCATCTCGCGCAGGGCAGCCAGGGTGTCGATCGTTTCGCCACTCTGGGTAATCGCAAACAACAATGTCCCCGGAGAATGAGGTGGATTGCGATACCGCAACTCGCTCGCATACTCCACTTCAACCGGAACGCGGGCAAGAGCCTCGATCATGTACTCTCCCGCAAGTCCCGCATGCCAGCTTGTGCCACACGCAGTCATGACAATACGATCAATCGATCGAAGTTGTTGTGGCGAGAGATTGAACCCGCCAAAAATTGCAGTCGCCTCATCACGATCAATCCTCCCGCGCATCGCGTTCCGCACGGTCTCTGGCTGCTCAAAAATCTCTTTGAGCATGTAGTGTGGATAGCCCTCCAATTCCACCTGAGTAGTCTCAATCTCCAATTCCTGAACATCATACCGAATACGGCCTTCATCGCGGTGGATAACACGGATTGTCTCAGCCGTTACGACCGCCAACTCGTGGTCCGCAAGGTAGACAATCTTGTCGGTGTAACCAACCAGGGGTGATCCATCGCTGGCAATAAAATGCTCACCCTTGCCGACACCAATTACCAGGGGACTACCAAGCCGGGCAGCAATAATCAGATCGGGCCAGTCGTGAAATACGATCGCTAAACCGTAGGTGCCGCGAAGTTGCGACAACGCCGATTGGACCGCACCAATTAAAGGAGCATACGGTTCAGCAAGGTCCGAAACCTCCCAGTCAACATCCTCCATCTCGCTGGAAATAAGGTGGGCAATAACTTCCGAATCCGTCGAACTCTTGAAGACATAACCTTTTTGCTCAAGCTGCTCTTTCAACGTGTGAAAATTCTCAATGACGCCATTGTGCACAATCGCCAATCTAACATCACCACTCAGGTGCGGATGGGCATTGGTGTCGGTCGCCGGCCCGTGGGTCGCCCAACGTGTGTGACCAATTCCAACATGACCCTCGACCGGCGATTTCCGTAACGCGTTTGCCAGGTCATCAATCCGCCCAGCCGTCTTGGTAATCGCAAGCTCGCCAGCTCCGTCGATCGTCACCACACCTGAGCTGTCGTATCCGCGATACTCAAGCCGGCGCAACCCCTTGAGCAAAAAATCTATGGCTTCACACGAGCCAATGTAGCCAACAATTCCGCACATAGGCCAACAATCCTTCCTATCAAAGAGTTCCCCCCGGCGGCAACATTGTCGATGAGGGATGAGCCAAGATAGCTCATTGGTCCCCCTCCTTCCAGCGTAAACGCTGTCAACAGATCCATCTATCACTTTGCAGACAATTTTTGTATCACTCAAAACAGAGCTTTCTTACCCAGTGATCCATGATGCGCTTTCTTACCCAGTGATCCATGATGCCAGGCAAATAACGCTTTCTTACCCAGTGATCCATGATGCCAAGAAAATAAAAAATTCCAGGCAAATAAAAAATGAGAACTTATGTTGTCATTCCTGCCCGCAAGGCGTCGACCCGACTGCCAAACAAAATGCTCCTTCGCAGTACGGGGCAGTCGCTGATCCAACACACATTCGAGGCTGCCTCCGCTGCCAGCAAACCAGTCGGTGTCCTCGTCGCCACCGACCACCAGGAGATCTACAGGGAAGTGATCGGCTTTGGTGGTCGTGCCGTTCTGACCAGCCCTGACTGTGCTAGCGGAACAGATCGCGTTGCCGAAGTTGCGCAGACTCTAAAAGACGCCGATATCCTCGTTAATCTTCAGGGCGATGAGCCAGAAATCGCTCCCGTGGATATTGACCGTGTGATCGAACTTCTCGAAGAAAACCCGGCCGAACAAATGGCCACCCTGGCGACACCTATCCAAAATCGTGACCAAATCCACGATCCATCCTGTGTCAAGGTGGTCTGTGACTGCCGGCAACGGGCACTCTATTTCAGCCGCAGTCCGATACCGTACGTGCGGGATAAACTACCTGTCGACAGCAGTGGGGAATCTTTATTCCATCAGCACGTCGGACTCTACGCATATCGGCGAACATTCCTGTTGCAATTGGCGGCCACGCCCCCCTCGTTGCTTGAGCAAGCTGAAAAGCTCGAGCAGCTCCGCGTATTGCAAATGGGCGAAACAATGTGCGTGGGTATCGTTGAGCATGTAGCCCAGGGAATCGATACGCCATCAGACTACGCAGCTTTTGTCAGCCGAAATCTTCGCCGTGCCGGGTAAACCCCAGCCAACGATCCCGCCGGTGTTCTCGTCACCGTCCCGACAATCGATCGCCACGGTTTGCCGATCGCCAAAAGACCCGCGTGACTTCTGTCACAGGGTAGCCACGTGGCTCGTCAGTTCGATTATTGCAGTTTTGATCCCACCGATCGTACGAGGGTAAAAGCTGCTTTGAAGGTGCCCTCAATAGGTTAGAATCATGAAGCCATGCAGCATCCCGATCTGTCATCACGTCTCCCCCTGTTGATCACCGGCATTGCGGGTGTCGCGGGTTCCAACGCGCTTCATTATTTCCAGACAAAATACCCGGGGCAGGTTATCGGCATTCGTCAGCGGGACAACTGGCGGCTGAAAGGACCTGGGATTATTGCCTGTAATGCTGAAGACCCTCACGCACTTGCCAGGTTGTTCGATCGCTACGAGTTTCCGTCTGTGCTAAATTGCGCTGGCAACTGTGCTTTGAAGGCATGCGAACTCGATCCACGGATGGCGTGGAGAACCAATGTGGAAGGTCTGCTTAATCTGCTCGCTGTCATTGTTGACAGACCAGTCCGGCTCGTACACTTGTCGATTGATCTTGTATTTTCGGGACGTGATCGTGGCCCTCATGCTCCCGGATACGTCGAATCGGAACGGCACGATCCGGTAACCGTCTTCGGCAAGACCATGGTTTCCGCCGAACAACTCCTGGCGGATTGGCTTCCGCAAGCATGCGTACTGCGGATCTCACTGCCAATGGGGGTGAGTTTCAATGGGCATGCCGGAGCGATCGATTGGATTCAATCGCGGTTCAAACATCACCGTCCAGCAACCCTCTATTTCGACGAAGTTCGTACCCCAGCTTACACCGACTGTTTGAGTCGGCTCTTCTGCAGGATCCTGGCAAGTGACATCTCGGGTTTGTTCCACACGGGCGGGCCAAGGCGGCTAAGCCTCTACGAAATTGCGCAGATCGTCAATCGCGTCGGGGGATACGATCCTAATTTGCTGATGGGGTGTCCTAGAATCGAAGCTGGACCCATTCCGCCACGGGCCGGCAATGTGGCCATGGATTCCACGAAACTTGCCGACGTTTTTGGCGGCCCTCTTTTGAGTGCCTGGCCCTACCACGAACAGTTTGTACCCACGTCTCGTGACTGGCATTACCACCGCGGGCCCGAGCAAGGTTCTGAAGCACTACTTGCCGAAACCCTCTATCGAAACCCTGCCAGGACACCGACTGATGGCATCGATAAAAAACGCAAGAGCCGTCGTTTGCCCATGAAATGATAGCAAATCGACAACGAGCAGGGACTCGGTATGCTAGCAGTAAGCACTCTCGCAACCGCCTCTGTTGATGGGTCCTCCGCAGTTGATGTGGATGTCAAAATTATTCTTTTAGTTAACCGCCGCCCGAAGTCGATGCTCCTGTAAAACTGGTGCGGCTGATTCATTTGCCCATCCACCAACAGGTTTCCACTTGAAACCGATTTTGTGCTGCTGTCATCACCTAACTCCCACACAATAGGTTTTCCAATCCCTAATCAACTTGGTTTCCCGTCGCCTTTCTTCTCACCTGAAATAGCGTTGATTATCTGTACGTACCAGCGGCCAGAACACCTTTTGCGATGTCTTTCATCGGTCGCGAATCAAACGGCTATCAATCAACTCGAGGTGATTATCAGTGACGACGGTTCGCGTGATAACACTCAAAGCGTGGCAAGGGCTTTTGCTGACCGCAATATTTGTCCTGTTCGCTTTGCCACTCAAAAACACAAAGGGTTTCGTGTATCCCGCGTGCGCAATAATGGCGCCTCCTACTCCACGGCACCCTATTTGCTTTTTGTCGATGGCGATTGCGTCCTGTCCACCGATCACGTTGAGCACCACCTGGCGGCCCGCCGGGACCATGTCGTGATCGTCGGTGATAGCCTGCGACTGGACAAGGTTGAGTCGGAGCAGATAACAACAAGTACAACACTCAGCAACAAAATGTTAAACCGGTATGCTTCCCGGCAGGAGGCATGGAGGATATTTTACAAACGCTGGAAGGACCACTTTTATAGCTGGCTAGGTAGTCCGATGCGACCTCGGCTGACGGCGAACAACTTCGCACTGTGGCATCACGACTTTGAACAAGTCAACGGGTTCGACGAAAAATTCGTCGGTTGGGGCCTGGAAGACGTAGACCTTCAGCGACGGCTAAGTTTGCTTGGACTCCGCTTTCAAACCATCCTTCACCGCACATCCCCTTATCACCTGTGGCACCCGCGCGAAGCGAGTTTCGCGCGGAATGCACTCGGCACTTCCAATCGGCAGTATTACGAACAGGGAGTGCAGAAGGCCACTTGTTCACTAGGTCTGAACCGGACAGAAACTGGTGACTTTGAAACAATCAACATGAGTCCCTCCCAAACTGGCCACCCTTGGCATTCGAAAGTCGCTTGAGACCCGTCCCGAACGAGGCTCAGCTGAGAGGGATTCGCTCGGTTACAACATGGCGTCTCAACCAGGGTCGGCACGGTGTGAAAGATCGCCCCAAGACCTCCATCGTGTTGATTACCGGATGCCCAGTGACGTTGCCAAAGTCAACGTCCGGAATACGGTCACGGCAATGCACTTCGCGCATACATACGGGCCGTAATCGGTAGTCATATCGCATGCATCCATTTCGCCATCACATGCGAGCAGAGTCTCGTCACCTTTTCCCTCGACATGATCTTGGGCAATCTCCAGGTTAGTAGCGGGAAGCGGCTTCCCAAACACCTGGGAAGCGAGGATCGTGACTGTCGTGGCAACAACAGATCCTTAACTCACGCTACCAATGAAACGAAACCACCCACCAATCGCTTACAACTCATGCCTGTTCTTACGTTGCGTACGATCTCAACTCGTCCTGTGATGACGCCACGCATCGTGCCCTCTCCTTCAACACGACTCTGGCAACCACCACATGTGACCGTCACCCGTCTTGATCGTTATGCAACTTGCCGTTCCGCTTGCGGGACCTCCACACCATCGAATGCCCCGCGATGGTAACTTGCCCGGATTAGTTTCTTGACCGACCACGTTGGCCGTGCAACGTTGTGATACGCTTGGAACTGGGCTCCGTAAATTGATGCTTTGGTCCAATGTTGCAACCGCAGCAGCAACTGGAACCAACCGCTGAAATCTTCTTCATCCAGAGAGCTTGTCTGTCCGATCCCGTAAAAAAACGCTCCAGATACTCAAGACTGATTCGCTCATTGGGAATAAAGTGTCGCAGTCGGGCCTGGGGAATCCAATAGCCACCGTACCCGGCAGCCAGTAGTTGTTTCAGAATTACGGTTTCTTCGCCTCGTACCTCAGTCGGACCAACCCGTCCCAAACGGCGATTGTACCGAAAGCGTCGCTGAACGTCGGCCCGAATCGCGAGATTGGCGCCAAACGGTAGTGTTGCGGCACTCAACTTGAACTCGTCGTTTCCAAAGTCCCGCGTAGCAAAGGCCAGGGCAATTTGGTTCCAAACTGTGGTAACCCACAAAGGAGGACCGGTCTCGAACCATGGCTCAATCGGGCCGCCAAAAAAGGAAGCATCCGGGTAACGATTGGCAGCGTCGACATGCGCGCCCAACCAGTCGGGATTCACCAACACATCATCATCAGTCCACAGGATGAGTTCGCCCTCTATTGTATCGATTGCCGTATTCAACGCGTTCGATTTCCCAAGGTTGGGCTCCCACAGCCGTCGCAGCGGTAGATCATCTGCATGTTTCGCAAGAACTTGATCGGTGTCGTCGGTGCAATGATTGTTGACAACCAATACCTGCCACTCAATGCCGGCAGGGATCACCAGTTCACGCATGCTCGCCAGCGTTTGATCAAGCAACGCAGCGCGATTCCATGTACAGATGGCAATGTCGACGTGCATCGGTGTTCGTCCCCGAGAGGATGGAAGAATAAGGTTCCGCAAATGCGTGTTACGCCTGGCAGCTACGCCCGAATCACGTCGTCTGTGCAAAACAGAGCGATCCAGTGGAAAAAGTTGCCTCAGAAAAAGATCGTGTAAGATAAAAATTTAATGACGGCCTGCCAAGGGTGATTTGCCTTGTTTGACCATGATAGCTTCGGAACCGCCTGTTGCATGGCAACACACATCCCGACAGCAAGACCTGCCAGCAGCGGTGGTGCAGGCGAAGTTGAAACCGTTTCCCGGGGGATGCCAGATTCTTTAATTGACACGCCGATTGGTCTTTGGTATTGCCTCCCCTGGCTAGTGGTCTCCTTGGCTTTTGTTGCGGCAGCAATCCCCTTATCGGCGGGCAACCCGACACACTGTTTTTGGGCGCGGGTGTAGCAACTACCGTCTGCGATGGACTAGAAGGGCGCGGCGTTATGTGGCCTGAACACCCGTTACCCCAGGACCGGTTGCGCAACCTGGTTGATTTCTGCTGCGGTTTCGCGACAGAGTTTTGTGGCATCCCCTGTTGCCCGCCAGGAACGTATAGAAGCAGTGATCTGCCAATTCTCTCCGTCCACGGAAAAACCGTCATGGAAAGACTGCCTGGTTGAACTGGGGAAGACTTTGGGAAAAGGCTCCGTGAAGGCAAAGACCATGAGCAGCAATATTGCTGTTATTATCCCGGTTTACAACCGCAGGCAGACCGTGTTGGAAACGCTGCAGCGAGTTGCTACCCAGGATATGTTGCCGCACCAGGTCATCCTGGTAGACGACGGATCGTGCGACGGTACCGGCGAGGCTGTCCAGCGCTGGCTTCATGGGCAAACCCGTCTTACAAACGCAATGGTAGTTCGGCAGGAGAATCGTGGTGTTGGAGCCGCACGAAACCGGGGTTTCACCGAGATTGGAGATTGCCCTTACGTAGCTTTTCTCGATTCAGATGATTTGTGGCCTGTTGATTTCCTGGCTCGATCCCGGAATGCCCTTACAGCAAACCCGCTTGCCATTGCTGTCACGTGCAATCAGATGTTTTGTGGCGTTCAGCGGCGCACACGATTTCGCAGTACGTCGGCGATCACAGAAAATGCGACGGCGTGGTTGTTTCGAAACGACGGAGCCCTTGGTTCTTCTTCCGTCTTCCACAGTGAAACCCTTCGTCAACTGGGTTGCTATAACGAAAGCCTGCTGACTGGTGAGGATGTCGATCTGTTTCTGCGCGTGAGCCTCATGGGTCCCTGGCTTCACATGGAAGGGGAGCCGGTGGTCCATCACCGAGGTTTGTGTGTAGAGCGCGGGGAAGAGGAAAATCTCAGTGAGAAATTTGGTGACTCCTGTCGCCGCTGGGCCTTGATTCACGAAAAATTTATCTGCCAAAGCATTGGCAAGCAGTATCTCGACCGCAATGTCTGTCGTAATCGGTTGGCTTACTACTGGTATCGAGCCGGGCGTCAATTGATGCGGGCCAAGCGCGTTGATGAAGCCCAACAATGCTTCAGGCGATCGTTGACTTGGCGCTTTTGGCAAGGTAACACGTGGTTTCGGCTGGCCCAAACTCTTTTGTCTTCGCAAGGTTGACACAATCAGCCCGACACCCGAGAGCATCGGTATCCACGCGTGGAACCAGACGCACGTCGGCGGGCTCTGCCACCACGGCTTCTTCTGGTCTCCAAAGGATGAGAAGGCCCTGGAGGATTTGGACCGGCTGCCGTAAAAGGTCTTTCAGTCCGTCGGCAAGAGCAAACACTTGATGCCTTGCCGAGACCGGACCGTGTCAAACGCCGCCTTCCACTGGGTCAACGGGAAACGGCTGCTCACCAGCGGGGTGGTCCTGATCGCACCCTCGCCGAGCAGTTCGAGAGCCCGTTTCCATGTCCCATGGCAGTAGGTAAAGCTCGGGAGAATCGTCAACTCCTTGATAATCGCCTGGTCTAAATCGACCGCGATCTCGCGACCGGGCAGACCAACCGTTACCACTTGAGCCGCCTTGCGTGCGAAGGTGATGCATTGCTCCAGGGATGCCCTTGATCCACCGCACTCGATGGTGACATCGGCTCCCAGACCATCGGTCATCTCCAGAATCGAATCGAGAGAGTCCGTTTGTCCATTGATCACAACGTCGGCGCCCAAGTCCCTGCCCACGGCGAGACGATGCTCATCTCCCCCGGTACCGATCAGGACCACCGTGGCTCCGCGCGATTTCGCCGCTTGCAAACACAACAGGCCGACGGGCCCCGGTCCCGATACGAGAACGACATCGCCGGGCGAAATCGTGGCCCGCTCGTAAACTGCCCGAACGGCAACCGCGGTTGGTTCGGACATCGAGCCAGCTTCAAAGTCGACGTTGTCGGGTAGCCGGTGCAGGCTTTCTTCCCTCTGGCAGACGTATTTTGCGAAGGCTCCGTCGACATGAACACCCATGCTCTGTCGACGAACACAGAGCCCTATGAGTCCGTCCTGACAGAAGCGACATCGTCCACACGTATATTTGAAGGTCTCGGAGGTGACCCGATCGCCAACCTTGAATCGGGTCACCTCGGCACCCATTTCCACCACGACACCCGACATCTCGTGCCCCAGAACCATCGGCGGGCAATTCGTGTACTCGTCATCATGGATGTGAAGATCCGTCCCGCAGATCGCGCCAACCTTGACCTCCACTTTCAGTTGGTCAGGCTCTGGAATGGGCTCGGGCAGGTCCAGGACCTCAAGGTTCCCGATGCCGGCAGCTGTCTTTACGAGGGCTTTCATCGCCTGGTCCGAATTTCGCTGATGATGATCTCCAGACCATCGACAAGACTGTTCTGAAATCGAACGACGGGACCATAGGAGCGAAAGTTTTCCGGAACCATGGATCCCTCGTCACATGCTTTGACAAAGTCAGGAAACTTCTGCCGCAACTGCTCGATTACCTCGCGAGGTGCGGACGATTCGATGCGGCTTTCCACCCGGGGAGACTCCCTGACCAGCGTCTCGGTTAACTTTCCCGAAAGAGTCACTGCCATGCCGGGCCCCACGAGCTCCGTCCAGTGTGACGTTGAACGGGCACCGCCAGAGAGAATGCTGGCCTCGTAGTTTCGTTCACGATAGACCTTGTATGCAGCCCGTGCGGTGCAGAGTCCCGCCTGGCATCGCACCTCGTCCGAAACTTCAACACCGCGTCGAGCCGCATCCTCGGCGAGGTATTCGTCAAACATGCCTGGCAGCATCGTGATGAGGCACCTCGGTTTCTTCGTAGTACGCTGCAATCCCCGGCGATGCGCCTCGGCCATGTGGATGTACTGATCCACCGAGAAACTCATCGTGCCGATCGTGGACCAGCCCCGCGCCGTGAGTTCCTCCAGCGCCTGGGCACCCTCGACCGTCGCCGGCTGCTTGATGATGACATTTTCGCCGAGGTCACGAAATCTCTCTGCCTCGTCAAGTAGCGCCGTCAAATTATCATTTCTGAAAGGAGTGCCCTGAATCGCGACATGCCCGTAGCGGCCACGGCTCTCTCGGTAGAGAGCGTGGAACATCTTCATTGGCCGGGACACCGCTTTCTGGATGACTTCCATGGCCAGCTGCTGTTCGTCTTTCGTGCCAGCCTGCCCCAAAACCTCATCGACCGTCGCATGGACGAATTCGGGCTCCGCCTGGAGAAGTGTCGCGATGTAACGCGGGTTGGATGCGATACCGACCGCTCCAGCTGTGAGGCCCAACTCAATCCCGGGGAGGGCTGGATTGTTGACCCAGAGTTCCGTGTCGAACTGCTCGTGGACCTCGTGAAAATAACTCATCTCTTTGTCGCCTCGAATAAGCCCCACAATCACTTCGAGATTCCAGTGACTCCGAACCCGGCCACTGCGAACCCGGTCACTGCGAACCCGGCCACTGCGAACCCGGTCACTGCGAACCCGGTCACTGCGAACCCGGAGGACCACGCAGACAACCAACAGCCGACCCATCCACAACTCCCGCGGCAAGTGGACCCGGAACTCCCGCGGCAAGTGGACCCGGTCTAACCACAGTATCGCAAAGCGCCACAGGCCACAAGTAAAGGTTGCCCAGACAACGTCAACGGGAGTGAGTACGACGATCGGATCCAGCGTACACCAGAACCGCGTAAAGATCGTAGCCAATTCACAAGGATCCGCTACGGTCGATATTGGCGCCGTTCAATTAATCACGCGGCGGCAAGTGATACCCGTGCGCGTTCAACCGAATACGATACAGGCTGTTGCCGGCCGTGATGTACAGCAGGTTGCTGTCCTTGCCACGACCAAAACCGACGTTGGTCGGTACTTCGGTTTTGATGAAAGCCAGTTCCTTGCCTTTTGGCGAATAGACAACGATACCCGGACGGTTTTCTGCCCGTACGGCTACGTACAGGTTGCCATCGCGGTCGCAAACGAGTCCATCCGGTCCGTCGTACGGCGTGTAGTCGACGAGCACTTCGCGGAATTTCGCAGTTCCGTCTTCGGCCAAGTCATACGCCAAAAGCGCCATCCGCCCCTTGTGCAGCGGCACGTTTCCCTTGTCGGGCTGGCCGGCAGGGGCATCCTTAAAAAGACGCTCAAACGCCGTTGCGCCATTGTCATTGCTGACCACATAAAGTGTCTTCTGATCGGGCGATATACACACCCCGTTGGCCTTACCTGCATCGGTGATGATCCGCTCAATCGATCCATCCGGGTCAATACGGTACACACCCACCACCGGCTGGTAAATCGGCTCGTGACCCAAATAGCGGGGATCGCTGAAATAGATGCGGCCCTTCTGGTCGATGGTAATGTCATTGGGGGCATTGAAACGGTGCCCTTCGAACAGACCCGCGATCACATAGCTCATGCCGGTCTTCATGTCGGTCCGAATCACACTTCGGCCCCCGAAATCAGCTCCCTGGGCAACGATCATGTTGCCTTTCGCGTCGAACTTGATTCCGTTAGACATCCCGCTCGGTGAGCGAAAAATAACGGTCTTGCCAGTGGCCGGATCATACTTCCATATGTGCCCCGCGTGGAACGCACCATTTTTATCCCGCGCAAGATGAGAAAATGTGATGTCGCTGAAATAGACCTTCCCATCCGGGGCTACCGCCACACCCTCGGTCAAAATAACACCTTCGAACAATTTCTCTGGCTTGGCGCCCGCCGGTACAATGTCTGCATCACCCAGCACAATCCCCGATAAAAACAACCATACGACGACAACGGTGAGCAAACTCCAGTGCTTGGGAAGAATCTTCTTGGGGAAAATCATAGTGGCTTTCCTGCATGGGGGGTTCATAAATGTCTCGGTAAAACAACCCGGCTCGACAATCGCAACCGATAAACGATTTTGATCCGTTGGAGCCGCAATTTCAACAGGCTAGCTGCAAATAAAACCTCCTAGTGTTCACATGCACTATTATTATCGTCCCGAAAGGGGACCTTTTTTGGAAATTGCATGGATCGCAGGCTGGGGCACCCATCGGCGAACATAGATTTTCAAAATAATTTTGACGGGTGTTTCGGCGGGCCGGTTGTGGTAGTTACAGGGCTCCCTGGGAAACATTTTTTTTCAAGTTGGTTCGCGATATTTGGCGATAGTGTGGCAACAATCGACTCGATCCGAAACTCGCTGCTGTTGTAGAATCAAAAGCTGCGAACAGATCCTTTGAACCATCACAATCACTGGTGCCATGATTTCCTACAATTCCAACTACCTGTTTGTTGTCATCCTGCTCACGACGCTTGTTGCACTGTGCCTTGCAAAGCCGTCGACTGCCGTCGAAAAAACGATAGACCTGACGCACTCTTTCGACCAACGAACAATCTACTGGCCCACAGAGACCGGGTTTTCCTTGCAGAAGGGGTCAGCCGGGTTCACGGATCGTGGCTACTATTATGCCGCAAATCGTTTCGCCGCACCGGAGCACGGCGGCACGCATATCGACGCTCCGATTCACTTTTTCGAAAATGGGTTAACGGTCGACCAGATTCCATTGTCACAGCTCATGGGGGAATGCGTGTGCGTGGATATCTCTACCCAATGCGCGGCAGATCACGATTACCAGGTAACCGTCGAGGATTTCCGCGATTGGGAGCAGGCCCACAACACGTCGCTGGAAGGAAAAATCGTTTTCCTCAATACAGGCTACGCTCGGCGGTGGCCCAATCGCGAAGACTATCTCGGCACGGCGGCGACGGGCCCCGCCGCCGTGAGCCAGTTACACTTCCCGGGACTCGACCCGGCCGCGGCCACCTGGTTGGCGACCCGCCGGCGGATCAAGGCCGTTGGTATCGACACGGCCAGCATTGACCACGGGCCGTCTCGCAATTTTGGCAGCCACGTCAACCTGTTCCGCGAAAACGTGCCTGCGTTGGAGAACCTTGCCGCGCTCGACAAGCTGCCCGCAACCGGGTTCAAAATCATGGCATTGCCAATGAAGATCGCCGGGGGATCAGGGGCACCGTGCCGCGTGGTAGCGATTATTGCTAAGTGACGCGTCGCTTGCTCGGCTTCTATTGGAGAGAATGTTTTCTTTCGGGGGCTGGGGCTTTGGCCAAGTCACCCGAGGCGCGCAAGTTCCGGACCTGCTCTGCATACTTGGCATTTTCTGTGGAAAACTTCCAGACCATAAAGGCCAGGAAAAATGCCGCGCAGACCACAATCATCAGCATTTCCGAGCCTACGAAAGGATAAAGCGGCCCGACTTCGGTCGGGTTAACGTTCCAGTTTTCAATGGGGCCGGTTGAGTTCATCGGTCACTCCCGTAGTTCGGAATTCATGAGGTTCTACGTTGCCAGACGACTTTGCATAAACTCACGTTCCGCGTCGGCCAGTTCATTTCTGTCGGCAGTTGCGCTGGCAAGAATGTCATGGTCCAGCCCTGCCACTTCTACTTCCGGTGGAATGCGCAACACACCGAGCTTCTTGAGAATCCACGTCAGAATGAGGCACGGTATGAATCCCAGTACGAAGAACATGATCACGGCGCCGATCAATTGTCCCCACGGCGTGATTGGGGCATAGCCGTCATTGGGTGAACTGGGATAGCCCCACAACAGAAAACCTGCCGCAACCACCCCAATTGCCCCGCAATACCCATGAATGGCAACGGCTCCCACGGCGTCGTCGATCTTGAACTTTCGTTCGACCCAGTAATGCAACTTGTAGGCACACCAGACGCCAACAACAGCGAGCAACAGCGCCTGAACGGGATGATACAAATCGTTGCCTGCCGATGCGGTGATAATACCACCCAGCCCGCCTTGAAAGGTCCAGAACGGATCGCCCTTGGACACCATGTAGCCGACCAACAGGCCGCCGGTCAGGGCCATGAGGAAGTTGAAGGTAATGGCGCTTAATGTCGTAGGCGTGAGGTAAATCGTTGTTGCCGAAAAGAAACTGCGACCGTCATCGGGATCCACATCCAATATGGGAACATTACACGCGGCATAAAAACCCCAGAACCCGGTGTAAATCAAAAACATTCCAATCACGATCAGCCAAGTGTTGTGGGCAGGAAACACGCGCGGCGTGCCATCGGCGCGAAACCGGCCAATCCGAGGTCCCAACTGGATCAAAATCGCCAGGGCCGAGCCACCGGCCAGCGCATGGATAACGCCTGACGCATACGCGTCATGGTATCCCAGTAGTTTCACCATCCATCCGGAATCAGACCAGCCCCATGCAGCCCCGATGACCCAGGTAACACAGCCCACCAGCATCGCCAGTACCCAAAACGCGCCCGAGCGGATGCGTTCAATGACGGCGCCGGAGAGAATCGAACCGGCCGTCCAGGAAAACAGCAAAAAAGCAGCCCAGAAGACTCCGTTGAGCCGCGACCAAAGTGCCGTATCATCGGAGGTGAGGCGGTCGCCTGCCGGTTCGCCACCCATGTGCGGCCCCATCAATTCGTTCCATGGCTCAGACCATGGCGCACTCTTCAGGGGGCCTGTGATCCCCGGTCCGTTCTGAAAAGCAAAATAAAGCCACCAACCGACGAAAAAAAACCCGATCGTGATTGTGGGAATCAACATCGAGTTTTTCATCAACGTGTTGAGCTTGTTCTTCTCGCGCGAGACACCAACTTCGTACAGGCAAAAGCCAACGTGGATCAGGAACATCAGCACGACCGTCACCCAGTAATAAAACTCGGTGAATGTAATCGTCAACGCGTTGAGTTCATTGTCCATGGTCTGTCTCCCACAGTAGCCATCAGCTCCCACAGTAGCCATCAGGTTCTGCGGGACGAATCTAAGAAAGAACTTACGGCAGGTCAAGTCGATACCGGTCGATTCCACCACGGGGCCCGGTCAAACCGCAGCTTGACCGCTCTGGGCTCCAGTCTGGTACCGCTCTGTTGCTGAGTGGCGATCGTGAGCCCCTACGTCATTAAAGTGGCCAAATTGCCGCCCATGGCACCGGTTGTTACCGAGTATCGCCTGCATCGGTTGACCCAGCGCTGCAACCCAGCCCAGCCGTTGGGTGATAGAGTCGGCGCGATGCGCCGCCCCGAAACGCCGAGGAGCCCCAATCCTGGAAATATTCCGGGTGTAAATCAGGCCTCTTTAAGGGACGCGGCTGGGGGCTGTCGAGCGCCACTTGACGGGACAATTCTCCAAACGCTATGGGACAAAAACACCCGCCGTTTGTGGGGAAAATTGCGTTTATTGTGACGCCCGGCCAGGCAGATTATAATTCCTATTGTGGAACGAAAAGTAAACAGACTTTTCCCAAATGACTCATCCGGCCGGCCGCAGCAAGCCCGAACGAAAGGTTCGAGCCGATGTCCTTCAAGCTCTCATTTAGCGGCCGGAATTCTGTAGCTCGGCGCAAGGTGCACCGCAGTGCCCGACCCGTCCGACCGGGACGAGCGTTACGTCTCGAGCCACTCGAGGGCCGCTTGATGTTGGCGGGAGATGCACCGACGGAGCTTCCTGTCGAGGGAGGCACGGCATCCGGTTCCTCAACCGACTTCGGTGAGATCGACCTGGCCGCCCCCGACGTCGCCGACAACATGACGCATCTGCAGGTTGGCGACGGCGATACGACTGACATTAACGTCGGCGGCCAGATAGCCCGCCGGAACATCGATCCCAACGAGGACTTTTACTTCTATTTCGCGGTGGCCGACTCGTTTGTGTTCCAGGGCAACCAGCCGGAGTTGTCGATTACCGTTGACTACTTCGATAGCGGGACCGGAACGCTGGCGCTGCAGTACGACTCGGACACCGGCGACACGCTGCCTGCCTTTTATAAGCACGGGGGCAGCATCACCCTCACCGGAACCAATACCTGGAAACAGCACACGTTCCAGGTGAACGATGCCTACTTCGGCAATCGCCAGAACCAGGACGCTGACTTCCGCATCTTCGGTGGGGTCGGTAACACGTTCTATCTGGACCGCCTCCAGGTAACAACCAGCCAGACAATTCCGCCCATCAATGTTTCGGGGGAAATCCAGATTCCCAAGCAATCGGACTGGACGTTGCAGGGGACCGCTTTGACGGCCGGCGCCCCAGGCAGTTGGGATGTCCGGTTCCACGGGCAGATCAGTCCCTCGAGTGTGATCAAGAAAGACGGAGTCTATTATCTGTACTATGTTGGCGCTGACGGCAACCGTTCCACGGACGGAGGACCAAGTCACCGAAGCCTCGGAGTGGCAACCAGCACCGACGGCATAAACTTCACCAAACACCCGGGAAACCCTGTCATCACTCACCTTCCTCACAACAATCAAGAGGAAGGCATCTTCTCTGCCGGGACCACCTTGGCGGCCAATGGGGATGTCGTCCTGGTTTACGGGGCGATCTGGGCGGCAAACTCCACCACCGAATCGGTGCAGAGCCATGTCGCCCTGGCCACGTCGAGTGATGGCTTGAATTTCACCGATCACCGATACGTCTTATCCTGGAATGACAACAACGTGTGGGGCTACGGGGACGAACTCTTTGGGGTAGGAACGTTTTACGGTAATGGCAACTGGCATGTTTATTATATTGCCAAGGGGAGCCAGGGATCGTGGAAGCTGGCAATCGGGACTGGGCCGGATCTCGACAACCTGACGACCACAAGCGGCGTGATCACGAGCGGCGATTTCGTGATCGGGGGCGGTGACCCCGTATTTCTCAGTGACGACAAGATTGCCCTGTTCAATGTGCGTAAATCGGACAAGGCGTACATCGAGGTACGCACGGCCGACGTCTCAAGCCCGGGCCAGCTCAGTGCGCCCGTCCAATCGTATGACACGTTCCCCTATGCGCATGCTACCGTCTTCCTGGACAAGGAAGCTGATACGTGGTTCCTGTACCAGGCCACCGACCGGCAAGAGGATGGCAATGAGATTATTGTGAGTACGGCCCCGATGTTCCGTCAACCATCGTCGCAGATCACCCTGTTTGGATTCGAAAGCGACCCCGAAGGCTGGGCGCTGGAAACCTGGAAATCTGGTCCGTACAGCCCGGGCACCGTGGCGTGGGAGGCATCGGGTGGAAACCCGGCGGGAACGATACGCTCGACCGGCAGAGGGTCGTCCAACAATCAGGACTCCAACACGCGGGAAGGCAGCATCATCACGCGCAGCATTTCGACACAGGGTGCGACGGATATCCAGATCGAATACGACGTGAAGGTCGCGCTTCACAGTCCGCCTGATAGTTCGGGTGCAGGAGGAAACGGCAACCTTCTGGAGGACAGCCTCGAGGACAAACTCGTCGTCTATTACAGCACCTCGGGGACCAACGGGCCGTGGACAGTGGCTCAGGTTCTTTCGGAGGATGGGGACTTGCCCAGTGTCTGGTCGGGCCAGTCGATCGATCTGATCGGCGTTGCGGGAGTGGATGACAACGCCGACTTTGCGTTGCGGTTCCAGTGGCAATTTAACACGGCCAATGATACCGGATGGATCGACAATGTGCGGGTGTCCCAGACCGGTCTGCTTGGCGACTACAACCGAAATGGGGCCGTCGACGCTGCCGATTACACGGTGTACCGCGATACCTTGAGTTCGACCTCGGACCTGCGTGCCGATGGGAATCGCAATGGTGTTGTCGACATTGGCGATTACGGTGTCTGGAGAACCAATTTTGGTCTGACGGCGGCGCAAGC
Organism: Planctomycetota bacterium; assembly: GCA_963578605.1. Classification (GTDB taxonomy): domain Bacteria; phylum Planctomycetota; class Planctomycetia; order Pirellulales; family Lacipirellulaceae; genus JAKVCB01. The sequence continues at coordinate 44,510 of CAUZEA010000016.1, forward strand.
CTCTGCCCAACTCATCGAAGAACCCGCCCTGCTAACCGAGAGCGAGTCGCTCACCCTTTTGACAACACCACGGGAGGGTGTCGCTCAAGGTTCAGTGTTAATCGAAACGACCCTCCCGGACGTCGACGACAACGATGTGGCCGACGGCAGTGAACTGGAGGTGGCAAATGAGGCACAGGGGTTGCTGCTCGGTTGGCTTGATGAACGACAGCCGACATTACCGAAGCCTGGTGTGAACCCACCTCCGACAGGCCTTGAACCTCCCGACCAGAAACTCCGCAGCGAACAACACCAGCTGGCACTCATTGCCCACGACGAGGCTCTGGGCAGTTTGCGATTTAATGAGGATCGCGACGATCGGTTGGCCGACGGGACACTGCAGGATGAAAACGGGGAGTGCTCTACGGGCCACATCAGCTTCGGTGTTGATCAGCCCATGGGTCCAGACTTCGATCTGGATATCTGAAGAGCTGCAAGAACAGGGGGGCCGGGAACTCCTGGCTCAACAAATGTTTTCCCGGCTGGCCGTAGCCGTTCTGCATAAGACCATGGCAGCCTCTCTCTACCGACCTGAATAAGGCTGCCCGAATCTACAAGCTCACATGCTATACTGTCGGACAGACTGGTTAAGCATTTAAATTGACAAGTCGGCCAAGCAAAGAAAGAGAAACAGATGCGTAAATATTTTGTAGTGACGTTAGCCACGATCATTATTAGCTGTGGATTGGTGCCGCCTGCTCAATCTTTGGAACTTCTCGTCGAAGCCGAATCGTTCGAAGGGGTTTCCAATGTTGGCTCGTTTTCCGCTATAGCTCCCTGGTCAGTTGCCGGAGCAGGGGGACTGCATGGACTCAAGACCACCGCATCAGGAGGGGAGGCAATCTATGCCGGGGCGTTTACCCCCTGGGGAAACGGTACTGATTCGTTCATTGGCAAGCCATTAGAACTCGATTCCCCCGGTTCCTACGATATTTATGTCCGCACCTACCGTGACGAGAAGGACCGCTCTTTTCGAGTGCGGGTGTTCTCAAAGTTCTTTCTGTTGACACCCAAAGAGAGTGCCACCGAATACCGGCGCGGGATGGAGAGGGGTCAAATAGGCAAAGCCCTGGAAGAAGAACCGTTGAAACCTGGTTGGTATTGAGAGAAGGTTGGAACGTTTGACCTCGAGGACAAACAGCAACAAGGAATCACCATTGAGATTTCGAAGGTTACGTCATCGCATCACGTCGCGGTATGCGACGCGATCCTCATTGTGGGTGCCGGTGCTCCCCTGGGACAGGAGATGTTTGTTGAAACAACATTATGGGACGGGGACGAGGACCCCCTGGAAAGTACGAGTGGGCCAAATGTCGCCGAACATGGAAGCGCCGAGAATTGGCTCGGTCCGCTGCCGGTAGGCTGGGTGCTTCATGTGGATCACGAATCACCTGCTCTTGAACAGGAGACTTCCTCGCAATACGTCACTGATGGCGCCACTGCCGTCAAGGTCAACACGACGCGGCCTTATACCGGCGTCTTGTTTAAAGTTCCTGCCGACCCAAATTCTGCTTACAAAGTCACCTTCGATACAGCACTCACCGAAGGCAAGGCCAAACTCATGTTAGCCACCACCACCGAAGTCCACATGGATCACGTGTCCATGCCTGAAGGCGGACCGGCAACTTCGGAGTTTACCGTAGTTACGGGGAGTCGTGACAAGGAGGTTAACTTGTATCTCACTTCGACCACCACTCCGAAAACCACCTTCTACGTCGATAACGTGAGAGTCTTCAAAATCGCCGACCTCAAGCCAGACTATAGCGCCCGACTCCCGAACCGGAAGGACATCCTTAAACTGCGTTACCCGTATTATCCCTCAAGAAATCCGCGTACGACCTATCCTGAAATCGAGCTCCGCGAAGATCAGGGCTCCATCATCCTGGAAAGCGAATTTTCCCGAATGGTTTTTGACTCCCAGACAGGAAGTATTTCCAGCGGGTGGCTCAGAGGGAGAAGCCTTCAACCGATTTCACTCCCGGAAATACGCTTGATCGACAACCGCGGGACCGAGTATCTCCAGCGACATGCCCGTAACAGTGGCCTGAAATGGAACCATTCCAAAGACGGCAGTTACTACGAAATTCATACACGCGTGATTCCACAAAGCGCCGATCGAAAATCCTCGCCGGTTGGATTCGATTGTCTCTACCGAATCCACAAACAAGTCGGCATTGTGCTGGTTTATGCCAAAGCGTTCACGGAAGCCCCTCATGCCAAAGTACGCCTGCTTTCATTCCGTAACGGCCTTGGCGATACATCTGAAATGGAGGTCAACCACCTGGCGTATTACAATCACGCCGGTCCTCCGCGGTACCCGAAATCCGGACAGCCCACATTCGAAGAAATCAGTACTCACCACGACGAGGTTGTTTACTCAGACCACATAACTTCTGCCACGTGGACCAACGGCGCCATCGGGATACAGGTGATGGCCAACCGAATGACCGGTAGCCAGATCCATAAGAGCTTCTTTAATGATCCCAAGGCTTTGAAATACTTCGCGATTCGCACTCGTGATGGCCACAGGGCCGTCGATTATGTGGCAATCCACCAACCGAACGGCCATGAGGTTTCGATCGAACCGGGCACCACTTTTACCTATGCCTTCAACCTACTGCCGATCCATCGACACCGCCCCAGAATCGAGTTTATGAGTAGCAGTATGATCGGCTTCATGCCGATGTTCGGGGGTGCAACCATTCCGCCCGAAAGTGCGATCCGGGAACTGGCCAGGTTGGGCGCCGATTATGCCTACCTGAGCTATCCGCCTGGCTGGGGTCTCAACGCACCCAAAGTCGACCAATTCCGCCTCCAAAACATTACCAACCTGCTTCATCGATATGGAATGAAAGCATGGCTTGGTGGTGTCACTACGCCCAACAGTGGTCAACATTTTGTCGATTGGGGTTGGATGAAACACGAGGAAGTGACCCATGGCATGTTTATTGACATCCTGCGTCCTGAAGGCCAGCGACTCGAAGCGGGCTGGCCCGAAAAAGCAGGCGTGTGGATGTGTATGAATGATGACAAGTTCCGCGAGGAAGTGCTGCTGGAACGCATGGTTTTTGATGTCGTCGACCAGTACGACCAGGACGCAGCCTATCTTGACATCCATACACCGCTGCCTTGTGGAAATCCGCTCCATGGCTGTACGTCGGTGACCGTGCCGATCGAGGGCAACATTGCCTTCCTTGAAAGCTTCCGCCGCAAAATGAAAAAAGAGGGCACCGATGCCAAGGCCTTCGCTGGCCACTCCGGCTGGGCCTTTAACACCGCCTACAGCCTTATGGACTACACGTTGCCGGGCGAATTCGACTTTAAAATGCCGAGCAAAACCATGCTCAACACCGTCTGGACCTCGATGCTGTTCGGGATACAGTGCCAGTTCTATACCGGTGAGATGGATGTGAGTTCACCAGAGTTTTACGACAAAGTCCTGTCGCGCGGAAGCATTGCCTACATTTTCCTTGTGCCCGATCGCTTCTCCCAGGTGGAACGAAAATTGTGGGTCAAATATATGACGCCGCTTAAAATTTTCGACGTAGAGAGTTCGGTGCTGCATCACCCGTTCGACGGCGATTACGGCAAATACGCCTCAGGCAACACCAAAGACCTGTTCCCGTTGATCTACCGCAAACCGGGCGATGTTCTGCTGGTCGTTACCAAAGAGAAACAGGAGCTCCAGGGCAGGACAGTCAACCTGAGCCTGAAAGCTGAAGCCTTGGGACTCAAAGGCGACGTGCTCATCTTTGACATCCATGAAAAAACACTGGCCTCTGCGCACGTTGGCAAGGGTAAAGATATCAAGCTGAACATTCAGCTCGACGCGGGTCCGGCGATGTTCAGAATCATAAACAAGCCTGATGGGCCGGCAGCAGTATGGCACGACCAGGTTGTATGGCATGTGAACAGTGTGGCGAAAAATACGATCCTCGCCGTCGGCGGGACCCGGGACAGGCTCCATATCAAATCGGAGGGTGTTCCGCTCAGCACGGGTAACATTTACGTCTGGTGCAGCGATATGGGTGAACCGCAGGCCGCTTCAGGCGGAAGCGAGATACTTGGCTACGACGCAGATATGAACATGGCCACTATCTCGGTCGACTTTGACGGCAAGGCGGGCAACCACACATTGTTACAGTATTAGCAACCAACCCTGACACATCATTCGTGACCGGCCAAAAAATGTGCCGATCGCAAACCATCCTGGGGTGATTGCCGTCTGTTGGTAAGGGTACCTTGTGTTCCCGGTCTAGCGCATCACGAACGGGTTCGGCACTTCCTCGGAGGTCGATATCCACACGGTTTTGGTTTGCATGTACTCCCGAATCGCCTCCTGTCCAGACTCGCGACCCAGCCCTGATTGTTTGTATCCACCGAACGGCGCCAGGTAACTCACTGCGCGGTACATGTTGACCCAGACCGTGCCGGCCTGCAATCTCTTCGACACTTCGATGGCCCGCCGGATGTTCTGGGTCCAGATTCCGGCGGCCAGCCCGAACACCACGTCATTCCCGATTTCCACGGCCTCTTCTTCATCCTTAAAGGGGATCACAGAGAGGACTGGGCCGAAAATCTCCTCCTGTGCAATCCTCATTCTGTTCTCGACGTTGATGTAAATCGTTGGTTCCACGAACCACCCATCTCCACACTCAGGACGCGTTGCTTTGTCGCCACCCAGCACACATTTCACGCCCTCTTCCCGGGCGATCTGCAGATAGCTGAGAACTTTCTCATACTGGGGCCGGGTGGTGATAGGTCCTATCTGCGTATCTTCGGACATCGGGTTCCCCATTCTTGCGGTCTTCGCAAAGGCCACCAGTTTTTCCACGAACGCATCGTGGATCGATTCCTGGACCAGCAGCCTGGAACCGGCGATACACGTCTGCCCCGTCGCGGCAAAGATTCCCGATATGGCTCCCTTCACGGCATTGTCGAGGTTCGCGTCGTCGAAAACGATATTTGGGGATTTGCCCCCGAGTTCCAGGCTGACTTTTTTCAACGATTCCGCTGCGCGGCTGTAGACATGGCGACCGCTTGCCGACCCGCCGGTAAATGAAACCTTGGCCACATCCGGATGTGTAATCAGCGCCTCACCGACTTCCTTGCCGAAGCCTGTGACAACATTCACCACACCTTTCGGAAATCCTGCCTTCTCTACCAGTTTTACGAATTCGAGAGCCGATGCCGAGGTGAACTCCGAGGGTTTGATGATGACGGTGTTTCCGGCCGCCAGGGCCGGTACTAGTTTGAAAGTTGCCAGCAGCAAGGGCGAGTTCCAAGGAATGATCGCTACGCAAACGCCGAGGGGTTCATGGCGGGTGAAGGTAAAAGTTTCCGGCTTGTCGATCGGAATCACCGATCCCTCGATCTTGTCGGCCAGGCCTCCGAAGTAGTAATACCACTGAGGCGCGTAGCGCAACTGCAAACGCATCTCGGCAAATAACTTACCGTTATCCTGCACCTCGATCCTGGCAAGATCTTCGGCATTCTCTGCAATCAGGTCTCCCAGTTTGCGAAGCAGGTGCCCGCGGGCGGTCGGGGTCAGATCGCTCCACTCGGGGTTATGAAAAGCCTTTTTCGCGACCTCGACAGCTCGATCGGCATCCTCGTTCCCACCTCTGGCAACGAGCATCCACGGCTTTCCCGTATACGGATTGTGGGACTCGAAATACTCGCCAGTCAGCGGTGCGACCCACTCTCCCCCCAGGAACATCTTCGATTTCGAAAGTTCAGCCATCTCGATTTTCTCCTTGCCGAATGTCTCGATCGACTTGCCAGTCTACGCTATGCCGTAGGCACCGTATCCAGTAGTTCGGCAACCCGACTCAATACAATCTGAATATTTTCCATGCTGTTGGCATACCAGAATCTGGCATACCCCTCCCCGAGGGCACCGAAGCAGGCACCCGCAACGATGGTGACTTTGCTGCCGCTGGACGGCTATGACCATTCCTCGGCAACCAGCAGCGATTATAACGACTTAACCATTGCTAGGTTTGCCACCGATGCTCAAGATCAACAACACCCGGCCATCTGGGGCGCAGACGGCCAGGAGGGATGGAACATCTTTCCGCTCATGGCAGGCCAGTCTGGTAACAGCTTCGGCTACGACTGACCTGCCCCGTAGACCGAGTCCGGCCGCTGAGTGATAATCACGGAAGTTCGGGCCACGAAAGTAGGCAAGGTCATTTCCTTCACTGCTGTCCCAGGCTACGGTCGACAGCGCCAGAAGGACCGCTTGCCCAGCAGGACCGCTTGCCCAGTAGGACCGAGACCTCGAGACGCTAACGATGACTCTTTGATGCATGGTCATTCATTTGCCCATAAAATAATAATGGTGGGTCTACACGGTCTCCGAACCAAACAGGGAGCAGGGAGAAGGAGCAACATGAAAGGCTATTTCGTTCCGATCTTTACGCCCTTCAATCGAGATGGGTCGATCGACGAGGCCGCGATGCGGCAGAACATCTCGTATCTGATCGGCGAGGGGATCGACGGGATCACAATGACCGGCTCGTTCGGCGAGTTCCCGTTGCTCAGTTCCGCGGAGCGGATCCGACTGTACGAACTGGCGGTCGACGAAGTGCAAGGTCGTACGACGGTTTTCGCAGGTACAGCGCACGCCCAGACCGAAGAAACAATTCAGCTCAGCCAGGCGGCCGAGAGGGCTGGCGTCGATGGGGTCATGTTGATCGCGCCCTATTACCTGCTCCCCTCCGAGCGGGATTTACGGGAACACTTTTGCGCCGTGGCGAAAAGTGTCAAGCTGCCGGTAAAGATCTACAACAACCCGCAACGCACGGGGGTCAACATGCAGCCGAAATTCCTCGCAGAGCTCAGTGATCTCGACAACGTGGTAACAATCAAGCAGTCCAGCAAATCCTTCTTCGAAGTTATAGAGCTGATTCGGTTGACACAAGACCGCTCCGACTTCCACGTCACCAATGGCCAGGAAATGTGGGCATTTCCGGCGCTGTTGATGGGGGCTCAAGCGTGCTACGGCATTTCGCCCCTGCTGCTGGGCCGGGAATGTATCAAGATGTATGCCTGCGCTACCCGCGGCGACGTCCAGCAGGGCCGGGCCATCCAGTTGCGGATCAGTATTATCCGCAACGCGCTGGCCCGCTGCAGTGCCACACCGGCTGCGTGCGTGCGGGAACTGGTGAACATGCGCGGATTGGCCGGCGGTTATCCACGTGCTCCGATTGCCGAGCTGTCCGAGGATGATAAAACGATTCTCCGTGAAGCAGGCGCGCAGGCGAAAATCCAACCGGTGTCGCAATCGGCTGCCGTCTAAGGGTACTCATGCAATACCGGACTCTCGGCAAAACCAGGTTGCTCGTCCCTCTCGTCGGCTTTGGAACGGGCGGGCCCAGTAGCCTGGGCCAGTCGGCCGGTTTGACGATGCAGCAGCAAACCGAACTGGTTCGCAAAGCCCTCGCTTTGGGCATCAACCTGTTCGACACTTCAAGCCTTTACGGTCAAAGCGAGGAGATCCTGGGCAAGGCATTGAGCGGTGTGCCGAGGGATTCTTACATTCTCTCCACCAAGTGGGGCCACGCCACCAGCTGGTCGCCGCGTGGCGTGGGTGGCCCGGACGGCGAAGTGGAGCGGGATCCGCAAGCACTGCTCCGCGGCGTGGAACAAAGCCTCCAGCGCCTCCGCACCGACACCATCGATATCATGCACTTTCACGGGCTGCGTACGGAACAATATTCGACGGTTGTCCAGCGGTTCGCTCCGGTGATAAAACAGCTTCAAGAGCAGGGCAAGATCCGCTTCATCGGCATGACCGTACGATACATCGCCGATCCGCGTCATGAAGCCGCGGCGCTGGCGCTACGGAGCGATCCAAACCTCTGGGATGTGGTCATGGTCAAGTACGGCATCCTGAATCAATATGCCGCCAAAGAGGTTTTGCCTCTGGCCCTCGAAAACGACACGGGCGTGATGAACATGGCCTCGGTCGGCACCAGGTTGACAAACCGGAATCTTTTGGAAAAGCTTATCGCCGATTGGAGACAGCAAGGCTTGATCCCCGCTGGCAGCCTGCCGGACAGGAATCCGCTTGACTGGCTGGTGCAGGACGACGTGACTTCGGTCATCGCCGCCGGATACCGTTTCGCGGCAGACCATCCTGCAATCGGCACGGTGCTGATGGGCACTGCCAACGTGACGCATCTTGAGCAGAACTTGGCGGCATTGGAGAAGCCAACCCTTCCCGAATCGGACAAGCAGAGACTGGTGGAGCTGTTTGATGGGATTGCCAAGCATGTGTAGAGGGTACAGAGGTCAGGAGACAGGATCGAGCTGCTGGTTCGCGGTCGATGGTTGATAGGTGCTTCCTGTCGGTTACTCTCTGTACGATGAACACTGAAACCTAAACACTGAATCTCATGAAAATCACACAGGTAAAACCGCTGATCATGTGGGGTGGCGACGCTGGAGGTGCCGAGTTCTCTTCAACCCTGTGGTCATCAGGGGCCGGGCGCAACTGGCTGTTTGTCAAGGTCGAGACGGACGAAGGGATCCACGGCTGGGGAGAAGGCTCGCTGGTCGTGCAAACACCGACCATTGCCGAGGCGGTACGGATGCTGTCGCCACTGGTCATCGGCGAGGACCCGGCTGATATCGAACGCCTCTGGCAGAAGATGTTCCTCTTTCACCGCTACCGCGGGGGGGTGATCATCAATTCGGCGCTTAGTGCCATCGACCAGGCCCTTTGGGACATCAAGGGAAAATCGCTTGGTGTTCCGGTATACCAGTTGTTGGGAGGCGCCGTACGGAATCAAATCAGGACCTACTGCGGAGCTGGTGACATCGAGCGGGCTCGCGCACACGTCGAGCACGGTTTCACGGGAATTAAGACACACTCCTGGTATGCAGATAAGAACATCGACGAGAGAAAAGTTGTCCCCTGGTTCCGAGATCACATTGCCGGCTTGCGCGAGGCGCTTGGCGAGGATGTAGACATCATGGTCGACAACCACGGCCGCTCCCGGCCGGCACTGGCCATTCGCCAGATCGAGGCTGTCGAGCAGTACGGACTGTTGTTCTTCGAGGAACCGGTGCCTCCCGAAAACCTCGATTGCCTTTCGCTGGTCCGTCAGGCCGGGTTAAGAACCGATCTGGCAGCCGGCGAACGGTTGTTCAACCGCTGGCAATTTAAAGACATGATCCAGCGGCAGCTGGTGGACGTGATTCAGCCGGACATCTGCCACTGTGGAGGCATTTCCGAGCTGCGCCGGATTGCGGCGTTGGCGGAGATGTATAGCATCCAGGTGGCGCCGCACAACCCCAAGGGGCCGGTGGCCACGGCGGCGAACGTCCACGTTTGCGCCACTGTCCCCAATTTTCTCATCCTCGAACACGTTCACCCGAACCCGCTGTTCGACGAGGTGCAAACCGAACCGATGAAAATGAACGCCGGCTATTATGATGTGCCCACGGCACCAGGCCTGGGAGTTGACATAAACGAAGACGTAATTGCCGCCCATCCGGTTCGCGACCGCGCGGTGATTGCGGCCTTTTATGCCAACGGAACACCGGCACAGCCGTAAGGCAAACAATCCAATGACTGAAAATCCACTCGCCGCGCGGGTGGTTCAATGTCTATCGAGACGCCGGACAAAAGCCTTGGACCCTGTTGCGAATTAGCCGGAGTTGAAGGCTTTGCTGGACATTCATCCCGTGAGTTTGGCCATCAAGCCAGTCTGATACACCACCGACACGATACCCAACGTGAAGAAAAACGCGCCGGCGAGCGTCAGTGTGATTCTCACGAACCAATTCGGCCGAAGCGGTTTGGGGAGCAAGGTCAAGTTGATCACCAGCGTGTGCCAGCAGCTAAACCCCAGGGCAATGTTAAAGAACATGGTTGCGTATTTGATCAACTCGCCCGGTTTGAGCGACAACATCGTCAAACCGAAGAGCGTGAAACCGATGAGGACGCGAAAGTAGACTTTTTTGATGGCCTTGGGATCCATCTGTCGCAACCGTCCGCTGCTGGTCCAAAACACATCCACCCAACGGCGGATCACACCATCGGCAGACGAGCACATCGTCGGACCCAACACCAGAAAACCGCAGAAGACCGTCATGAACCAACAAAAACGACCAAGTCCTGGTCCGGATGTCTGAGTCACCGCCCGCTGGACGCCTTCAGCAGTCATGACTGCCATCGTCCAGTTATCGCCCGAGTCACCTGGCTTGAGGAATTGAATCGAGAGCATTGAAGGCAACGCCAAGCCAATGAAACAGGCTGGCAACCAGACCGCCAACTGATCCCGGGCGACATGCTTGTACCATCTGCGCCACCGCGGCATTGATTCGTTATTGGGCTCGAAAACACACCCCACGTGCGACAGTGCGATGTTGTGGCCGCCGACGACGCTGGGGATCGCACCCACGTGGTGGCCCATGCCCCAACCTTGATCACGGGTATAGTTGCTAATCGTCGAGTTGGACAAACCACCCGATCCGGCAATCGCGGCCAATGCCGTGATAAATACGATCATCGAAAAATCGATCTCAGGCAGTCCATGGCCACCAAGGAGCGAAACGAAGATATTGTCGACATTGCTGCCGCGTACGATCTCGTCGCCTGGCGGTGCGGCCACCGGGACGCTCCCGAACTTGAAAAATCCCGTGATGATTTCGACCCAGGTTTCGGAAGTGGAATAAAAGAAGGCGAGAAACAGCAAGAATCCAAAAACAATAATAATTTTGAATGTCATCACCACTTTGAGCGACTTGTAAATCTTGCCGCCAAACAACAACGGTACCATGGCAACAACGAAGATCCCGTAAGCCAGTCCCTTCATCAGGTACCAGTCGCTGTTGTGTCCGGCAAAGTCCAACAGCTTCAAATTATCTGGGCTGGGAACAACGCCCCCTTTGATGAGCGTGGCCACTGGAGTCGCGGCGTTGGCAGCCAGATAAGGGAAGACCGCTCCAAAGTCGAACAGCAAATACGCGATCAGCCAGAATTGGGGGCCCGGCATCGTGCGAAACTTGCCCGTAAATATGGGTTCACCCGTATACAGCGCGTAGCGGCTGATCTCAATGTTGTAAATTACCTGGCCCAGGATGCTGACTGTTGCCAGCCACAGCAAGGCCCCGCCGTAGACCGCTGTCACCTTGGGCCCAACCAGCCATTCTCCGCCGCCAATAGCCGCACCGCCGACGATCAAGCCGGGCCCCAGCAAAGCAAACCAGTTTCTCGTCGTGAACCTGGGAGCGTCGATGAGTTCGCCAGCAGTCCACCGGGGGATCCGCCGGGAACCGGGATAAGGTGGCTCGGCAGTTGTCGGAGGAGAATCGATATTGGTGGTTTGTGAATTGCTCATTGGTTAGGTTGCCCAGTCCCATCCCGGCGCGTGCTATGATCTGCAGACGCTTCACCCCGCCCACTCAACTCAGCGGTGAGTTGAGTTTGGTTGTGTACGATCATGACCCAATGAGAAGTCCGAGGTCAAGGGTCAGAGATCAACTCGCCTTGTCAAAATTCCCAGAATTGCAAAGTGCCAACTGGCAATAATGATCAGGCAAGAATCTCTTTGACCAGATTACCGTGCACATCGGTCAAACGGTGGTGACGACCTTGGTATTGGAACGTCAGTGCGGTGTGTTCGATGCCTAACAGGTGCAGCATCGTCGCATGCAGGTCGTGTACATGGACCGGATCTTGCGTGATGTTGTAGCAATAGTCGTCGGTTTGACCGTAGGAAACTCCACGTTTGATACCCGCCCCCGCCATCCAGATGGTAAAGCAGCGGGGGTGGTGATCGCGCCCGTAATCGTCATGGGTCAGTGTATCCTGACAATAGACGGTACGGCCGAATTCACCACCCCAGATGACCAACGTATCCTCCAACAGGCCGCGCTCGCGGAGATCGGTGACCAGCGCCGCGGACGCCTGGTCGGTCTGTTTACATTGCCTGGCTATCTCTGCAGGCAATTTGGTGTGCTGATCCCATCCGCGGTGGAACAGTTGCACGAAACGAACGCCCCGTTCGGCAAGGCGTCGCGCCAACAAACAGTTGGCGGCAAATGTCCCCGGCTTTCGCGAATCGGGCCCGTACAGGTCGAAAATGTGCTGCGGCTCGTCGGCTACATCCATCAGTTCAGGTACGGAAGTTTGCATCCGATATGCCAGTTCGTACTGAGCAATTCGAGTGGTGATTTCCGGATCTCCAACCTCTTCGAGTTTCAGCTGGTTGAGCTTCGCAAGGTCATCGAGCATGCGTCGCCGTGTGCCGTGCCCCAGTCCCGCCGGATTTGATAGGTAGAGTACCGGGTCCCCGACAGATCGAAACTTGACCCCTTGATACTTGGTAGGCAGGAATCCATTGCCCCAAAGCCGATCGTACAACGGCTGCCCCGGCCGACCAGCCCCCTGCGAAACCATGGCGACAAACGCCGGCAGGTCCTGGTTTTCACTGCCCAAACCATACGATAACCAGGCCCCCATACTGGGTCGGCCAGCCAGCTGGGCGCCTGTCTGGAAAAAAGTGATCGCCGGATCGTGATTGATCGCCTCGGTATGCATTGACTTGATGAAACACAATTCATCCGCCAGGCCGGCTGTGTGTGGCATCAGTTCACTGACCCAAGCCCCGCTGTTGCCGTGCTGATCGAACTTGAAGATGGTCGGCACGATGGGGAAACTTTCCTGCTTCGACGTCATCCCCGTCAGTCGCTGGCCCTGGCGCACCGAATCAGGCAGCTCGGTGGCACGGAGCTCACGCAGTTTTGGTTTGTAGTCAAACAGGTCCATCTGCGAGGGTGCGCCAGACTGAAAAAGGTAAATGACGCGTTTGGCCTTGGGTTTAAAATGAGGAAGTCCGGGCAATCCTCCGTTCGACGCGTATCCAACGCCGGGTGCCCCCCGTAGTTCATCACTGAGCAATGACGCCAGCGCCGTCGTGCCGATGCCCACGGCTGTGGAAGCGAAAAAGTGGCGACGGTTTACCACCAAGTCGTGTTCTAGTCGCGGGTCCATATCGCATGTCCTTTATCTAGCCCAACGAATCAAGGAAAAAAGCATACGATCGATAGTCTTTCCCTCCTCAGGAGTACCTTTACCACATTCCGGTAAATAGTGACTCATCGTTATCATTCTATCCTTCGTCGTCTGCATTTATTTGCTGGGAAACTTGGACCGGTGTAATTCAACCTAGCTTGGTCATTCCTTGGTGATTGCTTCGTCCAGATTCAAAATCAAGCTGGCCGTAGCCATGTAGGCAGCCAATTCAACCACGTCGATCTCCGCACTGCGGACAGATTCACCAGCGCTGGTGAGTTTTTGCGCCGCGTCCGGATCACCGCGGTATTGCTCCAAATGCTGGCGAAAACCGTTAAGCAGAATCGTTTGTTCAACAGGATGGGGACGACGCGATGTGGCCAGGCGGAAGGCAAACACGATCCGCTCGTTGGGTGTCGCCTCGCCTTCGGTCATCATGCGCTCAGCGAGGGCACAAGATGCTTCCACAAACGTTACATCGTTCATTAGCGTGAGCGCTTGAAGCGGTGTGTTAGTACGTGTCTCACGAACGGTACACGTTTCACGCGTGGAGGCATCAAAAGCTATCATCGACGGCGGAGCCACCGTTCGCTTGCGATACGTGTACAAGCTGCGGCGATAGAGATTTTCACCTTTGTCTTGCTCGTAAGGATCTCCCGAAGAAAGCTCTTTCCACAGTCCGGCGGGCTGGTAAGGCTTCACCGACGGCCCACCGATCCTCTCCACCAGCAGCCCGCTGACCGCCAGTGCCTGATCACGGATCATTTCGGCAGTCAAGCGGGATCGAGTCGCGCGGGACAACAGGCGATTGTCTGAATCCCGTTTCAGCAACTGCGGTGTTTTCTGTGACGATTGGCGGTATGTCGCGCTGGTCACGATTATCTTGTGCAGCGCCTTCACATCCCAACCGGTGTGAACGAACTCGGTGGCGAGCCAGTCCAACAGATCCGGGTGGCTGGGCCGTTCTCCTTGCGTCCCGAAGTCTTCCATCGTCTTGACCAGTCCTGTGCCAAAAAACGTCTGCCAGTATCGGTTCGCTATCACACGTGCTGTAAGTGGATTCGCGGGATCCATCAACCATTGAGCAAACGCAAGCCGGTTGTTTTCCGCTCCATTGCGCAAGGGAGGCAGCGCTGCCGGAACCCCCGGGGTTACTTTCTCACCAGGCTTGTTGTACTCACCACGGGTCAACACGTACGTGCTCCGTGGTTCCTGCATCTCCTGCATCACCATGGTCGTGGGAATACTCTCGATCCGTTGACGCTTCTCTCGACGCAAGCGGACAACCTGCTGATAAGCCTGTTGAACAGGCTTCGGCGCGGCGTTTACGAGATAGTATGCACGCAACTTGTTAGACTGCGACTTGCTTCTTTGGTCGGCTGGAGTGACCACGATGTCAGTGATCGAATCAATGGTGGCAACCGATTCCACTTCCTTCGCCGAGAGATCGCGGTTGTAGATGCGCACGTCGTCGATGTAACCGCGGAAGCGACTGCCAACACCACCGCCGGCGCCGATCCGAAACGGCTCCGTGCTACTGAACGACTTGTTAATCGCGTCCAGATGGATGTTCAGTGTCTGCTCCTTGCCGTTAACGTAGATCTTGATTCCGCGGGCAACCCGAGAACCGTCGTAGGCCACCATCACGTGGTACCAGCGACCGGGTGCCAGCCTTTGTTCGGTTTCCACTCGAATTGCGTCATCCAGCCATCGCCTGACCATGTTTACTTGGATTTTTCGGTCCACGAGTTGCACGTAGTAGCCATTCGCCCTGGGTGCATCGATCATGCATGACAGAACGGTTCCACCGTGCTGGTCTTTCAAGTGAATCCACGCCCCGCAGGTGAACTTGTCAAAATAATTGAACTTGCCCACGTCGCCGGCATTGACAAAACGCCGGCCGTCAAAATCGCCGGCCCTGCCGAGCTGTCCAGGGGCATAGATCGGCGGACCGTCTTCGAACCTGCCATCGGTAGCTGCTCCAGCCGCGTCGCCATCCAGTGGATAGTGCGCCGTCAGCCCGTCGGTTGGCGCCCATTCGATTGACGGTGTGGTCGCAAGCGATTTCTCCCACTTGGCCTGCGCTGCATCCAGGCGTGGCTGCAACTCCTTAAAGTGGCGATTCGCTACCCCTAACTTGGCTTCCAGTTTGCTCAGCTCCAGCTGCTGCTCGACCGTTGGACTTTTGATGAACGGAGGCGAGTTCCCTTCCCTGATGGTCCTGCCAAATTCCGGCACGTTATTGAAGTACGCAAAGACGCCATAGAATTCCTTTTGTGTGATCGGATCGTATTTGTGGTCGTGACAGCGAGAACAGCCCATGGTCAGCCCCAGCCACACGGTGGCCGTGGTGTCAACTCGGTCGACCACGTATTCGACCGCGTATTCTTCCGGGATGATCCCCCCTTCGGAATTTCCCCGATGGTTGCGATTGAAGCCGGTGGCAATCCGTTGCGGAACGGTCGCATTTGGCAGCATGTCGCCGGCAAGCTGCTCGATCGTGAACTGGTCAAATGGCATGTTGCTGTTTAGCGCATCGATCACCCAGTCGCGCCACCGCCACATGGTTCTGGGTCCGTCATTCTGGTATCCGCTGGTGTCTGCATATCGTGCCGCGTCCAGCCAACGGGTCGCCATCCGCTCACCGTAGCGAGGGGATTTTAGCAGCCGTTCAACCACCGTTTCGTACGCGTCGGGTGATTCATCTGCCAGGAAGGTATCGACCTCGCTGGGTGTGGGCGGTAAGCCTGTCAAGTCAAGCGTCACGCGCCGAATGAGGGTCACCTTATCTGCCTCGGGTGACGGAGCAAGTCCCTCGCGTTCGAGCCGTGCGAGGATGAAGCTATCGATGGCGGTT
Source organism: Planctomycetota bacterium (assembly GCA_963578605.1). Classification (GTDB taxonomy): domain Bacteria; phylum Planctomycetota; class Planctomycetia; order Pirellulales; family Lacipirellulaceae; genus JAKVCB01. The sequence goes on from CAUZEA010000016.1 coordinate 60,436, forward strand.
CGAGGCCAATGCGCGTTCGCCACCTGAGGAAGCGAGTGACGTTGAGGGGGAATGAAAGACCAGTGTTTTTGCCAATGGGCTCCTTGCTCGATCCATCGGCGGACAAGGGCAATCTGACGCGGCGATAATTGCTTGCCGGAATCGGTCGGGGGCATGCGTTCGGCTTGATCGTCTGACGCGATGCGCTGAAACAGCGCACTCTTTTCCGGGTTGCCTGAAACGATCGCCCGATAACCACCCAAATCAGCAAATGCCCCGGCTTGCGTGTCGAGACGCAGATCCGACTGCCGCTGCTCCTTGTCAGGGCCGTGGCATTGGTAGCAATTGTCGGAGAGGATGGGCTGGATATCGCGGTTAAACTCGACCGTTTGAGGAAGCTCTCCCACGGCCACCGTCCCTGAACATAATCGCATAACCGCAAGCGCCGACGGCACGCACCAACTTCTTAACAGCGCGAGCGATTTGAGCTTCGCCATAACGTTCCTCTTGTGAGAACATTAGCTATTGCGGGTTAAAATCAAGGATACCAGGAAACATCACGCCCGTGTGATACTCCTCCGACCCCCGACGTAGACAGAACCCCGACTTTCCCCCAAAGTCGGGCTTCTCCAGGGCATCCCCTTGTGCGTGTTTGGTGGTCTCCGGCAGACAGGTAATTCGACGATTTCAGGAGTCGTGCGGCACGGCTCCAGGCATCGCACTCACGGACCGGTCCTGGATTGGTCTACATCGAAACAGAGGCGAGTCGGGGACGATTTTCCAAAAACTGTGCGCGAAGTTGCCAGGCAAAATGATCAGGTCGCCTTTGAATGTTGGCTCCCGTGGATGTGGATCTCATCCGAGAGGAATTCGCCTGCCCACCGCAGTCGTAGTCTGCCACAGTCCCGCAAGCCCGATCCCCAAAAGCAACAGCGAGCCGGGCTCGGGGACAGAGGCCGTCATCGAAACCTGGCTCCCGGCGGTCTCGCCAAAATTGATCTTCCAGATTTCATAGTCGGCCCGGCCGATGAAGCCGTCGGCGTTTCCGTCAGCTCCGGTACCGACCGCCAAAGATTGCCCGAGGGTGTCGCGCCAAGCGGTGTAGTCGGACGCGTCAATGTCGCCATCCCGGTCATAATCGCCCGGCAGTGGGGCCAGTTGTCCTTGAAGCGAAGCAAGATTCTCTGCGGCGACTTTCACATAAATCGGCCTTCCTGAAAGTTGCAGTTCATCATCACTGAGAAGTATGGGATCTCCAACCATGCTGGTGACGCTCTCAATCATCGAGGCATCTTGAAGGGGCAAGGTGACATTCTCGTCCAGGCTCCAAAGGGCCACAATTGCCTCTGAGTCCCGCTGGTATTTCAATGCCCAGATCCGCGACGAATCCAGCTCGATTCTCCCCTTGTAGGTGGTTTCGCTAATCATTTCGACCACGGTACGGAGCGAATCCAACGCTGGTTTGGGGCGTAATTGCGTGTCGCCTTCCGACCGTCCGACCACCTCCATATAGTCAACTTCGTCATGATATGGTTGGCCCCATAGCGGGCCATTCATCACCAAATCTCCCATCCCAAAGAAATAGACACGTTCAACCGCAGGAACCGATGTTGAAATAAGATAAAGCCTGGCATAGGCACGCGCCTGGTCCTCCTCTGACGTGGAACGGGCATTGTGCAGCGGATAGGTCTGACGGAGGTAGTCTAACATCGGCATACCGTCATAGGTCGAAGGTTCCACGCCGTTCCAACCTATTTCCGTTACCCAAATCGGCTTGTCATCACCGTATTGATTCATAACGTTCCGCACCGCCTCGATCTTGCCTACGTATCCACCCTCTTCTGGCAGGTCACGCCATGTATACGGGTGCGTATTCAGAACATCAAAGTAATCCTTGATGCCATGCTGATAGGCTGTTTGAAGCCCACCACTCTCGCTGGTGTCGAAAGTACCTACCACCACGATATTATTCGGATCAGCCCGTTTGACACCCCGATAGAACGCTTGAAGCATGGTCGCGTACCTTGGTCCCCCCCAGGAGGCCATGTGCACTTCATTCGGTCCCTCCCAATTCGTGACCTTTCCCTTCAAATGCGTTGCGACGGCGTACATAATATCTTCAAAGCGATCGATGTTTTCGTCGTTCGGGAAGACACTGGTGCCCCCCACTCCCAGCCACGCGGCCGGGGTGTCGACGATTGCCAGTTGATCCAGGCCTAAGCTACTCCCGAGGTTCGCGCTATCGGTAGCAAAGTTCGACAAATCAATTCGGTCCACCGCAGGTGCCAGAGCCGAAAGAGGGAAATTTACGCGGACAGTACGCATGTTCAGATCCCCAAGCAGTTCCATCGCCCGTGTCTCTTTACGGTTGACGTGCGTCGTTGATCCGAAAAAGGTGTCAGGGATGAACCAGTCGTCCCGTTGCGCGCCGCTGGCTTGGGGAACATAACCTGAGAGAACAATCATTTGCAGGCACAGAATCATCGTTACTGTGGTAATTACATCTCTCTTCATTTTTTCTTCCTCGTCCTTGTGCAGACCCACTCGATTCTCATATCTTTCTTCCCTGCCTGGTACCAACGGTAATCCTTGCCGTACTGTTCCACGGTGCAGGTTTGCAGTTTGGTATCATGTGCGCCGTTGGCGACGGCCTCCCATACCATAGTTCTGGCAATGTCCCACTACCCGGAGTGGTTTTCACGGATTTCGGCAGAAAGGATCGTATTCAACCGAAAGCCTCCGGAGTCGTACACCGGGAATGCCCGAGGTAACCATCGAGTTGATGGTTCACCAACCAAGAGCGATGTATACGGTTGAGTAGCACTTCTCCCTAATCCACACGATATATTTCCTGGCCACACGGGTCCGTAAAAGCATTCGCTGGGCCATGAGTTTGCATTATCTCTGTCTTGATTGATTGTCTTTGCTGAGCTCACCTGATAGCAATTTTACTTTTGCCCGCCTGAAAGTTACCAATGGCTTCCGATGTGCGCAGGTAACGATTATACAGCCGCACCAACTTCAATCGACCTTTCAGTGACGGAGCAATTTTCAATTCTCGCGAGCCATTTACATCGTCCATATCCTTGTTGAATCGGCTCCAACCGAAGTCACGCCTTGCACGGCCGTCACACAGTACACCATCAACTACAAAAGTAATAATCTTCGGGCCACCGTCGACAATCATCACAACGTGGTGCCATCGATCTGGTTGAATAAGTCCAGCATCGCAGTCCCATCCGTCTGTATGCTTTCCATCATTCAGATCGATCCGAATCGTACCATTCTCACCGGTTACGACGACAATTCCTTTGCCGTCCTTGTTGCGGGAATCGAGAATAACCTGGCCCCCAAAAATCTGATCGAGCTTCAACCAGAATTCAATGGAAAAACCCCCACCGTTTGCAAGGCTCGGAAGCTCCGGACTTTTTGTTTGAGGAACCGGCCGCTCGTCAACGTTTTTTGACAAGACCAGGCCCTTTGAGGCCACTGTTTTGGTCCGACCCTGGTTCCACAAACCTTTCAGCAGCGCGGGATCGATCGTGTGTACACGGGCAATCATTTTCTCGGTTTCGGTGATCCAGTATCCACCATCCTCTTGAACCAGGTCCGGATAACTCATGCCTTGTTCGATCACGGGCGCGTACAGCAGTATCTCCGGCTGTGACCAGTGAATGCATCCATCTTTCTCAATGCCACCAGTTATCCAAACCGGGTTTCTCGGCCAGAAGTCCTTGCTTCCCTGGTTGTTAAACCAAAACAGATATTTTCCATTTTCGGTTTTCCAGAGTCTGGGACACGCGCGATTGTGCTTCATGCGTCTGCCACCGGGAGTGTAGGAGGCGGGTACCGGTTTCGACCAGCTGTGGCCGCCGTCCCGACTGTAGGCGTGGCACGGATACCCCATCTCCGTCCGATACATGCAGTACAAATCGCCATTGTCCAGGGCAACAAGATTAAATTCAGACTGAACCGACTCGTGCTCTGGTGCCCGCAGGCCTTGCTCGCCATCGGGCAGCAATTGCCAGCGGATTTTCTCGGGGTCGAGTTCCGTGAGAATATTGTCCGACTTCAAGAACCAGCCTTCCATTTCCTTCTGATGGTAGTGTTTGATTTTGGTAATCGGAATATAAACCGAGCCTCCGTAAGCAACCGGATGGGAAATCCCCCAGAACATTTGCTGCTTACCACCCCAATCATTCTCGCGGTCGACTTGAGTGAGCCGGATCGGGACACGATAGTGATTTGTTGACCAGGTTCGACCGCCGTCATCGGAATACCGGAAGCCGTACCATCCGATCAGGTAGACCTGGGGCATCTTTCTTCCATTGGGCAAATGCGTGATACCATCGATGTTGTAATCGTAGAATGCATAAATTCGCCCGCTCGGCGTTGCTAAAAGTACGGGATTGCACGAGTTTTTCACCCCTTGCGGTGGCTCAATGGCAATCGGTTCCGACCAGCTCTTGCCTTGATTCTCGCTGACAAACGCGGCTATATGCGAATCTGACCATCCCTCCTGGCCTGCGCAAATCGTCAACACGCAAAGCCAGTTGCCGTCGTTGGTAATCACGGCATTGGTCGTGTCGACATACCCCTCTGACTGAGGAAGTTTGTGCGTGAAAATAACCCGGCCGGTTGTGATGTCACGCAGGTCAACCTGTCCTGCTCCGAATGTCGAGGTGGCGATACCCAAGTGACCCGCCAAGACAATCACCGACACCAGCAACCCGGCTGTTGATGTTGTTAACGCTCTGTTTTTGCTTGTCTGCGTGGCAAATCTTTTCATTCTGGCCGTCTCTCTTTATTGTTGACGCGTCGCTGCGTTACGGCTTGAAGCGAGTGCCGGTCGTCGGATTGAAGCTCGCAACGAGCAGGCGATGATCGGATGGATAGGGATCCTCGTTGTGAAGATAGAACTGGACGGGATGGAGTTTCAGGCCCGCGGCGTTGCGGTAGTAGATGAAGTCGATCCGTTCTTGCATCTCTTGCGAAATGAATACGTTTTTCGGATAGCCGTTGGTGTAGGTAAAGCCACGGTGGCTACGGGGATCCGGGTGTAGTTTACGGTACACATCGGTGAACCCAGACGCGACCAGCATCCGGGAAGTGGGCCACACAACGGTGAATCCAGCGTTCTGCGCGAGGTTGTTCCCCCTCCAATCTAAATGTGACGGGCTGTTCAAGTCACCAACAACGAAGGTCGTCAGATCAGCATCATGTTTTGGATGATCGACGAGACGCTCGAGCAGCCGTTTCATCTGCCCGGCCTTGGTGTTTATATCGTCCTCGACAACTTCCTCAACGGTACGGTTTCCCTGCACAAGGTTTAGTGGGCCCACGGGTGTGGCATTCAAATGGCAGTTGAAAAATCGGACCTCAGCACCCGAACGAAACCGAACCTTCACGCCGGCAGCGCCGGCCCCATGCGCGTAGATCCCCAGATCGCGGCTCGGTTCACCCATCAAGTACTCTGTCGTAATCGGAAAACGACTCAGCACACGAGCATGGATCGAGGTGTGCAAGTCCGTGTATTCAGCAGTCTTTCGTAACTCGGCTACGATTTCTTCGTACCGCGAGGCTGAACATTCCTGGAGTCCAACGATGTCGGCCCGGGTCTTAAAAATGGCACCGGCGACGGCCGAGAGGCCGCCGTTGGGAGGACCGATAGGAGCGGCAGATGGTCCGTTGCCGTCGCCCCAGATATTGAACGAAGCGATGGTGAGTTGCCCCTTTGGAGCAGGAACTGGTGATACGGTCTCACGGACGACCTTAAACCCTGCACGGGCCTTCGCTACGAGACCATCCTTGGTGAAGAGCTGTGCAACATATTTTCCCGGTTGAAGAGGGAGTGGTCGAATCACAACCCGACCCGATTCAGGTCCGGCGTGGCGCCCCCCACGGGTACCATCCGTGTAAACCCATGCCCGCAACGTCTCCGTCCGAATGCCACCCTCAGGAAAGACCCCGATCCATTCGTCTTCAGTTGCCCGGGCACCGCGAAACGACACCACGAGGGCTTCGCCGACCACCATCGTCACCTTCTCGATTCGTAATGACGTCTCGCTCGCACTGTTTGTCGCCTCGCGTGGAACCTGAGGGCCCCGCATTTCGAAAGAAGTGACAGCCACCGGATCCGGACGCCCGACAACCCAGAGACGAGCTTCGTAGGGGCCAACCTCCAACGTCTCCGAGTCGAAAGTGACCACTCCCCGAGAAGCGCCGACCTGACGCAATCGCTTGGCACGGTGCACCTCCATCCAACTCAGACTGGAATCCTTTCGAAAAATCCCGATCTCGCGAGCGACGACGCCGTCCTTCAACGTGAACTGAATCATGATCGGGTCACTAATGTTGTATTCACTCCGATCGATTTCAAGTGTCGCGCCACCCGCCACGTTTAGTCCCAGCGCGAACAGAACCACTAGCGGCAATGACGTCGCACTAGCGGCGACTGTCATCTCATGGGGATTTCGAGCTTCCTTCGTCATTGGATATTTCATCATTTGTCACATTTTGGATTTGTTGTCAAAATGGGAAAAAGCTTTCGAGAATCGGGGAGCTGCCTGGTGCCGAGTGTGATGCGCATCGCGACGGTTGGCAACCAGTTCCAGGCTCGTCAGGCGAATAGCTCGCGGATCGGATCACCTTCTTTCCAAACGGTGTTCATGATACGGGTCTTTCTGCAATCAATTAGAGTACAGTTGAAATAACGATACTGTTTGACCCATCTTTCGGAGAAAACTGTGGTCACACTCTCCCAAACCATGTTCATATCCTTGACATTGTGTTCAATTTCTTTCTGTATGGCTAAGGAACAAGTCTCTCCGTCGTCCCAGCTACAAACTGGTATGCCGGGAGGCATTCGCAATGTATCGGCCCATGACTTGGAACAGCTGTAGAAGGGAAATTACATTCTACACGCCCACGGCAGACTGCTTACTAAGATTCCGACTCAGAAAACACGCTTGCACGACGCCGCACGCTTGTGCGGCATTGGCTGCCGCGATCCCTGGAAACTCGAAGGAGGTCATCATGTTTCCGGGCACGTGGAACTGGGCCTGAAATTCCGAGCGGTCGGACACTCGTCAGCCGTGGCGCCGGCCAGCCAATGATGACGAACTCGAAATCATGACGAACTTCCTGCACCGGATTCGAAAGTTCACCGACGAACCGGGGACGCGGCGGGAACGGTCGGTTCTGCCGGTTGCGATCGTGCCAGATAATTTTGCGTTGGCCAAAAACATTGGGCTGGATCTGAAAACATGAATCAAAGACGATCTGATCGACATCGTCATTGCGGGGATCGGCTACGCCCCGTTTTCACTCCCGGTCAAAGAATTCACCGACGTTGCACCTCCACACGGCGTGAAGGTCTATCCCTGCATCAACTGCAAAGCGGGTGGTCCTCCGCCCTGTTCAAACCTCACCCGCCCGCATATCGCTGCAACTTCCTTTTCAATCCGGGCCGTTCGAGGACTTCCTTGTTCACGACATGCTGGGGGGCCCGGCCGTGGAATACGTCCAGCACGGCCTGGCAGGCGCCGCGGCCATTGGCAAGATACATTTCTCGAGTGCCACCAACCGAGTGCGGCAATAGAATCACATTGTCTAATTCCAGCAAAGGATCATTCGGTTCGATCGGTTCGATTTCGAACACGTCCAACCCCGCACCGGCAATCTGCCGGTTTTGGAGCGATTTGGTTAAAGCCTGCTGGTCGATGATCGGACCACGTGCCGTGTTGACAAGAAAAGCCGTGGGTTTCATGAGACTTAGTTCCTGTTCCCCGAGAAGGGCCCGCGTGTCGTCATTCAACAAACAATGGATGCTCACAAAATCAGACTCTCGCAGTAGAGTCTCCAGATTGACCAGATCAACGCCCAGGGCAGCGGCCCGGTCGGGTGGGCAATGGGGATCGTAGGAGAGCAGGCGGGACGGCTGGAATGGGACGACCAATTTCATCAGGTCTGCACCGATGTTTCCCAGCCCGATCGTGCCGATTGTCTTTTCCGTCAGATCGGAGCCAACCAGGCTCTTCGCCTCCTGCCAGCGACCGTTGCGGAGCAATTGACTCTTGGGAAAGATCAGCTTGGCCAGGGCAAGCATCAGCGTTAATGACCCTTCGGCCATCCCCCGCCTCACGCCTTCGGGTGTGATGGCCAGGATCACGTCGTTCCGCGTACACGCCTCGACGTCGATCATGTCGTACCCAACACCAAAACGGGCAATGAGCGTCAGTCGTTCGGAATTCCGCAAATTGTTCTCGTTGAACCGGGGGTAGAGCGTGATCACGGCGTCGATGTCAGCTATTTGTGCGGGCGCTGCTTCGACGTGATGTTCGGTAAAGTATTCATAATTCACGTTCGGCTCGGCTTCCAGCAACCCCAGACCGATATCGCCGAATGCCGGTTCACCGTCACTTGTCAGAAAATCGTTTGTGATGCCAACGCGAAACTTGTCTACCATTTTCTTCCTCTGCCAGGTTCTCAAAGCTCACACGTAGTCGAGCATCCACACGTGGAAATCGAATGGAAACAGCCGATCGAGCGGACCGGCAATCTCGCCAGGTTGAGCCAGAAGACTGGATGGCTTACCGGGACCAAAAATGAGCTGGGCTGTCTGACGCAATGTCAAAGTGACTTCATGGTCTGAGCGACCGTGGCCAATTGCAACACGGCCTGCTGCACAGTCGACCCTGACATGCTCGCCAGTTTCAGTGACGGTCAGGCCGAAGGAAAAGGATTCGTCGTTTCGTAAACGTTGCTCGAGATACGGAACCAGGTGCTCCAGCAATTGTCGAAGATGCACGACGCGGACCATCTTCAGACCCGATCCACGGCCTTCTTCCATGGGAATTCGCTCTTTACAACCTTTACCGACGAGTAAATCGGCCATCGTGGACGGGCCCTGGGGTACGAAAACCTGTAACCTATCCATGGTCCACATCGATAGGAGGTGGCAAAGCAGCGATTCGAGTGCCGCGGCCGTCCCGCCCCATTCCACAACACCTTCTTTGTTGACCCCCCACGCGGCAACAAGATACCCCTGGATGTAGCCCTCGCTTTCCGCCACAAACACGTCTATTTTTGGCAGGCTGTACAACGCTCGAAAGTCCGACCGGTTGCGGGCCGTTCGGAAAGGGTGTGACTCGTAAATCGACATCAGTGCCTCGAGATCGGTCTCAACATCGCAGGCACGTATCGCACACGACTTCTGAAAATGATCGGTGCAGTCGGGCGACAACACATAGGCCCAACCATTGCTCCCGACAACCTCCCACCCCGCGCTGCGATACACATCGGCAGTAGCCGTCCACAAGAGTCCAAAATCGCAACCGTTGTCGAGCATCTTTGCGAGCGCGTCTTCTGTCACTCGACGTGCAAAGCCACGGCCACGGTAGTCGGGGTCCGTCGCGACTCCATTGACCATTCCTACGGGAAAGTGGCAATCGTGATCAATCACTTCTCGCGGCGCAATTGCCAGATGGGTAACGATTTTTCCATCTTCCAGGAGGATGCGCAAATTCTCAAGATTCCCGGGCTGATAGATCAGCGGATAATCGCTCGCGATGTTCTGGTCGAGATCAGCACGAAAAACATGGTTGACCATGGCAAGAACCTGCTCGAATTCGTGAGGACGAGTCTCGCGTGGACACTGCATGGTGGTGTTGCGACGTCGAGTCTACGAGGAACGGAGTGCGGCTCTTGGTTTACGACAAGCAGTGATCATATCACTGCTTGTCGTAAACCGTAAGCCGTTACCTACCTGACACTCGACACCTGATGCTTTTGCGTCGTACCGCACCGCAATGGCGCCCGTCGTCGAGCGACAGGTGCGATGCGACCGCGGGAACCACCTACCGGTCGCGCTGTCTCTGACGGACTTTGGGTAGACGGTTCTGCCGGTGACATTCTTCAAGAACCGCTATCTGTTTCCTCACCTGGGCAGGCGTGACCAGCAGTCGACCCCGATTTCGGATGACATGATACAGATTGTCGTAGCTCACGGTGGAGCCACACTGGAACGATTGCAATGTATAGCCGACGGCGTTGCCCTGTTTCACCTCTTTCAAAGACCAGGTCTGCTCTTCCCACGGCAGATCTTCCTGGGGAGACTTGCGGTCTACAGACCAGTTCCACATCTTCTGAACGGGGGCCTGCGAGGGATTGAAATACCGCCATTTCAACTCTGTCTCGCCGCCCGTCAGTCCACCGAACTCCCCACTTACGTTGTACAATTCGGCCGGTGGATAGGCGAGATAACCGCTGATGATGATATCGATCTGAGGCGCCCGCCGGCGCGGATCGTAGAGCGTTACCGTGCAGTGGTCATCTCCGTCCGCACCGAACGCGTTGTTGCAGTCCATCCGGCAGAAGACTTTTGGTGTGCGGCTCCACCCGAAGAGCGCAAGGGCCTGATCGATGGCATGGGGACCGGCATTGAACAGTCCACCTCCCAGGTTCTCCTGCCAGGTCTGCCAGTCCCACCGCCGGCTGAATTCACCCCAGGACGACCGGATGTTCACGATTTTTCCAAGCACCCCGGAAGTGATGGTCTCCTACATTTTCTCGAAAAACGGCTGATGCCGGTTGTTTTGAAAGGGCGCCAGCACTCGTTTGTGTCGCTTTGCCGCAGTCACCATCCGGTCAAAATCCCTCACGGTGCCTGCCATCGGCTTTTCACACAGCACATGCCTGCCCGCGCGGAGTGCGGCCAGCGTGGCCGGAACATGCAGTGGACTCGGCAGGGCGTTTACGAACAGGTCAAAGTCGGCCTCTGTAATCATCCTGGACCAGTCGTCATACGCCCGGGCGCCGAATTCCCGACGTGCATCGCGCCGCCGCTCGGGAAGTTGATCGGCCACGGCCACGATTCTGTACCTGGCGGGATCCTGCACGAGCCATTTGGCGTAAATGTTGTAACCGCTGCGGCCCTGTCCCCCTATGGCCACCCGGATGATGTCCTCATTCGACATAGGATGCCTTTCAAACATGATAATCGCCGCGTCGGCCCGTTGTGATGACCGCTCGACTGCCTGGAACGATGATTCGGGCCCAACATCTGCGATCACAGCTCAACTCGCTGGCAGCGACTGTTGAAAGAAGCGCAGCCAGTTGTTGTGGAAGATATTGTCAATGTCCGTTGCGGTGTAGCCGCGTTGCTGCAGTGCGGTACCGATACGGTGCAAATCGGCAGTCGTTTTGAGGTCGCTGGGCATGTGGTTGGTACCACCCATATCGCTGCCGATCGCCGCATGCCGTGTGTTGCCAGCCAGTTGGCACACATGGTCGATGTGATCGGCGACCGCCCGCAGCTTGAGCTGAGCGGGCGACGATTCCCCCAAGACCCAGCCGGGAACCAGCATCCAGGCGTCCATGACCGCGCCGATCACGGCATCCCGTTCGAGAAGCAATTTTATCTGGCGGTCATCGAACTGCCGGTCACCCGATACCAGGGCACGACAGTTGGTGTGACTGGCCATCACCGGTCCCGAGAATTTTTCCAGGGCCTCGTAAAAGCTGGGATCGGACAAGTGGCTCACGTCCAGGATCATGCCTGTTCGCTCAAACTCCTTTAATAACTGACACCCCGCTTCGGTGAGCTGCCCGCTGGCCCCCGTTCCGTATGCGTATTGGCTCTTCCCGAAGTGCGCCAGCATCACGCTTCGCAAACCGTCATCCCACCATGATTCAACTTGAGCCGGGTCCACAATGGGGTCGGCACATTCCATGGCCACGATCAATCCGATCGGTCGATCGTGGTCGTCCGACTGCTGCCACCGGCACCAGTGAGCATCCAACTCGGCAGCCGTGCGGATCAGCTTCAATTGACCTTCCCGTTCCAGCACCCGGTAGTATGCCAATTGGCCCTGCGCACTTGCATAAGCCATCCGGTGGGTACGGAAATCGAGATCGGCTCGCATAATGGGATTGGCTTCTGGATCGACCCGCGCGGCGAGGCTGGATACGCACACGGCCACCCCGGCCCGCCGCATCTCCAGGAGGCTGTTAGCAGCCCGTCCACGGTCGTGGATATCGGACATACCCTCTTCGCGCTGGTTGATCTGCTCGACAGATTCGGTCTGATCACGATTATACGCCACGGCGAACAGTGCCAGATCGGTATGTCCGTCAAAGATGAGTCGCATGACGTCTTGCCCGGTTACTTCAACAGGGTTCCATCAACAGGAAAGTTCCAGCGTTAGCGCAACACCAACCAACCTGACCTGCCCCCTTCAACCGAGTCCAGAACGGAAGTGATAATCCGTTGAATTGGACATATTTTGAAGGAGGGCATTCGATGGCACGAGGTAAGAAGTACCGAGCGGAAGAGATCATCCCGAAGCT
>CAUZEA010000017.1:0-70708 GCA_963578605.1 Planctomycetota bacterium
GTGAACCCGCCCCGTGACCGGATGGATCAATTCAGGCAGGGCATCGACATAGGTGTTTTTCAGCTTCGAGTACTGGCGATGTTCAATGATCTTGGCTGGCAGTGGGTGGAGGTTGCTGAGTTCCTCCAAAACGCCGGCGTCGGTGCTCGGCCCGGTTTTTGCCTTCCTGATCACGGGCAGGTTCATCTCGTGAAAAAGCACGTTTGCCAACTGCTTGGGAGAGGCGATGTTGAGCGGGTGCCCGGCCAGTTCTTCGATCTCAACCGCCAGTTCTTTAATGCGTTGACCGTACCTTGTGCTCAATTCGGCAAGGCGGTCTTTGTCGACACGAATGCCGTTGTACTCCAGTTCCACAAGCACCTCGACCAGGGGAATCTCCAGGTCCCGGTTCAAGGCGTCAAGACTTTTCTCTGCGAGTTGCGCCGCGAGCAGCGGGTGGAGTTGCAGTGGTACGTCGGCATCTTCGGCCGCATAGGGACCGACTTCAGCAATCGGGACGTCGTCCATGCGTTTTTGCTCTTTACCGCTGCCGATTAACGTGTCGATTTTCGTGGTGTTGTGGTTTAAATATCGTTTGGCGAGTTCATCCAGGTTGTGATTCCGTTGCCCTGCGTCAAGCAAATAACTGGCCACCATCGAATCAAAGGTAATTCCTGCCAACTCGATCCCGGCCGATCGGAGGACAACCATGTCATATTTAAGGTTCTGCCCGATTTTTCCAACGGCTCGATTTTCCAGCACGGGTCGCAGTCGAGCGAGCGTGTCGTCGGGATTCAGTTGTGGATCGCCCGCAGGACCCCGGACCGGCAGGTAATAGGCCTCGCCAGGTTTCCAGGCGAAGGAGTAACCAACGATTTCCGCACACCGCGGATTAATATCGGTCGTTTCTGTATCGAGCGAAACAAGCTCTTGTTGCGAAAGCTGGGCGAGAAAGCTGTCAAATTTAGCCGGCGTATCGACAATACGATAATCGGTTTTCCATTCGGCCACAGGGATCGACAGGCCAGTTTCCCCGAGTTGGGAAAATCGCTCGCTAAGGGTTCGAAATCCCAAGTCTATACTCAGTTGCATCAGCAGCTGCGAGTCAAAACCACCAATTTGGCTCGCTTCCCAGTCAGGGTTGACGGGGACTTGATCGTCCAGCTTGACCAGCTGGCGGGACAACAAAGCTTGGTCCCGCCCTTCTTGGAGATTTCGACTTCTTTTTTTGCCTTTGACCTCGGCGGCATGACTGAGCACGTTTTCGAGCGAGTCGTAGGTTGCCAGGAGTTCCTGGGCGATCTTCGGTCCGATCAGCGGAACCCCCGGGACGTTGTCAACCTTATCGCCGACGAGGGCCTGAAAGTCGACCACCTGATCGGGGCGAATACCCCAGTCTTCTGCAAGCTGCTCCGCGTCAAACGTGGTGTTTTTGCGAATGTTGTAAATCGAGACGCGATCGGTAATGAGTTGCCGGCAGTCCTTGTCACCAGTGACCAGGAAGCAGTTGGCGTGTGAGTCATTACAAATCCGCGCCAGCGTAGCGAGGACGTCATCTGCCTCGTATCCGGGGGCCGAAAGAATCGGCACCGCCAACGCCCCCAGGAGGTGCTGGATTTTGGGAATCTGCACGACAAGATCTTGGGGCATTTCCCCTCGATTTGCCTTGTAATCGTCATAGATTTGGTGGCGGAATGTCAGTCCCGGAAGGTCAAATGCACAAATCAGGGCGTCAGGCTGCTTATTCTCAATCAGGTAGAGTATGTCACGCGCGAACCCATAGACGGCCGCAACGGGTTCACCGCGGGGACTGGTCATTTCAGGCAGGGCGTGAAATACCTGAAAGATCAGCGAATAGGCGTCCACGACGTAGACCGTCCAGTCGCGAATCGACGGGGGGGCGGAAGTAGCGACCGTACCGCTCATAGCAGTTAAGGCTGGGCGTGAGGGGATAAATCAACCGGTTGTCCCTATCGTAACGAGTTCGTTGACAGCCAGTAATCCCCTAATTATGCTGCACTTAGGTCAATTTTTGTGGGCCGGTCGTACGTCGTCCAGGACGTCCTCCGTTTTGTGGCGACGAACTCGGAACTGCCGGAATCGACCACCAGGTTTGACCTCAGTTCAGGGCGTTTTTCACCCGAGAACCGACATGCCTGGTAAGGTGGGGTAAACGCGCAGGTTTACTGAACCGGCAACTAGGCTGCAATAGCCGTCCACCTGGCAATCGAATTGAGTCTTAGCCCGTTGGTCGGTCGTCGACCCCATTGCTACGGAAAAAAGATAAGAGGTGATTTATGGCCGCTAGGCAAGACCAGACCCTTGTCATTGCGTTGATCGTGTTTGTGTGTATTGCGGTAATTGGGCTGGCATGGGGTTACTTGATGTTCAAAAGCTCCGGCGATGCCCACAAGCAAATCACAGATCTGCAGCAAAAACTCCAAAATGAAAAGGAAGCGGTTCGTACCAACCAGCAGGAAAACGAATCGTATCGTCGGTACATCGGTCTGGGTGAACACGACAACTATGACGTCGTCAAAGAAACCTACGACGAAGATATGGCCAAATATGGCAGCACGTTCGATGAGAGCCGCCACAATTACCGCGATATCTTGGGAATTATCTACGAGGAAAACGAAAAGATTGCGTTGCGCGAGGCCGATGCGAAAGAGCAGTTGCGCCAGCTCAAAGAGCGTTTGCTTGCCGTCGAAAACGAAAAAGAGCAACAAGTCCAACAATACCAGGCTCAGATGAAAAAGGCAGAGACCGATGCTGCCAGCCAGCGCAAATCGTTCGCCGAAGATCGCAGCAAGCTGGAGACCACCAAGCAAGAACTGACGGTCAGCATGAATGAACAGAAGCAGTACTACCAGAAAGAAAAGAAACAACTCGATACGAAAATTGAAGAGCTGACCACCCGACTGGACAACAGCGAAAGAGCTAAGAAAAAACTGCTGGATGAGCGGGCAAAAGGGGCCGAGAGTTTTGAAGTTCCAGATGGTCTCGTGTCATGGGTCAATCAAAATAGAACGATTTGGATCAATCTCGGTGCCGCCGATGCGCTTCGTCCCCAGGTCACCTTTAGCGTTTACGATGCGACGCTCAGCGATCCGGCAAAGGCAGGAAAAAAAGGCAGCATTGAAGTAACCCGGATTCTTGGTGATCACATTGCCGAAGCGCGCGTTACCAGTGATAACCTGATCGATCCCATCCTCTCGGGTGATCATGTCTACAGCCAGGTTTGGCACCGAGGAAAGAAGCTCCGGTTTGCACTTACCGGATTTATCGACATCGATGACGACGGCACCAACGACGTTGACAAAGCGATTGAACTGATCGAATTCAACGGCGGCGAGGTCGATTCCTACCTCGACAAGGACGGGGCGCTGAAGGGTGATATGACTATCGATACGCGTTATCTTGTGCTCGGGGAGTTTCCCGAAGATTCCCTCAAAGCAGCTTTCCGGGAGGGTTGGAGCCGGATGACCAAGGAGGCTGACGACAAGGGGGTTGAGGAAATTACGCTGGTCGAGTTTCTCAATCGAATGGGGTACACGCCAGATGAACGGACTGTGAAATTGGGAGTTGGGGCTCGGTCCGGTGATTTTGTCGCTTCCCCAGATCAGCTCGAAATTTCGCCGAACTCCAATCGTTTTCGACCACGAAGGACCCCCTATCGCCTTCCAGGGAAGGTGCCGTACTAGGCGGGTGCCTCGGTCGGGCTTTGAAAGTAGCCTGTCTGGTTGCTTGTGGTTACTTGCTGCTGTGGTGGTTTCTTGCTGGTTTCTTGGCATCCTCGGGCGTTCACCGGCCCCGCTGTGCCAAACCAGGTGCGTTGGCAGCAGGCCCCGCTCGGTCACCGGTTCTGTCACGACCTCCGCCCAGGACCCACAAAACACCGACCCTTGCAACAGAGACCGGTGTTGGTGATACCTTGCGAAGCACCATCGTAGAAGCGAAAATAGGCTGCGTTTGATATTGGTAAGCAGTGTCGCGGCCAGTTTGGCCCCCCAGTCGGGGTGAACGAGGATCCCACTATGAGTTCCAAGCATTGCGTCGGGCAGGTATTTGAACGGGAGTTTCTTCCGTTGCGGGCCAGAATCCTGGAAATTGCAGCGGCCCTCGATCGGGTTGGGCGGGCCGGTTCGATTGGCAACGACGAACCTCGAATGGCACAGCTTCGTGCGGGGTTGAAAGTTCTGCTCGGTTCCGAATCGGACCGTGCCCAGGAGGTACAGCTCATTTTCAGTCGTAAGTATCACGAGGATTGGAGGAGTGAATTTCGGCTCGATAAAAAGTAAACCGAGTCAGCCGGATCGCCGGTGGTTGGCCCGTTTTTCTCAATAGCACCATACCAACGAGA
This sequence comes from Planctomycetota bacterium, assembly GCA_963578605.1. GTDB lineage: Bacteria > Planctomycetota > Planctomycetia > Pirellulales > Lacipirellulaceae > JAKVCB01. Next base: position 4,343 of record CAUZEA010000017.1, read on the forward strand.
CCTGCCCGCTCAATGTTGCTTGGATGACCGTGACCGGTCCCATCAAACTTTTCGAACTCACGCCGCACAACGCTTATGTACTATCTTGATCCCCATATTCACATGGTTTCGCGGACCACCGACGATTACGAAAATCTCGCGAAGATGGGCTGTGTAGGGCTTAGCGAGCCGGCGTTTTGGGCTGGGTACGATCGAGGAAGTGTGGATGGCTTTCGGGACTATTTCGAGCAGCTAACCTCCTTTGAGCCCAAGCGAGCCGCTGCTTATGGGATACAGCACTACACCTGGCTTTGTATTAACGCCAAAGAGGCTGAGAACGTTTCCCTCTCGCGCGAGGTGATTGCAATGATTCCGGAGTTTCTCGATCGTCCTGGTGTGCTGGGGATCGGTGAAATTGGTCTCAATAAAAACACCCCCAATGAAGTGACGGTTTTCTTGGAGCATCTTGATCTGGCCATGAAAACGGAGGAGCAAATCCTTATCCATACGCCGCACCTGGAAGATAAATACCAAGGAACGCGAATGATCCTCGATATGCTGATCGACGATCGCCGGATCGATCGTAACCGGGTCCTGGTCGATCATGTCGAGGAGCACACGGTTCGGCACGTGCTGGAAGCCGGTTTTTGGGCCGGCATGACACTTTACCCTGTCAGCAAGTGTACTCCCGAGCGGGCAGCCGACATTGTCGAGATGGTTGGCGCCGACCGCCTGCTGGTGAATTCAGCTGGGGACTGGGGACCTTCGAAACCAACGGCGGTGCCCGACTTCATTCTCGAAATGCGACGTCGTGGTCATGCCGAAGGCTTGATCCGCAAGATCGTTTACGAAAACCCTCTCGAATTCTTTGGGCAAAGTCAAAATTTCAATTTCCGCCATCCCGAGTAGATTGGGTCCTAGGAGCAGCCGTTGCAGTTGACTCGGGCAACGGTCGAAGAAGTGCCAGGCCTTGTGCATGGCAACGGTCTGGTGATTGGAATGGAGACCGCTCCGCTCGGTTTTTTGCCTGCCAGTAGCGGCGGTTTTAAACCGTTACCGCTTCGAGTGATAGCCGACCAGTCGCAAGTGCTCGTCAACGCGCTCGAGGTGGTTTCCCTGGATTTCGATGACGTCGCCCTTAACCGTCCCGCCAGCGCCACACCACGATTTCAATTCGGTGACGAGCCGGGCCAGGTCGTTGCCATCGGCCCGCAGTCCCCGGATCACCGTCACCGATTTTCCTTTTTTGCGCCTTTCGAGGGAGAGACGTGCGGTTTGCAAAGCCGGGGGAATTGGTTGCACCTCGGCCGGTGTGGATGAGCAGGTGCAGTCTTCCTCAATCGCTCCGCATTGACCACAGCTGGGTGGTTGGTCGAACGGAGTTCCCGCAAAAAGTCGCATCGGTTCATCCGGGTAGGGGGCTGTGACGTGGTGGTGGATTGTCAACCATCAAGTGGCAACGACCTGTCAGCACAACGATGACTAGCGCGGTTCGGGGTGCGTTGGCTTGTTTGCCGCGTACTGTTGCGTGGCAGGTCGGTTAAGTGTTTTTAGGGTTCCGTGGGATCGAGCTCAACCGGGAACGATTCTCCCTGAACTTCTACCTGGTCGGCCTCGGTTAATTTTCGCCTTCTGCGTAACTCGACCTCGCCGTTGACCCGCACGCTACCATTCTGAATGAGTTGCTTCGCTTGCCCACCGGTATTAGTAATTCCGATGAGCTTCAGGAATTGATCGAGGTTGATCGTCGTTGAGCGGTTGCTGTCCATTAAGCCATTGACGAAAATTCGCAAATTGGAAAATTATGCAGCTTGTGATTCGCCTGCTGCACCAACACCACAATTCAACGGGCGATGGCCCGCAGCCCAGGGCAACAGGTCCTGGTCGTGTTGCTATGATTCGCCAGCCAAATGATCGCAAGCAACGGCGATGGCACCAACCTGGTCTGAAGTCGACCGACGGATATCACTTTGGTCGGTACCCGCAGACGCCCCGCGCAAATAATGGCGAGACGGTGCCGCCAGTACATCCAGGACAGTGGGGTTTTGCTGGTTGTTGGTGGCCTTGAAGAAAAACCCGTCGCAGATCACAACATTCTCGCGGTAGGGTGGGTATTTCATCATCAGTTGATGGGCTTGGACCATTTTGTGCCAGGGAATGGTCGGGAACATGTGATGAAGGATGTGGTTTCGCTCGCTGAACGGAAAGAAAATTTCCCGTTCCAGCCAGTATCCTTCGTACACACGGCTGTTGGTAAAGTCGCCATTGTCAGGGTAGTTTCCGTGATGGGCGATCTCCCTGAGGAAGAGTGCCACTGGATAAAACGTGATCATGGGGATAATCCAGAAGAGAGCGTATCCCGCCCACCAATCGGTGAGAGCCAGGACCGTAATCAACACCGTGTAATAGCAGAACCGCATCACGGTGACGGTCGTGCTACCGAGGGAGTCCTGATCGGGGACCTTCGAACCATTCATTCGCCGTGCAACATACAAGGCACGACCTTTCAGGTAACTGTACACTTTGTGCGGAAGCGTTTGCAGTACAACGTATTCCCACCAGAAACGCCACTTCGGAACCGGGAAATTCCGCGGGTGGTGACTCAACAAACGGTGCAAGTCAGGGTCTTTTTCCGGATTGTTGACATGGCGGTGATGGCCCCAATGCCCAATGCGGTAATTGCTGATCACGCCAAAGAATGGAAAGGTAATCAGGAGATTGGCAACAACGTCGTTGAGGACCCTGTTCTTGCAAATCGAGTAGTGGCTTGCTTCATGGACCAGGCAAGACAGTCGGTTCTGCACCCACCCGCCAATCAGGACAATACTTATCCCGTAAACGGCCAGAGCCCAGCCGAGTGAATAACCGTTTGTTTGCACGTAATGATAGAACGATGTGCAACTGATGATGATCACTGCCAGGAAGGCATACTCGCCGACTAGTACCCACCAAATCGAGGTATTGTTCGGTTTGCACAAGGCCTTGATCTGTGCATACATCTCGCGACGGCCGAGATCTGTGGTGCGATCGAGCGTTGCCGTTGCGGCGGGATTCACACCCAATTTGCTGTGTTGCATTCGCCTGGCTCGCTATTTGCGACGTGTTCTCGGTACAAGCCAGTTCCTTCAGCAGCGGTACTAAAGAGGGTTGGGCTTTGTGTACCGTATCGTAGTTCACTTTACCCAAACTCACTGGGCCCAAACTCACTGGGCCCAAACTCACTTTGCCCAAACTCACTGGCAGCGCCAAACTTTATCCGATCCAACGTTGGGAGGCTAGGACCCCAAGTTGGTCAGCCCAATCCAGATACCCCCTTTTTGGGGTAGGAAAGGAAAAAATCTTTATCGAGGTGTGCCCACAACCGGCAAGGCGTTGGAGACAGGTAATCTGGGGGTTGGCGTTTGCAGCCGCCTGGCCCTGTTGGATTGGTGGGAAACCGGTGCGAGCAGGGCCTCGGGAGCTATTTTTGCGGGCTTTTTCAAGGACACTATTTTTGCATTTCTTTTGTTTTTCGTGCAAAAACTGGCCCTGCGTCCAAAAATAAATTCCGGAAGAGGCCGCCCGTTGGCGGTGCCTCTAGCTAGCCACGGCACGGTGCGCGGTTTGGAACCGCCGAGCGATCTGGGCCCACCGGCGGCGAACGGTCAACCTGGGACAACCGACCATTGCTACCTGCACGACGACGCGCTGGCCCGCAGAATACCGGCGAAGTAGACCGATCTTGTTTGCCGTGTCTTTCCAGGCCTCGGCATAGGCGCACGATACCCGTGCCCTGCGATTGGGACCACTAGCTACAATCGCACCGCTGGCAGTCAAGCAAGACTTTGGCCACGTCGCACCGGTCCTGCAAGACCGGACAACTCGGCTGCCACGAAATGCTCCTTTTGGGGGGCGCCCCCTTTACAGCGACGCATGTCCCGCCAGATTGCTGACAGGTTTTTTACCAAGGACTTTACCGGTTTGGCCATCGATCACTACAGCAACAAGTTCTCCATCAGCCAGGCAGTGAACTTCAACATTAACGCCGTCGTCCAGACGCAACACCGTGGCGTGAACAGCGGTTCCCTTCGTGTTCGCTTCGGCTAAGGTGGAAGCTGCAGCCAGCGTCATTTTACTTTTGTCCAAGGAACCGGCGAAATATTTTGCGTCTGTGATACACTTACCACAATGCGCGTAAACATTTCGCACCTCAATCGCCGCGACCGCCAAACCCACCAGGGTGATGAAACCAAGAGCTAAATTTTTCCGCGACATCGTGACACCTCCTACAAGTCAAATGGTATGGGGAACGAAAACAAACGTTTGGTTGGAGACATGAGTACAATCGATTCGGAAGGCACGGTCAAGACGCCCAGCAGACCCCCAAAACATCTTCAAGCGGAGGTCGTCGTCGAGCCCGCAGGTGAGGCACCGTGTGGGGGATTTGTAACTATTTGCTGGCATTGGGGTTAAGGTCGGAAGAGTTTGGTGGTTTTTGGGGTCCGCCAAGGCCACGAGCACACAATTTCCAGCGGAGGTTTAGTCTTTCATTGGTGTCCACCACGTGCGGGAGTGCATCGATTCGCCTGCCTGGGAGGCAACCTACGAGAAGCAATTCCTATGAAATCGATGAGGAGAGTAAACAGGTTATGTGGAGCACATTACTCAGATTCAACTACCACCGTTTCGCCCCATTAGCAGCCCTGCTTCTTTGGGCGTCCTTAGGATCAGCGACGGCCAGGGCCCACGATATCCCTACTGACATGGCAACCGCAGCCAATCGGTTTCTCAAGTCGCTTTCACCAGAAGAGCGCGAACCGGTTGCGATCGATTTCGACACCCAGCGCCGCAAAGGCTGGCATTTCTTTCCGAGCTCGATGATGGAGCAGTACGGCGGCCGCCGCGGGTTGGAAGTCAAGAAAATGTCGAGCGAACAGCGCGCACTCGCCCATGGTTTGCTCAATACCGCGCTCAGTCATCGTGGTTATCTCCAGGCGATGACCGTGATCGCGTTGGAGTCGATCCTGTACGACCTCGAACAGGAAAACCCGATGCGCGACCCGGGAATGTACCACGTAGCGATTTACGGAGAGCCCTCAACCGACAAGACCTGGGCGTGGAGTTTTGAAGGGCACCACCTTTCGGTCAACGTCACGCTGGTAGATGGGCAACGGTTTTGTGTGACTCCTTCGTTCTTCGGCAGCAACCCGGCGATTGTGCCGAGCGGCCCTTTCAAGGGGCTCGATACCCTGGCCAAGGAACAAGGCCTGGGTCGCAAACTGGTGCGGTCTCTTGACTCGCAACAACGAAAACTGGCCGTCATTGCCGAGCAGGCCCCCCCCGACGTCATTACGAAAGCAGAGGTTCGAGTTCCCGCCGATCAATTTCAACCTCCCCAAGGTATTCCGTTTGAAAATCTGAATCAAAAACAGCAAGCCATGCTGCTTGAGTTGGTGGACCACTTTGTTCAGAAGTACCGCGAACCGATTGTTCGCCAGATTCGAGAGCGAACTCCGATTAGCGATGGGAAAGGTATGTTTTTTGCCTGGGCAGGTGGTTTCGAGCCGGGCGAGGGGCATTACTACCGGGTCCAAACGCCTACTTTTTTGTTTGAGTACGACAATACACAGAACAATGCAAACCATATCCATGCGGTATGGCGTCAATTTGAAGGTGATTTTGGTGAAGATCTCCTTGGGCATCACTATCGAACATCACCGCACCATGCGAAAGAGTAAAACCGTTGCCGCAGGTGCCGTTTGGCTACCGCCGCTCTACGGTGACTTTCCCGGAAACGAACGCAACGCCGTTCTTTGGGATCGATTCACAGATGATCTGACCGCCACCGACGATTGCCTGTCCAGGGGGGATCAAGTCTGGAGATGACGCGGTCAGCCATGCGGGGTTTGCTGCAAGGCGCCGTGCCGGCTACGAGCGTTGAATCTCGGCCAGAGAACACCTAGGGTAATTCCGGTGACCACGGCAAAAAAATTGGAGTCAAGGGACGAAAATACAGGAGGATTTCCCACAACGAGACACGGGGGACGTGCATAATTATAATCAAGGATATTGCGATCCTGGGACCATTTCACGTACATCCGGGGCGAAAATCGTAAGAGGTATTACCCCAATCGGGTCTACCCAGTTCGGGTCATGGCCTCTGGCTGATACGTCGTTGTCGACCGGGGTTTTTTGAGTACTGTTTCAATGAACCGACAGCACCTCGGCCGGCCGGAAACTCGTGGTCCTTTGCGCCACCGGCGGCTTCATGTTGAACGACTCGAAGACCGTCAAATGCTCTCGGGTACGCCCGGCGATTTTGATGCCAGTGGCCTTGTTGACGCTGCCGACTATACGGTCTGGCGGGACGACCTGGGCAGCGAGATCGCGCTGGTCAATGACAACGGGTTGGGCGTGCCAATTGGTCAGACCCATTACGAGCTGTGGAAAGCAAACTTTGGAAGTTCGGCGACCGTGACGGTCTTCTGGGACGATCTGGAGGACGCAGCGAATGGGCAGTCGGACCCCACCGCCCAGATCGGGATGTGGGGCGATGGGGACGGGAGCGAGAACGGGATCGTTCGCGACGTGCACAGTCTCGGAATCCCCGCGCCGCCGGGAGGGGGCAGGAGAGTCCTCTAGGTGCTCAAAGAGGGTGTTGGCAACACCTGGCCGCGGACGCCCCGGATAGGGGACGCCGGCAGCGTCGTCCACGCAGAATGGGACTGGTACGCGGTGGCCAACGGCTCCGACTACTACGTGTATGGCTTACTGGCGGAGACAAGCCACTTGAACTGCGGCCGACCTGACTGCGGCTGGGCACCGAACATACAGGATCGGGGGCCGGACGCGACCGGTCCGTATCTCCAGAGTTCGTACGCCCATGAAGGAACGTGGATTGACCACGGCACCACGATCCCGAAGCTGGCCCGCGGTGAATGGCATCATATAGAGATCGATTACACCTTGGGTGATGATGGCAGCATGTTCTTGACCGTGGATCACGGCTCCCCGGTGAACCTGCCCGGGCCGTGGGGGTGGGACGCGGTGGGGAACCCAGGCCATGCCCACAGTCGCAGGGTGGTGGACGAGATGTGAGGGGCGGTCTGGTATAACAACGCCGCCGGCGCGACCCGATACCTGGACAATGTGCTCATCACCTATTCGGTGGGTATTGACGAGTTGTATTTGCGGGTCCCTCAGGCCTTTCCCCTTCTCGCCTCCGAGCGGTCCGTATTGTCAACAACGGGCTTGCACCTCGGACCGGCACTGTGACCTTCAGGTCCCTTCACGTCGGGGGGGGGCGACCTGGGCGAGCCGCACCCGGTCCAGTTGGTTCCTGGCCAGACGATTCTTCGGTCCAGTTGGTTCCTGGCCAGACGATTCTTGTGGAGCAACCCTGGACAGCGGGGCCCAGCGGGGAGCACACGATCATCGTGCGCCTCGAGTATGATGGCTCAGACGCGCCCCTCGAGGCTATACAGACCGTCAACGTCGTCAAGCGGCCCCTTCATCTTCACTACTGGGACTCCTGCCCCGGACTGGACTACGCCAGCGCGGTCATGTTCTCTGGCAGCGGTCAACTCATGGACGAGGAGAGCTTCATTGATTACTGGACCAACCGCGGCGTGCTGGTCCTTCCCTGGACCGGTGGGATCTGCTGTACCAATAGCAAAACCGTCGACGACATGGCCCAGGACTGGGTCGGCGCATACCGCACCGGATTCGACGGGGTCACCATTGATGAGTTCGGTAGCTAGGCTGGCCAGTTCCTCGGCGATGTGATCATCCGAGCCCGCGAGCTGGAGCCACAAAGCTATTTCGCCGTCGACGCCATTGCCGTGGGGGACGCTATGGCTGAGGACTTGCGCCAAGCCGTCGACCTTGTCATGGTGGAAGTGTACCCGGTTAGCGCCGTTGACGGATATGCTCGGATCGAAGACCGTGTGCAAGGGGCTATCGACCGCGGGCTGGGCGATAAAACAGTGGCTGCCCTCGGTATAGACGGCTTCGGCATCACCACTGATCTGGAGCTGCGGCGGCAGCTTCATTTCACCCGCTACACCTTTCCCAATATGAACGGGATTGCCTTCTTCGGCACCATGCGCGAGCTGGTCCCTGCACACAATAAGTTGTTGCCCCAATTCTACATCGGTCCCGTCCTGCGGGTTACTGCTCGCCCCCAGGGCAGCGGGAGCCGGGTGGAGGTGCTCAACATCGGCACGGCCGACGCGTCCACCACGCAGGTTCAAGTGCAGAGGGAAGGCGACCCATCCAATAAGATTTCGATTCAGGTGCCCCCGCTTGCGGTGGGCCAAACGCATGTTGCGTACATTACCCAGCCAAACGTGGTGCCGGTCACCGAGTACCGGGAAGACACCCCGATCCTTGGACCGCCCCTGCTGTGGGAAGAGGAACCGGCGGAGCTGCGGCCCAATGCCGCGACCCCTTGCCTGACGCCTGGGCCGGTGATCAGTACGGTCAGTGAAAGCTTTAGCACGATGCCACCGTTACAGTTGGAGACCGACACGTCCGGCAGCGTCGTAGCCGCTTCCTATTCGCTCCACCCACGCAAGGGTATACCTCGCAGCTGGAATTCGACCTGCGATTGGATCGCGATGGGTTCTATGGCGGCTTCTCGGTGATGCTCCAAGACCACGGCGGCCAGTCACAGATCGGATACGGCCTTGGCCGCAGCGACTACCAGCCAGGCGTTTACTCCCAGGTGGGGATTCGCAACTATGACGGGGTGGTCGTGCGTGAATCTCCCGCGCCGTACCTCTTGCGCGGTGTGAACTGCTGCGTCAAGCTGCTGTACCACGCAGAGGGGTATGTGCGGTTTTCCTTCCGCGATGGGTCCGGCGTGGTCTGGGATACCGGCGAGATTCCCACCTACAGTCCGATGCGGTTTGACTGGTTACGGTTTGAAGTGGTCCCCAACAGTGGGTACGTCGAGTGGCGAAGCGGACAAGGGGCCATGTACCTGGAGGGGGGGATATCTCCCAGTGTCGGTTATGTCATTTCCGGATTCGTGGACAACATCTTGTTCACCACCTTCTTCCGGTAATGCCGGCCGCAGGTCAGCTGAGCTAGGCCTGGGCGAGGATGACCCCCAGGGAGATCAACAGGGTCAGGCGGTGCCCCCTTGACAGCGATCCATGTCCCCCCGACGTCATTACGGAAGCTGAGGTTCGAGTTCCCGCCGACCAATTTTACCCTCCCCAAGGTATCCCGTTTGAAAATCTGAATCAAAGACAGCAAGCCATGCTGCTTGAGTTGGTAGCCCACTTTGCTCAGAAGTACCGCGAACCGATTGTCTGCCAGATTCGAGAGCGAACTCCCATCAGCGATGGGAAAGATATGTTTTTTGCCTGGGCAGGTGGTTTCGAGCCGGGCGAGGGGCATTACTACCGGGTCCAACCCGTTGCTTTTTTGTTTGAGTACGACAATACGCAGGACAACGCAAACCAAATCGATACGGTATAGCGCCAACTGGATGCATGGTAGAAGGGGCGTACCCCTGGAGGACTGGTCGTGTTAAGCTGTTGGCCCCCGCCCTGCTTCACCTTCCTGTTTCTCCCCCTGTTCTGCCCCTATGCGTCGCAACGATATTCGGAACATTGCCATCATTGCCCACGTTGACCACGGTAAGACCACGTTGGTCGACTGTTTATTGCGTCAAAGCGGCGAATTTCGTGCCAGCCAGTTGGTTGGCGATTGTATCCTCGACTCGAATGACCTGGAGCGAGAGCGCGGAATCACCATCCTGGCCAAGAACATCGCGCTGCATTACCAGGGCGTCAAGATCAATCTGATCGACACTCCAGGGCATGCGGACTTTGGTGGCGAAGTCGAGCGCGTGCTGCGTATGGCCGACGGTGCGCTCGTGTTGGTCGACGCGTCCGAGGGCCCCATGCCACAAACGCGGTTTGTGCTGTCGAAGGCGTTAGCGTGCGACTTGCAGCCAGTGGTGGTGATCAACAAAATCGACAAGCCAGATGCCCGCCCGCACGAGGTGTTGGATGAAACCTTGGAGTTGTTGCTGGATCTCGGCGCTGAGGAAAGGTTGGCAGACTTCCCGCACATTTTTGCGACCAGCAAGGAAGGTTACGCCACGCATGATCCTAACCAGCCAGGCGAGTCGATGCAGCCTCTTTTGGAGATGATGCTTGATTCGGTCCCGGGCCCCCGAGCAGATCTCGATTTGCCACTGCGGATGTTAGTCACCACGCTTGATTGGTGCGATTATGTCGGCCGGATTGCGATTGGGAGAATTCATGCGGGTTCGGTTCGTGCGGGGCAAAAAGTGGCTTTGATGCAGGCGCACGATTCGATGGTCCAGGCCACGGTCTCTGAAGTGCATCTGTTCGATAAGCTTGGCCGCATGCGAGTTGAGGAAGCGACCGCCGGCGACCTGGCGGCCCTGGTGGGTCTCCAAGGGGTGGCGATTGGCGACACGATTAGTGATCCCGAAAGGCGGCAGGCCCTTCCCCGGGTCGAGGTCGACAAGCCGACGATCCAAATGATGTTTGGGATCAATACTTCGCCGCTTGCTGGCCGCGAAGGCAAGTACGTGACGACTCGACACCTGGCCGATCGATTGACAAAGGAACTCGAGCGAAATGTTGCTCTTCAGGTGAAACCGCTCGCGGGAACCGATTTTTTGCAAGTTTCGGGCCGTGGCGTGTTGCACCTGGCTGTACTCATTGAGACGATGCGCCGCGAAAGTTTTGAGCTGTCAATTGGCAAACCGCAGGTGGTGTTGCAGAACAATCGTGGGATAAAAGAGGAGCCGTTTGAGAGTTTAGTTGTGGAAGTGCCACACGACAAACTTGGCCCGGTGATGGAGTTGGTAGGTGCCCGGCGAGCGCAAACAATTGAGATGACAACTCATGGTGACTACAGCTACGTCGTGTTTTCGATTCCATCGCGGGGGCTTATTGGTTTGCGTACCCGCCTGTTGAATGCCACGCAAGGTACGGCCATTATCCATCATCGCTTTGATTGTTATCGTCCTATGGAAGGTGACATGCCCGGTCGATCGAATGGAGTCCTGGTGTCGATGGTATCCGGGCAGGCAGTTGCATTTGGGCTTGATGGTTTGCAGGAACGGGCGGAAATGTTTGTGGAGCCTGGCGATGTGGTCTATGAAGGAATGATTGTTGGTGAAAATAGCCGCTTGGGTGACATGTCGGTCAACCCGACGAAGGAAAAGAAGCTGACGAACATTCGTGCTGCCGGTAGTGATCGCAATATTCTTCTCAAGCCCCCACGGAACATCTCACTCGAAGTTGCACTCGAATACATCGCCGAAGACGAATTGGTCGAAGTGACTCCAACGAAACTCCGCCTGCGGAAAGTCCTGCTCAAGGAAACCGACCGACGCCGCGCTGCACGACGTGGTGCTTGACAGCCGTTGGTCATGGTTTTCCTAGCAGTGGGATCAGGAACGTACATGCGTTTCTTGCTGGCGGACTGTTTCGCGGCAACAGTCTGATTGAAGGCCGTTGCCGTAAATGAAAGCAAACTGATTCTCGGAGCACCCCGTTTCACCTGGAGGATTTTCCAATGACAAAAGAACCAATGTCGAAATCGCGGGAAGAGTATGCCCAACTGATCGAACATATCACCCTTCCCGATTCGCCGGTCGGGATTGATGCAAAACTAACCCACGCGATCATTATCGATTACCTGCAGCAAATTGCGGGCCGACTCGACAAGATCGAATTGCAGATCAACGGCCAGCGGTAAGCGAACCCGGGTAGCCAGCGTTACCGTTGCTTTTTCAGGCAATAAAGGTACCGGTTGCTGCGCAGGATCAAGCTGCTGCCCGAAACGATCGGGCTGGCATTGAACGTGCTTTCATCGTCGAGTTCGTTGTGGGCTACCTTCGTGAACTCGGGTTTGGCGGCCAGTACGTAGGTACCCTCGTAGCGTGTGACCACAAAAATTTTTCCGTCAGCGGCCAGGCCCGAAGCATAGGGTTGGGCTGGGAATCGTTTGGCGTAGATGATTTCTCCGTCGGAAAGCCGCACGCAGTAGGCAATTTTGTTTCGGTCGCTGACCCAATACATGTGGTCTTGATAAATGACCGGTGACACAACATTAGCACCCGCTTGGGTTTCCCAGAGGCGGTGGGTGGCGGTTACGTCACCCCGGCCACCTGCCCGCACGGCAATCGCACGCGATTGCCGACCCCCCAGGACGTAAATAATTTCGTTTTGAGAGATGGCGCTGGAGCAGACGTAATCGTGAATTCCTTCGCAGTTCCACAACGGTTCCCCCGTGGCTGGATCAAAGGCGAGGATTTTGTCACGTACACTCACCACCAGTTCTTGTTGGCCATTGGCAAGCGTTACAAGTTGCGGCGTTGTCCACGATTGCTCCATGCCAGGCATCCGCCACACTTCGGTGCCGGTTTGTTTGTCAATCGCCACGAGCGAGCCGCTTTCAACGCTGGCGTTGACGATGACCAGGTTGTCGACCAGAACAGGTGACGTCCCACATCCCCACCTGTGAGTTTGCGAGCCCACGTCGGCCTGCCAATGTTGCTGGCCGTCGAGGTCGAATTTGAGGACACCCGTTTTACCCAAAAAAATGTAGAGATGCTTTCCGTCGCTGGCAGGCGTTGGTGCCGCATAGCCGTGGTCCCGGACCCTTCTTGATTCTGGAAGTTTAGGGTGGATGTGTTGGTCCCATAAAATTTTTCCGTTCGAGGGTTGAACGCACACGAGGTGAAGTACGAGGTCCTCCATCGATTCGCCTTCACCCTCGGTCCAGTAGCCACTGTAGCAGGTCACGTAAAGATGGCCTGCCACTGCAATGGGACTGGACGCCCCAAATCCAGGTAGCGATGTTTTCCACGCGAGGTTTTGCTGCTCGCCCCACTGGACAGGCAAATCGGTTTCCTGAGAAATCCCCTGCCCGCCGGGGCCCCGGAACTGGGGCCAATCTGCCGAAAGACCTTCGACGCCCATCAGCAGGATCAGCGGTAGGGCGGCAATTTTCGGGTGGCGGAGCGCAGTAATCATGGCCGGATGCCTTGTTAGCGGTCCTGTCCGAATTGCCGCTAGGTGGTCAAGGTGTATTCAATTTCTTTGTTGACCCCCGGCATTGGGATCGGATACTTCCCTTGGTCGTCTGGCATCACCGGAGCGGGCCCCTCTGGGGTGAAGTTGGCCGCGTTGGGCGCAAACTCGACGGGACAGTTGAGCATTTGTTCGTAGGTGATTTCCTGTCCGGTGTGAGCGGCCATCCGCCCCATGCTGGTTACCAGGCTGGCCTCGACTCCGCGGGGAACCTCGTTGTACGGCTTGTCGTGGATAATGGCATCGACAAGGTCGTCCCACTCGAGTTGGTAGGGGTTTTGTTCTGGTTGAGGATAAGCCCAGGTGACATCCTTACGGTGTTGACGCTGACCACCAAAGGTGCGGACTTTACCCGGAGTGTGGCCAGCGGTGCTCACGATCGCCGACCCCTTGCTGCCGTGTACCACGCTCGACATGTCGTTTCGGCACCCGAGCATCGTGCGGCCGTCTAAAAAGAGCTTGGAGCCATCGTCAAAGGTGTATTCGACCGCATACGAGTCAAAGTTTTGGTCGATGTAGTCGCCCCGATAATGTCGCCCTCCCAGGGCATGTGCCTTGACGGGCCAGCTGTTTTTCATCCAGGAAGTTTCGTCAATCTGGTGGATGTAGAAGTCACTGAAGAGGCCACCACTTGCCCAGATAAAACTGTGGAAACGGGCAATTTGCCACATCAGTTCCTGTTGGTCGTCCGGTTTCCGGGTTGAGAAACATGACCCGACAGGGCCATGCATCCGATAAGCCCGCATGTTAATGATATCGCCAATTTCACCGTCTTGAATCCGCTGGTGAAGTTCCTGGCGACCACGACAGTGACGGACCATCAGTCCGACGCCCGTTTTGAGGTTTTTCCCATCTGCCTTTTTTGCCAGTTCCAGCATTCGTTTGGCCGTCGGTCCATCGGCGATGAGCGGCTTCTCCATGAACACATTCAGTCCACGCTGAATTGCGTAATCGTAATGGACCCAGCGGAAGACGAGCGGTGTAGCCAATAGTACGATGTCATTCGGCCTCAGCACATCCATCGCCTTCTTGTAAGCATCAAAACCAACGAACTGCTGGTCTTCTGGAACCGCAATCTGTTCAGGGGTTTCAAAAAAGGTTTGTCGCAACGCCGACAGGCTGGAAGCGAGTCGATGATCAAAGACATCGGCCATGGCGACCAGCTTAAGCGGTGCTGTTGAGACATGCAGCGCGTCGGCGACAGCTCCCGTGCCACGCCCACCGCAACCGACCAGAGCTACTTGAATGGTGTTCCGCTCCCCTTCTTCGGCAAAGACGTGTGGAATGGCGACACTACCCAGGGCCGAAGCAGCACCGGCGGCTTGGATGAATCGGCGTCGATCCGTTTGCAGTTGATTCTTATTTTTCATGACGGTGTGCTCCTGGCAAATTTACGATCGCAGTTGGAAGTCCCACTGGGATTACATTTTATTGGTTGCGCTATTCCAGTAAAAGTACATTTTTTCGACCGGTGGTACTTTTAAAGGGCGGACAATCCGAAATCCGAGCCACTGGGCATTTGTATGATACCAAATACTTTTGGGTAGCTGTGGATCTTGTTGCTTCCAGGCTGGATCCGAACCTCGGCGAGCGGCGGATCGCAAGTTTTCGGGGTCGTCGTCCCAGTTGCCACCCCGCACCGTGCGAGGATAGAGTCGCGTGGGGTGGACAAAGGGAGTTTGGACTCCAGGTTTGAGTTGCCTGAAGTAGTCGGGTTCGAACTGGTCTGCGGTCCATTCGCTCACATTGCCGTGCATGTCATAAAGACCCCACGGGTTTGGCTTTTTTCGGCCGACTTTCTGGTACTTTTCGTTGCTGTTGTCGTAGTACCATGCGTAGTCATCGATACCAGTGGTGTCACTTCCAAAGGAGTAGGCAGTTGTGGTACCAGCGCGACAGGCGTACTCCCATTCGGCTTCGGTCGGCAGTCGATAGAAGTGCCCCGTTTGTGCACTGAGCCATTGGCAATACTTGTTTGCCGCGTGTTGTGTCATGCTGATTGCCGGAAATCCGCGCTGCCCCATTCCAAAGCTCATTTCTACGTAGGGGCCCGTTGGCTGACTGACTGCATCGACAATCGTGTGGGTGACGGGATCGTAATCGATTCGCACCCCGTGCTTGTGACGGGCGGCTTGGGTAATCATGAACGGTTCGTATTCGTCCCAGGTGACTTCATGCTTGCCCATCCAGAACGGTTTGATTACGACTGAAGCTCGGGGGCCTTCGTCCGGTTGCCGGTTTGCTTCGAGCACCGGGCTACCCATCAAAAACTCTCCCCCCTTGATGGCAACCATTTCGTAGCGGGTACCGGTGAGCGGTATGGTCTGGACGTAATCGGTCATTTCCGACGCCTGGGCAGTGGCAAGCTGGTCGACGATGAAAGCACGAATCCGTTTCGCGAGGTCCAGGTTGTCGGGCGTGTCGGGCGTGCCTGGTTTTTTCGCTTTTGCGGTCAGCACGAGTTTGTCAGGCCAGATGGCACCTTGTGTGATCCAGAGTCGTAACTGTTCGATCAACGCATCGTCCAGGGGCCCCCCCTGCCCTGCCGGAGGCATGAGGCTGCTGTCGTCCTTTGCCAGAGTGGTGCACCGGCAGAGGGTACTGTCGTCAGGGCGAAAAGGGAGAAGCGCTGGGGGATCACTGCCACTTTCAATCGCTGCAGTTCGAGTTGAAAGATCGTAGTCTCCTTCGGCCTTGGTGCTTTGGTGACAGGCGACACAGTTTTCTTCCAGGATGGGTTGGATGTGAGTGACAAAGTCCATGCGAGGTTGAACTGTGAGTTTGGTATCGGCAGGCCAGTCGGCACCACCTACGATCCACTCTTTGAGAAGGTCGGTTTGTGACCTGGCAAGAGGCCCCTCGGGTGGCATGATCTGATCATGTTCAGCTGGAAGTACGGTCATTGTGTACAGCAAACTTTGCTTCGGTTGACCAGGCACCATGGCAGGGCCGCTGGTTCCGCCTGCCAGGGCCGCTTGTCGCGAATCGAGTCGCAACTCTCCGTCCGCATTTTCTCCGTGGTGGCACTGCAAACAGGCCGACTCAAGCAAGGGTTGGATTTCGGTTCTGAAGTCGACCGCCCCTGCTTGTTGCGAGACAAGTGGAGCAAGGCTTGCCAACAGGAGGGGAAAAGCAACGAGTCGCTGGGGAAAGGACACGGCAAAGCTCACAAAGCAGTGTTGCGGGAAGGGAGCGGATTTGGTGGCTTTACACGGAATACGAATCTCGTTGACAACCTGTTTACGGACGTTGGCCAGTCGGTCGGCGCGACCCTGATGGCAGTTGGCAAGGGTTCCTGATCAAAACGCAATAGCTGCAGGAACGTCGTTTGCAGGTCGTGAACGAGAGCACGTATCGCGAAGAATCGGGGTTTAGCTCACCTACAGTGTGTGGTCCACTCGATTATAACGTGACCGGTTGGCCGTCGGTAGCCAGCCCCGGTGCGGGTTGCGGCTTGCAAACCCTTCAAGGCGGGGGTTCATGGCAACGCTGGCAACGACTGGGCCCTCGTTTGGATTTTATCGCTCGCCGGGCGCCGAGGTCGGGCTGTGTGGCCTTCCGGTACGACCCTTTCTCCCCGAAGCAACACACCTTCAAATGCGTGTTCGTTGGGTGTACAATTCTCCCCATGCCACAATTTCAACTTGCGACGTTTCAGTTTGACGTAACCCCACCCACGGGCCATTCACTTTGCGGCGGCTTGATCAAACCTGTCGCCGAGGTCCGGGATGGGCTGCAGGCACTCGGATTTGTCCTGCTTGGCGCCGGCAGTCCGATCGTCGTTTGTGTCGTTGACTGGACCGGGCTTTGTAACACGGCCCATCGCCGTTGGCGCGAGCAGTTTGCCACCGCCGCGGGAACGACACCCGACCGGGTGTCCGTTCACTGCGTTCACCAGCACGACGCCCCGTTGGTGTGCCTCGATGCCCAGCGGTTTATCGAGGCCGAGGGGGATATGCCGCATACCGTCGAAGTTGCGTTTTTTGAAGATTGCCTGATTCGCGGGCAGCATGCCATCGAGGCTGGGTTGCGCGATGCCAGGCTGGTGAACCAGATTGGTTGTGGCCAGGCGAAAGTTGAGCAGGTCGCGTCGAATCGTCGTGTTGCCCGCGATGAGGCAGGCCGGGTTGTGGCCGAACGGCGCAGCTTTTGTCGCCAGGAGCAACTCCGTAACATGCCAGAGGGGGTAATCGACCCCTGGCTGAAGACGGTTTCTTTCTGTGACCAGGATCAAGCGGTGGTGGCGTGCCATTACTACGCGACACATCCACAAAGTTTTTATGGCGAAGGCCAGGTCAGTAGCGACTTTGTAGGACTGGCCCGCAAACGAAGACAGCAGGAAGATTCGGAGTGCCTTCACATCTATTTTACCGGGTGTGCCGGGAACATTTCGGCGGGCAAATACAACAATGGGTCTGCCGAGGCTCGCGTGCAATTGACCGATCGAATTTACGACGGCATCGTGCGATCGGAGCAAGACCTCGAGCGGGCTCCCCTGCAGGACGTGAACTGGCGAACGGTTGAGATTGTGCCAACTCCCCGCGAGACACTCGTCGACGCAGTGCTGGTCGAGCAGCTGGGCAATCGATATTACATGGCCAGCGTGCGTGGGCGGGCGGCCTTCATGTTAGCGTGGAAGGAATGTCTTAGGGATGGGCATTCGCTGATCCTCAGTAGGCTGAGAGCAAATGATGTCGATCTTTTGCATCTTCCCGGCGAGTGTTTTATTGAGTATCAATTACGAGCACAGGCATGTGCGCCGGGGAGGTTCGTGGCGACAGCTGCCTATGGTGATGTTGGCCCCTGGTATATTCCGGTCAAAGAAGAATATGGCAAAGGGGGTTACGAGTTGACCTCCACGTTCTGTGATCCAGGGATGGACGGTTTACTTACGAAGGCAATTCAAGAACTTTTACAGTGAGAAAAAAATGGCGATTCAATTAGCTACCCAATTCAAACTTCGGCAACGAGTTGCCGATTTGTCACAGCCTCCCCTGGTGATTCAACCCGTAACATTAGCCGACCCGGCCCTCGTTGAAATTGCCGGATTTGCCGGGATTGAGGCGGTGATGCTCGACTGTGAGCACGGCATGATCGGGACCGAGACGGTCCGTTCGATGATGGCCCATGCCTATGCCTCCGGGATTGCGCCGGTTTATCGTCCCCGCAGTTTCGAGCCGGTGGCGTGTCGCCAGGCGCTTGATCAAGGTGCCGCTGGTATTCACATCCAACACATCGATACGGCTGAAGAAGCCCAGGAAGTCGTGGCTGCCTGCCGTTATGCTCCGCTTGGCCGTCGTGAAATGAGTTTGGGGCGTGGCCTCGGATACGATATTTCAAACATGAGACAGTACGTTAGCCAGGCGAACGATTGTCTTCTCGTGACCGTCATGATCGAGTCGGTCAAAGGCCTCGAAAACGTCAATGAGATTGCGGCTGTCGATGGGATCGACGTGCTGCACATGGGCACTGCTGACTTGACTCATTCGATGGGCCTCACATTCGGAGAGGATAATCCAGAAATTGGGGAAGCCATCGATCGTGTGCTGGCCGCGGGGAAAGCCCATGGAGTGGCGGTTGGCATTCCCACCGAAGACCCTGCGGAAGTCGCGACCTGGGCCGCGAAGGGCGTCCGCTATTTTGAAGCAGATACTCCCGATTACGTCTTGCGAAGCCATTGGGCGAGTCGAGAGGCCGAACTCAAGAAGGCATTTGCCTCAAATTGACAGTTTAAACCGGGGAAAAGGCTGTTTTTCGCAAGCAGGCCTAGCCGGTGGGTAACAGCTCGGTTTGTCTGGTGATGCAGGACTGCAGCAATTTTTGAGTTTGACCTTGGTTACGGGATTGGTCATCATAAGTGGCGGAGTTCATTGTTGTTTGTGAGGGAGTTAACGATAGACCATGCTTCATTCACTGGTAGGATCCACGTCTGCAAACCCGCCGATCACCCGGCGCCGCTATCTGGCTGAGCAAGGGATGGGTCTGGGTGCGGTAGCCCTGGCTTTGCTGTTGGACCAGGAAAAGTTATTGGGCAAACCGCCTGGTGTTGCTCAAGAGCAACTCCGGTTTGACCTGGCCCCCAAGCAGTTTCACCACAAGCCGCAAGCGCAGGCCATGATTTCGCTGTTTCAGCACGGTGGTCCCTCGCACATGGACCTCACGGACCCTAAGCCGGAGCTCACCAAATACGACGGCACTGATTCGAGTGATGATTTTATTTACAGTGGAGTTGCGGCAGCCAGCCGGAAACTTTTTGGCAGTCCGTGGCGGTTTGCCAGGCACGGGCAGTCGGGCATTGAACTCTCGGAACTGATGCCAAACGTGGCCCAATGTGTTGATGACATTTGTCTGATCCGCAGCATGCATACCGGATACAACGCTCACGAGATCAACATTCGCTACTTTCACGGTGGAGTTCCTGCAATCTCGGGGCGGCCCAACCTGGGGTCGTGGTTGTTGTATGGGTTGGGATCGCAGACTCAGAACCTGCCCGCCTACATGGTGTTGACCGAAGGGGGAACTCCAGTCGACGGTGTGCGCAACTGGGAGCATGGTTTTCTGCCGGCTCAATTTCAAAGCACCGTGTTGCGACCGCAAGAGCCCAGGATTTTAAATCTCCGCACACCACCCCATCTCCGCGGCGGTCCGCAGGCTCAGAATCTTCAGTTCATGCAGGCGCTCAACCGGACCTATCAGCAAAACCATCCAGGCAACAACGATCTTGAGGCGCGGATTGCAAGCTACGAGCTTGCTGCGAGGATGCAGGGTTCTGCCGCCGAGGCGCTCGATATTTCCCGGGAAACCAAGGCCACCCATGCGATGTATGGTCTGGACGAGAAAATTAGCCGCGATTACGGCGCACGTTGTCTGATTGCCCGTCGGTTGGTGGAACGCGGTGTGCGATTTGTTCAGTTGTTCATGGATACGCAGCCGTGGGACAATCATGAAAAAATCAGAACGGGTCTGCCCAAGATTTGCCGGCGAACTGAAAAGCCGACCGCCGGTTTGCTGAAGGATTTAAAGCAGCGCGGGATGCTTGAATCCACGGTCTTGCATTGGGGAGGTGAAATCGGCCGCTTGCCGGTAACCGAAGACCATGGGGGGACGGAGCAAAATGGCCGTGACCACAACGGGCAAGGTTTCAGTATCTGGCTGGCCGGTGCCGGAATTAAACCGGGGATGGTTTACGGGAAGACCGACGAGTTGGGGCATCGGGCTGTCGAGAATGTGGTCACTCCCAATGATTATCAGGCCACCCTGCTGTATTTGTTTGGGCTTGACTGGCGCCGGCTGGTCTATCACCACGAGAACCGTGCTGAGATTATTACCAACAATCGGCCTGCCAAGGTAGTTGCCGATATTTTGACCCACCCTCCCTCCCACGCGTGAAAAAAATCTCCCGTTACAGCCCGGTCGTGATCTGTTCAGGATGGAAGCGAGAACAACACGCCAGTCCCCTGGCCTTCCGCTGACAATGACATGCTACTGAAGAATTGCAACACCGATCATGTCTGGCCTTTGACTGCCCGAAAGCAGATGGCGCTCGCCGGAGGCCTGTTTCCAGCCGTTGTGTGGTTTCTGGTGCTATGGGCGGGGCCACTTGTTTCGGCAAGGGCCGACGGTGGGGAGGACCTGACCTTTGAAAAAGACATCCGTCCCATCTTTCGTACCCACTGTTATGACTGTCACGGTGCTACCGAAAAGTTGGAGGGAAATCTCGACTTGCGGCTGGTCCGTTTCATGGCACGCGGTGGCCAGAGCGGTCCGGCGATTGTAGCGCATGCCCCGGAGCAAAGCCTGTTGTTGTCCCGGTTGCGGGCCGGAGAAATGCCTCCCGACGCAAACCGGGTTCCGGATGAAGAAATTGCCACGATCGAAAAGTGGATTGCCGCCGGTGCACCGACTGCCCGCGCGGAGCCCGAAACGATTAGGCCAGGACTGGGAGTCACCGAAGAGGAACGAAAATTCTGGTCCTTTCGGCCGCTTGTTGCCCCACCTGTCCCAGATATCATTGATTCACACCGCGTGCGGACACCGATCGATGCCTTCGTGCTTGAAAATATGCCTGAAGGCCTGTCGTTTTTGCCGGATGCTTCGCGGCCTGCCCTGATCAAGCGGGCTTACTTTGAATTGATCGGGTTGCCTCCATCACCAGAGGAGATGGCTCGATGGCATGCGGCGCCGGAAGAAAACTGGTTTGGCGATCTGATTGATCACCTGCTCAGCTCTCCTCATTACGGTGAACATTGGGCACGCCACTGGTTGGATGTCGCCGGGTATGCCGACTCGGAGGGGCATACGGAAAAAGATCAGAACCGTGATTGGGCCTGGCAGTATCGTGACTGGGTGATCCGTGCCTTGAACGATAACAAGCCTTTCAGTCGGTTTATTATCGAGCAGATGGCTGGTGACGAGTTGGCTGGGGTCAAAGAGGGAGAGTGGACTCCCGCCCAGCGCGATCTGTTGGCAGCAACCGGGTTTTTGCGGATGGCGGCCGACGGAACCGGCAGTGGGGCCGACGAGCCGGCGGATCGTAACCGGGTGATTGCAGACACGTTGCGCATCGTTTGCACTTCGGTACTCGGCCTGACGGTCCATTGTGCTGAATGTCACGATCATCGGTATGATCCAATCCCACAAAGCGACTACTATGCATTACGGGCAATTTTTGAACCCGCGCTCGACCTTCATAACTGGAAGCCTCCGGAAGACAGGCTGATCTCGTTCTATACTGAGGCCGATCGAAGAGGGGCCGCCAAGATTGAAGAAAAGGTGCAAGAGGTCATCCGTCAGCGGGATGTCGAGCAGGCTGAGTACCTGGAAAAGGCGCTTATGGCCGAACTCGAAAAACACCCTGAAGAGTTGCACGGTGTGCTGAGGGCTTCCTTTGAAACGAAGGCAAAGGAGCGTTCGGAGGCGCAGTTAAAGTTGCTGCACGACTATCCCAAGATTGAGAAACTCACCAACGGGTCCCTTTACCTTTACATTCCCGAATGGCGGCAAAAACGGGATGCGTGGGTCGAGACAATCGCAGCCGTAGAGGCAGAAAAACCGCCGGAAAACTTTGTGCGGGCACTCGTAGAGCCACCCGGGCATATGCCACAGACAAAGCTTTTTCATCGCGGCCTGATCGATCAGCCCAGGCAAACGGTGTTGCCCGCCAGCCTCACGGTCACTTCCCCTGACGGGATGGCACAGCGGTTTCCTGAAAACGATGCTTCGGTTCCCTCAACGGGTCGGCGGTTGGCATTTGCCCGGTGGCTCACCAGCGGGAAACATCCTTTGGTGGGGCGCGTGATCGTAAACCGCGTGTGGATGCATCACTTTGGGCAGCCCCTGGTAGAAACACCGGCTGATTTCGGAAAACTTGGTACACCACCCACGCATCCGGAGTTGCTCGACTGGCTGGCCGCCGAATTCGCCCGCTCAGGATGGAATTTCAAGCAACTCCATCGGCTGATGATGATGTCGACGGTGTGGCGGCAAGCAAGTTTTCTGCCGCCGCAGCCGGCCGAAGGGGCCGCAGAATCTTCCCAGGGGGTAACAGAAAGTTGGCCACCGGTCGATCCGGAGAATCGCTATTTGGCCCGCCGGTCTATGGTTCGGCTGGGGGCCGAGTCAATCCGGGACCGCATGTTGACCTGTGCCGGTGGTTTGACAAAAGATCTCTACGGCCCACCGCAAGGACTCAAGGCAGATTACCGTGGGCAGACGATCGTCGACGGCGACCCCAATCGCCGCAGTCTCTACGTCCGTGTGCGGCGGACTCAGCCGCTCGATTTGTTGCACGTTTTTGATGCCCCGGTGATGGAAACCAACTGCGAACGACGCTCCAGTTCGACCGTGCCAACGCAGGCGTTAATGATGATGAACAGCGAGTTTGCGTATGCACAGGCCGGAAATATTGCTATCCGTGCTGTTGGGGAAGCCGGGCCGCTTGATGACGAAACACGGGCCCAGCTGCCTCCGCTTCCGACCGCCCCGATCAGCCCCTGGCAGTTCGGCTATGGAACGGTTGACCAGGAGCAAGGTCGGACGGTTTCTTTTACCCCGCTTCCTGTTTGGGATGGGAAGAAAAAAATGTGGCACGGGGATCGCGAGTCCGAGCAGTATAGCGGTGGAGGGAGCTTCATGACTGCGACTGGGGGTCATCCCGATGGTCAGGCTGACTCGATTCGTCGCTGGGTGGCACCTCGCTCTGGTGTGGTCGCCATTGTTGGTGCGATTGAGCATGCCAACGAGAGTGGCAATGGGGTTGGGGGACGGATTATCTCGACCGCTGCCGGCGTGCATGGTGGGTGGGTCGTACACAATGCAAAAAGCGAAACTAACATGGAAGAAATTGCGGTGAACGAGGGCGACACGATCGATTTTGTCGCGGACGTTAATGGTAGCACGTCGTCCGACAATTTTACCTGGGAAGTGACCCTGGTGCTTTCTCCAGCAACAGGCGATGAGGAAACCTTCCGGTCGGCCGATGAATTTCACGGTCCCGCGGAAGATTATGAGCCGCTGTGGGGCCAAATCGAGCGGGCTTGGGAAGTGGTCTTGTGCCGCAAGCCGACTGTGGACGAATGGGAACTGGCGATTGATTTGGTCCGCGGCCAGACGGCCCATTACGAAGGACACCCCGATCAGCTCGAGCAGGGGATCACGGTCACCTACCAGGTGCTTACGAACCTGTGCCAGAGTTTGATGGGATGTAATGAGTTTCTTTACGTCGACTAAGGCGCAGCGGGGGCGAGTTCCACAGGAGGTGGTCAGTACGGCAGCGGCTGACTTGCACTCTGCTGGTTACACCGAACCGCGTGTTGTTCAGGGCCGCACGACCAATTCGACCTGCCCGTCAAGGTCGACCGGTACAGTGAGCAGGCCATCCCTTTCTTCGATCACACGGCTCTGGTTTCCGACGGTGACCCGGTAAGGATCACCAAAGTCTTCAACGCCCGGGTTCACACCACCGTTGGTAAAGATTCCTTCTCGCCGGTTGTGGAAACGTGTTCCTACAAATAGCTCGAGGGTCGCTGGACCCTGGCCATTGAGCAACATCCGTTTTTCATCGTCGTCGAACCGCAGTACGCGGACATTTACGGGCGATGACGCTTTGAGACTGGCCGGTAACGGTTCGATCACGGCCGATTCATTGGGTCCGAACACCAGTTCAGTCCGGACACCATCCTGGTCAACGGTTGTCAGGGCCCGATTGTCACCCGCCGCGCCACGGTCGTCATACGGATACACGATGTGGAGATCACGCTGATGTGGCCAGCCATAGATTCCGTTGTTCATCGTCACGATCCGCTCGGGGCCGCGGACCATGCCGGCGCGAATTTCCTGAAAGGTTATTGGGTACTGCCGCGCAGCGAGGGACGGATAGGTCACCGGGATCCGCACGTTGTAATAGATGTAGAGGACACCCCAGCGAAGTTTTTCGAGCATGTCCTCGTAGATCTCGCGCTCGGTGTCGAAAGGAGGATTGGCCAGCGACATCACGCTAGGGGCCAGGTGGCACTCTGGTCCTGGCTGGCACTCGGCATCGAAATAGATTGCCTTTTCGTTGGCGACCGAAGGGGTCAGGACCACACCGTTGGCTATCACGATGCCACCCTTGTCACGGACTTTGCGGGCAAACTCAATCATCGAGGGTTGCATCAACAACAGTACCGAGGCGACCTTGCGCTTGATCGTCTTGGTTTGCTTGTCGATGATCGCAGAGTGTTGGTCCCAGTGCCCGTCGTACGTCCATGCCCCGCCGTAACCAAGCATAAAGCCATCCACGAAGGCGCCGTCCATGTCCATTTGGTCCATCATCACGTCTACACTTTTGAGGAGTGCGTCGTGGAATGAATTTCCTGGCGTGGGGTAGTAGATCCACCAGGGCCACGGTTCGTTACCCCATCGCGCGTGCCGTCCGTCCGCAGTAATCACTTTTGAATCAGGAAACCGGTCACTGTTTTGCGTTGCATACAGGCTGTGGGCAACGTGGAACATGGTTTTAAGGCCCGGGTGACGACGGTGGATGGCTAACGCCTGTTGCCTGGTCACGGCCATTTCCTCGGGGAAATCCATAAACTCAATTCCCTCGATATTCACTTTCGGATTGTCAGCGGCACGACCGAGCACGCTCAAAAGGGCCAGCCCGATACCGCGCTTTTCCAAGTAGTCTTTTGTCGGGACCTGGTGCCGGTTGTCGGGGCCAAAGGCGACATATCCAGGTGCGTAATCGACGGTTCCAATACGGTTCTCAACTTTGCGAAAGGTGTTCACGAAGTCCCAGTAATCGCCATCACCTGTGGGGTATACATGCCACTTAAGCGTGTAAGAGGCTTTGGGTGGAAGGGCAAACTTTTCGCTGCCCATTCCCGCGACCTCGTCTTCGACATACAGCACCGACTGGACGACAAAGACGTCATCCATGGGGACCATTCCGAGGCCGGTGTGCGTATCGCTTACGAATACGCTGGCTCCACCATAGTGCGGCATCTCGACCATGCGCCCGGTTCGTTCGTAACCGGCCAGCCGGCTACCAGTCAGCGGCCGCCCCTCCAGCGACAGGTCGTGATAAATCAGCAGGCCCAGGTCTTTGTCGGTCAGGTTTGTGATTTTGTCTTCGACGACCACGTGGGTCGCGAAGACGTCAATATTGCGGCGAATGGTGTAATAATCGCCGGCAGCGTCGACTCTGTATCGAGCTGTTGAATCCGACGGTCCGTGTGGCGCCGAGACCGTGTTGTTCTGGATGTCGACCTTCCACGCTGGTTCACCTTGGCCGTCGCCACCGAGATGGTTGAATTCGCCGTGGGGCCAGGAGATGCGCGTGTGGAAGGGGTAGCTTGCGCCGTTCGTATTGAGGGTCCAGCCGCCGTTGTCATCGACGGTAACACT
Organism: Planctomycetota bacterium; assembly: GCA_963578605.1. Lineage (GTDB taxonomy): Bacteria > Planctomycetota > Planctomycetia > Pirellulales > Lacipirellulaceae > JAKVCB01. Next base: position 30,274 of record CAUZEA010000017.1, read on the forward strand.
AAACGACACGGGCTCTTTTTTCGGTGGGTACGGCCCGACAGCTTTCTGGCTGGGGCTGGGAAGCTGGCGGGTCGGTGGATAATTGAACGTGATTTGTTCGGTCGGAAAATTACGGTGGTCATCACGCATGGCCACGGTAATCCCATACGATCCCGGAGCAAGGTCTCCGCAACGAAGTGTGACGTCGACCATGCCGGCATTTGCCGCCCAGCCGCCAATCTTGGGTTCCATCACCCCGGGGAGCGGCTGTATCGTCTGGCGGGTAAGCACGTTGCCTGGGTTGTTCTCGTTGAACAGACTGACTTTAAGTTGGCTGTTGCCCACCAGCGGCTGGAGTCGGCGGTAGTCGACCTCGACGACAATTTCACCACGTACAAAATAGTAGTAAGGCGTTACCTTCACGCGCTCGAACCACGTCGGCTGAAACCCATAGTTGGGCGCCTCGCGGCGAAAGGTGTTGAGAATCTCGTCTGCTGAGAGTGCCCGGTTGTATACGCGGACCTGATCGAGCAGCCCCTGGAAGTACGGTCCCTGCCGTATTCCCATGGTGAAATGGCCACCCTGCCCCGCCGGGGCGTTGGATGACGCACTACCAGCGAGTCGCCCATTAATCCAAATTCTCCGTCGCTCCCCATCATAGGTACCGGTGACGTGGCTCCACTGACCGAGCGGCAGCTTGTTACCAACTGCGTTGGAACCGCTGTTCACATACCACCAGCAAAGACCGCGAGTCGAGTAAAGCAGCTGGTACTCACGATAGGTTTTGCCAACCACCGGTGCGCCGGCCCAACCCATATTGGTTGGCTGGATCCAGGTTTGGAGCGTGACCTCGCCGCTGATGTTCAGGGAAGGATCATCTCCACAATCGACATAGTCATTCACGCCGTCGAACTGCAACGCGTAACCATTGCCGATTTGAACCCAGGTTGCCCCATGGATCGTGCCGTCGTTACCGTTGGAACTGCTGTCGTGAACCGCAGTGCCCTTCCCTTCGTCGAGCTGCCACTGGGCGACCAACCCGTCGGGTTGATCAGCCCGGCACGTGTTCGACAGCAATACGCAACAGCAACAGCAGACGGCTTGTAAAGTCAGTCTGGTCATCATGGGGCTCCAGGACAGAAAAGTTGGCAGTTGGACCGACGGAATGTTGCAGTCGACGGCGGTTTTCCATGGGTATCACGGTGTGAGTGACCTCGGCCAAGGTGGCCCGGGCGGTTGCTTGCCAATCGTATCGCACGTGCCCATCGTACCACACGCGTTTATTGACTGCGACAAACACTCGGCGAGGAATTCCAGTCTGTTCGAGTTGATGTGGGGACCCGCCGGAGGTCCTGGCGGTCATCTTGGTGGTGTTTGCCCCTGTCAGCTTGACGGTAAGTTGAGTTTCGGATTATAATACGTTTTGGTCAAAACTGCACGGTCCTGGGCTATAACGGCAGAGTTTTGTGGGCTTTGTGGGCTTTATGGGCTTGTTTTGTGGGCTTTATGTGGGCAGTGTGTGGAGTGGTCATGGCGATTTATAAGAATGACTTTTACGGCCGCGATCGACGGATTATCGCGTTGCGGATCTGTCAACAGTGTCGGGCTATAGCCGGCTTTACACTCGTCGAGCTTTTAGTGGTGATTGCCATCATCGGAATTTTGGTTGCCCTCTTATTGCCGGCCGTGCAAGCGGCTCGCGAGGCAGCGCGACGGACGCAGTGTTCCAATAACTTCCACCAGGTCGGGTTGGCTTGTCACAATTATGTATCGACCCACGGTTTGTTTCCGCCGGGTGAGTTAAGTTGGCGCAATGCCGAAGAGTGTTCGATGAAGCCATTTATCGGTGGTACGGCGACGTACGGCCAGTATCTCGGATTTAGCTGGGGGGTGCATATTCTCCCCTATTTAGGCGAAGAAGTCCTCTACGACCAATTTGATTTCGGGTATCCCCACAACACGGTTCAAGGAAACCATTGCTGCTTTCCCAGGCGTCCTTATCGGGGCAACTACGAAGCGTCCGGGACGATCGTCGGTGGTTTCATTTGTCCTTCGTCGTTGCGGGGCCCGCAACTGACGCAATGTTGCAGTCGCCAGACCAATGGAAGTAGGGATGAGGAGGACCTGGCGGTTACCCATATGGCCGGTGTCGCCGATTGGAACAATTGGGGGTGTCAGAAAACCTATCACTGGCCTTTTGGTCGGGCCCACGCCAAAGGCATAATGTTCCAGCGGTCCAAAATTTCCCCTGGGAAAGTGATTGATGGAACCAGTAACACACTGTTGGTTGGAGAGGTGATCGAGGATCCCGTTCGCGAATTTTACGGCCATCACTATGCTATCTATAACACGATGCACACCTGCAACGGTATCAACGCGACGGTTCAGAACCCTGCCCTTTACACCTGGTATCGCGATGCTCGCACGGCCAGCTTTGGCAGCTATCATCCGGGAGGATGCCACTTTGCTCATGCTGACGGGAGCACTCAATTCGTGAGTGAATCGATTTCAGCACGAGTTTTAGCGATGCTCTCGAGCCGTGGTAGCGAGGACACCGAAGCGACCGATCTTCCTCCCTGTGCAGAAAAATGTCCCCAGGATGATCCCGGATGCCGGTAACCGTCAAGCTTTCGGTGGCAGGTGTGATTTGCGTGATCTTCATCGCTGGCTGCGGCAGGGGCGATGGGCTCACACGTGTCAAGGTGCGGGGTGAGATCCAGCACAAAGGTGAACCTGTCATGGATGGGCAGATTCGCTTTTACCCGGAAATTGGCACGCGGTCACCAGTGACGATCGAGCTTGTCATGGATGGCAAATATAAGTGCAAGCGCAAGGGTGGCCTGCCGATTGGCACGCACCGCGTCGTGATCCTCTCTTTCGATCCTGATTCTCCGATACCGAAAGGTCCGCAAGACCCACCCCGCCCACAATGGTTGCCACCCAAGTACAATGATCGTTCCGAACTTACGATGACCGTGGAAATACAACGAGGTTGGGCGACCAGGGATTTTGACCTCAAAGAGTAGAGTAATCGGTTGTAGGGTGATTCGTTGGTGAGATTGAGGTGCCATCGGGCTGGAGGATGCCCCTGATTCTGATGACTGGCCGGCTTGGTTTGCATCAGAACCGTGTCGAGAGGATCTTTTATGCAGGCCAAAGTCCAGCATCACTCCTGTCTTGGGATCTGGCGATCTGCCGGTTCCACGCTGTCCGCGGCTGCCTTTACGCTGGTCGAACTTTTGGTGGTGATTGCCATCATCGGGATTCTGGTTGCCCTGTTGTTGCCAGCGGTGCAGGCCGCCCGCGAGGCGGCGCGGCGGGTGCAGTGCGCGAACCATTTCAAGCAAGTGGGTCTAGGCCTGCACAACTATGTTGCGACACACACCGTGTTTCCACCCGGATCGCTCCATTTCCGATCGAGCGAGGTATGTGCCTACAAAGAGATTCCCGGTGCTCGTTACCATCAATATCTGGGCTTCAGCTGGGGTGTCCATCTGTTTCCGTTCGTCGAGCAGCAGTTGCTTTGGGACCGGTATAATTTTCGGATCGATCACGACACGATCGAGGGACAGTTTTGTTGCTGGCCTAAACCTCCGTACGACGGGAACTACCGTGCCTCTGCCACGATCGTCGACAGCTACCTCTGCCCGTCGTCTTTACATGGGTCACAACTGGTGAACTGTTGTTCTCGACAGACCAATGGCGGCATCGACCCGGAAGACATGGCTGTCACTCATATGGCTGGCGTTGCAGATTACACGAATTGGAGTTGCCAGAAGACCAGTAGTACACCCTGGGGAAGGCCAAATGCAGGTGGCATGTTGTTTGAACGTTCCCATGTTGCGCCGGGTGATGTGGTGGACGGGTTGAGCAACACGCTGCTCGTGGGTGAGGTGATCGCCAATCCGAACCACCTGCACGAAGGTCACTTTTATGCCGTGTACAACACGCTGCATACGTGCCTCGGCATTAATCTTGCTGTTCGGAACCCGGCAATCTACACATGGTTTGGCGATCCTCAAACGGCCAGTTTTTCCAGTTATCATCCGGGAGGTTGTCATTTTCTGCTGGCTGACGGCAGTGTCCATTTTTTTGAAGAGTCGCTTTCGGCGCACGTGTTGGCAGCCATGTCGAGCCGCGCCAACGAAGATAGCGAGTCAACCTTTCTGCCTCCCTGTGCAGAAATCTGTCCGGACGATGAACCTGGTTGTCAGTAACAGCCAGTCGATCAGTGAAGACCCCGGGTGAAAGTTGATCTGTCCCGTGCCGGTCTTGAGCCAGGTGATGGATGGAGGATGCGCGACGAAAATTTCAAATAGAAAATCCCCCGCATCCGAGAGGAGGCATGTGCTGGTGGCCCAACTGCTGGGCTTTGTGATCGGAGCGCAACGTGGTACAGCCGAGTTGCTTATTTGTGATTTTTGCGGTTGCGGGATATGCTAACAGGTGTGCCGGTTGGACAGCAACATGCGCTAGGACCTGGACGCCACGTCCATTGTTTCGTAGTCCCAAAAAGTAATGACCAGGAGAGTTCACGAATTGGTGCGCAGCCGTTGAGGCGATGACCTTATCTTCACGCCCTGGCGGTAGACTCCGTTGGTGAGAAGAAAAAAAGGCTGTCCCATCGGTAGTTGAAACGTTTACATTTTTGCTTGAGGGCAAAGACAATGGGCAGGACATCAATCATGGCTGCTTTATGTTTCGGTCTCCTTTCGTTGACGGCTTGGTCTTCACCGGTGCCCGAGGAAGCCTTGGTCGCTTACTACCCGCTGAACGAGGGGGCCGGATACTGGGCTCGTGATCTCAGCGGTAACGGGAACGACGGAAAAATCATGGGAGCCCAGTGGACAAAGCTCGGAAAACGATTTGCCCTTCAATTCGACGGGATGGACGACCACATCTTCTGCGGCAGCCCCGCTGCGCTGGACATCCGCGGGCCGTTCACGCTCAGCGTCTGGGTTTTGCCAGAGGAGGTGCCCACCGGCGAAGTCGGCATTGCCGGCAAGCAATTCAACAGCTACCTGGTGACCTATTACAAAACCCAGAGAATTTACACGTACATCGGCGAAGCCACGAACAATGTTGAGTCCCATTCCTATCTCGCGGTCGGCACCTGGAACCATATCGTCAGCACGTTCGATGGCGAAAAGATGAGTCTCTTCCTGAACGGCCGGCTGGTGGGCCAGCGCCTCCCCAAATACAACAAATATAGGTCGACGCCCGCCGGCAAGAACTTTGTCATCGGCTGCGTGGCGGGCGGTGTGGAACCCGACGACCCCAACTACACACAGTCGGGGTTCTTCAAGGGCATGATCGCAGACGTCAAGGTGTATGCACGCGCACTGTCCGGCGAAGAGATTCAAGAGCAATTCGTGTCCGTCGGCAAGCCACGGTTCAAGGGCGGCCAAGCCGACGTCCGCCCGGTTGGGGCCGTTGAAACCATCAGCGGAAACGAGCTTCGCCTGGACGCGGATCAGGAACAGCCTCGCAAGCTGGAGAAAGCCGAACGGATTGAAGTGGTCAGGGGAGACGGATTCTTCCCAATCTTGATTCAGTTGACTGACGGGACGTTGGCGGCAGTCGTGCGTGGGGGAGCGCGCCACGTTGGCGTCGGCGGACGTCTTGACCTGGTCACCTCCGGCGATGGGGGCAGGAATTGGTCGGCTCCCCGCCCCATTGTGTATATGCCGCCTGACTCTCGCAGTGGGGCCTTTGGACAGGCGCCCGACGGCCGGCTGATCTACGCCTTTTCCGTCACCGGGCCTTATCGCGGGGGGCAGTTGGTTTTCGAGACCCATCGCTACACCCTGTGGGTAACGACATCAGAGGATAGCGGTGACAGTTGGACGCCACCGCAACAGATCAGCACTGCCCCCTACCCGTATGCCATGCCCTACGGGAAGATCGTCGCTCTGTCGGATGGAACTCTGCTGATGGCCCTGTACGGTTGGTATCAGCCGGAGCGTGAGGGTGGCGAGTTGCCGCCAGAGAAGCGGGATAAATGGATGGCCGCCGTGTGTCGGTCTGAGGACCACGGAGCGACCTGGAGCCTGCCGATTCCGATCGTCGGTTACATCCCTGGAAGAAGGAGGAACACGTCTTACAATGAGGTCGCCCTCGTGGTGCTCCCTGGGGGTAAGGTGCTGGCGGCGATGCGGGGCGGGCCGCAGAACGGATTGGACCAGTGCGTTTCGAGTGACGGAGGTCGGACTTGGGGTCCGATCGAAAGCATCATACCCGGCCAGCAGCGGCTGCCCGCCGACGTGATCCTGCTGAAGAGCGGCCGACTACTGCTAACCTTCGGGCATCGCGAGTCGCCTTTTGGTGTTGAGGCAGTGCTCAGCCACAAGGAGGCCCAGTGGGACCAACTTGCCGATGCGCCGCCAATTCCGCGGCCGGCGGTGCCCAGCCGCAAGGCCGGACAGTGGGACTGGCAGACCCACGTGTCGCTGGAATGGAACGCCGCGTCCGCCGATTGCGGCTACCCGAGTTCAGTGCAGATCGATGACGGGACCATCGTCACCCTTTATTATGTCGTCGGTGAGATAGACAAACCGGACGATATCTCCGAGCGCGGCCATGGCCTCATGGAGTATGCCAGGTGCGTCCGCTACCGGGAGGCCGACCTCGCTGTTACCACGGTCAGGCCGGTAGGCAGTAAGTAAACGGCGGTCGACTTGATCGGCGAGAAGAAAAAAACGAGAGGCCTCATGGGTAGTTGAATTGCACCCAATTGGCAGCTTAGAAAAGGAGCTAGAGCCTATGTCGAGGTTGGCGATTGAGATTGGGGTGATTTGTATGTTCTGTTCTGTAGCGGGTGCCGATGAGCGCGGGCTGGTGGCGTGTTGGCCGCTCGATGAAGGCTCGGGCAATACGGCAACGGACATCAGTGGTCACGGCAACGACGGCAAGATTTATGGGGCCCAATGGGTCGACTACGGCCGGGGTTCGGTACTCCAGTTCGATGGTATGGACGACTGGGTCAATTGCGGCAGTCCCAAGGAATTGGATGTTCGCGGATCGATGACGCTTAGTGCGTGGGTGTGGCCCCTCGACGTGCCGCGCAAGGAGGTCGGCATCGTCGGCAAGCAGTTTACCTGTTATCTGCTCACGTACACCACGAGTGGATTGGCCTACTGGTACATCGGGAAAGGGGCGAATAACGCCAACGCCGGTCTGTCCGTGGGGAGGTGGTCGCACGTCGTGAACACCTTTGACGGGAAGCTGCTCACGATGTACATAGACGGACAGGTCGTCATGCGGCGGAAATCACAATTCGACAAAGTACCCGGTGGGAAGAACTTCTTTATCGGTTGCGTGGTTAAGGACTCAACTGCCGACGACGCGAACGACCAACGGGATGCGTTTTTCAAAGGGAGAATCGCTGACGTGAAGGTGTACTCGCGGGCCTTCACCGACCAGCAGGTGATGGATGAGTATGCGGCGGGCACAAAAGGCCGATTCTCCCCGGTTCTGGCGGAGTGCCTGCCGATTGGCAAGGGCGTGACGGTCGGCCACAAGGACTTGACGGTCAAGGTTGGTGAAGGCGCCGGGATGGAAATCAGGGCAGGCCAAGGTTTCTGCATCGTAGAGAGCGCCTATTCTTATCCTGCCGGTGGAAAGATTGGCTTTAACTCCCTGGCCGAAAATCGCGAACATCCGGCAGATGCCGCTTGGCAACCGCGCGTGACGAAAACCGGGAGTAGCGGGGCCCGCATAGAGGCGTCGGGCAAACATTACGCACTCCGCCGGACTGTGACTGTACACGAGGGCCGCGTCGATATCGAGGACGAATTGACGAGCCGGGCAAATGAGCCGGTTGGCGTCCTGGTCAGCAATCGGGTGATCACTCAACGGGTCTTGACGAAGACAGAGGAGGGCACGGGCGCCCCTGATCCGATCGTCTTTGGCACGCATGGGGACTACGACCTGGGGATCGTGGCCGAGGATTTCATCTCGCGGGCAAATTTCAGTCCCTCCATCACCGCCAACCAGGCGGGATTTGGTGTCAACCATTTCGCGCTCGATGTCGGCAAGACGTACACCTTCAAGTGGAGTGTTTACATCTTGAAGCCCAGCAGCGACATCTACGCCTTCATTAACAGGGTTCGGGCGGACTGGGGCGTCAACCACACGATCCTCGGGCCTTGCTCTTTCTTCCCCATCAACTGGAGTCTCATTGGGGACCGCGAGGGGCTGAAGAAGTATCTGCAACGCAAGAAACTTGGGGTCGTCATGCCACGCACCTGGCTTGACTACGATCCAGGCACGCTCGACCACGTGCCGACACGGGATGAATACAAGACGCTGATGCAAAAGGCGATCAAGGCCTTCAAAGCCGCCGACCCAAACATCAAGGTCATCGGCAGCATCGAGACCGACTGGGTGACCATCTACCCGGAGAAGATGAGGGACGGCCACAAGCTGCCGATCCACGGGGGCGGGCCCAGCGGCAGCACCTGGCTAAACGAAGAGCAAGTCCAGGTCATCCGCAATGCCGACCTTCCCTGGAAGGACAGTGCCGTGATCAACAAGGCGGGCCAGATGTGCGTGGAGCAATACACGCGTGGCGGGAAGCCTCAGATCGCCCTCAACGTGCTTCCGGGACCGGGCAACTATCAATCCAAGTTCCTCATGGACCAGGTCCGGTTTCTCATTGACGAGGTTGGGCTGGATGGTTTCTACATCGACGAATTCGTGCCCTACTGGGACAACCGCTGCTACAGCTACCACACGTGGGACGGCTGGATGGTAGATATCGATTCGTCAACCGGCGAGGTTACCGACAAATACACCCATCCGGGCATTTACGGCTGGGAAATGCGCGTTGAGCTCGGCAAATATGCCAGGCAGAGAGACCTGGTCATGGTGGGCAACACCTACGCCGCTTCCATCGAAGAGGCGCACCTCCCAATAATGAGATTCGCCGAGACCGTGCATTGGTTCCACACGGACGATATCCCCCAAAGCGGTAAACCGGATTTCGAGCGTTTCATCGCCCGCGCCCGCTGGGGGACGCCCATTGGGCTGGGATTGCAGGCTCACAACTACGAAGGCCGCCAGGCACAGCTTCTGATGCGGGGGCTGATTGCCTACTTGCGACACAGCGTCCTGTACTACTACTACATCTTTCCCGACCTGCCCGAAATCGGGCCGGGCAGCGGCGAGTACGGCCCGGTCAACCACATGTTTCCGATCACACCCAAACGGCTCGGCGAGGGGTTCATCGAGGGCCAGGAGCGGATCATCACCTGCGTCTCGCGAACGTTCGACTGGCCGAAACCGGCCCCGCCCAAGATCCTGCTGTTTGACGCTGCCGGCCGACTTAAGGCCCACGACATGAAACCCGATAAGACCGAGCAAGGCTGGCGCGTGAACCTGGCCATCGGCGACTGGACCGAGATCGCCGTCGTGGAGGAATGACGGGCGAGATCATTGCTGCGAGGAGCAATGCACTGACACCCGGGCTCCCGGCCGTCGCCGGTGGCACCTGGCTGTGGTATTTCCTTGAAATAGTTGTAATCTTGGTAAGTTTTGACTAGCATACATGGGGTGCCAGGTAAGGAGCCGCCCCGGGGGCCCGACCAGAGAATCGGCCGACCGAACCTGACGGGCTGGACGGTCGCGTCGGCCGCATCATCGGGCTCTTGTTAGTGGTTTTCTGAAAAGAGAGGTGTCTCACATATCATCAGTCGCGTGTAAGAGCGAAGCATTTCCTGGGCACTCGCGCAGCTCGCTCCGCTAGTGCCCGGCCGAAAGTCTGTCCGGGTTGGCATTCTTTCGTGTGGTTATTCCGATTGATAGGGAGTATGGACCGGAGTATGGACCGGAGTATGGACCGGAGTATGGACCGGAGTATGGACCGGAGTATGGACCGGAGTATGGACCAATGAGAAAACTAGTTGCCATGCCGTTGGCGGCGGCTTGCGTGGCCCTGTTGCTGGCCGCTTCGCCGAGCCAAGCGGCCCAGACCACGAGTGCGGATTTCAGCTTCGGTTTTGGAGCGACCAATCCGGTCAGAGACGAGAACGCCTGGAGCACCTGGGAGACTTCATCCGTTAACACTCCCAGCGTGCAAGGCGATTTCTCGTTGTCTCCCGCACTACCAACCAGCAACCGTTTTGACGGTAGCGGTCCGTTGTTCCACTCCCGCGTTATAACCGACGCCTCCGCTGATCCTGCCTCCACAACCTCAGCCCAGACCGGAGCCGACCCGTCCCATGGTTTTCCGAACGGATTGACGGTGCCGATCACGGCCAGCTATAACGGCCCCGTTCCCGCCGACGCCAGCGGGACGCCCGACTTCAAGCTGATGATCGAGATCACCAGTATCAGCATTTGGGGCGGGTTACACAGCGCCGGCACAATAACCAATATGGCATGGGAGGACGTGACTCCGGGCCATGCGCAGACTTCACCGGCCGTCACTCTCCCCCCTGGGACCACAGCGGGCCTCGATCGTAAGACCCTATCCAACTATGCTCAGTTGGTGTGGGATCCCGATGATTTCGAGACGCCGCTGACGGGATTAAACGATTCGTTCACGCGGACCTTTGGTATCGTCGACAGGTTGACCCCGGGCGACCTAAGGTTCACCGACGGCGTAGAAGTCGAGGGGAGGGTTCATTTGATCTACAACACTGGTGGCGTGGTGGGTGACTACAACCTCGACGGCACCGTCAACGCTGCCGATTATACGGTGTGGCAGGACACGCGCGGAAGCACCAGCAACTTGGCGGCCGACGGCGACGGTAACGGCGCCATTGAACTGGCCGACTACGACGTGTGGAAGACGAACTTTGGCAATACGGCCGGCAGTGGCTCGTCATCGAATGCTGCTGTGCCCGAGCCGACATCCCTGCTACTGCTCATAGGATTGACTGCCTTCGGAATGAGCTATCGCTCTCTCCGGGTGAGGCCTCAACTGTCTCATTACCGTTGAAACAATTCAATGCAAAAGAGATTGTGGATTGTGTTGGGGTGCTTGGCGATTTTTCTTATACCGCCTCGCTTGGGGGCGGCACAGGGTTGGCAGGAACAGCCTCGCAATCTTTTGGAAGCGGAACGGATTGTGGCAGTCACAGGAGGCGGACTCTTCCCAGTCTTGAACAAGTTAGACAACGGGACGTTGGCAGCAGTCGTCCGCGGGGGAGCGGGCCACACAGGCGTTGGTGGACGGCTTGACCTGATCACGTCCTTGGATGGGGGCATTAATTGGGCAGCTCCCAGCTCCATCGTGAATACCCTACCTGACTCTCGCAATCCGGCTTTCGGACAGGCGGCGGACGGGAATCTCGTCGTCGCCTATAGCGTCACCGGGCCTTATGATGTCCAGGGGAATTTTGTCTTCGACACCAGCCGTTACACCATGTGGGTGACCAGATCAAATGATAACGGTGGCCAGTGGACGCCGCCGCAACAGATCGACACCGCCCCATTCCAGTACGCCTCCCCCTACGGGAAGATCGTCACCCTGCCGGACGGGGCCCTGCTGATGGGCCTGTACGGTTGGTATCTACCAGACGAGGAGGGCGGCGTCTTGCCTCCGGAGCAGCAGGATCAGTGGATGGCAGCCGTGTCCCGGTCCGAGGACAACGGGGTGACCTGGAGCCACCCGAATCCGATCGTCGGTTACATCCCCGGAAGAACGACGAACACGTCTTACAGTGAGATTGGTCTCGTGGCGCTTCCCGGGGGTGACGTGCTGGCGGCGATGCGGGGCGGGTCCACGGACGGAGTGGACCAGGTCCTTTCCACGGATGGAGGTCTGACTTGGGGTCCGATCGAGACCGTCATACCAGGTCTATCTCGTCAGCCCGCCGACGTGATCCAGTTGAACAGCGGCCGATTGCTGCTAACCTACGGGCGTCGCACACCAGGAGCTAATGGTGTTGAGGCGGCGCTCAGCTATAACGTGCCCGGCCAGTGGGACGGACTTGCCGTCCCGGCGGAAAATCCGCGGCCGCAAATCCCCAGTAACACGGGCCAACAGTGGGACTGGCAGACCCATGTGTCGCTGGAATGGAACGCCGCCTCCGCCGACACCGGTTACCCGAGTTCAGTGCAGCTCGACGACGGTACCATCGTCACCATGTACTATGGAAATGGTGAGGTAGGCAATCCCAACGCTGGCCTCTACGCCAAGGTCGTCCGCTACCACGAGGCCGACCTCCTCACGCCCCCGCCGTCGCCTACTGTCAGCGCCGATTTCAGCTTCGGTTTCGGAGCGACCGATCCGCTCAGAGACCAGAACGCCTGGACCACTAACGAGACTTCAATTGCTAACACTCCCACCACGCAAGGCGATTTCTCGTTCTCTCCCGCACTGCCAACCAGCAACCGTTTTGACGGTAGCGGTCTGTTGTTCCCCTTCCGCGTTATAACCGACGCCTCCGCTGATCCTGCCTCCACAACCTCAGGCCAGACCGGAGCTGACCCATCCGCTGGTTTTCCGAATGGATTGACGGTGCCGATCACGGCCAGCTATAACGGCCCCGTTCCCGCCGACGCCAGCGGGACGCCCGACTTCAAGCTGATGATCGAGATCACCAGTATCAGCATTTGGGGTGGACATCACAGCCAAAGCAGCACGCCACCCACGCTGGCATGGGAGGAGGTGACTGCGGGCCATGCGCAGACTTCACCGGCCGTCACTCTCCCCCCTGGGACCACAGCGGGCCTCGATCGTAAGACCCTATCCAACTATGCTCAGTTGGTGTGGGATCCTGATGATTTCGCCACCCCGCTGGCCGGATTAAACGATTCGTTCACGCGGACCTTTGGTATCGTCGACAGGTTGACCCTGGGCGACCTAAGGTTCGCCGACGGCATAGAAGTCGAGGGGAGGGTTCATTTGATCTACAACACTGGTGGCGTGCTGGGTGACTACAACCTCGACGGCACCGTCAACGCTGCCGATTATACGGTGTGGCGGGACACGCGCGGAAGCACCGGCAACTTGGCGGCCGACGGCGACGGTAACGGCGCCATTGAACTGGCCGACTACGACGTGTGGAAGACGAACTTTGGCAATACGGCCGGCAGTGGCTCATCATCGAATGCTGCTATGCCCGAGCCGACATCCCTGCTACTGCTCATAGGATTGACTGCTTTCGGAATGAGCCATCGCTCTCTCCGGGTTTGCTAACTTGCGTCCGGTGTGTCAACTTGCCATACCTTTTCTCGGCCGCCTCGTAAATCGACGGAATAAGAGACGATTGGCCACCTCCGCGAGCCACGCCCCTACAGAGAGGGTAGGTCGCGTTTCTTTACTTCTTCGTCGGGCGGGTTTTTGATTTGTCCCGGCAATCCAAGGTTTGATGGCTTACGGCCTGGCATTCACGTCGATTAGCCGAAAGCGCAGACATCCACAGCGTAATGGCTGCATGAGGGAATTCTAACTTAAAAAATCTCGCTTCCGGCCGATGCCTCCTCCAAGCGATTCCGTCCTTGTTCGACGTGAACAGATTTCGGCGACTCCGGGACGCACCCGATGTGCTCTACCAGTGGGCCCAATCCGTTCCCGGATGGAGCGGGCGGCCCCGTTCTGGTAAAAACGATTCCAACATGGGTTGAAATGACCCTATTTCACCTCCAAAAAATAAACAAAGCGAATCTATTGGTCATGCTGAAAACTTGTGATCGCCCGTGGTTCGGTTACACTGAAAGCATCGGGCAACTGTTAAAATTCCTGCCAGCAACGACTACTGGTACCGTTTGATCGGAGATTTACCTCAGGACGTTGGGTAGGTATTCTGCAACGGTGGTTGAGTCTGTTAGCCTCGGGAGGAAGTCTAATGAAGCGAGGTAGAAAATCCCCATGTGGGGTCGTGCCGGCTAACTGGCAGAGAAAGTCGAGTACGAAGTTACTTAAACGCTACACCTTAATGCCGCAATTGCGGCATTAAGGTGTGGTTTTTTTTTTGGCCAGGGGAATGTAACTAAGTTGATGCTTAATGGTGAAGCGTCACTGTGTTTTGTGTGTTGCAACACTGGTTTCAGCTACTCGAAAAAACTAATGCAAAAGGGGGAAGGGTCAACGCTGCGTCCTGGTGAATGAGGATCGTGAACGGTTACTTTCAACAATTCCTGTCAGTCCTGTCAACTTAGATAAGGAGAACGACAATGAAGACGACAAAGCATCCCGGGTACTTGTGCGATAACGAGTATGGACCAATGAGAAAACTAGTTGCCATGCCGTTGGCGGCGGCTTGCGTGGCCCTGTTGCTGGCTGCTGTGCCGAGCCAAGCGGCTCAGCTTACGAGTGCGGATTTTAGCGTCGGTTTCGGAGCGACCGATTCGAACAGAGCCAACAGCGCCTGGACCAATAACGAGACTTCACCCAATAACACTGCCACCACGATAGGCGATTTCTCGTTCTCTCCCGCACTACCAACCAGCAACCGTTTTGACGGTAACGGTCCGACCTTCCCAAACCGCGTTTTGACCGACAGTGGCGGTGGCGGCACCGCAGCCCAGACCGGAGCCGACCCGTCAATGGGTTTTTCGAATGGATTGACGGTGCCGATCACGGCCAGCTATAACGGCGCCGCCCCCGGCGATGCCAGCGGGACGCCCGACTTCAAGCTGATGGTCGAGATCACCAGTATCAGCATTTACGGCGGAGAGCACAGCGCCAGCAGCACACCAGCCACGATGGCATGGGAGGACGTGACTTCGGGCCACTCGCAGACCTCACCGGCCGTCGCTCTCAACGACGTGTCCGGGGGCGCCGCTCGTCAGGTCGCAGCCAACTATACTCAGTTGGTGTGGGATCCCAATGACTTCGAGACGCCGCTGACGGGATTGAACGATTCGTTCACGCGGACCTTTGGCATCGTCGGCAGGTTGGTCGGGGGCGACCTGAGAGTCGCGGACGGCGTAGAAGTCGAGGGTAAGGTGCATTTGATCTACAATGCGGTTCCCGAACCATCCATGGTGCTCCTGGCTGGTTTGGGCACCGTTGGTCTGGCCCTCTGTCGTCGTCGGCTGCGGCGGTAGTAATCGGGAAGGCGTGGGTAGCGTGGCGAGGCGCAACTAACGTTGTCGTAGCGGCTGGTTTGATTGGAACGCTCCCCGTGATCGCCTTGCTGGACCCGCCGAGCCAAGAGAGCAACCGCAGTTCGGCACTTGCCGTATTTGAACCGCCGAGTGAACCGGCAACATTGGCATTAAGGGAGAGCGTCACCTCGGAACCGCCGGCCCAGTCGGTCCCGATGGTGGCCTTGTATATCAGAGAGAATTTCTAGGACAACAGTCAGAAGTCGGGTGTCCTCCTTCCCGAGATATTTGACTCATGAAAGGCTAAAAAGGGGTCGAGTAATGGCCTCCTCCTAAGAAGGAAGAAGTCATGATTGAAGAACAACGTTTTGGGTGATAAGAATCGCAACAGTTGAAGGCGAGGGAAGCGAGGATTCCCCCCGTACGGGGAGGGCCGCAAGGTCCGCCCGTTTCTTGCCAAGTGGCTTTTCCTGAATGATCCTAAGTGCGATCATCCCACCGTCACATCATGGAACCCCAAACGTCAAGCCAGGGACAGCCGCTTGCCTCCGTGGTCGAGGCGATCGGCTGGACGCCGTTGGTGGAGCTTTCGCGCATCACACGGGGACTGAAGGGGAGGATTCTGGCGAAGCTGGAGTTCCTCAACCCCGGTTTTTCGAAGAAGGACCGGATTGCCCGACAGATCATTCAAGACGCCGAAGCGAAAGGATTACTCAGACCGGGTCAGGTGGTCGTGGAATTGACCAGCGGGAACACCGGCACCGGGTTGGCGATCGTTTGCGGCATCAAGGGCTATCGCTTCGTGGCCGTGATGTCCAAAGGAAACTCGCTGGAGCGGGCCCGGATGATGCAGGCCCTGGGCGCTGAGGTGCTGCTGGTCGATCAATTGCCCGGGTCCACGCCAGGGCAGGTTTCCGGTGGGGACCTGGAACTGGTGGAAGAGCGAGTCCAGCGGGTCGTCCAGGAACGCCATGCGTTCCGCGCCGACCAGTTCCGGCGGGTGGCTAATTTTCGCGCCCACTATCTGCACACAGGTCCGGAGATTCTGCACCAGTCCCACGGGGAAATCGGGGCATTTTGTGATTTTGTGGGTTCCGGAGGAACATTCGCCGGCTGTGCGGCAGCGTTCAAGGAACACAACCCCACGATTGTATGTTACGTCGTTGAACCGAAGGGGGCGGCCGTCCTGGCCGGCAAAGTCGTCGAGCAAGCCAATCATCGCATTCAAGGCGGCGGATATGCCATGGCCGATTTGAAGTTCATCAAACCGGAGTATGTCGACGGCTATCTGGAGGTCTCGGATACCCAGGCCATGGAAATGGCTCGACGGCTGGCTGCGGAAGAGGGTGTTTTCGCCGGTTTTTCTTCGGGTGCCAATGTCGCGGCAGCATTGCAACTACTTCATGGCCCCTGCCGAGGCAAAACGATCGTGCTGACGATCAACGATTCGGGATTGAAGTATTTGAGCACGGATCTCTGGCCCTGAGAGATCGACCGTCAATTCTCCGCACGGGGAAACCGGGTGATCCGATGTAAAGATTTGTAAAAAGCGCAAACTATGCCCTCGGTTCGTGGTTGAGCCAAAGGGTTTTGCGAGTTGTCATTCAGCCTCCGAAGCCGAAGGTTAGTGGTTCGAATCCTCTCGGGGATACTTTTACTAAGTTCCGCCAAACGCACGACTTAGCGTACCTGCTTCAGCTTGGCAGCGTGGCCGGAAAGGTTGCTGAAAGTGGTAGTCCTACCACTTTTAGCTCCAGCCCCTTTCTGGAGACATGCCATGCCTTGCAAGTCAGTGCCCTCATATCGGCTGCATAAGCCTTCTGGCCAAGCCAGAACGATCATCGACGGTCGTCACATCTACCTGGGCAAGTTCCGTTCGCCCGAAAGCCGGAGGAAGTACGCCCGCCTGCTCGCTGAGATGACAGAGCTGAACGCTCGGGAATGTCAGCCAGCGTATCCGGCTTCAACTCTCTTGTTACTGGTATCTGAGGTACTTGTGAAATACCTTGAGTACGCTGAGAATTATTACTCGGGAGGTAATTCTAGCAGCAAGGAATTCCGAGCGATGGTTGATGCGGTTGCACCACTCAACGAACTCTACGGCGATGCCACCGCCAACGAATTTGGCCCACGCAAGTTAAAGGTGATTCGCCAGCACCTGATCGACCGCGACCTTTGTCGCACCGAAATCAACAAACGGGTGGGACGACTCAAGAGGGTCTTCAAATGGGCGGTGAGTGAGGAGCTTGTTGCTCCAGCGGTGTACGAAGGCCTCCGCACCGTAACTGGACTGCGGTACGGTCGTACCGAGGTACGAGAATCCCAGCCGGTTAAGCCAATTGATGAAAAGTTCGTATTCCTGACGATTCAATACGTTGCTCCCCAAGTCGCGGCGATGGCAAAGTTGCAGCTACTTACCGGAATGCGACCGACAGAAGTTGCTACGATGCAAACCGGGCTCATCGATCAGAGCAGCGAAATTTGGATTTACGAGCCCGATAAACACAAAAATCGTTGGCGCGGTCACCGTCGGTGTGTCCCTCTCGGGCCCCGGTCGCAGGAGATCGTAAAGCCATTTGTCCAGCGAGCAAATTCAGAATACTTGTTTTCGCCAGCAGAAGCCGAGGCATGGCGGCATGAACAGCGTGTCATCGACCGTGACCGGAAAACTCCGGTATATCCATGTGAATTAAGAACACGGGAAACTCGACGCCGGAAAGCTCAATCGCACAAACCCAAACGCCCGAAGGGCAACTGCTATTGTTCTGACAGTTACCGGAAGGCCATCGAGTACGGCATTGCAAAGTCGAACCGAGAATGTTGCAAAGAGGATTCAGAGGCTGAGCTGATCCCTCACTGGACTCCTGGTCAGCTCCGGCACACGTTCGCGACGCGAATCCGACGGTCGCATGGTGTCGAGGCCGCTCAACTCGCATTGGGACATGCCCGCACTAACGTTGTGGATGTCTACGCCGAAAAGAACCTGTCGTTGCTTGTCGAACTCGCCAAACAAAACGGTTGAGTTTACCAGGATCCATAACATGATGAAAAAATCACCGTGGAACACTGATGACATAGTGATACTTCGGCAGAAATGGCGGCTTGCCAATGATACAGCAACGAACTGCGAACGGTTGCAGCAAGAGCTCGAACTGATGGCAATTCGTGTCGCTCATGTTGGTTGCGAGGAGCAAGAACACCAAGAACTGTCTTCTCGGACTAGGAAGATAATCGACAGTGCTGGGAAACTGTTGTTCGATTCTGGGTTGGTGAAGAAAGACTGGGCTTGGTTTGCAGAAAATGTCATCCCCGACGGGATCGCTGATGCCTGCAAACAGAGTAATATTTGCCAACGGGCTACTGATCTCCCAAAACTGATCGCTTCATCGTTGAACTTTGTTTCCACGGTCGCCGAAGCTAAACGCAAGTTTTCGGATGCCCTAAAGATTGCTTTGAACTCCAAAGAAGAAAGGGAGGACTTGCGCGGCACGTGGTTTCAAAAGACGGGTGAGGGCGTCCAGATCTATGAAAAACTCATCAAGCTCCGCAAGCAGGAACGAGCCATCCTTCTGGAGCTATGCAAACGACCAAGTCACACCTTCACATACGACGACATTGCCGAGGGAGCCCCCTATTTGGAAGACGGACTGGCCTCCTCCCGCGATAAAAGCCAGAAAACGTCTAAATCGAACATTCGCTCATCTTTGAGTACCATTCGCAAAGCATTACGAAAGACGTTCGCTCTCCCCGACGGATCAGACCCCGTGATAAAACAATCCGGCAGTGGCTGGAGGCTTGACAAGAACTTGCTCCAAGAAAATATATGAGTTACGCACATTGGACGCAGCTGAGGACGCAGTTGCGACGCACCGCCCTGTTCTACTCCGAATCGTCGTCATTCACACGGTTTTGGAGAGAACAAATGCAAATCGCGAATTTACCTACCGAGCGACTCTCGCTCAATGAAGTTGCCAAACAACTTAATGTGCACATCAGCACCATTTACCGCTGGGTCCTTCATGGCGTTCGCGGAAGACGCCTGAAATCCTTTTTGGTTGGCGGTCGGCGATATGTTGACGCGGATGAACTAGCTCAATTTCTGAGCCCACACCAAGAGTCGCGCCAGGATGTCGTCTCTCGGCGTTCAGAGCATGCGCAGGAACATCTTCGCAGCTTTGGCATTCCCAGGCCGATACAGGGTAGCAACCAATGACGCGACTCTGCAATCCGCAGCAACCCAACCTGCCGACTGCGCCAAGCACCGATCGCAATGGCCACTGCATAATTGGTCACATTTGAAACGACTACTTTATTCATATGACGAAGGGACCTAGATATGTCAGAAGAGAACAGCTTCGCATCCGCCGCTTCTGTCGAGTTCGGAAATCGGAGTCCAGCAGACGCCCAGAACACGGTCACTAACACCCCTGCTGATCCCGAGACAGCGAAGTCTCCCGACCCCCACGACCTCGACACATTGTGGGCGCCAGTGCCTTTGGTACAAACACACACGCAGATACTGACAATACGCGCCTCGACACGACCTCCTAAGGACAAGTTTATTCGAGTACACCCATTTGAAATGGGAGAAACTGGTGATGTACATGGATATGTGAACTGCCGCCCCGTGTATCTCTTCGGGTATCAGTTTGAGGGAGACTTGTCTGAAAAGACCTTCTACGTTCGACCAAATACGGAAGTTGCGACGATGCTGACTGAGCGGGATCGACTGAAGGATGCCATTCTAGTGCTCGGAGTTACTCGCCACGGTAGTCACTTTGTGTGGGAACTCAAATTACCTAATGGACGCAACGAAAGTGGCGACAAATGGGCCCAGTCTCGAATTGACATCGCAAAGACGGCTGAAACGAAGTGGATTAAACCCGCCGCAAACATGTCAGCGGGTGGCTACGACTATGACGAGCCTAAAGCTCAGTATGAAGATCCGGATTGGTCTCTGATTGTGTTCGACGACATGGTCAGAGCCGCCTGCAAGGACCGCGTGATCGAGAGTTCTGATCATGAGGCTGTCGTCGAGGCTCTCGGGTTATGATCGGTCGCCTGGCCACGATGTTTAAGAGCATCTGGTGCGTCGACTTCGAGTACCACATGGGTGCCTCCGAAGCCGACGCGCCTCGCCCAATCTGCGTTGTCGCCCATGAGCTGTTGAGCGGTCAGATCGTCCGGAGATGGCTTTGGGAGGGTATGCACCCCGAGTGTCCATTTCCAACCGATTCCAGCTCGCTTTTCGTCGCGTTCTATGCGCCTGCCGAGATTACGTGCCATATTGGCCTCGGCTGGCCGATCCCCCAGAGGATACTCGATCTGTACGCCGAATTTCGATGCATCGCCAACAGTGAACGAAACTTCGTACTTGTCCCTGAGGAAGGCAAATCGAAGGCTCGCGTCCGGTACTCACTGCTGGCTTGCATGCGAACTTTCCAGTTAGGAAATGAAGCAATATCAACTGGCTACAAGGATGAGTGCCGTGATTTGTGTACTCGAGGCGGTCCATTCACAGGGGGGGAGAAACTCAGGATCCTCGAATACTGTAAGTCAGACGTGCTGGCCTTGGCAAAGTTGCTCCCTCGGATGCTTTCTCTCATCGAGCTTGCCCCTGCTTTGTTTTGCGGTCGATATATGGCGGCAGTCGGTAGTATGGAGCGCCGAGGAATTCCCGTGGATCGAGAATTGGTTGAACGTTTTCAGGATAACTGGGACACGATTGTCTCCCGCCTGATTTGCGACAACAAGGATGAATTAGACGTCATCGGCAATCGAGATATCTCGCAGCCAAAATTTGAAAGGTGGCTTAAAAGAAATGAACTACTAACAGTTTGGCCCCGCAGTGCAGGAGGTCACTCCCTTCGGAGTGACTCTGACACACTTTCGGACTGGGCCAAATTCTGCCCTCAAGTCATGAGGTTGAAAGAGTTCTTAGGCGCGGTCAGACGAACCCGCCTGTTCGAGAAGCTTCAGGTTGGTTGCGACGGAAGAAACCGGTTTTTGATTTCCCCCTTTGCAGCAAAGACAAGCCGTAATCAGCCTAGTAACGCCAAATGCGTATTCGGCCCTGCTTGTTGGGTTAGGTCACTTATTCAGCCGCCAAAGGGTCACGCTTTGATCTACGCCGATTGGAGTGGCCAAGAGTACGGGGAAGCAGCTCACTTCTCGGGCGACACAAAAATGATCCAGGATTACGCTAATGACGATCCCTACCTGGGGTTTGCTAAGCGAATCGGGCTGGCCCCTGCGGATGCGAAAAAAGAGACCCATGGCAAATTGCGGAACCAACTAAAAGTGGCCGCTGGGTTGGGAGTCCTTTACGGAGCGCAGGCTCCAAGGGTAGCAAGATCTGGCGATATGACCGAGTCTAAAGCGGCGAGTGTCCTGCGAGAACACCGGTATATATATCCGCAATTCTGGCGATGGCGGCAGCAAGTGATCGACCATGCTCAATTGACCGGGGAATTACGAACCTGCTTTGGTTGGAAGTGGAAAATCGATGATGATGCCAAAACCAACTCAATCTCGAATTGGATGATGCAAGCTCACGACGCTGAAATGCTTCGTGTAGCCTGCTGTCTCGCAGTTGAACGGGGGATTGAGGTATGCACGCCAGTACACGACGCCTTGTTGGCCATGGCCCCGATTGATTCCATGGACGATGTGAAGATTGCAACTATTGCCTGCATGGAAGAAGCCAGCGCAGTGATCTTGAATGGCCCCAAACTTAAAGTCGGTGTGGAGAAGTCTGTGGTCTACCCAGAACACTACTATGACAAAAGGGGGGTCGAGATGTGGGAGAAGTTGCAAAATCTTCTGGCTGTCGTGGAGAACTAAACGTTGAAGAAAGGACACTTCTGGTCTTGGTAAACCCCGTTCTGTCCTAACGGGTCTATTCTTCTATTCTTCATTAATAACTATCTATAGAAATGAATGAAAAAACTGATACGAAATACATACCAATGGCCAACAAGAGTAACTCTACTGGGATAAGGTTCCACTTCCTCCAAGTTGCCGCTGAACAAACGCAAAGATTCTTATGCTGTACTAGAGGTGGGTCAAGCCGGGACTTATTGGTTTGGATGCTACTGTTGAATACCGCTCGGGTATGCAAAACACAGACAATTAAGTTCTCTCCTCGATGGAGATTTGGGGTCGAGATAGACCAAAAGACCGTTTATCGCTCGCTAAAACGTCTCCATTCCGCAAGGTTGATTGATGTCGAGTTTCGTCGAGGTAAATCTCCTCGCGTTACCCTTCTGCCGCCGTAAGACCGAATTCGGTACGCCTCAGTCTTAGTCGTTCGGAACCGGTTACGGAACGCGTTCGTTGTAGATCCCCTCATGCAGTCGCCAAACATCTATTCCGCTCACTACGCCCCTTACGGATAATTAAAGTAAGAAGTCACGTTTCATGTTTTTGTAACACATTGGGGGGGACAAAACACGGGTGTGGGATGGATCACGCGAGGAAAAAATAGTTACTACTACGGCTGCTATCGCGACTCTAACGGTCATGTTCGCACGAAGTACGAGGGGAAGGGGTCAATAGCAGTACGCGCGTCTGAACGTGCCGAGCGTCGAAAGGAGAAAAGACGTGATATACGTAGAAGGATGGAACGGGAACAAGCCGACTTGGGTGAGCTAAATCACTCGATTTCACCCCTAATTGACCAGGTAGAACAACTATTTCGAGCAAGGATGGCACTCGCAGGATTTCGCCTTTATCCAGGCCGTATATGGAGAAATCGCAGGCAGAAAATGAGCTTAGTTGCGGAAAATAAAGAGCTGAAAACACTTGATGACGCGATCCGCGCAGCAGAGCGCGGCGATCCGCGAGCCCTGAACGCCGTCCGCAGCTTTCTCATCAAAAATCCGGACCTTTGGCGGGCATCTGGTGATCTCGCAACCCAAGCGATTCGTCAATGGATCCACAAAACGACAAAAGGCGATCTCTTTAGCCGTGAGATGGTCATCAAAAAAGTTGCCTCACTTCGAAACGACTTGAAAAGAGACGGCGAAGATACTTTTGAACGACTTATTTTGGATCGCGTCATACTGACTTGGGCTCGCTTGAACCACCTGGAGCATTTAGACGCGATTTCGGAACCAGAATCAGTCTCCTGGGGAAAATTGCGTCTAGAGCAACACAAACGGGCTGAGAAATCCTACCGAAATGCACTTAGTGATTTACTCGCCTATCAAGAGCGACGCACACACGGCGTCTCAGGCGCTCATGAAACGCCTGAGGCAGAGAGACGGGTCTCCTCCACTAACTTTCCGCCATCGTTCGAACCGGTTAACCGAATTCACAATTTCATGCCCCAACCTGTCTGAGATACAGAAATCTAAATAGCGCAATTTAAGCTCACGGCAGACAGCGAATTTCTGCAATAAATGGCTATGGGTTTAAATAGTCCAATTTAGACTCGACGGCGTACAGAGAAGTCTATGGGAGTGGTCTAAAAGTCCTTGCACGGTGCGGGCACTACGTCGCGAGTCTCTGATAGCTAAAAAGAAAGAATCACCATGCGGAGCATTTCTGCCCACATGGTGATTCTGAGCGTCCATTCATTGGGTGTTATCTGTGCCTACGGCGCCCTTTACTAACTCCGACGCCGTATCCCTTGCGAGATCCAAGGCATTTGCCCTCTTTGTACAAGGCGTAACCAGCCCACCCCAGAAAACCCAAAACTAACAATTCACCCATGCTGTGCTCCTTTCAAAAAATGTCTTTTATCCTCTGCTCGCATGACGTGCAGACCTAAAACCACACGAGTGGCAGTGAGGTAATCTCGGGTCGGTGTCGATTCGGCTGTGATCATGTTCGTACCTCAGCCATCCCATTCTTGAGAGCATCAATCATTTCGCTGGCCTGCCTGATGGACAGGTCCTCAACGCGACTCAAATGAAATCGCTCCTGAACGACGCTGTTGGGATCGAGCCGCTGGTCCCGAGCAATCGCAAAGATCGCACCAACCTGGCTCTTCGTGGCCGTTCCAGCTGGCGGTTCAATGGGTTGCCCATTCCCGTTGGCATGCTCACTGCTGCTGGAACGGACAGGTTCGTTTGAAGTTCCTCTCGGCGACCGACCTAGTTCCTCTTCAACGCTCCGGCGAGCCATTGCGTAGAGTAACTGCACACGCTCTCGTAGCAGTTGCGGATCACTAACAACTCCAGCGTCGAGCTCCACCTCCAGATGGGCAGTGGCTCCTCGTGATCCATAATTTGCTTCACCGATTTTTCGGCTGAGTCCGACATTGAGTTTTGCTGGCATTACATATTCTCCTTACATTTGGGTGATTGTTGGTTGATTAAGCCGCGTGTTGCTTGTCGGGCAAATGAGCTGTGTTGCGACATTGATCAAAGTGGTCCCAGTCAATCGGACAAATGTCCGTCTCAGTGGGAATCCAGTGCGCGACTGAAAATCCTCGCCTTGCGATTTCTGATATTGTTTCACCCGTTTTGTGGGCAACTTGTCGGTTAAGTTCTCGTTGGTTCATTGTTGAATCTCCTTTTTTGTTAAGCGCACAAAAAAAGCCCACGCAAATGCATGGGCGGTAAAACTCGTAGGTGATTGGATGCTAGGCGGCTAGCTGGAAGTCACAGACTTGATCGAGCAGCTGGTGGAGTCTCTGGCTGCGCCGAGGCAGCGTGTTCAGGTTGGCGCCCTTCCAAGTCTCTGAAAACGCATTGTGAAGTCTCCAGAGCGATCTGCCATGGTTGGTAAACTGGTTGTGCGACGGCTCACGCCATTCGCTGAGTACGCCCGGCACTTTGGTGACCGGGATTATCTTGTCGTCGATTGCTCTGATAATCAGGTCATGTGCCGCGCGGTTATTGATACGTTTGTGCTTGTAGGTCTTGATGCGGTTGTGCTGGTCGACTCTTAGCTGCGTGAATCCACTGATCGCATCGCGAACTAAATCCGGCAAGTCGCGATGTACGAACCGTGTGTGTTTGCGGGCCAATGTGATCTCAGCGCCGAAGGACAAGTTGTCACAAACCAATACGCACGCCCCCACACAGATCCCGGCTGGGAACGTTTTGTCGTGAGAGTTCCGCAAACCAAGAACAAGGTTGTAGTCATCCTCGGCATGGCCATTGGCTAGTTCCATCAACCCGAAGTACCTGGCACCATCACCCCACAGACCGTGAGCTTGGTTGGTAACATGAAACCCTTGTCTTTCGATTGTTTCGTCGACCAGTTCGAGCAGACGTTGATGAGACACGGGAACCCATGTTTTAGTTCTTTCAGGAGTCGAAGCGTTGGCAAGTTCATCACGTGAAACGTGTTTTCCACCGCAGTGCATCAAAAGATTAGGCATGCTTCCTTCCTTTCATGATTTTGGAGTACCGACGAAAAAAGACCGCCAGGTAAACGCATTGACGCTTACCTGACGGGCTTAGAACTTTGGGTTTTTGGTGCTTTCTAAAGGCTAAGGACTTCCTCACTTAATAATGACACGTTTTGAGAGGAAATTCAGGTCATTTGCACCGCGATTGATGACCTTTTTCTGTCCAGGCTCGGAATCACGAAGGGGCTGGGCGGCGTACCGTCAGATAATGGGCGATTATGTTCGCGTAGAGGGCTTTCGATTTGTGTAAAATGAGTTGTCAAGACGGCGTCGTTTCGGCCAGGCTGTTTTGGGTTTAAGCGTGCCGGGTCACTACGCGCCAAAGTCACCAGAGCTACCAGCTCATACACCCTGGGAGAAACAGAAATGAACACGGTGTTTGGCAAAAATTTGACATTCGTTGCGTGGGCGGCGCTAAGCCTGTTGTTGGCGGGCGAGGGGGCCGCTGAGGATCCTTACGAAGAAGCCTGGGCCCGCCAGCTGGGGACAAGCGAATTTGATGATTGGGGTCTTGGCGTGGCGGTGGATGCGATGGGTAACGCGTTCATCAGCGGGGGGACCAATGGCAGCCTAGGACCAGGCGGTGTCGGATCGAGCCCGGGCAAGGGGGACCCCTTTCTGGTCAAATACGACACAGCGGGCAACTTGCTCTGGACCCAACAGCTGGGCACAAGCGGGGAGGAAATCGGTCGTGGCGTGGCGGTGGATGCGGTGGGTAATGCGTTCATCAGCGGGGAGACCAATGGCAGCCTAGGCGGACCCCACGCGGGCAAAGATGACGCCTTTCTGCTCAAATACAGCGCGGAGGGCAACTTGCTCTGGACCCAACAGCTGGGTACAAGCGATTCGGATTACAGTGAGGGCATAGCGGTGGATGCGGTGGGTAGCGCGTTCGTCACGGGGTTTACCGGGGGCAGCCTAGGCGGGCCCAGTGCGGGCGACTATGACGCCTTTCTGGCCAAATACAGCGCGGCGGGCAACCTGCTCTGGACCCAACAGCTGGGCACAAGCGCGCTTGATGTTGCTAGTGGCGTGGCGGTGGATGCGGCGGGCAGCGCGTTCATCACCGGGTACACCAAAGGCAGCCTCGGCGGGCCCAACGCGGGCGGGAACGACGCCTTTCTGGCCAAATACAGCGCGGCGGGCAACCTGCTCTGGACCCAACAGCTGGGTACAAGCGAAGGGGATCGCGCTCGTAGCGTGGCGGTGGATGCGGTGGGTAGCGCGTTCGTCATCGGGGCGACCTCCGGCAGCCTCGGCGGGCCCAACGCGGGCGAGAACGACGCCTTTCTGGCCAAATACAGCGCGGAGGGCAACTTGCTCTGGACCCAACAGCTGGGTACAAGCAAGGAGGAGGCCGGTTATGGCGTGGCGGTGGATGCGGTGGGTAGCGCGTTCGTCAGCGGGGTCACCCTGGGCAGCCTCGGCGGGCCCAACGCGGGCGGGAACGACGCCTTTCTGGCCAAATACAGCGCGGAGGGCAACTTGCTCTGGACCCAACAGCTGGGTACAATCGCTTCGGATTACGGTGAGGACGTGGCGGTGGATGCGGTGGGTAGCGCGTTCATCACCGGGACGACCAGAGGCAGCCTCGGCGGGCCCCACGCGGGCGAGCGGGACGCCTTTCTGGCGAAGTTCGAGTTCGTACCTAGCTCCATCCCAGTCATTCCGGGCGACTACAACCAGGATGGAGTGGTCGATGCTGCAGACTACACGATGTGGGCCGACAACCGGGGGTCGACCTTTGATCTGGGCGGCAATGGGGACGAGACCGGCGGCAGCGGCGGCGTTGTCGATGTTGCTGATTACTCCTTGTGGAAAGCCAGTTTTGGCAATACCGCCGCTGGTTCGGCAACGGGAGCCGTTCCCGAACCAACATCCTTGCTCGTCACGCTTGTGGGAATGCTCGCGCTCGCCCTGTTTAACCGGCGCCGTTAGTGATACAGCCGACGACCAGGTTGACCACGACGCGGGGACTGGCGACCCGTCAGAGAGGATAAATCAAACAGCCGCGTATCGCTCGACCTGGTACGGCGAGGCGTTAACGTAGTTGCCCGGAATTGGAGTGGAGCCCGAAATTTCCGGCTTGCGCATTGTCTCAGAAGGCAGTGACGATCGGATCCTGCTTTTTGACCGGGGAACCGTCACCCAGCTGTCAGACGATAACACTCGATCATTCTCGCCAGAAATCTCTGGGCCAAACGTTACTTGGTGGTCGATGGATCGGGAAACCGAAATTTGGGACATCTATGTGGCCTACTGGATGGGCCCAGATGCGATGCTTGAAAATGTTGACCTTAGTCAGGAAGATCTCTCTGGCCTCGATCTCTCTGGCCTCGATCTCTCTGGCACAAACTTAAGCGGTGCCGACTTCAGTAACACCTCGGGCTGGGCGGAAGCAATTTTTGAAGGCGCGTTTTATGACCCGGAAAATGTGCCCGAGTGGGCTAATGGCATGACCCCATCGGAAATGGGGATCACTGCTGGTTTCCCAGAACCCCCTGATGTGTCTGCTGCCGACTACAACGACGACGGCATTGTTGATGCAGCCGACTACACCGTCTGGCGTGATCAGATGGGACCACTCGTGCCACCAGGGTACGGTGCCGATGGCGATGGGTTCATCGGATACAAAGACTACCTGCTCTGGAAAGATGCTTATGGTGGCGTGGTTACCACCGCGTCTTCAAACACACGTGTACCAGAACCGACTACTCTGCTTCTGGTGTTAATCTCCTTCTTCGGTACGCCCCTACGGCGTGCTGTGTGATCGGTGAGAGTAGATGGCACACCCCAGAAGGGTGTGCACTATAGAGGACACATCCCGAGTACCTCGCAGCCCTCTATGGGGCTGCGGGCAAAACCTTGCCCCTGCACTGGGGACGGGTCATACTGGCCAGTGGTATTCCGCAGGAGGTGCCTTTTCGCTGGAGTCCACTAATGCGTCTGGTTACGCTGTTTCTGATCGCCGCTTTCGCGGTGTCTACTGTGGGTGCTGCTTCGTATCAGAAGACTGACGGTACGATCGTTGATCCGATCCTGGACACTTTCGGTAACACGCATTCCTACAGGACTGGGAATGACCTGGAATCCTACGCGATCCCGCGTGACAGCGCGAACCTCTACGGGGCGGATCTGTCCTACGCGCACCTGGACAACGCGAACCTGTTCCGCGCGGGCCTGTGGTACGCGAACCTGAGCAACGCGAACCTGACGGGTGCGAACCTGTCGGGCGCGAACCTGGAGCACGCCGACCTGGCTGATGCGAAACTGTTGGGCACGGACCTGTCGGGCGCGGACGTCCAGGAGGCACAGCTGTCCAACACAACTTTCAGTACCAGCACAGTTCTTTTCGACGGGCAAACCGTGTTGCAACACGGTTTTGATACAGCTGGCCTGAAGGCCTACTTGACGGATGATCTAGGTGTATAGGAAGCCGAAAGTCTAACCATCATCCCAGAACCCACCACCCTGCTGCTGGCCCTCTTGGCCTTGGCCGCCGTGCCGCTTCGAGTGCGGCACGGGTGATGTAAATCAATCAGGAATCCGATCGGGGGTGGGTCGAGTTTAAACGGTTGCCACATCGATCCGGTGGAGGACGTATGCCCGGCAAGGTAGGATATACCCCGCTGGATATGGCCGATGTAAACCGCGTTTACACGGGGGGGAGAAATAAACCGCTTACCATATTTTGGGGTAGCCTTGTTGCTGTTGTTCCATGCTTGTCGTGGGGCGGAGGCAGATCCACCGCTGGCCGTTGCTCCGTTTAATAGTGATCAAGCCAAAGCCCATCAAAAAGCATGGGCCGATCACCTCGGCACACCTGTTCAAATTACGAACCCCATTGGGCTGAAGCTCAACCTGATCCCACCGGGTGAGTTCGCGATGGGGAGTCCGGATTCCGAGCCGGGTCGTAGCGACAGCGAAACCGAACATCGGGTAAGGATCACAAAGCCATTTTATTTGACGTATTAATTCTCATGCCGTATTCTCTGCATAATATATTTGCCACCGTTTGCTTTGAGCGAGGAGGGTAGTAGCGTATGAGAAATCGAATGCGTCCTCTATCGATCGCGTTCTCATTTGTCTTCGCTTGCGCAGCCCATGCGAACGGCCAGACTACGCAGGGAGAAATAGTGGGGACTGTTACCGATTCCACCGGGCTTGTTGCACCCGGCGTGGAGATTACGGCCACCAGCCGGCTGACCGGATTCAGCCGAGTGACGAATACCAACGAATCGGGCGGCTACGTGGTATCCCATCTTGAACCGAGCACCGCTAGTCTCTTGGGCTTCAAGAAGGCCCAGAGCGAGCCTGTGGTGCTCGAGGGCATCAGGAAACTCCGCGTTGATCTGAGACTCGAGGTCGGGGAGATCTCCTGCAACTCCGGGCCATTCGGCAATGACGATGGCTTTAATCCATCAAGGAGGCCAATATGACATTCGGAAGACTGTGCCTATTGATGATGTTAGCGGGGTCGGCCGGATCTACTCTTGCTGAAAATAAGCCGCCGATCAAGGTTGGAACAGACAGACAACTGCTTTTCGATCCCATGTTTCTCGAGACCTCCAGGGGAATACAGCTCAAGATGAACAAACCGTACCAGGAACCGGTGCCGGTGCTTGTCCCCGACAGGCCGTGGGAAAAACACATATACCGTTATCTCTCTGTGGCTCTGGATGGCGGCGTCTTCCGCATGTGGTACGGTGTTTGGGCTCCACGGGACACCGGGCTAGATGAAGGCCGGAAGCTGCTCTGCTATGCGGAGTCCAAGGACGGCGTCAGATGGGAGAAGCCCGACCTCGGGGTTCTTACGTTCAAGGGATCCAAAAGGAACAATATCGTGGGGCCACCCTTGCAAACTGATCTTGGGCGCCCTTCGGCTCGCGGGCGAGCTGGGGAGGAGCGGATCGCTGCGGGGCTCCCCACCGACGCCTGGGCTGGGGCTGGGAGCATGTCGGGCGGCACCGTTTTCCGGGACGACCACGGCAGCGCTGAGGAACGATACAAACTTTGGACCAAATACGAGACAGGCAAGGAAGATGAAGAAAGGGGGATACGTTCGGGTCTTTGGGCAATGGTTTCGCCGGACGGAATTCGCTGGCGGATGCTCAAAGATGGGTATCCGTTAGATCGAAGCACCGCAGATTTGCCCCATGCCGGTGACACCCAGTCCATTCCCTTTTGGGATCCGGACCTGAACAAGTACGTCGGGTTCGTCCGGATCAAGAAGCGCCCTCCAGGCAGGGGAAGGACCACCTCCGTGGGACTCATAACTTCAGATGATTTCCGGAATTGGACGGTAGTGAGAGAGATATTCGCGGCAGACCAGCGGGACGAGGATGCTCTGGTTCCGGGTGGCTCTCCCAGGCATCGTCCGGTCGTGGACTACTACGTTCCTGGCGGCATGAAGGTGCCTGGTGTTCCCAATGCTTATATCCTCCTGCCGACTGCCAATTATCACTGGGGAGAAGATCTGTTCCCTCAAAATCAGGATGTCCGGCTTGCTACGAGTCGTGACCTTTTGAATTGGTGGCAGCCGCCTGAGAGGGAGCCGTTCCTGCGACTGGGGGCGGATGGAACAGCTTCCGCCGGAATGATCCTTGCGAATCCATGGCTCATCCCGGTCGGCGACGAATTGTGGATCTATTACTCGGGGATCGGTGCGACTGAGAAAGGTGCCCATCCGAATACCGGCGGCTTCGACAGCGGCGTATTCCGCGCTCGATTTCGGCGGGACGGTTTCGTCTCCGCGGACGCTTCATACGACGGAGGCGAATTCACCACCCCTCTGTTGACTTTCGCCGGGCGGCGTCTTGAGCTCAATATGGACGGGAGCGCCGGCGGGTGGTTGCAGGTTGAGATACTCTCTGAACGAGGAACCCCTATCCCCGGGTATGACCTGAACGTCTGTGATACGATTCGCGGCAATTCAGTGAGGAAGCATGTCACCTGGCAGGGGCGGGACGACGTCTCGGAACTTGCGGGCAAACCTGTGCGCCTGCGGTTTGTGATGAGATCCATGAAGCTTTTCGCCTTCCAATTCCTCGAGTGAGCTGCGGTTTGCGACTGATAGGAAATTTGATTTCCACTAGCAGAGCTGATGCTAGTAGGGGGAACTGTTAATTCAAGATTGAGTTTCAGACTTGAAACAAGCAGGATTTTCCTTGGGATGATCTCCCCTTCCAACCTCGGTTTGCCCGCGTAGCAACTCGATCCATCGAATTTTCCACCGCGGCAAACTCGCCCGTGGTGACCTGCATCGGGTGGAGGATGGCCAGACTAACTGACTCTGAATCAGTTGGGCCGGTATCCTACACTAGCATGTAGTCGCGGTGTCGGATTGGTAGTGGGGGACGCGGTACCCAGTACCCGGCTCCTGCCGGTGGATGACGTATTCCCGGCAGGGTAGGATAGAACCCGCTGGATATGGCCGATGTAAAAGCGTTTACACGGGGGGGACAATGAACCGCTTATCGTACTTGTGGATAGCCTTGGTGCTGTTGTGTATTTCCGCGTGCACTCGCACTGAACAATCGGCAGCACCTGAGGAATATCCTGCGGCGGACCATGCGCAGGATCTTCCTCCTGCCGTTTCTCCGTTCCCGCCGACTGAACCAATGCAACCGCCTCTTGTTGCTCCGTTTGATAGCCATCAAGCCAAGGCCCTGCAAAAAGCCTGGGCCGATCACCTTGGCACACCTGTCCAAATCACGGACTCGGTTGGCATGAAATTCAACCTGATCCCACCGGGCGAGTTTACGATGGGTAGCCCGGATTTGGAGGCGGATCGCGGGGGCGATGAAACCCATCACCTGGTAAGGATCACAAAACCGTTTTATTTGAGCGCGAATGAAGTAACGCAAGTTCAGTACGAGCAGGTGGTGGATAAGAATCCGAGTTACTTCAGCGCATTGGGGAAGGGTAAGGACCGCGTGTCCGGCGACACATCGCAGTTGCCGGTCGAACAGGTGAGTTGGAGCGATGCGGTAGCGTTTTGCGGTAAGCTCAGCGAGCGGGAAGGGGTGGAATATCGCTTGCCGACTGAAGCCGAGTGGGAATACGCGTGAGCCGAGTGGGAATACGCGTGCCGCGCAGGAACGACTACCACTTACAGCTTTGGCAATAACGTTTCCCAGCTTGGCGAGTACGCATGGTACGACGCCAACTCAAGAGAGACAACACACCCGGTTGGCGAGAAACTACCCAACGCTTGGGGCCTTTTTGACATGCACGGCAATGTATTCGAGTGGTGCCAGGACTGGCATGGCCCTTATGAGAGTCTGCAGGTGGTGAGCGATCCAACAGGTCCTGCGTCGGGCGTTGCCCGTGTGTTGCGTGGCGGGGCGTTCGGCAATCTACCGAGGTTCGTTCGTGCTGCCACCCGCGTCGTCAACCCTCCGGGCCTCCGTCTCCATCGCTTTTGGTTTTCGTTTGGCCAGAACTTACCCCTTATCACCTTAACCACTTTACCCCTTGCCCGGCGCAGCCGGGGCGAAGTTTGACCGGGGGGGGGGGCGAGTTCAAGCGGCCATCCTTTTGCCGCAACTGGGTCACCCCATGTTTTGGTGTGGCCCCTTTTTTTGTGCGCACTATTTTGCAGGCACTTCCCGAAGGACCGATATCCTAAACTCGAATACCGCCGCCTTCAGACCCGTTGCGTAGTTGCACCAGTCGCACTAGATGCAACAACACGGCAATCGTGGGGCAATTTGTCAGTGAAAAACCGCCTCTAATCTCATTCTGAGATAAATAAACCCCTTTTCGGAACCTGCCCGAAACCTGTGGTGTTGGTAGCTCAGTCAAACAAATGGCCAACAGTTGGCCTGTTACTGTCGCACCCTACCCAACGGAAGGATATCCCAAGATGAGTCTCTCAAAATACTCGAAACGCCGTGGCCAGTTTGAAGCTCTCGAAGCCAAGCAGTTGTTTGCTGCCGACCTCGTAGGAGGTGCTGCGGCTGATCTAGCAGATACCGCTGTGGTTGCTGAATACGACCCTGGCGACAACACCGACATCGATTTGGTTCCTGAAAATGTCCGTACTAACCTCGGCGGCATTAAAACAAACCAGGAGTCGGTGTCGCACGGCTGCCGTGGCGGTTTTAACTTCTTAGAAAACGCAAACCTCGGTGGTCAGGAAGGTGAGCCGATCACAGAAGAGAGTGCTCCTGTGGCATCGATAGCCCCCGATGGCTGTGTCGACCTGATAGGAGGTGCCGCAATTGATTTACCAGATACCGCTATCGTTGCTGAAATCAGCCACGGCTGGGAAAATCCGAGTAATGGTCAAACATGTCTGGTGAATACGGGTCTTGGCGGGCAGGAAGGTGAGCCACTGATGAATACAAACCTGGGGGACCACTTGGTTGTCGATGGTGAGGGCTTGTATCAACGCAACGAACTGGAGTTGGCGTCAAGCCTCGGTGGCCAGGAAGGTGAGCCGGTCGTGGCCCCCGTTTCAGACATGGTGTTTGAGAACCTCGGTGGCCAGGATGCGTTGATTGTCATGCTCGAACCCGACCATCAGGCGGTCGCCCCGTTTTAGCTCGATGGGAGGAAAGCGGAGGTGTGAGCCTGTCCTCGGAGACTGCTTAGCCGGCGGTTACCTTAACACAGTGCGTTAGGACTGCGACAAGCCCGCGCCACTCGGGTCATGACTGGGGTGGCGCGGGTGAGTTTTGTAATCAGGCCGATTTTTGTGCGCACTATTTTGCGGACAACTACGGACCCTACACGCACCCCTGGGGGGTGCGGGCAAAACTGTGTGGCTGGCACACCTCCAGATCACTCGCCCACAGAGGCCCTCCTAGGGGCCTCTGGTAAGCGACTGTGAGGCCTGCTGAAGGAGTGCTTCACGTACACTGGCCGCCAACTGCGGCCAGAGGGTGATGAGCTGCTCGAGCTCGGCATCGATTGCGCCCAATTCTGCGCAGCGCGGGTCGTATTCTGCGCCGCGCTCTATGGTGACCGCCGGTTTTCCCGAGGATTGTTGCAGTTGTTCGAGTCCCTCATCGCCCACTCGATGACCTTGCAAGAGATGGCCTAGTGACGCATCCCCTGGCCAGGCAGGGAATTGCTGTTCTGGGCCGGTGGGGACTTGCGAGCCAACCCCATCTGGCCAACTTCCTGCGGCGGCTAGCCCTGCCCCGTGATGTGAAGCACTGGTCGCTGACGACCCTTGGAGAGAAGCTCGTCAAGATCGGGGCGAAGGTGACGCGGCACGCGAAATACGTGACGTTCCAACTGGCCGAGGTGGCCGTGACGCGGAGATTGTTCGCCGCGATCCTCCCGCGAATCGTGTGTCTAGCGATCCCGCCGCCGTGTGTCGTTGGGCAGTGCGATTGAACAGATCCGCCAGCGAAAAACGCGGTTTCCAGGGAGCACTACGCACCCATTACGGCTGGGCGGCGCCTGCGGGCGGGAACAGGACCAGAAATCGCCAAGCGCCAGACACGGGGGGGCGCAGGTGTTACAATATGGGGCAACCCAGATCTGGAACGGTTCGGGCGACATCCATATGGGAAATACCGGTTTAAGCAACCAAAGGGTTCATCCGTGAGATCGACGGAAGATGCCGGCAAGAAGTTGCTTGGCAAAAATCGTACGACGGCAGACATCCGGCATCGCGATCGCGTTTTGAGGAAAGGACAACGTGTGGCGGTGACGATTCTGACAATCGTCCAGCTGCTTGCGTTCGGTACCGGCCTGGTGCCTCAAACGGTTTGGCCATCAGAACCAAGTCAGCGTGGAGGTCGGACGGACTGGCCGACGTACATGCACGACAACGCGCGCAGCGGCGTCGCGTCATCCACCATCGATTTACCTCTTCAGCAGCAGTGGGTGGTTACCGCACCCGCCGCACCCAAGCCGGCCTGGAGTGAACCACAACCCGCCTTTGTGGAAAGTTTTCGTGAACTTCCCAAGATGAAGTTTGACGCGGCGTTCCACGTGGCGGTCGTCGACAAGTCGGTTTACTTTGGTTCTTCCGTCGACAATAAGGTCTACTCGCTGGACGCTGCCACGGGAACGTTGCAATGGGACTTCTTCACGGGAGGAGCCGTTCGGTTGGCACCGAGTGTGTACAACGGGCGTGTCTACGTGGGTTCTGACGATGGTCACGTCTATTGTCTGGATGCGGCCGCCGGCCACCTCGTTTGGAAATTCCAGGCCGCGCCGACACGTCAAACCGTGCTGGGGGGCGGCAAAATGGTCTCGCTTTGGCCCGTCCGCACCTCTGTTGTGGTCTACGGCAACACGGCCTATTTCGGCGCCGGCGTATTTCCCGGGGAGCGCGTCTATATGTACGCCGTTAACGCCGAAGACGGATCGCTGGTTTGGCGAAATGAGACAGTCGGAGATTTGAATGCCGGCCAGGCGGATTTGGCGCTGGGACGCTCGGCCGATTTCTCGCCGCAAGGCTATCTCTTGTCGGACAGCCAACGCCTGTTTGCCCCTTCCGGCCGGGGGGTGCCTGCTGTGTTCGACATGCGCGATGGCGGGATGATTTATCAGTTAATCGAGTATTGGCCGGGCAAGGGGCGCAAGGGCGGCACGTATGGGCTGCTTGCCGGCCAACTGTTGTACTCGGGCACGCAAAACAAAATCGTTGCCTACAAGCAGGAGA
Organism: Planctomycetota bacterium; assembly: GCA_963578605.1. Lineage (GTDB taxonomy): Bacteria > Planctomycetota > Planctomycetia > Pirellulales > Lacipirellulaceae > JAKVCB01. The sequence continues at coordinate 66,243 of CAUZEA010000017.1, forward strand.
CCGGCGAATCGGCCAAATTCTGGTTTCCCGGCAGGCGGTTGGTTGTCACACCCGAATTCTTCTATCTGCTCTACGACGCAGGCATCCGCTGTCTCGACCGGCTTGCCTACGAGGAAAGAAAGGTCGTTCACAAAGAGCTGCCCAAAAATCCCCGGACGCGGTGGGACAAAGACTTGGTACCGCCAGAGGTAGACGCTTGTACGAATTGGCGTTACCCACAGGAACACCTGCGATCGATGATTCTGGCTGGCGATCGGCTGATTGTGGGCGGTGAAAACATGGTCGCGGCGATCGACAGCCCAACCGGTAAGGAACTTTGGAAAGGTGCCGTTAACGGTCGAGCGATTGGATTGGCGGCTGCCAGAGGACGGCTCTTCGTCAGCACCGACAAGGGTAGTATTCACTGTTTCGCCAAACAGGCTCCGGTGGCAATTCCGGTGGCAATTCCGGTGCCGACGAAGGCCCCACCATTCTATCCGCGCGACCGACTCACACCGCTGTACAATGAAGCGGTGACAACGATCGTCACGCATGCCGGGATCCAACCCCGCCGCGGTTATGGCCTGGTCTTTGGCAATGGCACGGGCCGCCTGGCTTATGAGCTGGCGCGGAAGACCGGGTTGATGATTTACGACGTCGAGCCCAACGAAGCGGCCACGCGAAAAGCGCGACAGGTCCTCGACGCCACCGGATTCTATGGAACGCGCGTCTGCGTGGACACGATCGCCACTGCCGCCGGCGAGCCGGGCCGTTTGCCCTATTCCGATTACTTTGCCAACCTCGTGGTTTTTGAAGAGGCCATTACCTCCGGAAGCTTGCCGGCTATGGCGACCGAAGCCTATCGAGTGCTGAAGCCTTGTGGAGGAGTGTTGCTCGTGGGCCAGCCGGATGGAGTCCGCCGGGAGGAGCATACACTTGATCACGAACGGCTCAAACGGTGGACGACTTCTCTGCGAGCCGGTGAGCAGGCAGAGTTCATCTCTGACCAGGAGATGTGGGTAAAACTGGTGCGCGGTCCTTTACGCGGGGCGGGGAGTTGGACACACCAGTACGCCGACTCCGGCAACACGGGCGATTCCGGGGATCAAATTGTCAAGGCACCGCTGAGCGTCCTCTGGTATGGTGAGCCGGGATCGGGCCGCTCGTTTAACCGGCACGCGCAGACCGCGGCTCCACTGTCGGCAGGCGGTCGCGTGTTCATGTTGGGCGCGGAGCTCAAAAAAGGTTCTTCGTCTGGTCGCAATGGGCGGCCCGATGGAACAACCTTCGTCACTTGTTTTGACGCCTACAACGGCCAGACATACTGGAGGCAGGAAGTTCCCGGCGCCTTCCGTGGGGACATGGTGCATGAGTGCGGCAACATGGCCTGTAACGAGGACAGCCTGTTTGTTGCCGCGGGCTCCAGCTGCCTGAGGCTGGATGCCGTCACCGGCCACGTGAGAGCGATCTACCAGACGGAAAACAAAGATAATTGGATGTACGTCGGTGTCTCCGACGGACGGTTATTCGGTAGCACCTCCGCCACTAGGTATCATAGCGACGCGGTGTTTGCCGTCGATCTGAAAACGGGGAAAACAATTTGGACGTGCCAAGGCAAACAGATCCGCAACAACTCGATTTGCATTTCGCAGGGACGACTCTTCTTCACCGAACGCGCGGCGACCGATGCCCAGCGACAAGCAGCGATTGAGCCTACTCTCGCTCAACTCAATAGCGAACAGCAGCTCGGCGAAGCCGAGATAGCCAAGGTCCTCAAAGAGGCGGACGTCCGTACAGTGGTCGCGGTGGACGTGAAAACGGGCCGAAAGATATGGGCGCAAGCAGTCGATTTGACCGGATGCGGTGGAAATGCGCTTTCGGCGATCTGCAGGGAGGGGGTGTTATTAATTTGCGCGGCGTTGAAAAACGGCCACTACACTTCCCGGTTCCTCGCCGGCAAGTTCCGATCGGTCCGCGCCGCGGCTCTCTCCACCAAGGACGGATCATTGTTGTGGTCGAAGAGTCTCGGATACTGCATCCGTCCGCTGGTGGTGGGCGATACCCTGTACGCCGAGCCCTGGGCCTTCGAGCTTAGCACGGGACGACAGAAGATGCGCATCCATCCGTGGACTGGCAAGCCCACGCCCTGGGAGATCGATTTCCGGGATAAGCATTGCGGGGCGTATGCCGGCTGCTCGGGGCTATTGCTCTTTCGTTCGCGTTCTACCGGTTTTTATGACCTGCTTAACGACCACGGCACGGAACATTTTCCCGGAATTCGCCCGGGCTGCTGGATTAACACCATACCGGCCGGAGGTCTGGTCATCCAACCCGATGCAAGTTCGGGCTGTGTTTGCTCCGAGTCGTTGCAGTGTACGCTGGTGTTGCAGCCGACGAAACTCCGCAAGACTTGGGGTCGTTTCGCCCTCCGGGGTCCCGCATGGCCGCTCCGTCAGATGTTGATCAACCTCGGCGGGCCCGGCGATCGTCGCGATGATCAGGGGAAGCTGTGGTTGGGCTATCCCCGGCCGCCGCGCGGCCATAGCACCGTCCGGTGGAAACTCTATTTTAGCTTCGACGTAGCCGGAGACCCCGCCTGCCAATACTTCCATCGAGCTCCCGAGCACAGTTCGATTACCGCGCCCCAGAACTGTTGGCTGTATTCGTCCGGCTCCGTGGGGATCAAACGACTTAGCGTCCCAGTGCTAGTGGAACACGAAACGCCGGCCAGGTTCACCGTTCGCTTGCACTTCGCCGATTGCCATAACACCGCCATCGGACAGCGTATCTTCGACATCAAACTTCAAGGCAACCTCGTGGAGAAGGATTTTGACGTGGTTCGAGCTGCGGGTGGTCCCGGCACGGCGATTGTCCGGGAGTTTGGAGATATTGAGATTCGCGACAAGCTTCATATCGAATTGCTGCAAAAAGCCCACATGAAGTCGAAATCGAACCGGCATAAGACGATTCTGAATGCCTTAGAAATCGCCAGGGACGTTGATACTTCCCAGCTGCAGAAGTGACCGGCCGTGACGACACGTTCCCACGGCCCCTGCCGGGCACGCCATAGCATGGTCACGGGCACGCCATAGCATGGTCATAGGAACGGGAGATTTGGTTCGTCGATGACCATGTCTACTTGACTACTTGTCGAACTCAACGACGTCGACTGGCTGATTATCACATTCGACCGAGGTGCTCTTCAACGGTGAGCATTACCAGCCCCAAAGACTTTTCCTCGATGATTTTGTAGACCAAAATATTTTTGCAGTCGGCATTTCAGACGATGAGGCGGTCCTCAACCAAGGTCTCGGCTTCACATTTGAAACCGAACAAAATCTCGTCGAACTGACGAACGGATTTTCACGATCGGTCTCTGATATTCCAGCAACTTACTTCCTCAGTGCGTTGGTCGGTGTACCAGAGGACAGCGAGCCACCTGTAGGTGGTTTGCTCGGCGACTTTAACAACTGACCTTACCCCCGTGAAAAGTACCAGTGCATGTGAGAGAATCGAGCCCGGGCTTTAGCCCGGAAAGGATTTTAGATGGCACAGAAACGTCATGGAGTTGACCAGATTATCCCGATGTTGCGTCGGGCCGATGTTGAGCTGGGCAAGGGAAAGAAGGTCCCCGAGGTTTGTAAACGCCTGGGGGTCACTCAGCAGACGTACTACCGCTGGCGTCAGAAGTACGGCGGGATGGCTCCGGAGATGGCCAAAGAGCTGAAGGCCCTCCAGAAGGAGAACACCCGGCTGAAGAAGCTGGTGGCAGATCAGGCCCTGGACAACGCCATCTTGAAGGAAGCCGCGCAGGGAAACTTCTGAGCCCCGAGCGGCGACGCCTCACTGTTACTGAGGTACGTCGCCGGTTGGGGCCTGAAACAGTCTCCGAACGTCGAGCTTGTCGCGTGCTGGGTCAGCCTCGCACGACGCAGCGTTACCAGCCGAAGAGACCAGGGGACGAGCGGAAGCTCCTGGCCGAGATGCGAAGCATCTCCCCTCGTCGTCCAAGGTACGGCAATCCCCGAGTGCATCGCACGTTGCGAGCCACTGGTTGGCAGGTCAATCACAAGCGAATCGAGCGAATCTGGCGGGAAGAGAACATGCAAGTCCCTAAAAGACAGCACCGTCGCCGCCGGTTGCCCAATTGTGGTAGCGAGAACAGCTGCGTCCGTCGACGTGCCCTACACAAGGATCACGTCTGGTCGTACGACTTCGTCATCGATCGAACCGAAGATCGATGTCAGATTCGGCTCTTGGTAGTGATCGACGAATTCACTCGCGAGTGCCTGGCGATCGAGGTTGCTCGATCGTTCACCGCCAGGCAAGTTGTGGAAGTCCTGCGTTATCTGTTTGCCGTGCGAGGGACTCCCCAGTTCATCCGCAGCCGACCAACGCTGCGCGTCGGTGCCCGCGGGCCGGAGTTCGTGGCGAAGGAGGTACGCAAATGGCTCGGCCAAGCCGACGTCCAAACGTTGTTCATTGCC
>CAUZEA010000018.1:0-69622 GCA_963578605.1 Planctomycetota bacterium
GGCCCGTATCCGCGTCCGTGGATTTTATCACGAATAAAGGTGAAAACATCGTGTTGTCGGTTGGTGAGTTGTGCAAGTGTCATCTACGGTTTCTCCAAAAGCACGTGGGGTTTTTCCAGGAATGAATTAGGCTCGCTATGTCACACGGACTTCATTCGGCAAGGCACACGGCACACCCTGTGAAAAGGTGGCTTCAGCGGCAGGCCGCCCGACCCTCGGTCGATATCGTTTCGTCCTGATTTCAGGAAAATTTCGCACGTCAAAAACCCGTTTGCATCATTCAACTGTCAGACCGCACAGTCGGTATTGGGTAACCGGATGTTCGACGTCCCCACTTCAGTTCCAATCTGAACAATCAACGGTTTGCGGGCTGAGAATTCCTGGCGGAACCGAAGACTCCCTCAGCAGGGCACCCGGGCGCCCAGCCTGCCGACGCAGGGTGGAAACAGGCGGTGAGGCCCGGTGAGGTGGTCATTCAAGTTGGATCTGTGGCTGCGGGTTGAGATGGGTTTAGGCGGACAACGCATTTGGTTGCCCCTATTTACTATAATATACGGGCGTACAGGGTCAATAGCATTTGTACAGGTTTTTAGCCCGGGCTGAAAAACGCCTCGTCAGACTGAGGATTTGGGCAGGTTGTGGCGGTGCCGGGTGTATGCTGGGGGAACCTGGGGCCGCCGGATAAGGGGCAACTGGTCAATATCGCTGGCAACGTAGCCGATATTAACATGGCCTGGAGGATCGTATCCCAGGCGACACGGTTCCGGCAGCAGCGGTCCTCGCTTGCTTGTGCGATAGGTTGTGGGTTCTCATTGGATTGCGATCCTTTTGTCACCCAGGAGTGTCGATTAATCTGACTTCCATGCTTGATCCTGTTCGTCAAGAAATCGTTGCCAATGTTGACACCATTGTCGTGAAGGTCGGTACCCGTGTACTCACCCGCGAGGATGGTATGCTCGACACGGAACATGTCGAGGCGATAGGCAATGAATTGGTAAGACTGGTCGACGATGGGCGACGGGTGGTGCTTGTCAGCAGCGGGGCAGTTGGAGCTGGAATGGGGAGGCTGGGCCTTACCACGCGGCCAACCAATCTCGCAGAGTTGCAGGCAGTTGCCGCCGTTGGGCAAAGCCGGCTTATCGAGGCCTATAACCGGGCACTCGAAACGCATGGCAAGCACGCCGCTCAGATTCTGCTGACGGCCGACGACCTGAATGATAGAACCCGCTATTTGAATGTCCGGAATACCGTTCTGGCCCTGTTTCGTTACGGCGCGATTCCAATCATCAACGAAAATGACACGGTCCGAGTCGATGAATTGCAACGAAATGTGGGTGATAACGATCAGCTTGCAGCCATGGTCACGAACTTGATTCGTGCTCCACTTCTTGTGTTGCTCTCGGATGTTGCCGGCCTTTATGACGGGCTCCCTGAGGATCCCAACTCTTCGGTCATACCGGTGGTTCACGACCTCAATCAAGCGATTCACCAGTTAATTTTCGATAAAAACAAGTCGAATGCATGGAGTAAGGGTGGCATGCGGAGCAAGCTGGAGGCCGCCCAGATTGCAACCGCTGCTGGCGAAAATGTCATCATTGCCGATGGTCGGCAGCCACGCGTTTTAACCCAAATTCTTCAGGCTGAGCCGTTAGGGACGCTGTTTCCAGCGCAGGGACCTGCAATCACTTCCAAAAAACGCTGGATCGGTTTCACGGCGCAACCGGCCGGCCAGTTGCGGCTCGATGCTGGAGCCGTTCACGCGATTGTCGAGAACCGGCGGAGCCTGCTAGCCATTGGCGTCGTGGCTGTTAACGGGCAGTTTGCCAAGGGTGATGTCGTGACCCTGGCCGATGAATATGGGTCTGAACTGGCACGAGGTTTGATCAACTACCACGCAGAAGAAATGCGGCAAATCGCGGGTCACTCAAGCGACCAGATTGTGGAACTTCTGGGGCATTGTCCCTATGAGGAAGTCGTTCACCGTGACAACCTGGTTGCACTGAAACGGTAGAATAGGGTAATCCAGTAATCTGCGAAGAATATGCGGAATAAAAGGGACTTGGCGAGCTACGGAAGGGATTCCACGCCTATGGATGCACATTTTCCCTTTGCGGTGCCATTACGCCGACTGCCCAGCAGCAGGGCTGTCCACAATTCCACGGTGGTCATTCGATTTCTCTGGTTCATTTAACAGATTGACTGCTCATGGATATTTACAAGTTGACTTCGGGTTCATCTCACCAGTAACTAGGCAATTCACCGCTGCCTGTGACGCAGGTAAGTTTTGCCGAGGTCGCCGAGGATCTTGTTTCGGTATTCCGTGCCCTGCATGCCGAGCATGGTCCTGTCGCCGCGTTGCAAGATGGCTCGCAGCGGGTGGTGTTCTTATTCAGCCCGGAATTCAATCAGCAGGTCTTGAGCGATCCGAACACGTTTCACGCCCGTTTCTTTGCAATCCGAGGACCGAAGCGATCTTCTCAGAGGAGGCTGACATGCGGTCTGTTGGCGATGAACGGTCCCCAACATCGCCGCAACCGACGACTGGTCAAAGAGCCTTTCAGCCTGCGGACCATTTCGACCTATGGTGAATCCATCAACCGCCTGGCTGACGAGATGCTGGAGGGGTGGCAGGTTGGTGACCAGATTGACATTGCCGACCAGATGCGGCGTTACATGCTGAGAGTCACCAGCACCTTGCTGTTTGGTTTCGACCGGCCAGAACAAGCCTATCGGATCGGCGACATGCTTGCGCACTGGGTTGCGATGAACCACCAATTGGGGACTGGTGCGTTGGTTCCCGATGCGAATTTCAGTGACAAATATGAAGAGTTGCTTGCGTATGCCAATGAGCTTGAAGCCGAAATCATGGGGATGATCCGACATTGTCGTAACGCGCAAAGACCCAGCCGTGATGTACTCTCGATCCTTGTCCGGGCACACGACGAAGAGGGTGGACTTTCTGACGAGGAACTCGTGGGGCAGGCTGCTGTATTGTTTGGTGCCGCACACATGACGACTGCCCATTCGCTCTCCTGGTCTTTGTTTCTGCTGGCTCAGCATCCATCCGTGATGCAAGAATTGTGGGACGGACTCCAAAGCGAGTCACCAGGCGACGATCTGGCAGGCCCCAAAGGGAGCATGAACGGCGAGTCCGGTTCATTGCTTGATCGAGTCGTGAAGGAGAGCATGCGAGTCTTGCCGGCATCGGCTTACTCGCAGCGGGTGAACATGGAGGCCGTTCGCATCGGTCCCTTCGACTTGCCACGAGGTACGGGAATTGTGTTCACGCCCTTAATCATACATCACCTGGCGAGCCTTTATCCCAATCCGGAATATTTCGATCCAGAAAGATGGCGTGAGATTCGACCGACCCCTTATGAGTACCTTCCCTTTGGGGCTGGCCCGCGAATGTGCATCGGGGCCCCGATGGCGATGGCAATTCTGCGGATGACGTTGCCACGCATTTTGCGTCGTCACCGCCTTACGGTCCTACCCAATGCCAAAATCGAGGCACAGATCGAGTCGACCATGTTAGCACCAGTCAACGGCATCCCGATGCGAGTCGATGTGCCCGATGGGCAGTTCCAAAGCGTCGCTGTGAAGGGCAATGTTCACGAAATGGTCGCACTTCCCAAGAGTAATCGTGTGCAAGAGGATCCGCTCCTCATCAAGTTCCCAAACCAGCCTGGAGCTGCTTGATTCCTGGAGATTTGACGATTGGTTGAAGCTGCCGAAGTCCCTTTGTGGTGGTCAATTACTTCGTCACGGCGATACCAGGATGTGTTAACGGAAGAAATGGGCCAGGCCTGTCCGCAAGTCCGGGTGGTTCGGTAAAGTAGGCTGACCATTGAGCGAAATGCCAATCCCACCAGCAGCCCCCGGGGGCTGAGTTCCCGCATCGCATCGAGCAGCCGCTGTTCGGCAATCAGGTTTCTCCTCTGGCCGTTGAGTAATCGTCGAACCAGTCGTAGAATAAGAAGCGGGGCAGGTTGCCGATAGATCTTCGCTGCGGCTGGACATTGACGACCGGTGTTGCAGGCCTTCCTGGTTTTAGCTGTCGATGGTCAACGGCAGCAAATGCATTAAAATGGCTGTCGGCCAGGCCACGACTTAGGGGATGGATCGACATTTATGAGCGAATTGCACCACGAATGTGGCATTGCTGCCATCTATCACCTGGCAGGTAAGACGAGTGTCTTGGCCCCGTCGCATGGCCCCGACCAGATCAGCCGACTTCTGCCCCGGATGCTGCTGGATATCCAGAACCGGGGCCAACTCTCCGCCGGGATCACTTCTTACAACCCAGAGCGAAGCCAGCTCATCGATACCTATCGAGAAATGGGAAGTGTTAGCGAAGTATTCCGGCTCAATCATCGAGGCAAGGCCGACAGCCTGATGGAGCAATATGCTGGCCGGGCAGCCATTGGTCATGTCCGCTACGCCACCTGTGGAACAGAGGATCGCAGTTACGCTCAACCTTTTGAGCGACACCATTTGCAGAAACACAAATGGTTTAGTTTTGGCTTTAATGGCCAACTGGCCAACTACGCTGAACTTCGTGACAAGCTGCTGGCTGACGGTGATCATCATTTAGCCCGCTCGACTGACACCGAGATCATCATGCATGAGATCAGTCGGGAGCTTTCCGGTGATCGGTCTCCAACGCTGATCGAAGTCATGAGCAATGTTTCGCAACGATTCGATGGGGCGTACAGTCTGGTGCTGCTCAATGCACTTGGTCAGATGTTGGTTGCGCGCGATCCGCTCGGCATCAAACCGATTTGTTATGCCATTGAAGATAACCTGTTTGCTGCGGCGAGCGAGAGCGTTGCCCTTTTGAACCTGGGGTTTAGTCACAGTAGCATCCGTTGCCTCGATCCCGGTCACGCGATCACGATCGATGGTCAGCATGTTCATGTTGAAAGGTTTGCTGACCAACAGGGGCGGGCTCACTGTTTCTTCGAGTGGATTTACTTTGCAAATGTAGCCAGCACGATGGATGGGCGGAGCGTCTATTTGTCACGAAAATCCCTGGGTGAAGAGCTCGCTCGGCTGGAAGATTTGACGATCGACGAGGATACGATCATCGTACCGGTTCCCGATACCAGCAAATGTGCTGCCGACGCCATGGCCTACCAGCTCAATGTTCCCAGTGTCGAAGGGCTGATCCGCAACCGTTATTCTGGCCGTACTTTTATCGAGGGTGGCAGCCATCGCCGCAGTAAGGCCGCGATCAAGTACACCCCGCTGCGCGAAGTGCTGGAAGGCAAACGAGTGCTCCTGGTCGAGGATTCCATCGTGCGTTCGACGACGATGCGGGTACTGATTTCGAAGATTCGGGAAGTCGGTCAGGCCCGCGAAATCCATGTCAGGGTTGCCTGCCCGCCCATTACGTCGCCTTGTTTCTATGGCATCGACATGTCGACGATGGAGGAACTTTTCGCCCCCCGGTTTATCCGTCCCGACCGGTCAGTGGACGAAATGCACCTGGCAATGGCGCGTGAGTTAGGCGCCGATTCGCTCCGGTATCTGCCTGTTGAGTCGATCGCCCGGGCCGTCGGACGCCCCGTAAAAGAGCTTTGCCAGGCCTGTATCACGGGGCGCTATCCCACGCCGTGCGGGCAACAACTTTACAATATTGCACTGTCCAATGTTTGCCAGGAATCTGCCGTCGAATCGGGAACGACCGATAGGGAAGTGGTACGCACTTACGAATCACCGCGGGCCACGGTGTGATGTCCGTTGGCGCTGGGGCTTCTCACCGAGAGCCTGATTGGTGCGGTACCACATGGGGGAACCGGTAGGCCGGGTCCCACATCGATTTGTTCCGGGGCCGCAAGCCAAGTTCTGCTTGCAATGCCTGTTGGTTGGTCAGCTGGATCGTTTCGCGGAGTTTCGACTGCTTTTGACCAGACCGCTTTCTGACGAGACAGACGTGCCACGTTTCGACCAAAATGCTGACAACTCTGTATCAACCGACCGCGTTCATGAAGAGTATTTCAATGCGATCACGCATAGTTTCGGATTACTGCTGACTCTGGTTGGAGCCATTGCAATCTTCGCGTTGGGTCGAACCCATGATCATGGGGAAACGATTGCCGGCCAGGTTTATTTGGTAACGCTGGTGGCAGTGTATGGCATCTCAACACTATCGCATGCAATCCAGAAACCCCGTTTGAAGCTGTCATTGAAAACTTGGGATCAAGGGACTATTTATCTGTTGATTGCCGGGACCTATACCCCTTTCGTTTGGAAGTACGTGGGGCTCGATTGGCGTTGGCTCTTCTTGTCGGTGATCTGGGCTGTGGCATTACTTGGATTTGGTTCTAAGGTCCTTACCCGCCATCGTGTGCGCAAATTCTCGTCACACAGCTACGTTCTCTTCGGCTGGTTGCCAGCTTTGGCCATGGTCAACTTGGTTCCCTGGGTTTGTGTGATTTGGATGGCGCTGGGTGGGATCAGCTACACGGTCGGCACGTTTTTTCTTTGGCTTGATCATCGTTACCGCTATTTCCATGCGATCTGGCATTTGTTCGTGATTGTGGGCAGCGCATTGCATTATTATGCCATTTACAGATTAATTTTGCTGCCGAATGCAATCGTGTAACGGGTTTTCAGGGTGTTCTTAGCATCCCTTGAGTCCAGCGGTAATTCTGCGGTGGCAGCCATCCACTTGCGTTGCCCCACGCTGTTTGCCCTAAAATGAGACTCAAACTACGTAGTCGACCTGATGTAACAACGGTTTTCCCTCCCACCCGACGGGAAGATTTGCAGACGAGAGTTCGGCCATTTTTTGTGGGGTCTGAATCGCCGCGCTGCCTAAATGTGGTGTAATAACAACATTTTCCAAACGCGCAGGAGGAGGGATCAGAGATCGATAGCATCGAGTTCATCGATCAGTTCGTCGAGTTCATCACGTGGGCTTGTCTCGTGTGTCCGACTGCCGGTTCGATCCCTGATCCCAACACCAGTTCCAACCGGGGCGCGGCCAGCCAGAAGAAGCTGTTCGTCGCGTTCGTTCACGGCAACGTCCAACGCTTTTTCGGCACCTGGTGCTCCAGGATCGGGTGCACCGAACAATTTCGATAAATCAATCTTCATCGGGGCGCCGAACTCGGGACTACCCGCGATCGTCGGCGTTTTGTGTTGGGGAAAGATAATGGCATTTTCCGGGCAGACGCGACTGCATGCCGGACATCCCTTGCGGCAATTATCGGGTTGTTCAACCAGAATGGTTTCGGCCCGATCAACGCCATACACCCCGAACAAACAAAAATCGATGCATTCCAGGCAGTTCGTACAGCGGCTGAAGTCGATCACCGGATACCAGCGGCGCGAAGCCTCTTCGTCGACAACGGTTGGTTGCATGAGTTCGGGTGTTGCCCCTGGCGAATCAGGTTGGGGATCCAGGTAGCGGTCCAATTGCTGTTGCTTCGGTTGGCCCTCAATCCAATTCATCAATTCGACCGTATCGGTCGTTTGATCAGCAGCGATACGATGAATTTCTTCGAGATAAGGTGCTGCGGAGTCGTAAGCCCGCAGATCAAGGCAGTAAATCTTTCGGTCGGGAAGTTCCCTTTGGTCGAGGACGTGGGGCTTGTCATTTTCCGCTTGATCCTGCTCATCTCCCACCTGGTTGTCATCTTCATCTTCCGACTCACCAGCCGACTTCAGCAGCGTTTTTCCATCGTGCCCCCAAATGTCGTTCCGGTCGAGGATCCAGCGGCTTGCCCGCGGATAGAGCCAGCTGCAAACCACAAGATCACCAGTGATCCCAGAGAGGCAGAGCATTCCCGTACCCCCCGGTTTCAGGTCATACAGATGGGGAACAACCGTCACATCGATTCCCCGTTCCGAGAGCAGGTTCGCCATGATTTCTTCTTCCACCGCCCGCTTCTTCGGGTTATGGCTTTGGCTTTGGGATACGACGACGGCGATGTGACGGGCCATTGATGAAAGCTCTCGGTCGATAGGATTCCAGCTTTTAGCTTACCCAAATCGAGAGGGAACTTAAAGCCACCTCGTGAAAAGTAAAAATCGGGTCACTCGTTCATTTGCCCTTTAATCGTCTGTTGCGTGACCTGCCAGACGGCTTCGAGGTGCCCGAGGTATTGGTCAGGCGACAACAGGCAGTCACCCGCTCCAGCAATTTCAAACAGCCAGCCCGCATTGTACGTGTCGACATTGATAGCCGAGGGATCGTGGAGCAAGACCAGATTGATTTTGGTCAGTTGGCCTGCCATGGGACTGAAGAGGGAGGCTTCGGCTTTTTGGCTCTCGATCTGTCCAATTTCCTGCTTCTCCGCCAAGGGGGAACCTGCCTCCACGATCCAATCGAGGAAATAAACATCCTGCAACAGGCGGACCGCGTAAGCTGTGAATCCAAAACGCAACGAGTCGCCTGCACCGGGCAGGGCCCACATATGATTCCTGGCAAACCTTCGATCGGCCGGAAATTCGGCACGATATTCACCCATCATGAAGTGGAGTTTGGTAGTCACGGTTCGCGTGGCGGGATTGCTTCAGGTGTAGCGGACGGTCTGGTGTTCTGGTTCGAAAAACGCGGGGAGCAGAGAGTCGACCCGTAAGAGGCCGGAGCGGGTAAGTTCGATTCGCTTGTCGGCAAGGTTGACCTTGAGCAGGCCTTGTTCTTCGTAGCCGAGCCAGTCGTCACGCCATGTTTCCAAGATATTCACCCCGAATTTTTTCTGGAAGTAGGAAAAATCAAGCCAACCTTTCTTCAGCTGCAGAATCATTTCACGTATGAGTGCTTGCCGGGGAGTTGTTTGAAAACCACGGGTCAAGGGAAGTTCGCGAGCTTCCAACCGACGGCAGTACTCTTCCCATTCGGGGGAGTTCTGATAGTGCACGCCCTGGACGTGTCCGAAACTGGCAATACCGGTTGCGAGCAGATCGCTCCCTTGCCAGAGGTTGTCGCGGTAACTGAAGTGCATCTGGTGGGGATCTTTGACCATGGTGTAGGCACTCGAGACGGAATAACCGACCGCTTCCAACTCATCGAATGCAAACGAAACCCAGGATCGCTTGGTGTCCCAGTTTGCGACCGGTGTATCGATTTTTCCAGCGAGGATATCTCGCGAGTAGACGGTATTGAATGGCAGTTCCATTTGGTAGATGGTGACGCTGTCGGCGGCGAGTTCGATGGCTTGCCGAACAGTTGCTTTCCATTTTTCTTCAGTTTCACCAACCATGCCCGCAATGAGATCGATATTGGTGTTTGCAAAACCAGCAGCCTGAATCCATGGCCAGCTGCGAAAGATCTCAGCCGATTCATGTGCCCGACCATTCTCGCGCAGGATATCGTCGTCAAAATGTTCGACGCCCAGGCTGAGACGTGTTATGCCGAGTTCGCAGAGTGTCTCGATTTTCGCTTCCGATAAGGTTCCCGGCTCACATTCAAAGGTTACTTCCTCTGCTTTGTCCCAAAGGATGTTTTCCTGAAGTCGATTGACGAGTCGGCGAAGTTGCCTGCTGCTCAGGAAGGAAGGTGTACCACCACCGAAATAGACGAATCGGAAGGGGCGCCCTCCCATGACTGGCAGCTTGCTGACAAGCTCAATTTCATTTGCCAGGGCTGCCAGGTAACGCTCCACCTGGTCACCATTCTTGTCGGTGAACACCTTGAAGTAACAGAACTTGCACCGTTTGCGACAGAAAGGGATATGCAGGTAGAGCCCAAGCGGTACATCCGCTGGTGGAGTGTGAAGCGTGGTCTGGACTTTCTCCAACTGGTCACTCGACCATTGAGAAAAGGGTGGGTAATTACTGATGAAGTAACTGCCAACATCTGTCTTGGAAGTTTGTTCTGGCATGGAAAAGCACAAAATTGTGAAATGGTTGAATAATCTATTGCCGAGCTCAAGTCTGTTAAAACATCAAGCGGCTGGCATTTCGTTGTAACCGGTTCGAAGTGTGTTCTACTGGTATGCGGAACGAGAACAAAGCCAGCAGAGTTTGCTTTGAGGTATCAATGATTTCCTTGACTCTGAGATCCAAAACAGTAAAGCGTTCCATCGGTGTTCCCGAGGATGAGTTGTCCTGCGACCACAACCGGCGAACCGACGAATCCACCCCCGGCATCATATTCCCACACGGGCTCACCGGTCTCAATATCCAACAGGTAGATCCGGCCTTTGACGGTTGCACACACGATCTGGTTACCAGCGATGATGGGTGAGCTATCCACGCGACTTTTCACCGGGACTTTCCACCGCAGTTTGCCGCTGGACGGTTCCAGCGCGTATATCGATTTTCCCTGCGATCCAAAGACAACCAGTCGGCTATCGACAGCAGCGGCTGTGCGGAGGCTCTGGCGGCGTTGGGGGTCGTGGTAGGTCCAGTCGATGTGTGGCTTCGTTTCGGAGGCTGTGCCCAGAACAACAGCGTAGAAGGTTCCCTGTTCGGTACCGAAAAAAGCACGATCTTGGTGTGCCGCTGGTGTCGATCCGGTGGGACCATCGATTGGTAGCGTAGCAGAGAGAACGCCTGTGTTGGCATCGACGATGTGCAATTTTCCGTCGCAACCTGCCAGCAACGCCTGCCCGGCAGCGATCGTGGGAGCGCACCTCAGGGGAGCGTCAATTTCGTACCTCCATTCTCGCTGGCCATCGTGAATCGACAGACTGGTGAGAATACCCGCATCGTTGGTGAGCAGAACCGATTCTTTATAAATGATAGGTCCGACGTATGATTCTGCCTCGAGTTCGACCGACCAGACAGTGTGACCGTCTTCAGTGCTCAGGCACCAGAGCATACCATCGTAGTCGCTGACGTAAATTTGGCCGTTTTGAACGGCTGCCGCGGCGGCAAATCCAGCCATTTCAAATGGTTGCTTCCAGATTGATTTTCCGTCGGCAAGCCGGATTGCATGGAAAGCAGCGTCGGTATCGCCAATGTAGACAACGCCTTCGGAGACGACAGCCGTTGCTTCAAACCCCGCGTCCTCGGCGACATATTTCCACTGCAGATCAATACTGCCGCTGAGCGAAGAATTGGCAACTCCTGAGCTGTGCAGATCATGACGAACCAGGGGCCAATGGTCCGTGGCCTCACCGTCAGCAAGCACCATCGATGCCAACAGGCTCGTTCCGACTGCAAAAAGGCAAAATTCAAAACGCTGTTTCATAGATTTGCAAATAGTCGTCATGCGTGAGTTTGATAGGATTGAATTGCCCAGTCCATTGCTCGACAGCAGCGGCAGCGAGTTCCGGGAGGCGATTGCCATCAATACCACATTCTGACAGTTTACCAGCAAACCCCGCTTGTTGGCCAAACTCTTCGACCAGGTTTGCCAGGCGGTCAACCGCGGTGTTTGCGGAAGAGGAAACTCCCTGACTGGGCAGTTCATTCATCAGCGTCGCGTAATCTGCACCAACAGCCTTGCCGTTGACCCGGATCACGTGGGGCATCATCAACCCGACAGCCTCACCGTGGGAGATGCCATAACTGGCGGTCAAGGGGTTTGCCAGCGCGTGGGCGGCCCCAAGCATCGAGTTTTCGATCGCAATTCCACTGAGGCATGCCCCGAGTTGCATTTGGGCACGCACTTCTTGATCGTTGGGATTCCGCAGCACGCGGGGCAAGTTTTCCGCGAGTCGGCGCCAAGCTTCTCGGCTAAATCCTTGCGAAAACCAATTTCGTGGTTTGGAAACGAAAGACTCCAAGGCATGGGCAGTTGCATCAATTCCGGTAAGTGCCGTGACGCGGGGGGGCTGGGTCAGGGTGAGATCGGGATCCAGAATCGCAGTTCGAAACGCAGCCTGTTTATCACCACAGGCCATCTTGAGATGGGTTTCAGCATCGGAAATCAAGGCGTATGACTGTGTTTCGCTGCCAGTTCCTGCCGTGGTTGGTACCGCGATCATCGGCAACAAGGGCCCCGTCGCTTTTTCCATACCCCAGTAATCGCGCATTTCCCCGCCGCAGGAATAGAGGAAATTGATTCCCTTGGCACAATCCATCGAACTTCCCCCCCCGAGTCCAACGATTAGATCTGGTTGGAATTCTTTTGCCACCGCCACACCGGCTTGGACGTGTTCGGTGGTCGGATTCTCTTCGACACCATCGAATTGCCGAACTTCAAGATGACTGGTTCGGAGTGATTCAACGCCAGGCTGGGTGTGTCCGGCCGCGACAATTCCTGGATCGCTGACCACTAACACGCGGTCCACGCGTAACTCAGCAGCGAGCGTGCCCAAATCCGCGATTCGACCAGGACCGCAAACAATTTTTGTAGAGAGTTGGAAAGTGGTGGGAATCATGGTGGGAAGAAATCGGTAGATTCCATCAGCGAGGTTCGAGTTGAAACGCGCGATTACGAAAGAGAAAGTCAATCATGTTTCCTTCGTGCGGTTGAAGCCAGTTGATTTTTGTAGTTGCCATGGCGCCGAGGTTCAGGCGATCAATATTTGTCGCGTTCGTCGCCGCTTCGCGAAGCGAAGTGTCCCTGCTGATGACCGTGCACACAAGAGTCGGACCGATCTTCTGGAGCATTGCATCTTGTGGGCAACAGACAACCGTGGCAAACGGAAACATGTATTCCTTGCCCACCACACCGCTGTCGGGAGTTGCGGAATGAATAATGGTGGGTCGCAAGTAGCTGCAGCAGTCCTTTTCGACCAGGCGAGGACCGTAGGAAGCTGTTGCCTCGGTAACCCCCTCTTCCTGTAGATCCTGTTCGATTTGCTTCCAGATGGCCGGTCCCATTCCCTGAACGGTGAACGCTGCCAGGCCAGCATTTGGGTCATCTGGGGGTAAGGCTTCAACCGGTCCGAGACGTTCGGCTAAGGCCTGGGCAATTTCCTCGGTATGCCGCGAGGCCCAGATCCCAGAACAGTTGATGCAACCACGCCCGCTGTTGATGAAGATGCTTTCAGCCATCAGATCCAGATATTCTTCCCAGCCATCAACCACGTCGTCGCCAAGTAAAATCTTGGAGAATCCAGGACCGTGGGCCTGAACTTTGGGATTGCCTCGGTACTGCTGGACCGTGGCTGTTCCTCCAAAAATCATCGAGCGTTCACTCGCTTCGAGCACGGCGGCACCCGCTTCCGCCTCACCCGGATAGAGGCAAAAGGCTTCCGGCGGTACACCAGCCTCGGTGTAGGCAGAAAAAATACGGTACGGGGTCCACGGTTCCTGGGGGCCGGGCTTCAAAACCAGTCCGAGTTGCAGGGCAATCACTGGCAGCCAAAGTGTATGAACCCCCGGTGAGTTTGAAGGTAAAACAGCCGCTAGCACGGGTGTCTGGGCCTGGTAGCTGACTTCGACCCCGCGGCCTTCTTCACCCCATCCACGGGTGAAGATTTCAAGATCGAGCCCACGTGTCAGGCAATCCAGTATACGTTCCAGGTTGTTCAGAACGAACGCGTTCTTTGCCATATTTTTGCGGCACATATGTTCGGGAAGACCCGTGCTGGCCGACTGTTGGTGAACAAAGTCTTCTGCAGATTGGCTCCCGTCACCAAGCGGCAACACGGCGTGTTCATACAAATCAGCTGCCTTGCTCAGCATGGTAAGCAGTTCACCACTGGGAATCTCTTTGAGTCGGGTACGGGCCCGATGGGCCTGCTTCATGTCACGGCGGATGATTCCTCCATTGGCCTGGCTTACCTTCGCAATCGGTTCGCCGGTCGCAAAATGCGTTATCTCCACAATTTCCAACGATTCGTATGGTTTCCCCCAGCGAACAACAGGTAAAGAAATCATCGACTTGGATCCCGGAGTGAGTCTGGCTGCTGGCGCGGTGTTGGAGAATTCTGCACTTACTGCAAGTTGGTCATTTACCTGCAAGTTGGTCATTTACAATTAACGAGTGTCAAAGCAGAGCGATACTTGGATCGGGGTTGGCAAGGCCTTAACGTTTTGACTGGATCACAACGAGGGAGCTGGTGTTTGCGAAACTGCCAGGTAGGGGACAGGTCTCAATAGACCCCGACGGTGGTTGCCTCGGTAAGTTCATGATAGGGGCGTACTCCGCTAACCCCGTCCCAGGGATATTTTTCGTAGGGAGGTTCGCGCTCGCCTTCATCCCGTTCCAAAAATCCCGGCACGAAGAATTCGGAAGTCAATGTGGTCAGCTTGACACGCCCGGTTTGTCCATAATCAACCACGCGGTTCAGATCTTCAAAATCAACTACTTCAACAACAGCACGTGGCTGGGGAGCGTAGTAGGTAATTTTATAATTGTTTTCGGCGGTTACCGGGCTGGAACAAGCCAGACCCATCAGGGTGTTGCCGTAGGTGGGTGTCAGGTAGAGGCCGCTTTGGTCGGGTGGCCCGCCGAACAACTCTTCCACGCAAAATCGAGTCCACTGGGGAGTAAACTCCGTGCCTCCCGAAAAAATCCCAGTGATGCCAGCCGCTGGCAGGCTGCTCCCCTGTTCTTCCAGGGCGAGGCAAAGCACCTCGATCAGCTTCGGCGTACCAAACATACATTTCACATCGTGGCCCGCCCGCAAAATCGTAATGGCTTGCTCAATGCAGTGTTGCTTGTACGCTTCGAGGTGTTCGGTCCATCCTTTCTGGAGGAGTTTAATGACCCAGCGAGGATCCAGATCGATGCAAAAACAAATGCCGCCTCGATATTGTGCTAAATGCTCAACCGCCAGCCGCAAACGGCGAGGCCCCGAGGGGCCTAGCATCAACCAGTTCGAACCAGGTGGAAAATACTTGTCGGGTAGCGTTTCACTGAACAGTGAGTAATCGGTGCGAAAGTCTTCACAAGCAACTCGGCTCTTGGGGATTCCTGTCGTCCCGCCTGTTTCAAAAACGTAGACCGGCTTGCCCGCCAGGCCTTGAGGAATCCATCGACGAACGGGACCTCCCCGGAGCCATTCGTCCTCAAAAGGGGGGAATTTTTTAAGATCGTCAAAACTTTGGATTTCCGTAAGTGGATCAAAATTCAACTTCGATTTGAATTCGAGCCAGAACGGGCAGCCAGTTGATTCATGGAAATGCCATTGAACCGTTTTCACGGTGTGTGCGTCGCGAGCTGTATCGGCCTGGTTGATCGCTTCGGCAGAAGGGGAGAATGCGTTCATTTAAATGACGATAGCGAACCGCGTGGCCAGTGGCAACTAGTCATCCCGAACCGGCCTGGTGGGCGTCATACGCCGAGGTTCCCAGCCACGGCAAAAAAAACCTCGCCCAAAGAACGAGGTTTCAAAGACTTCACATCCTTCAGCCTTCGGTACTGGCCGGGTTCGGTGCGCTGGAGAGTTGGGCCAGCACTTGAATGACACCGTTAAGGTGCGCGAGCCGCCCTCCAAACCGATCAATGAAGTCGTTAAGCATGAAATCGCCTTCCAGAAGGTTTTCATGTGTTTCGTTGATTTCTTCAGTCATGCGATCCAGGAATTCGATTTGAACGTGACTAAGCGATTCGGCCGCATCTCGACAGGCACTCGCCAGGTAAGGGTTGGCATCCCGCCATTGGTTGAGCTCTTTAGTACGCTGACGTTGGACGGAAGCCATGGTACCAACCAAATCTTCAAGCAACTCATTGGTTCGGTCTTGTGCACTGAGGACTTCCCGAAGCACTTCCGTGTGCTCGCTAAAACCAGACGGCAGCGACTGCGGATGTCCCGACGAGGTAACATCGACCTGAGAAAACAAAGTAGAGCTAGGCTCACGGGTAGACATGAACGGGGGTTCCTCTCTCGACGGGGCGTTCAAGCGTCCAGCCAAAGGTGGACGTTAGATAACGAACTCTTACTATCACAAAGTTAACAGATGATCTGACAAAAGGGAACCTTTTAAGTGTTACCTTTTCTCAGTAATACGGATTGGCCGTGGCAGGTGACAACCGTGACGCCGAGCCGTGGATAGGACTCACGGAACTCGGTGATTTTCCAGGCCCCGTCAAGATTTTTCCAGGCCCCGTTAAGATATTGTCTGCCCCACGTACCACCATGCTCCCTCGGCCTTTCTCCAACGCTCCCTCGGCCTTTCTCCAACCCTAATGTAATGGAAATTTCAGATTTATTCCAGGACTCGGCCCATTTTCTGCGGGAAAAAATTATTTCTTTCAAAATCTATGTTCGAATCCCAGCGGGATCGACCTGTTTGGCTGGTCTTGGTGTGGGTCTTCTTGATCCTAATTCGGGAGTTAAAGTCCCGGTCTCTGAGTTTCCGATGGACCTTGTAAACCTCCGTGGCGAATTTGGCCGTACCGCTTGCCGTTCACCACTTGTGCCCCAAGCCAAGATCTTCCCATGATGACCAGCCCCGGCCAGCCCACAGGCCACGAATATGGCTATTTGACCGTCTTGGAGCACGATCCAGACGGCTTGCTGGGTGGTTATTTGATCATTGACGGGCGTGGCCGACCGCTGGAGTTCCATTGTACGGCACCCGTGCAGCCCAGCCGAGCGGAGCAGATTCTTTATGGGCCGACTTTAGGGCCGTGTCTGGTTGGAGAGCAAATCGGGGGTGGCCTTGTGGCCGCTGCCCGACTCAGGCCTAAGGTTATCCTGATCGACAAACTTGATCTCAGTTTCCTTGGCCCACAGCAGGAAATTGAGACTGTCCTGTTAGTTGCTAGCACGGACACGGGATCGGCTGGGGGTGCCTTAGAGCCACGGCTTAGGGGAGTGGGTGACCCGACCAGTTTGCCGCAAACCGCAGGTGCGACTGCCCGACATTCGTTCCAGGTTGACCGGTACCGATTTGAATTACCACCCAACCGGTTGGGCGATCCAAGTACCGTGAGCCTGCTGCTGGAGTCCCTGAGCCAACGTGTTGATTTAGCAGAACCCTTTGAACGAATTCACCTGGCCATCCGCGAGGCAGGAGGAATTGGTGGAAGTGACGAGCAGACAAGTGTTTGCGCCGCGTAAACCATTGCGTCAAGCAAGTGGAGACCCACCTGTCAGTGGGTGGCCGGCCGGAAGTGGTGGTCCGGTTGGCGTTTCGCGACCTCGGCTGACCGAGGTTCAAATCGGATCATTGGGCAATCCGGCTTTCGCATCTCGGCGGTTCGTTCCGCAGTGGGTCGAATTCATATCGGTCCCGCTGGAACCGGTGAAGATTTCCACGACCGGTTGTGTGTTTTCGGAGGGGCAGGTTTTGTTGACTGGTTGTCGGCCGTCCAGATGGAAGCCGGGTTGGAACGCCGCAGGTGGGGGTCAGCAAAGCCAATTGCCGACGTTGGAAGCGGATCTCCAAGAGCACGGTTCCGGCCCGCCACGGGGTAGGACCCGGGTCCACCCACCCGGTGACATCGTGAAGCTTGAAGACCGCCTCCGCTACTTGTTGGAGCCGCCACTGGAATCGATGTTGACGGGTGAGGGCCTGCGATTCCCGCACCCACCATTTCCTTACCAGTTGGACGGAGTTGCCTTTCTCTACCCTCGGCATGAGGCAGTGCTTGCGGATGAAATGGGTTTGGGGAAGACAATGCAGGCGATCATTGCTGCGCGGATTTTAGTTCACCGGGGTCAGGTGCGACGTGCTTTGCTGGTATGTCCCAAACCACTCATGGCGAACTGGCAGCGCGAGTTCGCACTCTGGGCGAATGAGTTGCCGCTCACGGTGATCGAGGGCCATCACAAGCGACGCCATTTTCTCTGGCGGCAAATGGGAACTGGGTTCACGATCACCAACTACGAGACTGTGGTCCGGGATCATGCCCAGCTGGAGTCTGTTGCAGGGCATTTTGACCTTGTAATTCTCGACGAGGCGCAGCGGATCAAGAATTGTGCCGGGGCGACGAACCAGGCGGTCTGTTCACTCTCCCGCACCCGCAGTTGGGCACTGACAGGCACGCCGATGGAAAACAGCGTCGACGATCTGGTCGGGATTTTTGAATTCGTGACGCCCGGTCACCTGAGAGTGGAAATGAAGCCGCGGACATTGCGGAGAGTTGTCGCGAACCACGTGCTCCGCCGGACCAAAGAGCGTGTGCTGAAAGACCTGCCACCGAAGCTGTATCGCGATACGAATGTTCAGCTAACGCCAGAACAAGACGTGACCTATCAAATGGCCGAGCAAGAGGGTGTGTTCCGTTTGCACGAATTGAAGCAAGCGGTCACGATTCAGCATGTGTTCGAGTTGGTCATTCGTTTGAAGCAAATCTGCAATTTCGATCCGCCCAGTGGGGCCAGCAACAAGCTTCAGCGGATGATACCAGACCTCGAAGAGTGTGTCGCCAGTGGTCGCAAAGCGATCATCTTCAGCCAGTGGGTGGAAACCCTGCACGAACTACAGCGACGTCTCGACGATTTTCATCCTTTGGCTTATCACGGTCGGGTTCCACATCGGCAGCGCGCGCGCATGCTCGAGCAATTTCGTGACGATCCCAACTGCCACATCCTGTTGATCAGTTATGGTGCGGGAGGTGTGGGTCTCAATCTGCAATTCGCCAACTACGTCTTCCTGTTTGACCGTTGGTGGAATCCTGCTGTCGAAGACCAGGCAATAAATCGGGCTCATCGGATAGGTGTGGTCGGGCCGGTGACGGTAACTCGCTTTGTCACGCTCAACACGATTGAAGAACGTATCCAACAGGTGCTTGAAAAGAAACGAGCCCTTTTTGACTCCATATTTGGTGGTGATTTTTTTTCCAGCCGGTTTGATTCGGGCAGTTTTGGGCTTTCGCGGAGCGACATCTTTTCGCTGTTTGAGTTGCCTGACGGAAGCGGAAAAAAGGAAGCTTCGTCACTTGAGGTCGGCGGCCGAAAGAAACCTGCGTAGCGTTGTGCGGAGGGCCTGGTTGACTGACGACTGGAGTTCGGGCGGAATCTCAGAAAGCGGATAGATTTCAGCTTCCGGAAGCGGGTTCCCCTCATCGTCGGGAACGCGATAAAACCCGTCTGGAAACAGTGCGATTGGCCAGGCGGAGGCGATCGCTGTTTGATTAATCAAGCCCATCACGCGAAATGTCCAGAAGGCACCGTAGTCGTTGCGAAAACGACGCCAAATATCCTGGATGTTTCCGGGTTCGCGGTTGATTCTCTGGCCCTGCCGCCAGGTTGCGAGTTCGGCCAACATGAGCAGACCCATCGCTGCCACGATATAGCCGGTCGACGGATGCAGCTCGGTGCTGAGGTATGGCAAGAGCAAAATCACTTGAGCCGATGCAAAAAGCAAGACACCTATCAGGTGTCGTGTCATCGCGTAGTTAAGCACTTCCAAGAAAAGCATAATGCCCAGCGTCATTTTCCAGGCCAAATGCAGTTCAAATCGTGTACCCGTCTGTGTCACCACCGCATGGGCGGCGGGAACAGCCAGGACAAGCCAGAGCGAAAGTACCACCCATTGCCAGCCACGATCTTGTGGCCGTTTGGCCCCCAGGACTGCCATCGCCGGGCACAAAGTGCCCAAGCTGGCAACGTAACGCAGTGGCTCGATCCACGCGGCATGGTCGCCTGGTATTCCTGTGGCGATTAATGTTTCGCTTCCGGCAATAGCCACGACGGCTGCCACGCACCAACTCCAAGGGGCGGTCAGCGTGGTGCCGGCCAGCGCTGGCCGCGCACGGGCCAGCAGAGCCAGATTGACGGCTGCCAGCAATAGAACGGCGACGAGTTGCAGGTGCGAAGTCAAGCGAGGAAACCTATCTCGACTCTGTGGAACCGCCTGATTCTACGGGTGTTACCGCACTGGAAAGAAGTGGAAAATAGTACAGGCAAGTTTGCCCAAAGAGGGGCTTTCGGCATGATAGCACCGCAGTAACACGGGTTGACCCCCATGGATAATCGGACGAAACGGCAGAATTTACCTGCCTGATTTGTCAAAACAGGGACAATCGGGCTGACAGGGTGAATCGGATGGAGCCCAACCAACCTCGGCGCCGATAAATCTTCCATAACCTTACGGGAGGGCGAAACACTACTCGTGTTTTGCTTCAGGATAGAGGTCATGGCAAGGCGACGGATCGGCTTGCCATGACCTTTTTTTATTTCGCTACCGGTGGGCACGACCTGATTAGAGCGAATCGTATAGCGTTTGTGCCTCTTTGCGATGGACAAAAATCCCGCTCTTGTTGTCGAGAGCTTCTTGCAGTAATTGCTTGGCGTCGGTGTTTCGGTTCTGGTTGGCGAGCAATTTGGCGACCAGGAACCGGCTGTCCGCATTCAGGTTTCCGAGCCGCAAACCCTTCTGCAGCGCTTGATTCGCTTGTTGGGTATCTGACTGGTTTTTTCTCAGCAGGTAAAGCACCCACGCGAGCGTAATATTTGATTCAGAGTTGTCGGGATAGAGCCGCGCGTTCATTTGCGCAAATTCAAGTGCACGACGTCCCTTGTTCTCATCGGTTGGTGCCTGTTCGGCCATCAACAGCGCCAACTGGTTAAGGACCGACCGGTTTGAAGGCGATTGAGCAAGCGCGGCCTTGAAGTCTTCTTCGGCGGGTTGTCTTTTGCCGGCCATTTTCGCCGCAACGCCGCTCAGCGTAAGGATTTCGATAGACTCCGGGGCAATGTTTTGTGCTTTTTTCAGCACTTTCTCGGCTTCAGTGATATTTTGCGACTGAATTAACCACTGGGCATAGGAGATGAGGGTGCGGGAATCATCCTGGTTTTGAGTCACAGCGGTTTCAAAGGTTTTCGCGGCCTTGTCTGAATCACCCATTTGCGCGAAAAGCAACGCGGCTGTTACATACGGATTCGGTAACGAATCTTCTAATTCGTAGGCCTTGGCCAGTTCTTCAAGGCCAGTTTTCGTTTGTCCGGAGAGAAACAAAGCCCGTCCCAGGCGATGATGTGCATTGGCCGTGTCGGGATCCACACTCACCCACACTCGAAGGTCTGCTTCAGCGGCTGGCCAATCTTGCCTGATTGCAGACACGGCTGCCCGGCCAGCTCTGGCTCGAATCAAAGAATTCCGTTTTCGCTTTTCATTCCCCTCAAATCCGTCGATCAACCCAACAGCTTTGTCGTACAGGGCCTCGGCTTCAATCAGACGCCCCTGCGCGTAAAGCTGATCGGCCAGGATCAAGTAGGTTTCCGGATCGCCTGGAGCCGCGCGTACGGTTCTTTCGAGAGCTGCCCGACCGGCGGCTGTTTGGTTCGACAAGATGTACATCTTGGCCAGCAACAGGTCGATCGGGGGTAGTTTCGGGTCCTTTTCTAAGGCCCGCTCCAGGAACTGTCTTGCTGCCAGGATATCTCGATTTGAGAAACGCTTGATTGCCTCGGTGATATTGGTGTAGCGTGCGGTATTTCCTGAAACGGCGTCACCAACTAACTGATCGGTCGTCAGTTGGGCATTGGCTGCAGCTGTCAACAAACCGAGGGGAGCGATTATGGCGGTGAAAAACAGGGCAGCATGCCGCGCCTTCATCAGGGATAGACGGCAGGGTTGGCAGAAAGACATGGAAGACGCCTCAAGAAAGGTTGGGTGGAACGGTAACTACCGCTGATTGTAAAGCAAATTACGTGCTGGTGGGTCTGATCAGACTCCTGGCACGACCGCAATTTAACGTTGAAGTGATCGTAGCTGGCTGATTGTAACGGTTGAGTTGAGGTGGATGGTAGGGGCACGTGCGGTCGACCATCTGTAGTGGCCAACGTATATTGGGAATCTGGCCTGCTTGAGGCGGTCCGCCAATGCCTCTTCGCCCCAAGAGGCATCCCTTTCAGCAAAACGAGGCAGCTTTGCTCATCGGACCCGTTTTTACGCGCGAAGCGACCACAGCCCCTCGAAAGTTGCGGTTCTACATATTTCGTACGGTATTTGTTGCTGCCCTGTTCGGTTTGATGCTGACCAGTTGGCAAATCCTGGTTGGCTCCCAACAAGTCACCAGCCCCGGCGACCTGGCTCGCTTTGGAGCTGCCGTATTTCAGATCCTGGCGCCACTGCAGGTTGCAGTGGCTCTGCCATTTTCGGCCCTGCTCACCGCCGCTGCGGTTGCTCAGGAAAAGGACCGTCGCACGCTGGTCCTGTTGCTGATGACCAATCTTTCCAACACAGAGATCGTCTTGGGCAAGTTGTTGGCGAGCATGCTTACAGTGTTCGTGGTTTTGGCGGCAGCATTTCCACTGTTCGTCATTTCCGCGGCCCTGGGGGGAGTATCGTATCTGCAAATTGGTCAGGTGTTCGCCGTGACCGTTGTCAGTGCCCTGGTCGCGGGCAGTCTCGGTTCGACCATCGCACTGTGGCGTGAGAAAACGTTTCAATCCCTGGCCCTGACCACCCTTGTGATCGTATTGTGGTTAGTCGGTTGGGAGATCGTCGCCGTGGTGGCCAACAGCCCCGCTGTGAGCCCAACCCTGGCCGACACATGTGGGCGTTGGGCCGTGGTGATGAACCCCTGGCAGGCCGTTCAGGCGGCTGCCCAGCCGTCCCTGGAGATAATCAGTGCTGAAGGGATTCTCAGAAGTGCACCGGTCGGTTTTTTTATTGCCGCGATTTGTGGCACGATCTTGCTCAACCTGTTAGCCATTGCGATGATTCGCCGCTGGAATCCCTCCCGACAAGCGGGTTCCCAAACCGCTGGGCAACGGGAAGCAACAAGTATTTTTTCGCCCGAGCTGCCGCACTCTGCTGGGAAGCAACTCGACCAGGACCGCGAACTTCCCGCCGGCTCCGCACCGCCCGCCAACGGTGGCTCCCGGCCCGATAAGAGGGTGCGGATCGATGTTCACAGTGCTGGTGGCCGGGTGCGAACAGTATGGGATAATCCGATCCTCTGGCGGGAGGTGCGAACATGGGCCTACGGGAAAAAGATTCTGGTGGTTCATCTGACGTATTGGATTATTTTCGCCTTATGCGGTGCGGTCCTGGTGAGCATGACCGGTAATGCCGAGACCGCTGCAGGACGAGCTGTGATACCACCGCCCGCGATGCCACTCATCCCGTTGTTAGTTGTCAGCTTTATTCTGCTCAATGCATTAGCGGTCACGTCCTTGACCAACGAGCGGGACGGCCAGACCCTTGACCTGCTGCTGGTAACCGATCTTTCAGCCCAAGAGATTATTTTTGGTAAGCTTGGTGGGGCGTTTTACAATGCCAAGGAGATGGTTTTGTTGCCGTTGTGCCTGTGCGGCTACTTGTGGTTTGTCGGGAACATCTCAACCGAGAATTTCATTTTTCTGGTCGTGGGTCTTGCCACGATGTATGCCTTTGTGGCTACACTTGGTTTGCATGCTGGGATGACCTACACGAATTCACGGACCTCCATTGCTACCAGTATTGGCACGCTGCTGTTCCTTTTCCTGGGGGTGGCGACCTGCATGCGAATTATGTTGGCGTTCAGTGCATCGTTTGAAAATCAGTTGGGGCCGTTTCTGGGCGTGGTGTGTGGCGGTGGGGTGGCACTCTACGCAGCGCTCGGTTTGCGAAATCCCTCGCGGGCGATGGGATGGGCCTTTATTCCAGCCCCTTTCCTTACTTTTTTTGCGATGACGAGTTTTCTGATGCGGGATTATGGAACGGTGTTCCTGGTGACAACGGCAACTTACGGATTCGCAACCGCAGCAATGTTGGTACCGGCAGTATCGGAATTTGATGTTGCCACCGGGCGTACGGTGAGCAGGGAAGAATGACGCAGGGAGGTATCCGGTGACCAGTGGAACATACGTTACTGGTCATCAACAGGGGTCCCAGTGGATCGATCACTAATGAATGATCCCCTTTCCATTTGGCAGTTCACGCCGCAGCTTGTGGCGATGGCGATTCTTGTTGCTTGCTCCGCATTTTTCTCCGGCAGCGAGGCGGCTTTGTTTTATCTTCGTGCCGACGATCGTCGCGTTTTGGGCAAGGGGGGACCTGCCCGACGTCTCGTGGTGCAGTTGCTGGAGTCACCAGAGCGGTTGTTATCTGCGATTCTCTTCTGGAATCTCGTAATCAACATGGCCTATTTCTCGCTTGCGTCGATCATTGGCATCCGTCTCAAAGACGCGGGGCTTTATACCGAAGCCCGTACGCTGACAATGGTGGCCTTGCTCATGCTCATTCTCCTCAGTGAGATGCTTCCCAAGAACATGGCCATCTTGCACCCCCGCATGGTTGCCGCATCGGTTAGCATTCCACTTGCGTTGGCGATTCGCCTGGTCGATCCCGTGATGCCGGTTTTGCGTTTGATCAATCTCGTGTCACGGCGGCTTCTTTTTCCGCGATTACAGCCAGAACCATATCTGGAAATAAAAGATTTGGAACGGGCAATAACAGTTGGGACGCAGGACGCGGAATTGGCACAGCAAGAGCAGGCAGTGCTCCAGCACATCGTGGCACTTGCAGAGATCCAGGTCGAGGAGGTGATGCGCCCCCGCCCACAGTACCAGGCATTTCGTCCTCCCGTTCATTTGAATGATCTGCGGGGCGAACTCACCCCGAGCGGATATGTGCTCGTGACCGAGCCCGAGAGTGACGAGATTGCTGCTGCGATTCCCCTCAAACATCTTTCCAAAATTCCTGCTGAGCAGCTTGAACGCCATGCCGAACAGGTCCTTTACATTCCCTGGTCTGCGAGCGTGGCCATCACCCTTGAACAACTTCGAAACCAGGAGCGAAGTGTTGCCGCAATCATTAACGAGTATGGAGAAACCATCGGTATTGTGACCATTGATGACATTATCGAAACCGTTTTGCATCAAGAGAAAGGTCGCAGCGAACGACTTTTACAAACGGCCTCGATTGCCAGTGTCGGTTCGGAAGTTTGGGAAGTGACCGGGATGACGACATTGCGCCGTTTGCGCAAGCAACTTAAGTTGCAGATTCCCCGCACCAAAAGCCTGACAGTTGCCGGTTTACTCCAAGAGCAATTGCAACGGCTGCCACAACAAGGTGACGTCGTCGAGTGGAATCAACTTAAGTTCACCGTCTTACAAGCTCCCGTTCGGGGTCGATTCGCAATACGCCTCGAACGTGCTAATTCCGGGGAGCGTAAACCATGATATTTGTGATGCTTTTGTTTGTCACCGGCGTGGCGTTGAGCGCTTTTTTCAGTGGTTCGGAAACAGGCTTCTATCGCGTAACTCGTGTGCGACTGCTCATCGATTGGCTTGCTGGAGATTGGCTGGCTCGAGGGTTGTTGTGGACAACCAACCATCCATCTGTGTTTGTGGCAACCGCTTTGGTTGGTAACAATCTCGCCAATTACATCGCGTCGTTGGCGGTGGTGATGGGGACGCAGCGAGTTTTTACTGGTGGTAATCACACGGCTGAACTGTTGGCTCCGATGTTAATTGCGCCCGTTGTGTTTATTTACGGCGAATTACTGCCGAAACGCGTGTTTTATGATGCTCCCAATCGATTCTTGCGGCGATGTGCACCCGGGCTGGCGATCGCCGCAGTCTTGTTTGCACCCGTGACTGTGGTTCTTTGGCTGTTTAACAAATGCCTTCAGTTGTTGATGCGGCAATCACCACGGGTTTTGGAAACACTGGCCCACAGAGAATTATCGGAATTATTAATGGAAGGGCACGAAGTCGGAATCCTGCAGCCTGCTCAGCAAACACTGGCCCAGGCCATATTTCGACGTGTCGGTCTCCCCATTCGAGAGTTTGTCGTCCCGTTTGGGCGTTACCCGCGGGCAACTACCAAAACACGACCCCAGGATATCTTGCGGTTGGCAGCCAGGCAGCAACGCGCTCTGATCCCGGTTGAAGAGGCCAGTGGCAGCCGGCGACTCGTGGGGTACATTCGGGCCGTCGATATTGCCATCGAGCAACTAGGTCAAATGCCACCCCTCCGGTCGCTTGTCAAATTGAGGGGCGACGAGTCGTATCTTTCGGCAACGACGCAACTAATCGAGCAGGACTATGCGCTCGGTCAAGTTGTCGACGAGACTGGCAAGACTCTTGGCTTTGTCTCCGCTAAGGATCTTATGGCGATGTTGCTTTCTGGTTGACAGAGAGGGGCCTCTAACGTGTCGCAGTGTTGCCCAACACCTGGCCAGACCCACCAGGCTGGGTTGCTTGCGAAGGGACCGATACAAGTGCCGCCAGCCGCGAGGATCTACCGCTTGTAGCCTAACGACTTGATGACCGAAAGCATTTCTTCAAAGGTGATGAACCGGCGACGGTGACGCAGCTTGTAACCATCAATAGCTTGAGCCAGTTCTGCGGCATCAGGAGAGAGTTCCGAGTGGCTGTTCGTAAATTGGCGACGTTCTCGAATCAGGTTCAAACTCGAGGGGCGGGTTGTGCGGCGATCGACAAATGTGCACTCACTGGAAGCTGGGGCGGACGGAGTTGAGACAGGCATAACAGGAACTCCTTGGTAGGAAATTTCGGTAGTGTGGTTTTCGGGAACGAGTTACGCAAAACGCGGGCACTGTTCACGCGGGCCGGGCACTGTTCACGCGGGCACTGTTCAGTGAAATTAACCACGAAAATCTACGTTACGGAAACTATCGGGGCAAAGTTCGCTCCGCGAGGTTTCTATTTTTAACGATTGAAGGGATTAGCGCAGCAAGCTACCTCCGGTTGACTCGGAATTACCACCGGTTGACTCGGAAGTTTGTTCCCCAAGTTTTGCCAGAAGCTGCTGGCTGGGGATGTGGAAAGCGTTTACCAGAAGGGCCTCCTGGACAGTCGTTGCCGCCGCTTCCGGGTGATTTGTCATATATTCTGCCTGTGCCAGCGAGTAAAGTAGATCTGCATCAAGGGGCATTCGTTCCCGGATGGCCAAAAACCTTATCCGGGCGTCGTCCCAACGGCCTAAGTCCGCCAGGGTTTGGCCCTCCAGCAGCAAGGCAACATTCGGTTCCTCCCCGGGTGAGCAGCTATCCAGCAAATGCTGAAGCGTTGTCAGACACCGTTGGTGTTGACCTTGCTGTCGGTAAAGGGTTGCCATATCAAGGAGAACATGTGTGGTACCTGGCGAAAACTGAAGTGCACGCTGCAAATCGGCCAACGCACGTTTTGGTTCGTCAAGCTCTGTGTAGACCCGCCCCCGCAGAGCCCAGGCCGACGCTAGCCGCGAATCGAATCCAAGCGCCTGGTCGGCTCGCTCGAGGGCCCGATCGACAGCACCCATCTCTAACAACATTTCGCCGCCGCGAACGGTCATCGTCGCGTCTAACGAATCAAGTCGGATCGCAGTTTCAATTTGCAGAAGGGCTTCGTCCTTGGTGCCATGTTCCCAAAGTAGTTCGGCCAGCTGGTATCGGCTCGCCGCGTCCGTTGGTGAAACCTCTATCGCCTTCCGCAGCAGGACTTCAGCTTTGTCCCATTGACCTGCTTCCACGGCGGTAGCACCTTGACGCGAAAGCTCGCGGCAGGTCGCGACCGCCTCGGGGACCGCACCGCGATGACGCATCGACGCGCATCCCCCAAGGATAATAAGCCCGGCAGACAATAAAACAGCGTACCGCATAAAGCTCGCATACAACCTTACAAGGAGTGCTGGCTTGGTCGATGGGCCGCGACTGGCACGCAAGAGCCTGCAGAACGGGGTGTGGCCGTGATCAAACCGTACCGTAGAAGTCGTGCGGAGGGTAGCTTTCCGCGGGACCGTCGGCAATGTCAGCTTGATGGAGTCGCTGACACCACCCCACTGTGTGACGATAAACTGTTTCCCGCGATGCTGGCAGATGGTAAGGTATTGTATGCCTGGATTTTTTGACCAATTCGGAATTCGTTTTGAATTCCCAGAGAACTGGGAAGTCGATGCGCCGGCAGAAGCTGCGGGTAATATTTCAATCACGGTCAGCAGCCCCGACACGGCTTTTTGGTCTCTCACGCGTTACCATGGCACGGTGAACCCTACCGAGCTACTGGAACAAGTGCTGGCAGCGATGAAGGATGAATATGCTTTTCTCGAGTTCGACACTGCTGCTGACGAGGTCGAGGATCAACCGATGGTTGGCTACGATATCAACTTCTTTTGTCTCGATCTTTCCAATACGGCGTGGTTCCGGGGATTTCAACGCGAAGGAACAACCTACCTGTTGTTTTGCCAGGCAGAAGATCGTGAGATGGAGCGAGTCCAACCTGTTTTACAAGCAATGACGGTCAGCTTGCTGCGGAATGGCGAGGCTCGAGGAATTTAACAAAGGGCTGTCGGGGACGCAAACGATGGGTCTGCCGATTTGTGCGCACCGCCTTGATAGCTGCGATTTTTCCCGGTTTTGCAACTCTTACACAGTTGGCCGACCGACTCACCACCGCTGGAAGTGTCGTCGATGTTTGTGGGTGGGCGGAATTTTCCGCGTTTTTCACCCGATCACGCAACTTGTTTTTCCCGTGATGGCACTGCGTCACGCAGTTGGCACGGGGATTGCTACTCTAATCGCCCGATGAGGGTCGTTAAGGCCGGATCGGTGCGATACCCCGCAGGCGCCGACCCACCCCCCCTTCATGTGGGTTAGATCCTTCGTGAAATAGAGGTTGGCACCGCGTTGACTTCGGTCTTCCTGGTTGACGGCACTCGCGACTACTCGACTGGGCAGATTCTGCCGCTGATTCGCCGGGGTTGGGCGATTTTACCCGTCACGGGAAACGGCACACATCCCAGTACTTTGACGAGAACTGCTTCGCGTCGCTTGGGCGACACCGCAGCTCCGGCACAGGTTGATCAGGACTGCGCCGCGGCGTGACCCTGGAAAGGGAAAGTAGCTTCTCACCGAGCAAAGGATCCGGTTGGCTGCCCTCGCAGGGCCAACCGGGTCCTTTTGGTTTGCGCCAACGCCAGCCGTAAAGTTCAGTCGGCGGTTGTCTTCCTCAAGAGCCAATCACCAAGCCTGGGTGAGATTTGCGACAATGCAAACAAAAGGCGGGATTTTCGGGGAACAATCAGTTCGATTTGCCGGCGTTCACACGCCTGCAGAATTTGATCCGCCAACCACCGCGGGTCGATTTTTCGGATTCGAGCACCACCCCCGGCCTGGCTTGCGGCAGGAGGCAAATCAGCCGCCTGTTCGTCGTATCGTCCTGCGGCACCAGCCCCGGCGAACGGCCCTGGGCAGACCAACAACACGTGCGGGCCGGTTGTACCCCACTGCAGTCTCAACTGCTGTGCGTAGGCTGCCACGGGAAACTTACTGGCCGGATAGGCTCCCATGTAGCGTGGCGCGACCTTGCTGGCCAACGAGCCAATCAGTACGACGTGCCCACCACTGGCAACTAGCGGATCTGCCAGATGCTGAGTTACTTGTGTTATTGCCAGAAAGTTGACTTCCCATAACTGGCGGTGTTGTTCGGGTGTGGTTGCGAGGATTTCACCGCGCATCGATCGCCCCGCAGCGTGGCAAAGGAGGTCGACGCCGCCCAACTCTTGCTGTGTCGCCTTGACGATCCGCTGGACATCGTCACTTTGCGTGACATCCGCTGTCAGGGTTGCCACGTCGCCACCACGCTGCTGCAACTGATTGGCCACCGCGAGCAACGCGGCCTCGCCACGGGCAATCAGCAGCACGCGGGCACCTCGCGAAACGAGTGACTCGGCAAGAACTTTTCCCAGCCCGCTCGAAGCTCCCGTGACGACCGCACGTTTGCCACTCCAATAACCGGTATCCGTCGGGGATTTGCTCATGGGGTTTCGTTAGTTCGGCGAGCCCGGATCGTGGTCCGCGAATTATGCACAATCATTCAGGGATCCTTCGGCTGGAAGAGAGTAACGTGCCAATACACCTCCGGCCCGCCACCAAAGACAGCGCGGTGAAATCGGGCCGGATATCCGTAATGCGGATCGAATTCGGCCTTCAACCAAAGTTTGGTGCCGTGTTCTGCCTGCATCTCGCGCTCGGGATCTTCCGCTAGTTCAATTTCCCGCTCGATGGTTTCAAACATACCGGGTACCGACCAAACGTCCCAAGTTCTTTGCTGTGAGGGTATTTGTCCGTCCCGAACCATTTTCGTTACCACCTGCTTCCGGACCTCCACTTGTACGGTTCCAGCTCGATTGCCCTCGATTTTGACATCCATGTCGTAATTGGCTGGTCCGTTCGTATGCCAGCGTTGCTCCGCGGCTTGGAGCCTTGCCGGAGTGAGGGCTGGTAGTCTTCGGGCGACCGCAAAGCGGAGCATGGCGGCCACGGCGAGCAAAACAATCAGACCACTCCCCGCAAGGATTACCAGGGGCCGTAGTTTGCTCGTTGGTTTTGCGGACCTGGTTTCGCCAGGTGGGTTATCACTGGCTATCGGGTTGTCATCTATTCGGTTCGGCATGGACGTGTTGTAGCAAATTCACCCGGCTATGAGGACCAAGCGTTCTGCAAGTGGAAAGCTGGTTTTCCACCGCTGCGGTTTAAGGAGGTTAAACTGGCGTGAAATTTTTTTCGTTTGTCACAACCACTGGAATCGGCCAGTGATACTACAAGAAGACCATATTCCCATCCCCACCGACAGGGGCCGTAACAGGTTCCTTGGAAAAATGGTTTACGATCTGGCAATGGATCCCTCGGCACATTTGTTGGACGGCATGCACACGTTGCAAAATTCCCAGCAACGCTCCCGCACGAAAATCGTCGCGACGGTTGGCCCTGCATCTCCCCAGCCCAGGGCAGTTGGCTGGATCAACTCAGGCAGGTGTGGATCTCTTTAGCCTCAACACGGCCCATGCCGGGTGTGGGTGAGCAGTATGTTTCGCGAGGTCAACGATCGAATTGGCTCTCCCATTGCTATCCTGATCGACCTGGTAAGTCCCAGGATGTGCCTGAAGCAAGTCCTGCAATGGGGCTTTCGCAACATCGCGGCTAGTGCCAACCGTCGCCGCCAGTTCGTCGGAAGAAATCTTGCGGTCGTTGTGCCTGCGCTGGGGTATCACCTCCTGGTGTGGTGCTCCAACCTGCAATCTGCAGGGCTTGACTCGTCATGCCGCTCGCTGGGCTTGTGAAGTCGGCTTCGGCAAGCCAGACGGTCGGATTGTCATTGTGGGTGGATTGCACCTGGTCGCCGAACCTCGAGCAGCGGAAAAAGGCCTTGCACGTCACGGTTTTTGTGCTACCTCAGGGACGTCTTCCAGTAGTCTTTCTTTCATTTGCATTACGTAATGCATGCTGCTGGTGGGACCGGCGTATCCGAGCACGCGTCGATCGACCTTCATTTCCTGCGAGAGAATCCGACCCGCTGCGATATCAAATCTGACGGTGCCATTCATGAACCGCTGAATGAGTTGAGCTTCGAGATAGGCATTGATTGGCGACAAGATCTGATAGCTGAGCTCAATAGTTGCCACGTCGTGCTTGACATCCTTCAACTTGTAATGTCGGCGGGCTTGAATAGCCCGGGTGCCTCCTTCTTTCAACTGTACTGTAACACGCAGCGGTTCGTCCCAGGTTTCATCGATCGCGACCGGTTCTTCAGGAAGTTGCACGGTGATGAGCGCATCGGGGTCAGCCGCCGGTTGATGGATCTGCATTTTGCGATCCAGGATTTCCCCCTGGGGAGACATCCGCAGAATGCTGATTGGTACGCCTACCGCCCTGGCTGCATCTTCAAATCCGGGAGGAGGAATTTTGTCTTTCGTGCTATCGTAGATTTGGTTATCCAGATCAGGCAGCCGGTTCTTCATGTAGACCTGTTCAACCATGTTCATCAGTTCGATCTGGTCGTCCGGTAGGACATCGAGAATCCGCCACGCCTTCACGGATTTGGTTTCGCTGGTTGCCAGTTGTGTTTCTTTGTCGATCGTGTTACGGATCGACATGCGGTGTTCGACCTCATACCGGATGACGTCGCCGGTCGAGAACTTGTAGATCAGGTCGTACTTCGTGTCCCCACCGTGAGAAGCAGTGGTGGTTGATAAAACGAATACGAAAGCAGCACAGTGGCCAGAAACATAAGAGCGATTCATCGGTATGCATCCTTGCGTTCGAAAGCTAACGGCGGGTCGGTGCTGATTTCCCGAGGCACTCATGTTCCCGCGGGGCTGGTTGGGCTGGCGAGTTAAAGTCGGCCGGGCTTCGACTCGACAGCTTGCGGGAAGGTGGACCTTGAATACGGTTACTCGGTGAGTTTCAGGTGTCCTCCCCACCCCATTTTTTCGCGCAGCGTACGATAGTATCCCTGCCCGGCCACCTCCACCATTTGGAAGCGTGCTGTCGAACGTACGATGCGCACCCGATCTTCGCCTGTGAGCGAGCCTTGTACACGACCGTCGATGACCAGCGACGTTCCTTGATTGGGCTGGGGAACGGCCACTTCGTAAAGGCGATCTGCCGTGTCGACCACCGGGCGATTTGTGAGTGTGTGCGGGCTGATCGGCGAGACCACAAAGGCCTGCAGGTTCTTGCGCAGAATGGGACCCCCCGCCGACAAACTGTGTGCCGTCGATCCTACCGGGGTGCTGACGATCAAACCGTCGCAACTATAGGTGGTGGCCAAATCTCCGTCAACGTAAAGCTGTATATCAATCATTGCGAATGGTGGGCCTGCTAGCACGGTGACCTCGTTCAGTCCCAGCAACGGCTCGTTCGACTTACCACCACGGATGATGCTGCACTCAAACATCAGATGTTCGATCACCCGATACCTGCCAGCCGCGACCTCCGGTAGCATGACCTCAAGTTCGTCCGGCTGGAGGCCTGCCAGAAATCCGAGATTGCCGAGATTGACACCGATCACAGGTAGCTGACGGTGGGCCATTTGATGTGCGGCCCGAAGCATCGAGCCATCGCCACCCATCACGATGACCAGATCGGCGTCGCAGGAAGAAAGGTCTTCACGAAAATCGAGCGAAACGGCGACAACTTTCAGATGTTTTTCGACGATCGGTCGAAATTGCTCAACGGCTGCCCGCATTGGATCGCGGGTGCCATCGGCGAGAATTATGACCCGTTGAGCGGTGGAGGTTGACATCGGCTGGTGACCTGTGGGGGGCACAATTTCATGACGAACCGGAGGGTTTGCTTTGTCAAACAAAGCTTTACGCGAGGTCGCCAGATCCTTGGCTCTGTTTTACGTTTAAGTGTGTGAGGCAATTATTCGTAAAGTTTGGTTTGACCAGATACAAGTTTGGTTTGGTCATCGGCAAGTGTTCGGCAAGCTTGCGCGATTCCTGCGGCATCCAGTCCCAAATCGGCAAGCAATTCGCCTCGTTCTCCATGCTCAATAAAGCGATCCGGGATCCCGAGTCGCTGAATTTGGCAGGGTTCGATTTGAGCTTCGGTCACGGCCTCAAGCACGGCGGAACCGAATCCACCGGCCAGGGCAGCCTCTTCGACGGTCACCAGAAATCCGGTCTCGCAGGCAGCACGGCAAATCGTTTTTGTATCGAGTGGTTTCACAAAGCGAGCATTGATCACACCAACATCCAAGTCTTCTTTCTCCAGCAGTTCAGCGGCGGCCAGGCATGTCGGCAGTAGTGCCCCGCAGGAAACGATCGTCCCATCACGTCCCCAATGAAAGATCTCACTAACCCCGAGTTCAAGGGGAGTCCGATCACCTTCGAGCAGTTTTGCGGTGCCTTTGGGATAACGAATTGCGCACGGACTGTCATGCTGAATCGCGAACTGAAGCATTGCCGGGAGATCATATTCATCTCCCGGCGCCATGATGACCATGTTCGGAAACAACCTCATGTAGCCAAGGTCAAATATACCGTGATGGGTGGGGCCATCGGGTCCAGCCAGGCCGGCACGGTCGAGCAAGAAGGTGACGGGTAAATTCTGGAGGGCGACTTCCTGGAAGATTTGGTCGAAAGCACGTTGGAGGAACGTGCTGTAGATATCAACGATTGGTCGCAACCCGACTTTGGCCTGTCCCGCGGCGAAGGCGACCGTGTGCCCTTCACAAATACCGGTATCGAAGAAGCGATCGGGATGCAAGTCGCGGATTCGTTCCAACAGGGTACCTTGGCACATGGCGGCAGTCATAACGGTCACATCGGTGTTGACCGACATTTGTTGGAGAATTGCTTCAGAAGCGACGTGGGTAAACCCGCGGGACGAGGATTTCTTCATTTCCACAATACGATTCTCGCTACGTTCGAATTGTGGGGGCGAGTGGAATAGCACGGGATCTTCGCTGGCTGGTTGAAAACCATGACCCTTTTCCGTAACCACGTGCAGGAGCACAGGCCCTTTAACTTTCTTGACCATGCGCAGGTACTTGCGGAGCAAGCCAATGTCATGGCCATCGATCGGGCCAATGTATCGAAAGCCCAGCTCTTCGAACAACATTCCACCGTGCAGGCCTGCTTTGGCTGCTTCTTTAACCTGTGTCAAGAAGCGTTCGGCTGGATCTCCCAGCAAAGGCACCTTGTCGAGCACGTTTATGACCCGCTCTTTGAACCCCGAGTAGGACCGGTGCATTCGCAGGCGATCGAGGTAATCTGCGATCCCACCGACGCGAGGACAGATTGACATCTTGTTGTCGTTGAGCACTACGAGCAGCCGGTCACCAAGCTTCCCGGCATTGTTCATGGCTTCGTAGACGATTCCAGAGGGGAACGCACCGTCACCGACCACGGCAACACTCCAGCGATCTTCGTCTTCCTTCCGCAGATGGTCCCCGGTCATCAGACCGAGCGCGGTTGAAACACTTGCCCCGGCATGACCGGTCATGAACAAGTCGTATTCGCTTTCGTGCGGATTAGGGTATCCCATCAACCCACCCTTGGTCCGCATGGTATCGAATTGCGAAAACCGGCCAGTGATCAGTTTGTGGGGATAGATCTGATGTCCCGTATCCCAAATCAAGTGATCGTGAAGAAAGTCAAACGTTTGATGCAGGGCGAGGCACAACTCGACGACGCCCAAGTTCGAGGCGAAGTGCGCGCTTCGGCAACTAATAAGATTGCAAAGCACCTCTCGCATTTCACCCGCTAATCGCTCTAGTTCAATGAGCGAAAGCCGGTGCAGGTCGCGCGGCGATTCGATCGTGGTAAGGATCGGCGTTTTCTTTGCAGTCAATTCGCTCATCATCGATTTCGATTCAGCACGAAGTTCGCCAGGTGGTGCAGGTCGGCACCTGCTTCTCCCAAGGGTGCCAGGACAGCGCAGGCCTGGTCGATCGACTCGGCGGCACGGCACCGACTTTTTTCTACCCCTAACAGCTTGGGAAAGGTAAGCTTTCCATGGTTCGCATCTTTGTCAAGCCGTTTGCCTACGTCTTCTGGATTGCCAGTGACATCCAGTAAATCGTCGGTGATCTGAAAGGCAAGGCCCAAATGACTTCCATACGCTTTCAGCGCACCGCGCTGGGTGTCGTTGGCTCCGGCGATAATTCCCCCCATTTCCAGCGAGGCGATAAACAGGGCGCCTGTTTTCCGTTGATGGATGCTCTCCAATTGCTCGACCGTACAGCCCGAGAAATGGTTGGCCAGATCGTCGGCTTGACCGCCGACCAGTCGCGTCGCACCGGCGGCATTGCCCAACACACCCGCGCAGCGGACCGCCCGCTCAGCAGGTTGAATCTCCGCCAATAGGATTTCAAAAGCTCGAGCCAGGAGTGCGTCGCCAACCAGAATAGCAACGTCCTCCCCATACAACTTGTGACACGTTGGTCGACCGCGGCGGAGATCGTCGTCATCCATCGCAGGCAAATCGTCGTGAACCAACGAGTAGGTATGAACCATTTCCACCGCACAAGCGGCGGGAAGCGCTTCCTGGACAGATCCGCCACATGCCTGGGCTGCCATCACGACAAGCTGTGGGCGGAGCCGCTTGCCCGGCGCCAAGAGCGTGTACCGAATTGCCTCAGCCAAAGAGTCCGGACACCCCCGACCGAACTGGGAATAACGGTCCAGCTCAGAGTTGATGCAACTGTGCAAACGATCGAGGTTGATCGGAGGAGTCTCAATCAATTCCATGGGGGAACAGGCCGATGGTGAGGAAAGGCAATGAGGCAAACCAGGTCGCTGGGGAACGGTCCAACCTTTTAATTCTAAAAGAGTCGCCCAGCTGAGTCCACGTCGGCGGCTTTTTCTCCGGCAGGACCGAGATGCCGACCAGCGGTGCGTTGTTGACTGCGGTTGCCCGTTGTTTCAGTCGATGTAGCTCCATCGTTGAACGGTTCCACAATCGGGTTACCATCGGTGTCGACCCCACTGAGCAACTCAATTCTACGCTCTGCCTGTTCAAGCTGTCCATGACACGCTTTGAGGTACCCGACTCCAGCCTCGTATTGCGTCAAGGCTTCTGACAGGCCAAGTTTGCCACTCTCGAGTTGGCTCACGATCTTTTCCAGTTCGGCCAGTGATTCTTCGAAGCCCTGGATTTGTGGATCAGATCTGGATTTCTGTTTCGAAACCTTCTTTTTTGCCACTGGTTACTCCTTCATGGACACTTCATCCACCGTACACTTTGCTTTCCCGACAGCGAACTGGGATATGATTAGCTGTCCCCGACGCAATTGGGAAGATTTACGTATCACGCGGCCCGTTTTGGCATCCTGCGTGATGCTATAGCCACGCTCAAGAACGCCAAGCGGACTGAGCGACTCTAGTTTTCCTGCTTGTGCACAAAACTCTGCTTGCCGATCGCGGATATTTCGCTGGACTGCGCTGGTTGCCCGGGTGGCCCATTCGTCCAACCAGCGGCTGCGATCGTGGATAATTTCAAAGGGTTGACGGAAGGAGCGTTGTGTCGCCAACGCGTCGAGGCGGGTTCCGGCAGCCGTGACGTACCTGCGTATCGTATTGAGTAACCGCTGGCCATGCCCGCGCATTTGAGTTTGGATCTCATCGACGGCAGGCACGATGCGTTCGGCTGCTTCGCTCGGTGTGAGTGCTCTCACGTCAGCAGCCAGATCCGCGAGGGTAACGTCAATCTCATGCCCCACCGCCGAGACCGTAGGAATCTTCGACGCTGCCAGGGCGCGAACAACAGCCTCGTCGTTAAAGCACCAGAGATCTTCCAGGCTACCGCCACCCCGGCCAACGACGAGTACGTCTGGGGCTGGCCGAAGACGCCCCGCTGCTAGAATACCGGCCACGATTTCTGCCGCGGCACCGCTACCTTGGACACGTGCCGGAATCACGAGCACGTTCGCACCACGCCATCGCCGCCGTAGTACCTCCAGAAAATCGCGAATCGCCGCACCAGTGGGACTGGTCACAAAGGCGATCCTGCCGGGAAAGGGGGGTAGAGGTCGTTTTCGTGAGCGGTCGAAGAGGCCTTCAGCCTTCAGCTTTTCACGCAATTTGCGCAGTGCCAACTCCAAGGCACCTATGCCCTTCGGCTCAAGTTGATCGAGGACTAGCTGATAAGTACCACGTGCCCCGTAAACGTCGACATGCCCGTGGCCGATGATTTCCAGGCCGTCTGCCAGATCGATTTTGACTCGCGCAGCCGTGGATCGCCATAAGACCGCCCGAATTTGCGCACCGTCGTCCTTGAGTGTGAAATAGCAATGCCCTGATTGGGGGCGCGCAAAATTCGAGATTTCGCCAGTCACCCAGACGGAAGGAAACCCGGTTTCCAAGTGACCCTTGATCTGTGCGGTTAAATCGCTAACCGACAGGGCGTGCTGTTCAGTTTGGGTGGCTAAACTCGACATCTCCCCTATTGTAAAGCATAAGCTGGTTGATCTTGAAGAGGCTTTTTTCCGCAAGTGAAGTGCAACGCGTGTTTGCCGTACCACGGCCTCCGTCGGTAACTCTTAACCGCGAACCAAAGATCCGGTTAACCCATGGTTGAATGTCAGGCCACGCGGGCCTCGACGGCTTTGCTCGCCTTAGGCAAGCAGAATGTGGTTGCAGCGGCTGGTTCGGTCATCTTGCTTCTCGAAGGGAGAGGAGCTGCTTGCGGTTGGATATGGACTTCACCTGCGATGCGATGTCCCGATTCTGCCCAAGTTTCTGCCTCCACGGTCAGACAATTGAGGAGTTTCTCAACACGCAGGCGGCACGTTTCGATCCCGGCGCGATCCAGGTCAGGTGGGATTTGCATTGGCGGGCTGACGAGTCCGCGCGCCCGTGAGTATGGCTTGGGGATTGCAAAGCGATCCCAGCTGCGGACCCGCCACGGGCGATTGTAGCCAAAGCCCAGTGCGATCAGTGGAAGGTTCAGGCGGGAGGCCAGATAGATGGGGCCCTGAGCCAGCCGTCGACGGGGACCACGCGGGCCGTCGGGCGTGATCGTCAAATGCATTCCATCGCTTTTCCTGAGCAATTCGCGAACCGCGTCGACGCCACCCCGGTAGGTCGAGCCGCGCACGCAGTCGAAGCCGACATGATGCGCAATGCGGGCCAGGATGTCGGCGTCCCGGTGTTGGCTCAAAAGCATGGCGAGGCGACAACTCCCGCGCAAATAGAGGGGGAGGAGAA
Source organism: Planctomycetota bacterium (assembly GCA_963578605.1). Classification (GTDB taxonomy): domain Bacteria; phylum Planctomycetota; class Planctomycetia; order Pirellulales; family Lacipirellulaceae; genus JAKVCB01. The sequence goes on from CAUZEA010000018.1 coordinate 38,116, forward strand.
TATTTTCGTGCCAGAAAATATAGATGCGAGGGCCACCCAGTCCGCGTGCCGGATCGACCGAGCGGTCATAGAAACCGACGCGGTAGTCGAGCGTGCTCATCCAGCTTTGCACCAATTTGGCAGCCAACAGGCCAGCAGTGCCAACCAGGAAATTGGTTTTTGGGGGAATGCTTCGGGTGCGTCTCATCTGGCCGGCCTCCTGACCGTCTGCGGATTGTTCAATCAGGCCAGTTGCCGCTGAAGACCTCTGCGGCTGGGCCGGTCATGTAGACGTGGTTGTCGGCTTCAGTCCACTCAAGTTCCAAATCACCGCCCGGCAGATGGACAAGGATCCTGCGGCCTGTTTTTCCGGTCAGCACGCCTGCCACACAGACAGCACTGGCCCCGGTTCCACAGGCCATCGTTTCGCCACTACCGCGTTCCCAGGTGCGTTGCCGCACTTTCGACGGGGAAAGAATTTCCACGAACTCGGCATTTACGCGATTGGGAAAATGCGGATCGGTTTCGATCTGAGGCCCGATACGTAGGACCCAGTCATCGGCTAGTTCGTCAACGAACGTAACGCAATGTGGATTACCCATGGAAACACACGTGACGTCAAACTGCCGGTCACCAAGGACCAACGGCACGTTACAAGCGGGGTCGTTAACCGACAGGCCGTGCAGTGTCGTCGGAATGTCAGCCGGCTTGAGAACGGGTTCTCCCATGTCGACGCGAACGCGGTCCACCTGGCCCTGGCTGAGATAGAGCTCCAGCGTCAACAATTGTTCGCCAGATTTGATTCTCAGTGTTTCTTGGGGACAGATGTTGTGGTCGTAGACATATTTGGCGACACAACGAATCCCATTACCACACATTTCCGATGCGGAACCATCGGCATTGAACATGCGCATTTCGGCATCGGCCTGTTCGGTGGGACAAATCAGGATCAACCCATCACCACCAACGCCGAAGTGTCGATCGGAGATGCGGCGTGCGAGTTCGGGTATGTTTTGTGGAATCGGTTGGGCAAAGCAGTCGACATATACATAGTCGTTGCCAGCACCGTGCATCTTCGTGAATTTCATGAATCGAACGAGCAACTGGTTACAGATGATGCGGGATCATGATCACACCCCCAGGACTGAAACGATCAGCACGCTGGATTGAGAGGGGAACCATGACAAGCGAAAATGGTTGATTCCGCTTCGTGGACAGTTTTCTTCATTCGGCAAGGTATTAACCAGTTACATCGAGTTGATTACCGGCTGTTCCTGCAGCGTCTTTGCTTTGGAGTGGCTCGTGTGAAACGGATGCAGCGTGGTCCTCGGGGGATTGCAAGGCTGTTTCCCACGGTCGACGCCCGTCGGCATCACGTTCGGAGATTTCGTGGTCCTGTTTGGTTTGCCCAATACCTTGGGCCTGTTCTGCTTGACCGGCCAAATCCACTTCCCGTGCCTGGCCAGCCGATTCACGTTGATCACGTTCGACTTCGCTCCCTTTGGTCTGTGCCACTGGAACGCCGGCTGCACTTCCAACCAACCCTCCCAAAGGTCCTACGCTCATCGTTGACTCTCCTCGCTGAATTGCGATCGAGGTTGCACTGCTTTCATCATTATCACTGGAATGGCCAGAACGGGAAACGCGAATTGGCGCCGCGTTCGGTTGGCTCTACAGTAGGTTGCAATTCTGCCTGGATTTGTGCGATGGTTTTTTTGACTGCGGGTAAGGCTTCCCGGTGGATGATCGGGTTTTGCCAGGTGCCGTCGACGCGGAGCTGCAAAGTTTGTTTGCTGGCCTCGCTGAACAGGGGTGAAATCAGGGGTAAACGGCGTCGGCCTACCATGGCATGAAAAACCAGGTTCAGGTCGTCGCCCTGGAAGTTCGTTTCGCCACGCCCATCAAGGTTGACGACGTCACCCGACAAATTGAGTTCATCGAAGTGAACATGTTGCCCCTGGATGGCAAATTTTGCGTCACATTGATTGAACGCGGTCGTATTGGGTGTGCGATTCTGGAGCACCTTAAGCAGTCCCACCAGAAGCGGTAGTTTGTAAATATTGGCATCCACGACGTGTACTTCACCGCGTCCCGACATCGCATCTGGGGAGCGGCCGGTTTGCGATAAATTGATCCAACCGTTGACGGTTCCTGTTATCGGATCGCGTCGACCAAACCTTTCGTTGACCAGACGGGCCACATCCGCTCCTGCCAGAGTTGCCGACAATTGGAATTGCGGTAATCCAATGTTGCGGACCTGTATGTTTCCAACGAGCGTGCCGCCATAAACTTCGGCTGAAACATCGCGGGGAGTCTGTTGCTGTTTCGTGGCCGCTCCGCGCCCCAGCAAGCACAGCGATCCCGCCTCGGTTTTATCGATCCAGATAGGCCCTCGTACCGAGGTAAATTGAACTTGATTCCAGACAACCGAGTCGAGTGCCAATTCACCACCAAGGCTTGCCCGCTGACCGTCGCTCGAACCCGTGAGTTGGATCGTGCCACTCAAATCTTCAAGTGGGATGCCAACATAGAGGTCGGTCTGGTGGCAGTCGATATTCAAATCCCACTTTGATGCGATGCGGGGCGAGCTGCCGGCTGGCTTGGTGAATTCGAAAGCACTGTCGTAGAGTCGGAAAGTGCCATCCGGTGCAAGATCGTTAACTACCTTTTGTAAACGCAATGGGAGAGCCATGATCAAGTCCCGATTGTGGGTTGAGAGATGATCGGCGTTGAAATTCGTGAAATTCAGTCGCCAACCTCCTTCCGCAAGTTCTTGCCATTGGCCTTGCGTTGCGAAATCGATCCGACCGTGTCGGGCTCGCACGTCGGTCATCACGAGTTGGTGGTTCGCATAAGCAAAGTTTCCCTCGATTTGATCCAAACGATACGGGTAGGGGAGGAATGAGGGTTCGATAGAAACGCTGCGCGGCCGAGGCTGAATTGCAATCCGCAGGTTCGGCGATGTGGTCCGCTCGGGAACCTTCAAATGGTCGACTTCGGCAACAAAGTTGATGCGCCCTTGGGGCTGAAGTTGGTGCCAGACCGCTTGCATTTTCGGTGATACCGCCTGGAAAAGTTCATCATCCAGCGGGATGTCATTGCCAGTCACGGTAAGTTGCAGGCGGCGACCCTCTGGCTGGGGCCGTGATTCTCCGACCAATTGAATCACCGTTGCCCGGTTCGGGGTGCAACTCTCAAGGTTCTCAAAGCGCCAAACATCGTTTTCAAACACGACCCGGCCTGTGACGTGGCGCAAATGATAGGGGAATTTTTCGTACCGGATTTCACAGTCCGACAGTTCGAGTTCAAGCGAACGGCGCGATTCTTTTTGATCACGCTCGGCCCGCTCAAGCCGCCAGCGGAAATCGACGTTACCCGCAGGTTGAAGGGAACGCACGATCCGTTGTGCGTCAGGTTTCAGGGCGTTGATCAACTGGGCATGAATTGGGATTTGGGTGCCAGAAACTTCGACCCAGCCGGGAGGGCCCGATTTGTGCTCGGAATTCTGGTAAGTTGACTCTGGAAAAAGGTCTGTGAATTCGCCGACGATGCGAATGGGTCGCCCACGGCCTGACGCAATCAAATCAAGCTTCAACCGGCCACTGGGCTCACTGGCGGACCGTTGAAAGAAAATGGTTCCGGTCCCCTGCTCAAGTTGGTAAGGGAAATGCCTGGTTTCGGTAAATGAAACACCTTGGCAGACGACCATGAGTTGAGGGAACCAATCTTGACCATTGAAGGTAAGTTTGAGGTCGGCGTCGACGTACCCAGACGGGTCATAACGTGTCCACATACGCAGCAACTGCTCGGGGAGTGCGCCAACAAGGGTTGTGTCCAGCGGCAGCCCAGTCACCTGCGCATGCAATCCCAGCGGCGCATGGTCTCCCCATCCCACCCGTTCGCAGGCAAGTAGCAACTCGGCTGTCCCGCATTTGCCAGCAAGTTTCTCAATCATGAGGCGTTTGCCCTCGTATCGCCCGCGGAGGCTCAGGTCGGTCAAGGGTCGGGGCAACATAGGATGGTTGAAATTTCCCTGGTCCAGCGCGAATTGACTTTCGTAGTGGAGTGGCTGCTGGACTCCGGCTGCCCGCGAGACGCGCGCAGTACCAGTCACGCGGCCGCTGAGTTGGACACCTTCTAAACTTTCGATCCCTATTGCCACAAGCGTTTTCAGAAGGGATGGTGAAACTTCCAGATCGCGGATGTCGGTCGTAAGGTCGATACCTCCCCCTGTGGTGGAGAACTCTCCTTGCAGACTGAACTGTTTGGCGGGTGCACCGCTGACGGTCGCTGCGAGTAAATAGCGGCGGTCTGACATTGCCCGGGCGGCAGTGACTGGCTTTCCTTGACCGGCAACGGTCCCATCAGGTTGCAGGACCCCATCAGGTTGCAGGACAAGATTGATTTCCCGTACTACCAGCTGGACCGACTCCCGATCGGCGAAGGTATCGACCAGGAGAATTGCGTTCTGCACTTCGACCACCGGAGGCTGGTTGCCAAACCGGGGAGTTGGCCACAACGCTTCGATATTCCATGAGCCATTTAATTCTTGGGATGCGTGCAATACCGCACGTTTGCCGATCACTTTTTGTACATGGAGTTTACCCGTGACGATTTCTTCCAGCTTGGTCGAGCATTGGAGAAAGACTTCGTCCACCGTGAGCAGCGGTAACCGACCTCCGGTCGGTGTGGGTTCGTAAATGGCAAAATCATAGAGCTTGATGCCTTGCCCCTTCAGGAAGTGGGCACTCCCGATTTCAACATCGAGGTCGCGGTAGTGACTGGCCAGGAGTTGCTGGGCGTGATGGCAAATTTGATCGTTAAGGTAAAAAACGGTGTAGGACCCAAATAGCAGCGCAGCAACAACGGCAAGGGTCAACGACCACTTGAAGAGTATCCAGCAAGAGTTTACCAGTCGGCTAAAAATAGACATCAACCCGGCAACATAGAAAGAGTTGGATGGGCATCATTTCTGGGAACGGCTTGAGGCATGGACTCGGTGACTGCCCGTTGTACAGGCCACGACTGCTGCGGCGGCCAGCACGATCAGCGTCAACATGGCTGGTTGCCGATAACGGAGCGAACTTACGAAAACGATATGCAGCAGTGTCAGATAGATTGCGGGTAACGTGAGGATCAGGACCACAAAGGGCTGGTGACGGTGAATCCAGACGCCAGCCAGCGCCAAAATCATGACAGGTGTATAGGTACCAAGAACAGCCAGCCGGAGTGGCCAGCTGCGAAAACTTGCTTCGTTCGGCCAGAAATTCCACATCCGTGCAAACTTGACCGCTGCCAGTTCGATGACGCGTGTGGGGTTCTCCATAGCCCAGCAAAGGGCCGCCATCCTCAGGTGGCGGTCGAATTGGTATTCCGATATGGGTACCGAATCGTGTTGACCTTTTTCGCTGTCTGCTTGAAACTGTGACTCGACTTTGGTGATGAACGACATTTCGCTGCTTCCGTCGGCCTTGGCATGGAGACCGTCGTACAGGCTTGCACCAACCTGAAGCGTGGTTGGCACGAAGTGATGGGTGACTTGCCAGTTGCGAATCCACCAGGGGCTCATGGTGGACAAAAGGCCCGCCAGCATAGCTAGCCCTAGCAGGGCGTGCCGGCGTCGATCTCGGCAAACAAGCAGACAGGCGATAATTGCAAATGGCGTGAAGAGCAACCAACTGGGGCGTGTCAGGGTAGCCAAGCCTGCGGCAATTCCTGACATCAGCCCTGTTATGAATACTCGCTTCGGGAACGGATAGGGACCAACGCCCGGATCGTTTGGGAAGTCTCTCGAAATGCCATCGCGGTATCTGGCGCCGATTGCATAGGTCCATAGGATGAGCTGCAGGAACATCCACAACGTGAACAGCCCCTCGGCCAAGACCAACCCGCTGATGGCAACTGCGCCAGGGTAAACAGCCGCCATCCCGGCCGCGACAAGTGCCGAAGTTGAATTGAAAGTTCGTTTGGCGAGCCAATACACTGCTCCTACCGTGAACGTCCCGATCACCGCACCCAGCAGGCGGGCAGTAATCGGTGGCGCGTTCGTCCCTGCAATTCGAAACATACCCGCCAACAGCAACGGATACCCTGGCGTGCGGAATACCCGGTGCTGCGGGGACCGGAACTCGTAATCCTCACCGGCGGCAATCTGTTTTCCCAGTTCCCAATAGCTCTCGCTGTCGGGAAACTTGAATGGTTCGTGGGCTGGCAATTGGCTGGTCTGCCACCACACCACAAAGCTGAGTCGTACCATCAGCGCAACGACCATCACAGCCGCGCATTGTGTTATTCCAATGCGGTCTCTCGTGATCACCGACAGATCTTGCCCTGGTTACGCAAATTGGGATTGCAGATGGTAGAAGCAAGTCTGCGGTAGCGTCAAGACCGCAGTTGTGTTGCTTGCGGCGTATCGCCCAGCGCGGGTCGATGCTAGCACGCGAGATGAGCCGCAGCTAGCACGCGAGATGAGCCGCACTTCTCTGGTTCAATATCGTTTTCCCGCCGGGGAAGCTGCGACTGACAAACGGAGGAATTCTAGAGGTGGTTGCTGTCTCTGAAAATCTTTACCCAGCTTGCCAGCCGGCCCCGCTCCTCGACTTAGCAGGCCAACGGTCTCGACCACCTGGCGGATTCGTAACTACCGTTGACGTGTTAAAACCAGCTGTTCACCGCACCGCTCGGCACGAATTTCACCGGGCAAATTGATCGACCAGCTTTTAAGGTCAGCCACTGCCATGCGAGCTAATTTTTGCCACTGATCAAAACCCATCGCTTGGAGTGGCCAGCCGTTGGTGGTCCATACCCGCTTGCACAATTCCCGGGAGATCAGCATCGGCTGCTCGCGCAGAGCCTTGCCATGAATAACCACTTGCTCTTTCGTTGGGTTGACCGTTACGCAGTCCTCGACCAACCCATGAACAGCAGCGTCGACAAAGGCTTGTGCTTCGGTTGCCTGTTCCGCCAGTCGGACCAGTGATCGATCTACCCTCTCGTTGTAGTCGCGACGTAGTTTGGGCAACAGATCGTGTCGCAGGCGGTTGCGGGTAAATCGCGGATCGGTGTTCGTCGGGTCTGTGCAGTAGGTTTGCCCCAGCGCCGACAGATAGTCTTCAATTTCAACGCGCCAGGCACGCAAGAGAGGGCGCACCAGCGAAATATCGGGAACTAGTGGTCGAGTGAACCGAATGCCGGCTAAGCCCGCTACCCCGGTTCCGCGCAACAAGCGATGGAGAACCGTTTCCGCTTGATCGTTGCTGGTGTGGCCCGTGGCCACCAGCCGAGCTCCGATTTGTTGGGCTGTGTGGCCAAGGAATTCGTATCGTGCCTGGCGGGCGGCGGCCTCGACTCCGTCGGTGGCTTGCTCGTCGAGCGGTTGTTGAGGTTGGCCTGTATGGAATGGCAGACCGAGTTGTTGGCAAAGTGTAGCGACCATCGCTTGGTCACGGTCGGCAGTTTCTCCGCGGAGCCGGTGATTAAAATGGGCGACAAAAACCCGCCCATCACCGCCGGATTGTTGTTTGAGATGCCAAACGGCTCGGGTCAACGCTACACTGTCTGCACCGCCTGAGATGGCTAGCAGGACATGGGTATTTGTCCATTTGTGTGGAGGCCAGGCCAGGGCAACTTTTTCTACGACTGGATGCCTGAACGGCGTGTTGGTATGGGAGTTAGACATGGTTCGATTTGGAGCTTGCGGGAGCGTCCCGCCAACACTTTTGGTTCTGGTTGATGCCGGATAAACGAAATCGATGGGGCTGGTTGTGTGGGCAGCCGCTGGGCGGATCCCCACCATCTAGCTGACCGGAACGTCAAAATCGACCAGGAAATTGCCCTCTACGTAGTTCAGGAAAACTTTGCCGCCAGTGGGTCGGTTGAAGCTCCCTCGATTTTGCGGACCGGTCCCATTGTAGTTAGGTCAATATGTGTTAGTATATGAAGTTAGCTCAATTTGGCACCCCCCCTGGTCAGGTGAAGTCACCAAATATCTGTCGTGGTTTGCCAAGTTGAGTTCGCTGAGCTTTTTCCGGAGATTTGTAACATTGGATCTGTGGAAAGTTGCTCCAGCGATTGACTATTTAACGAACAACCTAAACGTGTTTGCGGTCGGTGGTCGAAGTGGGCTGCCTGACCAGGCACCGTGTGGAATTAGTGCGAGTTTAATGAGTTCAAGTCAGTCATTAACCAGTTTTGTTTTTAGCAAGCTCCCGGCGCTGTTGGTTATCATGGGCAAGTTGGTGAAGTTGCTCTGTACTTTCAGCTTAGCGCCGGAAAGCTGGCACGGATTCGAGCTGCGGAGTCTCCGTGGTTTGATTTCGGGCAGGTTGTATTTTTGGGTGAAGCGTCATTTGAAAGGTCTGTCTGTCCGTGAGGGACAGACCGATTTTTGGCTGGCTGGAGTTTGGCCGTTTGGGCCAGTTCCAGATAGAATGGCATCCGGCATCCGGCATCCGGCATGCCTACCGGTGGCGGTGGGTGGTACCGAGAGCTTGGTTACAGATTTCTGTTTGTTGATCTCAGCCTCTTGATCTTGGCAGATATCGAGTTCATCACCCAATTGTGCCACCACGCGAAACTGGTTCTTTCAGAATTCGTCAGAATTCTGAGCACGACGCTAAGCTGGCTTGGTTGACAGAGTCGGAGAACAGGTCGGTTGGACCTGGGCCGTTTAGCGGTACCGTCGGCTGTCACAGATTCGTGCTTTTCTCATATGGCACTTGTGGCCGTTGGGCCACGGAGGATTTGGAATTGCCTGTCGGTAAGAGGCCATTCCCAGGCATATTGTCAATACTCAGTTTTTGCCTGTCAGGTTCTCCCAAATCGTGGCGTATTGCTGGATTGTGATACCCCGACATCGGCTGGCGAACAGGTTTGCGTTTGGCAGACGTTGTGTACGCTCCGACAAAGTCGTGTGCGCTCAGATAAAAAGGACCGACAAAGTGTTTTTCGAAATATCCTCGCTGTTGCTGGTTTTCATGGCGGTCGCACAGGTACCAGGTCCCAGTAACCTGAAGATCATGATTATTGCGGCCATTTCGGCTGTTTTAGGTATGGGAGTTGTGAAACTGCTGGGCTATCTCCGTAAACGGGATGCTGAAAGGGAAGCCCAGCAAATTCTCGAAAAGGCCGAACTGCAGGCCAGCTCCCGACGCAAGGAAGCGGAGCTCGAGGCTCGCGAAATGGCGTTGCAAGAAAAGGCCAAAATGGAAGAGCAGGTCAGTGTCGCTCGCGAAAAAGTGTTTGTTCGTGAGCGCCAACTTGACAAGCAACACGATCAGTTGGATCAGCGTACGGCTCAACTGCAAAAACAGGAAAAGATGGTCGAGAGCAACCAGCGCAAGCTGTCCGAAAAGCTCGAAACCATTACCCGTCGGCAGTCAGAACTCGACGACGTGCTGGGCATCCAGCGCCAAACCCTGCATCAAATCAGTGCACTTGGTCTGGAGGACGCTAAGCAAATGCTGTTGGAACAGCTCGAGCAGGAACTTTCTCATGAGCAAGGTACGGTCATTCTCAAGCAGGAAAAAAAACTGGCTGAGATCGTCGATGCCAGAGCAAAAGAGATGTTAATTACCTCGCTGCAACGTTTTGCAGCCAGTCACACGGCAGAAGCGACGACCAGCAGCGTCGACATTCCCAACGATGAAATGAAAGGTCGAATCATCGGTCGCGAAGGACGTAACATCCGGTCGTTTGAAAAGGCGACAGGCGTCGATGTTATTATTGATGACACACCTGGTGTTGTGATTGTGAGTGCGTTTGACCCGATCCGCCGCGAAGTCGCACGCAACGCCCTGAACAAGCTCATTGCCGACGGGCGAATCCATCCCAGCCGGATTGAAGAACTGGTCACTGAAACTGAACGGGAAATCGAGGCGAAGGTACGCCGCTACGGAGAAGAGGCCGTGCAGGAAACAGGCGTTCACGGTTTGCACGATCGGGTTGTCAATTTGTTGGGACGCTTGCACTATCGGACCAGCTATAGTCAAAATGTGCTGCGACATTCGATTGAGGTGGCATTCATTACCGCGATGCTTGCCGACGAAGTGGGACTCAATGCCGACTTGGCCCTCCGTGCCGGATTGTTGCACGACATTGGCAAAGCAGCGGATCACGATGCCGAGGGAGGGCATCCCGCGATCGGTGCCGATTTACTCAAGAGATATGGTGAAGGACCCGAGGTTGTGCATGCTGCCCTGGGTCACCATGACGACATTCGACCTGACAAGCCATATACCGTCTTGTGTGCTGCCGCCGATGCCTGTAGTGCAGCGCGACCCGGCGCACGCCGCGAAACGCTCGACCGGTATGTCAAGAGGATGCAAGAATTGGAAACGATTGCAACTGGTTTTGACGGGGTTCACCAGGCATTTGCGATTCAAGCAGGTCGAGAGGTGCGCGTGATCGCCAGTACGAGGCATACCACCGATGAATCAGCAGCTAAAATCTGTCACGACATCGCCAAAACTTTTGAGGAGCAACTCACCTACCCGGGAGAAATCAAGGTGACCATGATTCGAGAAATGCGTTTTACCGAAACAGCAAAGTAAAAACATCCTGTCGACATCGCGTGTTCACCAGGGCAACAGCGCGAGCCTTCAACCCCAATCGAGTATCACCTAACACGAACACCGCTTGAAGCCTTGTACTTGAAGGTAATCGTCAACCGCGGCTTCTTGCCCGCGGCGACGGTTGCCCCACTCTGCAATCCCATCCCATGCGTATTCTCTTCATCGGTGACATTGTTGGTAAGCCAGGCCGTGAAATGGTTTGTCGCGCAGTGCCCGGACTGATCCGTCGGGAACAACTCGATTTGGTACTTGCCAACGCCGAGAATGCTGCAGGTGGGTCCGGCTTGACACCCGCAATCTATCGCGAATTGGTCGGGGAAGGTGTCGACGGCATCACGCTTGGAGATCATGTCTATCGACGCCGCGAAATATATTCAGTCTTGGAAGATCGTTCCAATATTGTGAAACCAGCCAACCTGCCACCCGGATCGGTAGGACGCGAGTGGGCTGTCGTGACGGCCCGAAATGGCGTCCAGGTAGCCTTTTTTTGTCTGCTTGGTCGGCTTTTTATGCAACCGGCTGATCATCCCTGGCACGCCGCCGATCGGGTTCTCACACAAGTTCCAGCCGACGCGAGAATCCGTTTTGTCGATTTTCACGCAGAAGCGACCAGCGAAATGCAACTGATGGGACGCTATCTCGATGGACGCGTGACGGCGGTCTTGGGAACCCACACCCATGTTCCCACCGCCGATGAATGCATTTTGCCCGAGGGGACAGCCTTTCAGTGCGACGTTGGCATGACCGGTCCATTTCACAGTATCATTGGGCGCCGTGTCGATCGTGTCCTCGAAACGACCCTGACCTCCCTGCCGAAGAAATTTGAAGTTGCGACCGGTGATGGTCGCCTGTGCGGATCGATCGTCGATGTCGATGAACAATCTGGTAAAGCGATTGCCATTCGTCGGTTGACCGTCACCGAACGTGATTTGCCTGCATTGGAGAAGCTAGCATCGACGAGCCAGGCTTGATTTTGTGGTTGGCAGGCTCGTGGTGTTTTGGTGCCAATGCTGGCCAGATGAAAATCCACCTTGCCAATGCCCGGCCCAACAATTAAAGTTCCCGCCACTCATCAATCTGCTGATTCGGCGACTGTGGTCGTTTCCTCGGTGTCGAAAATGCCCGACAACTACAGGTTCAGCCTGCTGGTGATCAGTTTGTCCCTGTTAGGGCTGTTTGTCACCGCCCGGTGCCTGCGGCCTGATCCGGCTGGGTTTGGAACACATCGCCAATTAGGGTTGCGTGAGTGCACGATGGTACGGCTGCTGAATCGGCCTTGTCCATCGTGTGGAATGACGACTGCTTGGGCTTGGTTGGTACGCGGAAACGTGTCTGCCGCCGCAACGGCCAATTTGGGCGGGTTGGTCATGGGAATACTCGGCATGGCGATGGTTCCCTGGGCGATAGGCTCCGCGCTGACCGGACGTTGGTTGCTGACTAAACCTCGCCAACACTGGTTGATTGCCACAGCGGTTGTCATAGTCATTGTAATACTCATCGACTGGATTCAGCGTTGCTGGATTCGCTGATGAGAGTCTTTCCGCGAATGGCACTCCGGCGATTGCAAAAAATCATGGATGATTCCCATTACAGTTCGACAACGGCCCGTTTCCTGGTTCTGATAATAGCTGTCGTGGCATTGCTTCCGTCCACCGGGTGTATCCATCAAATCTTGGCGACCGGCATCTACTTTTTTCAGGGTGGGAACACAATGCCTGCTGAGTGTCATGCACTGCGAGAAAAGCGGGTTGTCGTTGTTTGCCGCCCACCTTCTTCCCACGAATATCGACATGCGGGGGCCTCACGCGAGATTGCCAAACAGGTTAGCCGCAACCTTTCCCAAAACGTCAAAAAAATCGACGTCGTTGATCCGCGAGAAGTCGACAATTGGATCGACGAAAGTGATTGGGACGATTGGAAGGACCTTGCCAAGGCGGTCAAGGCCGACATGGTCCTCTACATTGAGCTGGAAAGCTTTGAGTTGTTCAAAGGCAAGACTTTGTATCAGGGGAACTCGGATATCACGATTAGCGTTTACGATATGACCGATGGTGACGACCTGGTGTGGGACAAGTATTTAGGCGAGGTGCTCTACCCGCAGAACAGCGGGATACCGGTTCAAGACAAGCCGTTGCAGCATTTTCGGCGGGAGTTCGTTGAAAACGTGTCGAAACAAATTTCCTTATATTTTCATGCGCACGATCCCCATGCCATGTTTGCGCTGGATGCCCTGGCAAACCGGTAACCAGGTAGCGGCAACCTCTACTTTCGCGTTACGCTTGAGCAGCGTTTCCCTCTTTTACCATTCCCTGGGAACACCGTGTCGACTCACCTGTAATGTACACCGCCAGGCTCAAAGCGCTGGAGGCTGGCGCAAAGGTTTTGAGGGAGGCCGTGGTGGTCCGGGATTGCGACGCCGATCGCTATTGCCGTTACCTGCCGGATTCCGCCGGGCGGAAAGGTTCAAGAAACGTTCCTCCCATTTCCAGCCAAGTGGTGTCGCCAGTTCTTGCTGAGCCAGTTGTGCCCAGGGGGTCCCCTGGTGCTGGTTCACAACGGCTTCCAGATAAGCGCGAGCCTGCTCGCCTTCCTTGGCCAGCACGCTTCCCGTTGATATTTCCGGGAAGGGTTGTAATTCCCAGGTGTCACTTTTCTCGTTCTTGAACTTCATGCCCTGCTTGGCTTTGGCAAGCATCATGTTGTAACCCTCGGTACGCACTTTGACGGCTAGCGCTCGACCGATCGCGAGGTCAAAACCAACTTGCCAGCGTAGGTTTACCAACTTGGGCCGGTCTGCCTCGCCACTCCGCAACGTTTCCGCCACGCGCTGGATGACAGGTTCCAAGTCTGCTGCCTGGCGTTGTGCAATTGACAGGCTGCGGGCAAATTCCGCATCGTCGATCTTGGGAAACTGCATTGGCGGATTCTGCATTGGTTGGGTCCAGGAGTATTGTGCGGCGTTGACCAGAGCGGCTCGAGCAGCGTTGTTTTCCAGGAGATCCTGGTATTCGGAGACCGAGACGTAATCGGGCCGATAAGCCCGCATCACATGGGGGTCGAAGAATCGCGAAATGTATGCCGACATAATACCCGTTTCGTTGCCGCGCAGACGCCGACCAACTTTGCGGTTGGGGTGGGCCGCAAAATAAATACCACCCGTCTCGTAGGTTAACCGGGTCAGTCCGAAAGGACCAAAGCCCGAGTCCAGGGCTCCATCCTTCCGGTTCGATCCGCTGAAATAAAGTCGTAACCGCTCTGGAAAAAGTGATTCAGGTCCCTGGTGGACTGGCACCCATTGCGTCCGTTGGTCATAGGCTGGATCAGGGTCGACGTACCGGATATAGGCATCTTTGCGACCAAACGGCGCCGGTACGCCCACCACGTAAACCGGCATCTCGTACTTTCGACACTCGCCGACCGCAGCATCAAGTGCCTGGTAGTCATCTCCAGCTTCGTCTGTAAACACCACGATCATTACGTTACGTCGCGGTGCTTTGAGGCGATAGTGACGGAAGTAACGTGCAACCTGTGTCGTTGCGGAAAACACATTCTCGATACCACTGGGGTCATTTTCGACAGCTTGCACGGCTTCCTGAATGACTTCGATATCGTCTGTTGGCTTGGGGATTAACAACTTGACTTGTGCGCCAAACGACACAACCGACGTCAGCAAGGGTTTGTTTTTATGCCGTTTAAACGCCGGATTGTCATAGGACTCGATGATTCCCAACTCCTCGTACACGCGCCGGAAACGTTTTACGACTTGGGCCCTTTGCCTTTGGAGACTTGCCGATTGGTCGAATAGCCATACCACAAGCGTTGGTCGTTGCTCCAGCGAAAGCAGGATCTCGTTCGTGATGCGATCGATTGCCCCCGCAGCTCCCATCGTCCCCACGCTTCCCTCGCCCTTGATCGCGATATCCTTGGTAAATTCAGTTGCTTCCAGAATGGGGTTATCGAATTCGATCACCGGGATTTCACCCAGCGGGGTTTCAAGTTTCACGTCGAATACGATTTCTGTTTCTGCGACCACGACGGGGGCTTCCGCGCGGGCGTCTGCAACTCCTCCTTCGGCCAGGGCGCCCAACTTTTCGAAGTTTTCGGCAAAGTGGAATTCCTCAGGGATTGGCTCTTCTTCGACTTCCACCGCCGAGGCCGTGAGAACCAACCTTTCATCGGTCGGCAGCAACAGCGAAAAAGTTGCGAACAGCACAAGAATACCGATGTGAACCATCAGGCTGATCACCCAGGCCGCAACATCACGGTCGAACGGAGTGTCTTCCTCTCCCGTGCGAAGTTGCCACCAGCGACGGAGTCTATCGAATAGGTGCATGTTCGAATTCTGTTCCGATTCTGAGGAGGGAGGCTGTCCCCCTGGTTTCCCTGTCAAAATGACGGTACGCGCAAAAACCCCCTTATTTCACCCAAAAGTGATTCACTATCTGTACTGCCTTCTATTCTTCACATCTGGTTCCCGCAAAGCAACTGGGGAACGTTGCCCAGGGTGGTTGCGTTATAATAGAAAGGCCAATGGAAGGCAGTTTAACCAGGTTTTAAAAAGAGGTTGTGAGATGGGAAATCGGCCAATTGTACCGCAAAATTCAATTTGTCTGCTGGGAGCGTTTTTGTGGCTGGCCATGACCCCTGCCGCGCTGGCACAGGAGAGTAAAGATATTACGCTCAAAACCAAGGATGGTGTCAATCTGGCGATCACCTACTACCCCAGCGCCGGCAAAGAGCACGCATTGCCTGTTGTGATTCTACACGATCAGCAGGATTCACGTGTTGCTTATGATTCGATTGCTCGGAAATTACAGCAGCCCCAAGGAGAAGATGGTGAGTCGTTTGCTGTCGTCACCGTCGATCTGCGCGGCCATGGCGGCAGTACGAAACAGAAGTTGCCTGATGGGACTACCCGCGAACTTGACGCCGCAAAACTAAAAAAATATGACTTTGAAGCGATGGTTAGGTATGACATGGAGGCGGTACGCACGTTCTTGGTTGATAAGAACGATAAAAGTGAAATCAACTTGAACGAGCTTTCGATTATTGGCGTTGGACTGGGAGCCAGTGTCGGAACAATTTGGGCATCCCATGATTGGGCGGTTCCGCCGCTTACCGTTGGAAAGCAGGGCCAGGATGTCAAAGCACTCGTGTTGGTCTCTCCGAGGTGGAAGAATAAGGGTCTCCTTATCCAACAGGCTTTTCGGCAACCGGGAGTGAAAAAGGAAGTAGCTTTGATACTGATTTACGGCCGCGATAACTCCAAAGTGCGATCAGACGTCCGCCGCATCAAGAAACAGGTCGAAAAATACCATCCCGAGCCGGAATCAAGTGACGGCAAGCCCAACGACCTCGCCGGACTTGGCGTGCCTACCAGCCTGCAAGGTGGTAAGTTGCTACAGGAGGTCGGTATCAGGGATAAAGTCGTGCAAAGAATTGCCGATTTTCTGAACCTGCACGTGGCTCAGGAGAACCATGAGTGGCTTAAGAGACGCAATCGAATTCCGTGAGCGATTAATTCCCGCGGGTATTGTCACCTGTTTTGATCGGTACAGGACGTAGTAGCTGTGCTTGCGGTCTTGATCGCGGCGCCATGACTGCGCGAACCGTTATCAATTCTTGTTCCTCTCCGATCACAACCAAGGAGCTTTGAAGAACTGTTGTACGTTCTGATGAAATTCGTGGCGCTGTGGCCTGTTGCAGGTCGGGTATTTTCAAAACTGCGCCAATCGGTAACAACTCCGGGTCTCGGAGCGAGTCGCGATTGAGTTTAAAAATCTCCCAATCACGGTGCGGGTCATCCAGGTAACGCGAGGCTAGTTTTTTCAGGGAGTCGCTGTCTACCACGATGTGTGTTCGCGGCGCTAGTCGATCTTTGCTGACCGTTGTCCCCATTACCGCTGATTGTGCCGAAAAGAAGTTCGCTGCAGAAACGTTCCCGTTAGAAAATATCGGTTCCAAATCCTCCAAAAACCGCATCGAGGGATTTGTGCTCGCATAAACCGGCCCCACTTTACTGCGCGATTCGAAACTACGCGATTCGAAGTGGTCGTTCATGGAGTCCACCGAAGATGGTGTTTCAAGACCCCTGATCGTCCTGCTGAGTTGGGATGGCCTGGTATCAGCAGAGGTTTCCCCTGGGGGCTCCGCTGTGGTTTGTCGCACACCAGCGACCGCAGCCAAGGGACGGGGAAACAACCCCGGTTCGAGGGGCGGAGGAGTCGGCACCACTGGCTGGTTGCCTGGAAACTTCCTAGTTGCTGGGGGCCTTGCCGGCTGAAATGAAACTGGTAGCGCCGAGTTTTGGGTGGTGTAAAACTTCGCGGTTGCGGCTGTCGGAGAGCTTGTTTGTTTAGGCATCTGCACTGCGGTTAGTTCCACGTCGTGGTGGGGTTTTATGTTCCCGACACGGATTGTCGGCTGATTGGTTGTTGGAGCAAGCCACTGGGGTTTTGGCTGCCGAAGCTGCCCGCTCGTTTGCACAGCAGCTTGGTTGAAACCTGGGCCCAAGGATGACAGGCCTGCCGTGAGTTCTCCCCGATTTCGACCGTCGTCCCGCAGCTGGAGCGGTCCCATCGGGTGTTGGTCAATGACCGTTGATCTGGTAGTCCCACCAGCGGTTAAAGGATGGTGGGTAGAGATTTTTGAATCGGGTGCACCAAACAGAGTGGCCAGTCCAAAACCAGCTGTAATGGTTACCGATCCCCAGAAGAGTTTAGTCAGTTCGTTCACGGAACACCTCAACCACGTTAGCGACAAATCGACTGGCGAGTGGTCCGCCGAGCGTTTATCGAACCTGTTTGTGAATCGTCCGTGAACGTACCTTGACCGTGCAAATCCAGCGCGGCCTTGTCCAGTCTCTTGTTTCGTCACCTGGACCGTTGTGAGATCGGTAATCTAAAGTCGTAGTTGCGAAGTTTCGAAAGAAAAAGGCCGGTTGACACCATGCCGGTGAGTACGACGATCTGGCAAAGTTTGCGGGCCGGCTAAGCGCAAAGGAGAACGTGGTTAGCTGACACGCCTGGTGAAGCCTGTTTCCCAACAGGTGGGGTGCGATCGGTTGCCGGACAAACCAACGTCACTTGGAACTGGCGGTCGCAGTCTTGCCGCGGATACCGCTCATTGCCAATAAAGTGGGTGAGGCAACAAAGATCGAACTATAGGTTCCCACGATCACGCCGACGACCAGGGCAAAGGCGAAGCCATGGATACCAGCTCCTCCCGCGAAGTACAGGATCAGCACAACCACCAGCGTTGTCAGCGAAGTCAACAAGGTACGGCTAAGAGTTTGGTTAATGCTGATATTGATCATGTCGGCGGTCAGTTGGGAGCTTTTGCCGCGAACTTCGCGAATGCGATCGAATACCACAATCGTGTCATTGAGCGAATAGCCGATAATGGTCAGGAACGCAGCCACAATCGGCAGGCTGATCTGAAATGCATCGATTTGCAGCGCATCGGCTACGGTTGGAATGCCGCTCACGACATAAATACTGAGGGCAATCATACCCAGTGTCACGAGTACGTCGTGCACGAGGGCCACAACAGCGGCCAGCCCAAAGATGACTTTCTGGAAGCGTATCCAGAGATATCCAATGATGCCCAGGAGACTGACGAGGATGGCATAAGCTGCCAGCACTTGCATATCACCAGCAACCTTTCCACCAATCTTACTGGCCAGGGGAAACATGGGCTGACTTCCCATCGATTCGGCAAGCTGATCGAAAACCTCCTGGGCAGCTTTTGTGTCGAGCCCCAGGCGCACGTTCCATTGTTTGAATTGCGCTGAACTACCTGGTTGGTAGCCAGGTGTGGAGAGTTCCGGTTCGGTCCCTTTATCGTCGTTGTTTTCGAGGGCTTCGGTAATGCGACCCACCAGTGCATCGTGGCCGATACCTGAATCGCGTTCGTACCCGTCACCTTCATTAATGGATACGGTGGCCTGCGTCACTGTGAAACCATCTTCCTCGACTTCTTGTAGTTCCCCGATTTTGATTGCATAGGTTTTCAATCGATCGCCGAAGGTTTTAGTCAGGATATCTTCAACTTCGGTGACCGAATCAAGATTTGTATTGACGGTAAAATGCCGCTTCGTTTCGCCCCGCTCGACGACAAGCAGGTTTTTGTCTCTGAGGTCGGTTTTTTCGAGTTCCGCGCGTAAATCGCCAACATTCATGAGATAATCTTCGTTGAGGACCATCGTGACCGAGGTTCCGCCGGTAAAGTCAATATTCAGGATTCCCTCACCTCTTTGAGCCACACCGACCAGTCCGATGATGATCAGAATGGCTGAGATTGCGCCAGCCACATAGCGCTTGCCAATGAAATCGAACTCGGTGTGTCCGATGATGCGGCTCATCTTGAGTTTGGTAATCCAGCGGCGACGTTCGGCGATATCGAAGACAACGCGTGAGCAGAAGATGGCTGTATACATACTCATGATGATGCCAAGAATAAGCGTCACGGCGAAACCTTTGATTTGATCGGTACCAATCGCATAGAGCACGATCCCGGTAATGAGCGTGGTTAGGTTCGCATCGACAATGGTTGTAGTTGCCCGCGCAAAACCGTTACGAATTGCCATCCGGAGGGCAGCCCCTCGCTTTAGTTCTTCGCGAATTCTTTCAAAGATGAGTACATTGGCGTCGACCGACATACCAACCGTCAGCACAAGACCCGCCAGGCCAGGCAAGGTAAATGCGGCGTGAATCAGCACCATCACCCCCAGCACGAGAGAGAGGTTTGTAATCAGCGCAAGACAGGCGACAATCCCGGCAAACCGGTAATAAAAGGCAATAAAGATCAGGATAGCTGCCAGCGAGACAACGATTGCCATGCGCCCCTTCTCCACCGTCTCGGCACCCAACGTGGAACTAATGATTTCCTCGCTGATAGGGTCGGGATTTAAAGCCGCGGGCAGGCTGCCAGCATCGAGGATGCTAATCGTGAAATCGACCTCATCTTCGGTCATGGCCCCGCCACTGATCTGTCCCTGGCCAGTGATTTTCTCACGAATGCTTGGTGCCGAGAGGAGCCGTTTGTCGAGCACAATGCCCAGGTAACGCTGAGCGCCGGTACTTGGATTCGGTTTGTTTTCGCCAGTCAGTCGACCAAATCGCCGGGCACCTTGACTGTTGAACGAGAAGCCTACGGCCGGGCCTCCTTTTTGGTCAAAGTCCTTGAAAGCCCGCTGTAGATATTCTCCCGTAACGTTGTACGGATCGCGCAGGACCAGAGCCTCGGGGCGGTCGCCAGCCATCCGTTTCTGGACGCGATCGTCTGGCTGGTCAAATGGGCCAAATTCTGCTTTGGCATAGGGAACCCATTCCGCAACGACCTGCCCGTTTAGTTCGACGAGTTTTTGTTCTGGCGGTATGGAATGTGCCTGTTCGATGATGTTTTGATCACGCTCGCCCCAACGAGGATCCGCCGTAATCCGAAACTCAAGCTGGCCGAGACTGGTGATGCGGCGCTTCACGAACTTCAGATCATCTTGACCAGTCCGGGGAATGATGATCTCGATCGCCGTTCCATATGGGCGAATGGTGACTTCTTTGGTACCTGCCGGATCGACCCGCTGCTTGAGGGCATCGGTCAAACGGCGGACCAACTCACGACTTGGGCCTCGTTGGTTGGTACCCTGCTGAACTTCGCCATCCGCAGGTGCTATCTCTTCTTCCGCCGCTGAGGTGTCGGCCAATTCGTAAATCAAGGTGATCCCGCCCGCCAGATCAGGACCGAATTTAACTTCCCCAAAGTAGAGGATGATTCCTGAGGCAGTTACCGTCATCAGCACGAGGCTGATTTTCCATCCATATTCGGGCATGCTGACTTGCCTGGCAAACCAATTACCGATCAACAGGGGAAAGACGAAGAGCCCCACCAGCAAACATCCAATGACCGGGGCCGACACACCTCCGGAAGGAGCCGCAGTGGCGCTATCGGCGACTTCAACAAGGGTATCACTCTCAGCCGTCTCGCGATTTTCCTTTTCAGCAGAGGACTCCGCGGTGGTTGCATCCTTGGTTGCATTCGCGCTCGCGGGCGTCGTCGTTATAGAACCGTCGCCTGCCGGTTTTGTGGCGGCAGAATCCTCTGGACGCGCGGTAAGTTCCTGGGCATGTGCAGTAGTACCACCAGGCCCCGTACCGACATCCAACCCACCAGAGGTCAGGCTAGATGCGAGAAGGAAGGTCAGAAAAGTAACTGTGTACTTCTTGCTCATTGTCGATTGGTCCATTTTGTCGGCATCAAGAAAGGGTTCGTGAGTGGGTAGCGCTCTTTTGCACGAATGGTGCATTCAGAGAACCGCTCACATCAAGTATTTTGCTCAAAGATTTTTATGTCTTCGTCTTTTGATCGGCATCGTTTGGATCGTCGTCCGACAGCACCTGCGCGATGGCCGATCGGCCTACACGGATTTTCGTTCCCGTCGAATCATCAATGCGAACGGTTACCATATCTTGGTCACGCCGGATGCCGGTCACCATGCCATGAATACCACCGGTTGTAATGACATGATCATTTTCTTTCATGTTATTCAGTTTTTGCTTCAGAGCGTTCCGTCTTCGCTTTTCGGGTGCCCAGAGGAGGAAGTACCCCAAAACCATGATCAGCACCAATGGCATGAAAGTCCGCAACAAGGCAGAGGGATCGCCTTCCTGGGCCAGTAAAGCCATTACCAGCAAGTTTTCTGTCAACACGTTGCGCCTGGGGGGAAAGTTGGTATCGGGATGAACAGAGGCCCGGCACGCAACCGCGCCGGGCCTCTGTTCTGCGGAACCGTGATCGCCATCATACGATAGAGCGGCGCAACCCGACAAGGCCGGACAGTGCAAACGTCACAAGCCACTGGGGGGATGAAAATGTCCCATGGAACGTAGCGGCGACGTCCCCAATTCGGTTTTGGTGGCCAGACTTGCGAGTTCACGCGTCGGCTGGCTCACACCCGCCACTGGCCAATTCGGGTCTCGCTCCTCGATTCCAACCCGATAACCGGGCTGCATGGAAAGCCGCAAACATGTCCTGCTCGATGGCGTCACGAGCCGCGGACATGAGCCGCTGGTAATAAGTCAAGTTGTGGATCGAGAGCAGGATAGGTCCCAGCATTTCGCCAGCCTGGAAAAGGTGCCGCAAATATCCCCGGCTGTGCCGGCAGGCAGGGCAGGGGCAGTCCGCCTCCAGGGGTGCCTCATCACGGGTATAGCATTGGTTTCGCAGGCGGAGTGGGCCCTCGTCGGTAAATGCCAGGGCGTTACGTCCGTTTCTGGTAGGTATGACACAATCGAACAGGTCGATGCCGCGGGCAATCGCCTCCAGTAAATCGAGCGGACGACCCACACCCATGAGATAGCGAGGGTGATTCGTTGGAAGTTGTGGCACCGTGAAATCGAGCGCTCGAACCATTGCTGCTGGCGGTTCACCAACGCTAAGACCGCCAATTGCGTAACCCGGGAAGTCAAGCTTTACGAGTTCCTGGGCCGACTCTTGCCGCAGTTCCGGATCGAGGCCACCCTGAACAATTGCGAATATTGCCTGGTTACTTCGAGTTTGGGCTTGCTGGCAACGCTCGGCCCAGCGAAGACTTCGCCGCATCGCATCGGCGACAACCGCGCGCTCGGCTGGCAGTGCGACGACGTGATCCAGCTGCATCGCTATGTCACTGCCCAGGGCTGCTTGAATGGCGATCGCCCGTTCCGGTGTAAGCTCCATGGCGGTACCGTCGATGTGAGAACAAAACCGCACTCCTGTTTCTTCGGTCTGTGCTCGATCGGCCAGGCTATAGACTTGAAAGCCACCGCTATCGGTGAGGATCGGCCCATCCCAGCCAAAGAATGTATGCAAGCCACCCAAATCGGTGATCACGTCCTCGCCTGGACGCAAGGCGAGGTGGTACGTGTTGCCGAGAATCATCTGGGCCCCGGTTGCCCGGAGTTGATCGACGGTAACACCCTTGACAGTGCCTTGCGTTCCCACGGGCATGAAGGCAGGGGTTTGAACAGACCCGTGCGGGGTTTGGAACATTCCCCGACGTGCAGCAGAACCGGCATCGGTTCGCAACAACTCGTAGTGGAACATTGGGTGTGCCGAGTTTCGATTCTCAATTTTGGAATCTGGATGATGGGGGGATTCTGGATGATCGGGTGGCACACTCGTCCCCCATTCCGCAGCCGACTGCTGAACGTCAATCAACGGCCCCAGTTCGCCTGATCGCCGCGCAGTTTCAGGGCTCAATCGCCGCGGAGCTTGAGGCTTTGGATCGTAAGCTTTTCACGGATCTCGTTCAGGCTGGTCACACCGAAATTCTTGCATTCCAGCAAGTCGTCGCCGGTGCGACGGACCAGCTCGCCGATGGTTGAGAGCCCCAGGCGGACCATGCACTTGCGTGCCCGTACCGAGAGGTTCAGATCGGAGATGGGACGTTCGAGCATGGCTCGTTCGTCGGGCGAAAGCTCTTCGGGATTGTAGGCAGGTTCTTCTTCGCGTTTTTGGGCGGCGAACTGCCCGAGTTCTAATCCTTTTCCTTGCAGCATTTCGCGGATTTCGACCAGCGATGTTTCACCAAAGTTCTTACTCGAAAGCAACTCCTGTTCGGTGGTTACGGTAAGATCGCCGAGGGTCATAACGCCAATTTTCTGCAAACAGTTGCGGCTGCGTACCGAGAGTTCGAAATCGGTGACGGGGATCGCCAGAATCTGCTGCAAGCGATCTTGTTGCCGCCGTGCGTCCTCATCGTAAAACATGTCACTAGAGGCATCTGCATCGCGGAAAAAAAGTCTTGCTCGTGTATGATTGGGGAATACGTCGAGAATGCGTTGGTAGCACTGTTTGGCCTTTTCGAATTCCTGAAAGTCTTCGTAAAGAACTCCCAGATTCAAAAGTGTACCCACGTGCGTTGGGAATTGTGCGGCAGCTCGCTCGTATAGATCTCGCGCATAATTGTCGTTGCCATTGCGGTCGTTTTCCAACGCCAGTCCGAACAAGGCACCGGCATGATTACCGTCGGCCGCGACTGCCCGTTCCAATAGCGCGACGACTTCCTGGGGATTGGTCCCCAGCATCTGTACGTTTGCCGCCCGTTCATAAAGGTACTGGGCCGTTTGTTCCACCGCTCCCGAAAGTGAATTCAGTACTTCCAGGGCGCGGTCGAGTTCACCCATGTGGCGGAGTGCCTCTGCCTTGGCCAGGGAAATGATGTCGTGGTCATAACCGGCCTTTCCAGCCGATTCGTAGGCAGAAAGTGCCTCGGAATATTGATCGAGTGTCAGGTGGGCCTTGCCGAGGAAAAAATTGGTCAGCGCGCCACCATCGGAATGCCTTAACGTTTGAATCGCCTCGGTATAGGAACCGAGTAAATATTGGCACACCCCTAATCGTGCCGACATCGCGGGGCTGCGGGTTTCTTGGGCTTTCAGTTCCTGAACGGCTTCGCGTAGTTCACGGTGGTTGGCGGGATTCTGCGAGAGCGCCGCCGTGATCTGTTCAAGTTCCCGGGGCCCAAAAGCACTGGTGGACAGGACGATTTGCTTGATACTGGATTCAAAACCTATAGACATGCTTCGAAGACTCCGCTCGTTCGTAAATCACTCAAATGATAGAGACTGCTTGTTCAGGTGTGGGTCGCAAAGCCACCCACAAGTGAAAAGTATGGCGAACAGTACTTCACCCCCGATTCCACGGCCTGCCGGTTGTCGACCAAGGGCCAGCGGGGGGAGTCGAACCCCCAACCCCCGCATTACGAATGCGGTGCTCTGCCGATTGAAGCTACGCTGGCGAGCATCAGTAACTTTTTATTCCACTTGCACTTACGCGTCGGCGCCAAGGAGTTCGCCTGCCAGTTTACCCGGTTATTCGCAGCATGCCCAGCTTGTTGCGGCATATTCCGAGGCGAATTCGTTGGCACCTCGGACCGGCAAACCCGTGATTTTAGCTTGGCGAAGGCAGGATCGCAATCGCACCCCCGCAGTAAAATTGGGCCTCCATCGCCCGCTGTGGCACTGTCAGGACGATTCCATATCGCCTCCACACCCCTGGTCGAATCGGAATTACTTGCCCTGGTGCTCCATCTTCCAGCCAGGCAGCGTTACCGACGCTTGTGGCTCCACCAACTTGTCATAAATTTCCGGCCGACGGGCCTTTAAGTAGCGCCGGCCCGAAGCACCCTCGAACTTGTCCGGCGTTAACAGCCCCACGACCACGTCGTCTTTGAGTGCATGACTTTCGACAAGTACCTCGCCGTAAGGATCGAGGATCATCGCCAGGCCTGGCTTGACCGTGTCGTAGTCCCAACCGATCGGATTTGTGAAAACCGCGTAGATCCCGTTTTCGTATGCCCGCGCCGGTAACCAACGCATCAGCCAGTCGCGTCCTTTGGGACCTTGAAACTCCTGGCGGAGCCGCACCGGGTCGCGGTCGCGATTTTCCCACAGGCTCCGATCTACCGTCCCCCGCCCAGGCATCGCCGATGGCAGGCAACACGTCACGTGCGGCATGAAGATGATCTCGGCACCGTGCATTGTCGTAATCCGTACATTTTCCGGCAGGTTGTTGTCGTAGCAGATCATGAAGCCGACGCGGCAGCCCAAAAGGTCGATCACGTTGAAGCAATTCCCCGGAGAGAGGTGTGGATTTACAAACGGGTGCAGCTTGTGAAATTTGGAGATGAACCCGTCCACCCCGACCGTCACGTAGCAGTTAAAGACATTTTCATCTGCGTCACGTTCGAGCAGGCCCGCCATAATCACCGTGTTGAGCCGGCGGGCAATATCACACAGGCGGCGCACTGAGGGGCCATCCGGCACGGGCTCGGCCACGTCCAACAGCTGCTGCTTGTCCAGTGGCTGGATCCAGCTATAGCCGGGGATACATCCTTCGTGGAAGCTGACAATCTCGGCGCCCTGCTCGACGGCCTGCTGTGCGAGCGCTTCAATACGCGACAGGTTGTATTGCTGGTCGTTGTCGCGGTTCTCAAACTGCGCCGCCGCCACCCGGATTTCTCGCATCTTGGATTTCCCCCAGATAAGCTTCTCGCAGCGACCCTGGCCTGCGCCGTAGCAGACTGGCAAGACGGCGACGAATTGCACCCAAGATTATCGCGCCAAAGAGTGTCGTTGACAATGCCACCGCCATGGGCACCGACAGCCAGGTTGGTCATTGACCCAAGTGTCTTCCTTAACCCTGTCCATTCGGTGAGTGACAGAATGGACCAGTTGAAATTTGAGGTCACTATGGGTGAATGACGAAGTGTTCCGTACAACATATACCGGGAAATTGGCCTAGAGTTTATAGCCAGGTCTGCTCGAGATTGGTTGGAGCAGGTAGAGGTCAAGACGCGATTTATCGCACCGGGAACCCTCTGGGAAACCGGAAACTTCGGGTTGTTAGGCGGCAAGCTGCAAGACCAGCTGCCAGCCGGCGAGATCTTGGAAATGCTGCTTCGAGCGAAGGTGCTTAACCAAAGTTGGCGAGTTGCCTACAATACATGGAGACTCCACAGTGCCCTTGGCTGGTTGCCCTTGGCTGGTGGTTGGTCACTTGGGCCACACAGAATACCCACAACGCGTGCCCCGAGAACGTCATCGGCGCATGGCCCGATGGTGCCTGCCGCCCTCAGGCTCGGTGACCTACCGGCCTGGCTGGCACTGTCCGTACCGCACCCACAGTGGATATGCCTGTCGATTTGCGGAAAAGGAACGAGCGGGCCCGACCCCCTGAAGATTGTCTATCGTGCCGCCCGTGCCTCGAACAACGTGCCCGGTGTCGATGCAGGTATTAGCGAACTCGCCCCACAAATTTTTTCGGCAGAACAGAGCCCTTAGGATCCAGTCAGAATCACCGACGACAAAATAACGCGAGCAGCTGACATTATTCTGTCATGAACCACTCCATCCACCATGAGCATTCGCGAAAAAATGAGTAAGAACGCAACATGGTTGTTGGTCGTGGTCGTCGTTGGGGTTGGCATCGCGGCGGTGGTGTGGTTTCGTCCGTCGGAACCCCTGCCTACGATCCAGCCCACCCACATTGTGCTGATCAGCATCGACACGTGTCGCGCGGACCACCTGGAGTGCTACGAACGACCAGCTTCGACGGGTGCCTCTGCCGCGTGGCAAGTCAGCGAGCCATACACCCCGAATCTTGACGCCCTCGCACAAGAGGGAATTCTGTTTGAAAACGTGGTCAGTCCAGCCCCGATAACGTTGCCGGCGCACAGCACCATGTTGACCGGCACCATTCCTCCTTATCACGGCGTACACGACAACGGCACGTATTATCTGGACGACGTTTTTACCACGTTGCCCGAGGTCCTGCGTGATCACGGTTTTGTCACCGGGGCAATCATCAGCGCCTTTGTCCTGGATTCCCGTTATGGCCTGGACCAGGGGTTCGACGACTATAACGACCGATTCGACGAACCGGGGGAGGTGGAACGCAAGGGCACCGAAACGACGTACCACGCGTGCAACTGGCTCGACCAACACCAGCACGAGAGGGGTTTTCTGTTTCTGCATTATTTTGATCCGCACATGGACTACGAGGCACCAGGGCCTTGGGCAGACCGTTTTCTCGACCATCCGTACTCCGGCGAGATTGCCTACACGGACGATTGCATCGGCGAAGTTGTCAAGAAGCTCAAAGACCTGGGGATCTACGATACGACGTTGCTGATTGTCACCAGTGACCACGGGGAAATGCTGGGAGAACATGGCGAAGTGACACACACGTACTTTATTTACCAGGGAGTGTTACGAGTCCCCTGGATCGTCAAGCTTCCCCGCTCGGTGGGTGCCGGCCCGGTGGAGGTCGGCAAAACCGAGCCCCGCAGAATTGATGCCTTGGTGGGAGTGGTCGACATTGCGCCAACCATCTGCGGGCTGGTCGGCATCGAAATGCCCGCTCCGGTTCAGGGGACGGACCGCTCTGGGTGGATCTGGGGCCGCCCGCCTGGCGACGCCCAGCGACCGCAGTACTGCGAAAGCATCACACCGACCAGGTACAACGCCGATCCCCTTTGTGGACTGGTCACTCCCGGCTGGAAATTCATTCACACAACACGGCCTGAATTATACGATCTCCAGGCCGACGCCGGTGAGACGAGCAATTTGGTCGACCACGATCCCGAACGTGCGAATGCCATGCTCAAGCAACTGCAAGAGATGTTACAGATCCAGTCGCCCCACAAGGGGAGCAATCCATCCTTGCAAGATGAACAGTCGGTCCAAAATCTCAACCAACTGGGTTATGTCTCTGGTACCGCGCCGGCTCACGACAACATTTTCACCCTCGACCCCACGCGGGGTGACCCCAAAGATTTGATCACCCTGCACGATCCGGCAAGCCAGGTGCACGGGCACATTCACCACAAGGAGTTTGCGCTGGCACGAGAGATTTGCGAAAAACTGGTGAGTCAACACCCTGGAATCAGTGAAGGGCATTTTTTGTTGGCGAAAATTGCGACCGAGGAGGGCAAGCATGCCGAGGCAGCAGACCACTTGACCCGGTACCTGGTGATCAAGCCTGATGACCCGGTTGGCCACAACCGCCTGGGTCGAGTCCTGTGGGAACAGGGACATCCGGACCGTGCCGTGCGAGCTTATCATCGCGCCCTGGAATTAAATCCCCTGCTCCCCGAAGCGCACGGCGATCTAGGTATTTTATTGGTGCGACAAGGTGAACTCGACGAGGGCATTGGGCATTTGCGAAGGGCGGTCGAACTGAAGACGGAATCTGATGTGGCACATCGATTCCTGGCAGATGCTTTGTCGACACAGCAGGAATTCGAGCAGGCGGCGCACCATTATGATCAAGCGATTCAGCTCAATGCCGGGAACGGGGCCGCCCATGCCGGCCTGGTCCGGATCCTGAACACACAGGGACGTCAAGGCGAGGCGATCGAGCATCTTCGCCAGGCCATCGCGGTGAATCCAGATTTTGTCACCGCCCACCAAACCCTGGGGGAATTGTTGCAATCGCAAGGAAAGCTGGTAGAGGCGCTCAAGCATTTCCGTTGCGCAATGGTCCTCAAGCCAGATTCGGTCGCCCTGATGAACAACGTGGCCTGGGTTTTGGCTACGCATCCCGATCAGGATGTGAGGCAAGCCGAAGAAGCACTGCACATTGCCCAGCGTGCTGTCAACGAAACAGGCCAGACCAATCCCGTGGTGCTTGACACGCTGGCGGCGGCCTACGCCAATGCCAACCAATACGACCTGGCGGTCAGCACCGCGAGGTCAGCGCTGGAGTTACTCACCCAGCCCAGTCAGGAGGTTCTCAAAAAGAAAATTCTCGGTCGCTTGTCCCTGTATGAACAGGAACAAGCCTACCGAGAATCGAATATCCATTGACTGGTTTACTTTCGGCGACGACAACCAATCATGCCCGTCAGACCCAAGCCCAACAGCAGCAGTGCCGACGGTTCAGGAACGTTAGCTTCGAGGCTAACGAGGCCATAATGGGCGTCTGCCTCGCCCGCACCAGCCATCCGGCCAAAGCCAAATTCGGCGCGGTCGATCGCGCCGGGAAAGTCTGACCGGCTTATCGCGGGACCATCAACTACTCCGTTCGCCCACAGCGTTATTTCGTCATCTGCGGGGTTGGTGTTTCCTTTGCCGTCCAACACAATTTTATAGGTATTCCAGGCGGTTGGATCGGTATCGCCAATCTCCGGGGGAGAATCGATGCCATGACCGCTAGCCTGCCGATAGAAGGCCCCAGGGTTCTGCCAACTGAAATCAGTGCCGTCATACATAATTACGTCAAACATATTCAAGCCATCCTGAACATACATGTATACTGTCCTGTCCCTGACAGCCTTGTTTACCTTGACCTGCAGCGTGGCTGTCCACCCGTACTGACTTTCTACGATTTCTTCCAGTTTGTTATCAGGTGAGCCTGAATAACCGGTGCCGGTGCCCACGGTCCTGTAGAACCCAGAGCCAGCCGTAGAGCTCATGTGCCAGTTGGCCGGTGGGCCAGCCTCGGAAGTGCCCGTGGCCCCTGCTTGGGGGGCAAAGCCCTGTGTAGCTGGGTTCACGCCACCAGAGGTCATAATTGCCGCGTCTACGACAGTTGTCCCAACGAATGCGGTTACTACAAAAACCGCCAAGGCTATGATCATTGTCCTGTTCATTAAATCGTCTCCCATTGTAAATTCTAAAGCCAACTAAGGAGTTGCATTTATTGCCACCTGGCGAAAAAAAAACCACTGTCGTCCTGGGCACGTTTAGGCACAGGCCGATAGGGGTCTTTTTTTTGCATCCAAATTGTGGCGAAACATTAGCTTTCTCTCCTTTTTACCCAATCACCAACCCGTTTTCGTCCATAGCAAAGGCAAAACAAGGGCCGGACCATACAGTATTAGTTGCAAACGGCCTGATTGTGTTGTCAACGATTCACCGGGGTTTTTCTCGGTATTTTTTTCGGGGCGGCGTTTGCAATATTTCTCGGCGCCCTGTGGCTTGGTCAAATCGCGGTAAGTGGTGTTCCAGTTGTGAGATAGAAGATAACCTGCCGAACCAGTTACCGCGCTTAGGCAGTTGCCTTCTGATTTTCTCGGCCGTGGTTACCACTCAACCGCCCAAACTCATCCTTTCGGCTGTGCGGTGGCGCCCAAAGCGGAACACCACAAGTTTCAACATCACCAGACTCATGAGCATCAGCGAACACGGTTCTGGTACGCTCGCCGTGGTGCCGCTGGCGATCACGTCACCGAAACGGTCCTTCCAGAATGTGTAATCGCCCGCGTCAATCGTTCCGCTCTCATCACCGTCGGCCCCGGTACCCGCAAGGGTGAGGACGTTTCCCAGCGTGTCCTGCCACATGGTGTAGTCGGCCGCATTGACGGTGCCATCGCCGTTGTAATTGCCGGTCGTTACGGGAGGGGGAGGCAACGGACACATGTCACCGCCAGGTGTGCAGGGGTTTTGCCCCGATTCCAGACGCCAGATGTTATGCCTGACGATTGATGGTGTACCGTCATACGAGTTTCCCGTCCGGTAGATGCCCATTTCAGCCCGATTGTTAAGTGTCACAGGCAGGACCGGGCGGGAGAACTGGTATTGCTGAACGCCATCCAAGTACCAAAAGATTTCATCGTCCGAACGATCTGAATTATCTTTGGCGTCAAGCACCACCTGATAGGTGTGAAAATCATCTGTGGGATCGACCGTGCCCAATTGGAGTTGCGGGCCTTGACCGAAGTAGGCGTACGCTCCCAGGGGATCCCCCGCTTGAAGCCCGTCATATAACCGCAAATCAAACGTGTTATCGCCATCCTGGACTTGGAAATAGATTTCGCCAAAGGAATCTGCCGAAACCAGCTGTACTTTCCACGTGGCCGTCCACCCGCTCAAATCGTCGACGGCGAAGTCAATCGGCTTGTCGTTGGACAGGACGGGAGTTGAATTGCCTACGACTCGGTAGTAATTACTATTATGTACGGAAGCATCCCACTCGGTCCGCCAGTTGGGCAATGTGCCGGTTAACCCCAACTCGCCCGGCTTTCCGTACTGGCTCCAGCCCCCAACCTGGCTTGTTGGGTTGTTGTTGCCAACGTGTTCAACAAAGACTTCCGCCTCCGCTGGCCACCCGAATGCGAGCAATCCGACGGTGACTAATGCAATCGAAGCAATCCGACCTGATATCACGGTACTTCTCCGTTTGAATACATTTCTGCTTGAGTGTCCGCTCTTCCGCGCAGGCCCCCTGCATTTAGGGAGAGAGGCTTGCACAACCTCTGCGTATCCAGCATAATCGCGATCCCCTAAGTTGTCAACAATCTGCATGCAAAAAATTTATTTTTCCTCCTGCCTGGAGGGGTGCACAATCCGCACTGAGGCAAGCACTGAGGCAAGCACTGAGGCAAGCACTGAGGCAAGCACTGAGGCAAGCACTGAGAAAAAAATGCCTCGTGATCCCACCGGCCAACAATGACAATTAAAGAGAACCGGGACAAT
>CAUZEA010000019.1:0-69104 GCA_963578605.1 Planctomycetota bacterium
ACACCTGGTGGGGCTATATTTGGAGCATGCTCGCTACGATCGTCGCCATGCTGGTGACCTCCACAATTTGTGGATGGGCAACGCACGATGAAATTGCTGGCCTGACCCTGGCCACTTCTAAAAAAGGGCAATCCCCGTCTCTGTCGGTGGTCCAAGCTCCCAACCAGAAGAGTTCCTGGCTTGCCGCATCGCGTCGCGACGTTCCCACGGCAATGGAGTCGCCGTTTGACACAACCGGCGGGGTTACAGGTTGGGTCCGGAACCCCCTGTTGTGGGCAGCTCTGTTGCTGGGAATCACCAGTTATTTGAATATTGTTGTCTTCTGGTAGTGCGCCCGGCACACGAGAGTGGCGAACCATCGCTCTTGAACCTTGAATTGCAAGCTTTCTTTCCGACACCGCAACTGCAACCCGCGTGAATTATCCGCTTCAATTAGAAGTTGATTAAACAGGCTGTGGCTCCTAAGTTACAGCTGGTGTTTTTGTGTCGTCACGGCTTACAACCGGGGTTGACGGGGAAATTTTGGAAATTTCCGAACGATAATTTAGGTTCAATCACTTCGAAGTTCACACCATGTTCAAAACCATGCGCTCGGTGATGAGGTTTCGGCCCATCGAATTCGATGGCGACTTGCGACGCCTGCGACGTGCTGTGAATGTCGATGGCCTCCGGCGCATTGCCCGCCAACGTTTGCCCCGCAGCGTCTTTAACTACATCGATGGTGGTGCCGACGACGAACTGACCATGATACGTAACCAGCAAGGTTTTGAACGGATTGAATTCCACCCTCGAGTCTTGCGTGAGATAGTTGGGGTTGATACCTCAACAACCCTACTTGGACAACGGCTACCGTTGCCGCTGATCCTTTCTCCCACCGGGATGACCCGAGTCGTGACACCTGGTGGAGAACTGGATGTGGCAAGATCTGCGGGACGGTCAGGTATTCCATACGTGCTTTCGACGATGAGCACCTATTCGATCGAAGAAGTCGCGCAAGGCAGCTCTGGACCACATTGGTTTCAGGTTTATGTCTGGAAGGACCGTGTCCTCGTGAAGGAGTTACTGGATCGTGCCGCCCAGGCAGGCTACGAGGCCATAGTCATTACTGTCGACACCACGGTTTTGGGTAACCGTGAGCGCGACCTCCGCAGCGGGTTTACCGTACCACCCAAGCTTGGACTCGATACCATCCTGGATGGCATTCTGCACCCGTCATGGACATGGAGATTTCTTCGCTCCAAACCAATCTTGTTTTCCAACGTCATCGGAAAATCTGTGGGTGACGGAAACGACCCTATCTCGCTCAGTCAGTACCTCAAAGACCAGTTCGATGCCACCATCTCCTGGAAAGACATCGAATGGTTCCAGGAACATTGGAAAGGTCCTATTCTGATTAAAGGGATTCAAAGTGTCGAAGATGCGAAGCTCGCGGTAAAAGCTGGGATCCCGGCAATCATTGTCTCGAATCATGGTGGCAGGCAACTCGACGGTGCTCCCCCGGCGATTGAACTGATTGAACCTATTGCCAACGCCGTGGGATCAGACCTGGAGATTCTGTGCGATGGCGGCATTCGGCGCGGCAGCGATATCGCGAAGGCCATTGCCTTTGGCGCGCGGGCCTGCATGATCGGCCGGCCGTATCTGTATGGGCTTGCCGTCGGAGGAGAACGGGGAGTCGATTTTACGATTCGCCTGCTGCAAGAAGATTTCTCGCGGACACTTGCGCTGACTGGCTGCCCGTCGGTTCAGAAAATTGGACGCGACCTGGTGCGTGTCAGGTCGTAGCCAACGGAATTTCAAGTACGACCAATGTCGACGGGTTGAAACTTTTTTGTGGTCTGCCCTGGCACTGGTCGAAAAACTCTGCTCGACTTTGAACCTGGAGTCCTCAGTAACGATTGACCACGGCACCAATGAGGTCGTATACGACGACCTGTTGCCAACGGACCTTGCCGCGCCATCGCCGCTGCCATTGTCAAGACCAACCACAACAATTGCCGTCCAGCCGGCTCTGGCACCTCCACAGGTTGAGAACTTCCGCCGGCCAGCGTGTTGCCAAAGCGAGTTTTCCAGAAAACGTAATCGGCCTGGTTGACTATCCCATCGCTGTTACCATCGGCACCACTGCCGGCCACAACGTTTTCTCCCCGCGTATCACGCCAGAGGGTGTAGTCCGCCGCGTCAACGAACCCATCTTCGTTATAATCACCCTCCAGACCAGCAAATAGCGATGTGAGGATAAGGCTGCTTCCGTAGAAGTTCGCTTCAAAGTTGTCGGCGTTGGCTCCGGCGAGCGTCAAACCGTTGTCGCTAACGCTGCTGGCAATCACAACCAGGAATTGTGCTCCCAACACCGGCTGGTAACCGCCGTCGAGCACAACTTCCAGCGAACCCGCCAGGTTGGCGTCGCCCAATACGGTCAAAGTGTCCTTCAGGGAAGGCCCCTCGATTTCAATTTGCAATGTCGCCTGCGACTCGAGCGTGAAGTCACCACGCACATCAAGGGTGCCCACGCCGTGACCGGGTGCCACAATGCCTGATGAAACCAACAAATCACCGTTCACATCGCCATTGCCAGCCAGTGTGCCGCCATTCACCTCAAGCGTTCCGCTGCCAGAATTCGTGTTACCATCAAGGTAGAGTATGCCCTCCCCTTGTTTGACGACGGTAACATTGTCGAAATCAAAAGTGCCGCTGAGGCTGACCGACGCACCTCCCGCTACAGAAACAGTGGTCTTTGCATTGGCAACCAGGTCAACCTCCCAGGTGTGGTCTCCACCGCTCACCACAATGTCGGCCTGCTGAAGCTGGCCATCGAGATTCAAACTTCCACTACCGGTGAGTTGATACGCACTACTTCCGTCAACAACGATTTCTCGCAGCGTCACAGCCGAGTCGAGTTGAATGTTGGTCACCGGGGCAGTCGAGCCAGTCAGCCTGGCCGTGACAAGGTTCGAATCGGGCACGCCTGACGGCGACCAGTTCCCGCTCACATGCCAGTTCCCCCCTGCGCTGTTGATCCATTCATTTCCCAGAGGTTCAATAGCCGTCAGGATGAGACTGCTTCCCAGGACGGCGAACTCAAAATAGCGAGCGCTGGCCCCACCGAGTGTGACTCCGGTGTTATCAATACGGTTAGCAGCCATCATGAGGAACTGGTTACCAGGGTCGGGCTGGTAGCCGTTGAGAAGTTCAATCTCCAAGGTTCCCCCCAGATTGGCGGTATCATTGATCACCAAGAAGTCGTGGTTGTTTGAAGCCGTTCCAGCAACCTCAAGTTGCATACTTCCAGAGGGACCAAGCGCGAAGTTGCCATTGATATCAATCCGCCCAATTCCATCCTCGGGCACAAAAACTCCACCTGTCACTAGCAAGTCACTATCTACCTCTCCACTGGTAACCAGCGTTCCTTCGGTGACTTCGAGGGATCCACTCCCCGAACTTGTCCCCCCCTGGATGACCAGGGTACCGGCCCCATTTTTTGTCACGTCAACGCCGGTGAAATCAAAGAGTCCATCGAAGCTCAAGCTCGATCCGGAGCTGACATTGATACTCGTGTTGCTGACAGCATTGACGGATAGGTCGAACAGATGATCTCCCGCAAGCACATTCAGTTCTGTGTTTTCAGATATCGAGTCCAACGTTAGACCGGTAATCGTACCATGACCAACGATGTGATAATCGCTTGAGCCATCGATTTCGATCCCAGCAACCGTCCTCGACAAGAGCACATCGATCGTCACCGTTGGTGCCGTTGCCCCGGTCAGTTGCACATAGTCATCGTTCCCGTTGGGCTCGCCAGCGGGAGACCAGTTTCCGTCGGTATGCCAACTGCCACCTCCGGTGGCTGTCCATTGATAGGGCACCAGCGGTGGAACAAAATAGATGCTGTGAAACTGGTCAACTGCCACATCGCTGACCTGTCGGGTTGTTCCCCCAGGCCAAAGTATTTCCAGGTCGACCGTACCTGTGACATTTCCCAGGCCAAAATGGAGCGTGGGATCATTTTGATTGCCTTCGCCGGTGCCGAACTCGACCTGCCGTACAAAAGTCTTGCCTCCTGCTTGAATGCGGACCTGGGCACCAACTGCGTCGCGGCTGATCGTTTGACCATCGCCAATCATCTTCAGCTTCAGCCAGTGATTCCCTCCTGGAGCCTGGTTTTTAAAGAGCCTGCCATGGGAGACAAGGTCCAGGTCTCCATCGTTATCGTAGTCGGCAAATGCAGCTTGATACGTAGGGCTAATACCACTCAGACCTTCTGATGCCGTGACATCCGTAAAATTCCAGTTGCCATCATTGCGGTAAAGTCGGGGGAAATTGGGAATGCCGTAGCTACCAACCTCGTAAACGGTCGTGAAAAAAAGGTCGAGATCTCCATCGTTGTCGTAGTCGCCCAGGGTTGGCGAAGCATACGACTCCTGCCACTCCCCATTACCATAGGCCCACTCCAGCTGATTTTGAAAACTGTAGCCACCGGCAGGGCCCGTATTGGCCAGAAACTGTGAACCTGGTTGGGAATCCCAAGGGTGTGAAAAGTTGCCCACGAACAAGTCCAGGTAACCGTCATTGTTCATATCTCCCCAGGCCGATCCGATTGTGTGACCGGTACCCCCTGTTGCGCCCCGCGTCGGCGCCTGGTCTGTAAAATTGCCCGAACCGTCGTTGACATAAAGCCCATTGGTCTCCAGTCGATAATTCGAAGCATAGACGTCAATGTCGCCGTCGCGATCGAAGTCGGCCGAGGTGACCCCTCGCGATGGTCGGGGACGTCCACCGGTCACCACGGCATCGGCCGGCTGGGTCCACACATTGGCAAACCCAGTCCCGCCATTATTTCGAAGGCGGACGTCCGAGTAATAAGCGTCAGGCCAACTTTCATATCCCCCCACGTAGAGATCGAGATAACTATCGTTGTTATGGTCTCCCCAGGAGGCACCATGGACATTGGGTGCGACCCCTGAGCTGGGAATCGATACGGATGAAAAACTGATTCCGGCATTACTTCGATGAACGATTCCCCGAGTGTAATTGAAGAAGTCGAGCCATCCGTCGTTGTCGTAGTCTCCCCAAATACCGTCCGTGCCATCACCGCCTGTCGACGCGGTCGCCGAGACAGAGAAATTCAACCCGGCATTATTTCGGAAAACTATTCCGTTGACACTCATATCAACGAAACCATCGTTATTGTAATCGCCCCACGCCACCTTAGGACTTGGCAGTCCCGGGGCAACGCTCGACGTTACATCCGTAAACGCTCCAACCGCAACTCCGCAAACTGAAAAAACAGTAATGCAAATCAACCAGGTGAGATGCTGTTGCTCGTTGACTTGCGGTCTCAAGATCATGTGTTGTTGTACCGAAGTCAGAACCACATGCCGCAGTCAGGGACCGATCGCCCCATGGGCCCTGTATCAGGTCCAGATTGTGTCTAAGCCCTTCTAAAACGCGATGACTTTCATTATACCGCAAACCTTTTGAAATCGCCATTTGACGCCGCTTTTTTGTATTTTTAGTTGGTTCTTCCCCCACCGCTTGACCAGTCACAGCGGGGTTGCACGAGCAGGCCAACTACCAACCCCATGTTCAGGAGGGGTCGTTCAGAATTCGGCGCGGATTGGCTGACATCAACAAGTCGATCTCCTCGCCAGTCAGCTCTAACTCATCGCGCGCAAACTGAGCCATTTTTGGTATGGTCACCCCAGAGCCGGCAAAGTATTTCCCATCGCCGGTGCGCGGTATGCCGTCCTCACCTACCAGAAACGTTTGACCTCCCACCTGGAAACGACCGGGGCCCAACCCGGCTGCTGAAATAGCGTCGGTCACCAACACACACCGTTTCAGCCCGACAGAGCGGAAAAAATTTTTCAGCACAAATGTCGGGATGTGACACCCATCGGCAATGAAGCTGATCCACAACCGGTCGGCCAGGGAAAGCACTCGTTGAATGATGTTATCGTGCCGATGCATTTCAGCGGGACAACCGTTTCCTAAGTGGGTAAACATGGCCAGGCCAGCATCGATGCCCGCCTTGAGCTGATCAAGGCTGGCATCGCAATGCCCAGCCGAGACACAGATCCCCGCATCGGCCAACATCCGGGTCACCCGGAATCCTTCATCGCGCTCCGGTGCCAACGTCACGATTCGTGTTAGCCCCGCGGCCGAGTCGAGCAGGCGTTGCATGTCATCTTGGTTTGCGGGGAGAACATATTTGACAGGATGCGCACCGATGTACCCCTCGGTCTCATTGAGAAACGGACCTTCGATGTGAAACCCAGCCACGAGGTCTTTTACCAGTGGATCCGCAGCGCGCAGCTCCACCAGGCGCTTGAGACGGGATGACATTGCGGGAATGTTGTCGGTAATGATCGTGGGCAAAAAATCACCAACCCCATCCTCGCGCAACCGAACACACACGGTGTGCATCTCGTCAGGGGTCAGCTGATCACTGTTGAAATCAACACCCTTATAGCCGTTGACTTGCAGATCAATGTAGTTCATGCAAAAAGCTCGATCAAATGATAAATGGCTGGTTTCTTTGAAGCCCAGCCCCCGATTGTATCGATCGCTGCCCGTCTCGCCAGCGGTCAGCAGACAAAATGATAGTCGCAAGACAACTATGCAGGGCGGCTCTTTCAGACGTCAAGTCCTCAACAGTACACGGGGGTGGTTGCTTGTCTCTCTGAGCGACGACCGAACCAGAAGGCCTCGATGGCATCTTACGGGTGACACTAGATCAACCCTTCTTCAAGTCGATCGTCTGGATTCGGGATGGGCGCATGAGGACGGAAATCTCGCACTGGCTTGTCAGGTCTGCAATGAGTACAAGAAAGACTGCTTTACTGAGAGACAATTCTTGG
This sequence comes from Planctomycetota bacterium, assembly GCA_963578605.1. Taxonomy (GTDB): domain Bacteria; phylum Planctomycetota; class Planctomycetia; order Pirellulales; family Lacipirellulaceae; genus JAKVCB01. The sequence continues at coordinate 6,861 of CAUZEA010000019.1, forward strand.
CTATACCAGAGAAATACCTTGGAGAAAGACTGCGATCGCGATTACGGTTAGCAGGCGAACAAAGCGTTGTACGGCGACGCGGTAAACCGCGCGCGTCAATACAAGACGTCAGGCATCCAAATTAACGGGTAACTGTCATGCAGTGGAGTAAGCTGCGATCACAAGTTGAAGACTTGTTCGCCGACAGCGTCAAGGGGCGTGTTCGGTTACATTCAACCCGTTATCGCAAGATGCACGACCAGGAAGGACGGGCGTGGATCACAATCGATGGCGAAGAAATCGTTAACATGCCCCACATTTTCGAGTGGCTTTACCAGCGCGACAGACGCGCCGCCGAGTTGGCGGGTGTAGAACTCGGTATGAACAACTGGCAGGATTATGCCCCCAAGTTGCGCGATGCCGAGAAAGAACTCCATCAGGAATCTGTTTTTTGGCAGGGTGATCTCGGTGACGCGATGTTCGGCTACTTGCATAGTTCAATCGATGACATCTTGACCTCTGACGACGTCCTTATCCGCGCGATAGGAATGCTTGACCGGAGAGTGGGGAAACGCAGGCTTTCCACACTTGCTGAGACCATTGACCATCCGCTCGTCCGTCTATTGCATGTCTTTCGATGCGATGCTGAAGGAATGAGAACGTTTCATCGTGAACAATTAATATGAAAGATGCCTAACAACCGCATGAACCGGAGCCGCCGATCCGGTCGTTTTTTCCGCGCAAATTACCCAGAGCTGCGTCATACGTATGAGCAGTGGTGGAGAGAAGCCAAGTAAGTATCTCAGAAAGACGAGAAACAGGGAAAAATGAAGATTCAGGCGTGGGGCAGACGCCCCACGCCCTTGTCCGTCGAGCTACGCGACTACCGCTCTCGGAAGTTGCGTAACCAGGATGGAAAGCACCCCCGGCAGGATTCGAACCTGCGACACCTGGTTTAGGAAACCAGTGCTCTATCCCCTGAGCTACGAGGGCTGAATCTCAGTGCCTTTTATCGTAACGATTTGTGGCCGCTCGGTTAGCCCTTTCGATATTAAAATTTGAACGGGAATACATTTTCCCGCTGGCAGCGGTAATGCCAACCCCGCCCATCTCGTCCCACCAGGTTGCAAGTTGAGTCGGCCTAGACAAACAAACCCAACACTTTCACAACTAATAATGCGGGCTTGGAAATGTCATGGCAAAATATCGCCATCAGACCTAAAATTTCCCTTGCGATTACATCTTTTCCCTGTGCAATTAATAATTTCAACCGAAGTAGGACATGTCACACCTGATTGTCAACACAACGTTCCTTCAGCAGGACTGCATCGACTGGCTGGCCGCGCGAACTCGCCTGGTGAAATGTGATTACCGCGATCACGTAGCGCTGCACCAGCAGCTGACCGAGGCCGATGGACTCGTTGTGGGAACGTACTTGACGGTCGATGCCCAACTCCTCGACAGGGCCCCTCGTTTGAAGGTAGTTGGACGAGCTGGCGTTGGACTTGAGCACATTGACCTCGACGCGTGCCACCAACGACAGGTCCGCGTCGTCCACACCCCCGAAGCAAACCGGCAGGCAGTGGTCGAATACGTAACGGCACTCATGCTCGATGCGCTACGGCCACGACCATCGATCGACCCCTCGATTTTACCCGAACAGTATCTCCAGATGCGGCGCACGGAGGTGGGCCAGCAATTGGACCAACTCACACTTGGCATTCTTGGATTCGGCGGCATCGGAAAACGTGTTGGCGCCGTAGCCCACGCAATCGGAATGCGGGTGATTGTCAACGACCTCTTGTCAGAGGAAGGACTGCGACAGGCCGTCGCCTATCCGTTTGAATTTGTCGACAAAACTGAGCTCTATTCAATGAGTGATGTGCTCACGATCCACGTCGATGGACGAGCGGAGAATCGTCACCTCGTGGCCGCAGATGAGTTGGCCCAACTCAAACCAGGTTGCCTGCTGATCAATGCTGCCAGGGGAATGGTACTCGAACCAGTCGCGCTGGTAGCGTGGGCAAACCAGGTCGCCGAACAGGGCGGACAGGCGATTCTCGATGTGGTCGATCCGGAACCTCCATCGGAGGATTGCCCGCTACTGGGACTACCCAATGTTCGGGTTCTTCCCCACGTGGCAGCCCGAACCCACACTGCACTGGAGAGCATGGGCTGGGTGGTCCGCGACGTTTGGGCTGTCCTCGAGAATGAAGAGCCGCGTTTCAGTGCGTGCTGAAAGCCGCTCTTTGTTGCTGGCAAGTCGGCTTCGGCTGTGTTGGTTCGATCTCGACGGTTTGCGTTCTCAGCTGCACGGAAGCACTCATACCAACTGGACTGGTTGCCAAGGACGCGTATAGATCGGAAAATACATTCAGATAAGCAACAGAATTTAACGTCCGGGAAACTGCAGGTTATATCATGTCGATTTCTTCTAGCAGCAATCAACCACTTCACTGCAATGCGATCATTGCGATCGCAATGATCGCCTTAGTCGCGCTAACCCTTGATAATCAGGAAGTATGTGCCAGTGACTGGCCAATGTGGCGCTATGACGCTTACCGTAGTGCTTCTTCGCCCCACGAGTTGGGCGAGGATCTTCAACTGGCATGGAATCGAAAGTACGTCCCACGGCAACAAGTGTGGGACGATCCGCTTAACCACGATTTAATGCCCTACGACAAAGTGCTTGAGCCAATCATTATGGATGGCCGCATGTTTTTTGGGTTCAACGATCGGGACAAAGTCGTAGCGCTCGATATTGAAACGGGAAGCCAGTTGTGGGAATTCTTCACCGGGGGCCCAGTGCGACTTCCACCGGTCGGATGGCAGGGGAAAATTTACTTCACCAGTGATGATGGGTACCTCTATTGCGTTCGTGCCGACGACGGCACGCTGGTGTGGAAGTTCCGCGGTGGACCTTCTGAGCGGAAAGTGATTGGAAACCAACGTATCATTTCGGCCTGGCCTGCCCGGGGAGGACCAGTCATTCGTGACGGGCAGCTTTATTTCGCCGCGAGCATCTGGCCATTCATGGGTACGTTTATCTATGCACTTGATGCAAACACGGGTGATGTGATTTGGGTGAACGACTCAACCGGCGCCCAGTATATCGATCAGCCTCATGGCGCACCTGCCTTTGCTGGAGTCGCCCCACAAGGAGCGCTCGTGGCGACCCGGAACGTGTTGCTGGTGCCGGGCGGGCGAAGTGTGCCCGCCGCCTTCGAGCGAAAGACGGGAAAGTTCCTCAATTTTCATATTGGAGGCAAGGGAACAGGAGGATCGTTCGTCTGTGCCGACGAACGAAAGATTTACATCCACACTCGACGACGTGGTGTGCGCGTCGGTGATCTCGAAAAAGGTGATCTGTCCAAGAGTGTGCTCAATGAACCCGTGCTCACTGACAACGGAACGATAAGCTTCAACGGTACACAGCTGAAGGCAACAACAGATTCGCTCGACTTCGAGGTCGAAGTTGATGCGTCGGGCGATATCATCCGCGCAGGCCAACGCATCTTTGTTGCAGGCAAGCAAGCAATTCGCGCCGTCGATACCAGCGGTAACGTGGTTTGGTCGTATCCAGTCAAGGGCGAGATCCTGAGATTGCTGGCAGGTAGTAAAAAGCTGGTGGCGGTAACCCTTGATGGGAAAATCCTCGTCTTTGGGACTCACACCAAAAGGAAATTACCCATCAAAGAATCAACACCACCCATTGCTGTCGCGGCCGAACAGACTGCAACGATCAATGATCAGGCACGAGACATCGTTCAACGCGCTGATGCGGTTGAAGGATATGCATTGTGGTATGGGGTCGACGAAATCCCCTTGTTGAATGCAGTCCTGAACGAGTCACAGCTTCAAGTGGCAGCGGTTGATACCGATGCAGCTAAAGTTGAACAGCTCCGACGCCAGTTTGATAAGGCTGGGCTCTACGGGCGCCGCGTGTCGATCCACACGAATGATCCAATCGCTTTCCAAGCACCACCCTATATTGCCAACCTGGTCGTGATTAGCTCAAGCTTCGCCGCATCGAATATGACCCTCGACCACCTCCGCACGATCTACGAATCGGTCCGCCCGTATGGCGGGGCCCTTTGGCTGGCCGTCTCTGAAACCGATAAACCGCGTCTTCTGGACTTCGTCGCTGAGGCGAAGCTGCCCAGATCGCGAATCGACGGCCAAGGCGAGGGAATTATGATCTTCCGGGAGGGTTCCCTGCCGGACACTGACGATTGGACTCATCAGTACGGCAATATTGCCAACACCGTCAAATCGAACGATCGGCGGGTGAAATTGCCCTTAGGTGTGCTGTGGTTTGGCGGAAGTTCCAACATGGATGTGTTGCCTCGTCACGGGCACTCCCCCCCCGAGCAGGTCATCGGTGGCCACACGTTTGTGGAGGGTATCGACAGCCTCAGCGCCCGAGATACGTACACGGGGCGTGTGATTTGGAAACGAAAGATCGAGAACCTGGGAAATTTCGGCGTTTACTATGACAGTTCCTACAAGGACACACCCCTGAGCACGGAATACAACCAGGTCCATATTCCTGGTGCGAATGGCCGCGGTACGAACTACGTCGCGACCGAGGAAGAAGTTTACGTCGTTGCTGGAAGCAAGTGCAAGGTACTTGACGCAAGAACCGGTGTTACGGTTCGCCAGATTGAAATGCCACCGGTCGATTCGGATCAGCCCGGCCAGCCCACAGGCGAAGCACCTTTGTGGGGATTCATTGGCATTGTTGATGATATCCTGTTGGGTGGTTGGGGCTTTGCCAACTACCAGGGCGAAGCACCAGATTCCGCCCCGCGGGAGGGCCTCACGATTCTCGACATGTCCGCGAGCAATGGTTTGGTTGCCTTCGACCGGCATACCGGTAAGGTACTCTGGCAACAACTGTCACAGTACAGCTTTCTCCACAATGGAATCGTTGCCGGTGCCGGGCGGGTTTATTGCCTCGACAAGCTTCCCCGGAGCATCGAAGCTGATCTCCAGAACCGTGGCTTGCTCGACACCCCCATCTATCGGATTGTTGCCTTCGACCTTGAGACTGGCACTCAACGCTGGGAAAACCAAGAAAATATCTTCGGGACCTGGTTGAGTTACTCAGAAAAGTACGGTCTCCTGCTTCAAGCTGGAGCTCGGGGAAGTGATCGGTTGAAAGACGAGGTTGGTGATGGCATGGCAGCCTACCGCAGTGATGACGGTATCGTCGTTTGGCATGATCCTGAGCGAAGTTATTCGGGACCATGCATCCTGCACAACGATCTGGTGTTAACCAATGTCAATTCCTATCAGAAGTCCAGTGGAGCTTACAACTTGTTGGATGGCTCGCCCCACCTCGTGGAGAATCCTATCACTGGCGTTAAACAGCCCTGGCAAGTTACGCGTAGCTATGGTTGCAATTCTATGGTTGCCAGTGAAAACCTGTTGACGTTTCGTTCGGGTGCAGCCGGATTTTACGATCTTGTCGGCCAAAGTGGCACAGGGAACTTGGGCGGATTCAGATCTGGTTGTACTTCCAATCTGATTGCTGCCGGGGGAGTGCTTAACGCGCCCGATTACACGCGCACATGTAGTTGTACCTATCAGAATCAGACGTCGTTGGCACTGGTGCACATGCCCGATATTGAAGTATGGACGAATAGCACTTACCAGGTTCGCAATCGGATCAAACAAGTTGGTATCAATTTCGGTGCTCCCGGCGACCGACTCAGTGGTAACGGTACCTTGTGGGTTGATCATCCAAGTGTTGGTGGTACATCACCGCGTATCGGAGTCCAAGTCGAAGGCCCAAACACGACTTACTTCCGACGTCATCAATCGGCAGTTCGTAGCGGACCACTTCCGTGGGTCTCGGCGTCAGGTGTCCAGAACGCTCAATCCATCACGATTCAACTACCTGGGTTTCCTGCAAAGATCGATCGTCAACGCCATGGGATTTCCGTGACGGCTGATCGCGACGACGCCGAAGAACGTGCAGATGGTTCCATGTACCTTGACAGTAGCGATCTGGAATTGATTGAGGATGATTCGCCTCAACTTGTCGGAATACGCTTCGAGAACATCCCACTCAAGCAGGGTAACCAGGTTGTCGAGGCAAGGATTCAGTTTACCGTTGACGAAGTTGGGGATGAACCAACAAACCTGATGATCCATGCCGAAGCATCTGACAATTCGGAACGATTTAGCGATGAAACTTATGATATTTCGTCTCGAAAAAAGACAACAACTGCTGTTTCATGGGCCCCTGCCCCATGGACAACGGTTAAGATAAGCGGCCCTGCCCAGCGCAGCTCCAATTTGGCAGCAATGGTTAACGAAGTTCTTCGTCGTCCAGGATGGAGTGAGGGCAACGCGATTGCCTTTATTTTTTCCGGCACAGGAAAACGTACCGCCCACTCAGCTGCTAAGGATTCTGTTTTGGCACCGCGGCTTATCCTGAAGACGCGCAAAGACCTCGCCAAACAGGAAGTTGACGTAGCAAATCGCTCTGATTCAGACTCGTTTTGGACCGTCCGGCTTTATTTTGCCGAGCCTGACCATGGTGCCCCAGGCGAGCGCCTCTGCAACATCGCTCTGCAGGGCAAAACGGTGCTGGTCGATTTTGACGTATTGGGCGAGAGCGGAGGTCAGCAACACGGCATTGTCCAGGAGTTTTCTCATGTTGCTGCGGAAGATTCACTCAGGATCAATTTGAAAACACCACCCGGCCAACGGAGGGGTTCACTGCTCAACGGTGTCGAACTCGTTTTAGAACCTCAAACAGGGGAACCCTAAACGGGTAGATCCGCCTCTCGGCGAAAAGACCTTGATGGCAAGGCAAGGCTTTGACCGGTCACGCAATTGATCTGTTCGTGACCTTTCGCCCAGACTCGTGAATGCCGTGTCGCCGATACCCGGCAAACGGGACAGCGACTGGGGTGATGCCTGGATGCCTCTGTTGGACCCGCTCAACTGTGGGATCGTAGCAGCCTTTCTTTACTGAGCGTTGCGACTGGAAACCGGCGGTGGCCCCGGAGAAAAGACGGAAGCAGCTTCTAAAGCGTTAGATTTCTTGATCCCCAAACGCGCGTAACCACTAACACGGTTACAGCGGCGATGATCATGATAAAGGAAACAGCCACAGCCGCTTCCAAGTCACCCACACTTAACTCCAGGAAAACCGTGGTCGACAGGACTTCAGTTTTCCCGCGGGTCGCCCCGGCAAAAACCAGTAACGGGCCAAATTCACCCAAGGCACGTGCCCAGGCCAGTGTTGCAGCGGTCAACATTCCCTTACCCGTTTCTGGCAAAACGACACGTCCAAAGGCCTGGACTCGACTGCAACCGAGTGTTAAAGCCACTTGCTCGCGGCGCGAATCAATTTGATCAAATGTCGCGCGCATCGTACGCACTGCAAAAGCACAAGCGACGACAAATTGGGCAAGAATAACGCCAGGGACTTCGTAGACGACCGCCTTGCGAAATGAAGCGGGCATGTACTGAAATAGAATCAGCAAACTGAGCCCAACCACCAGTGGTGGTAACAGGATAGGGATATCGAGCAAGGCGTCGACAAAATTTCTGCCCCAGAATCGATGCCGGGAAAGCAGGTATCCAACAGGCACCGCAACCCACAAGGATAAAATAGTTACGATTGTGCACGACACCAGGCTCAACCAGATGGAACGGCGGATGTCTTCATTCGCCAGGGCTGCGCCCAGCGGGTTGTTGACAAAAATGGCCAGGAAAGGGTGCTGCTGGGTCCAGGCGGGATCGAGTATACACTCGTCAGCCCCGCGAATCATATAGGCAGCATCGGCGATGAGCATTGCCACGATCAGCAGCAAATACATACCACCGATCGCCGAAAAGACCAGATAAAACAGTACATCGGAACCTACTTGATGTGATTTTAACCTGCTGAGACCGGATTCCTCTCCAGAAGGATCATTCGGAGCCACCGAACCATGGTCAGATTGTGGGAGGGGTTTCACCATCTCTATGGCAGGGCCTCTGGCTGAGATCGGCTGGTTGGCTGCTGATCCGAACGTTTCGATTCAGACCTGGGTTTTTGAAACTGCCATCCAAAACCGGCTGCCTCGAATTGTTCCCGCGAACTGGAAATTGCTGCTTGCAAACGTTTGCTGAGCTGTTTGTGCTTGCTGACTCTGGCAACTCCGTAAGGCTGCACGGCACGGGCCAGCGCCGAGTCGACCCTGATGAAATCGACTTTGTTTTGTTCGGCAAGTGCATCAGTTTCGTAGGCAAGCGTGGCATCGGCGGATCCAGTCGTAATACTGGGAACCAAGAGCGCCGAAGAGGTCGTTTGCGAAACGACATTATCCTGCAAAACCTGTTCATAAATCCCTGCCGACTTGAGCAACCGCTGGCTTAGAACGCCGATCGTACATTGTTCCGCCTGACCAAGGACGACGCGAATTCCAGGTTTCGCTAAGTCGGCAAGATTCCGAATTCCTTTTGGATTACCCTCGGCAACCAGGATCCCGATGTTGGCATAGGAAATGTCGACGGCATCCTGAAAAAGTTCAGCAACCGTGTCGAGATAGTATCTGTCGCAGGCCATGAAGGCGTCCGGAAAGTCTCCCAAATGATCTTGAGATACAGCCCGCATTTGTGCGGTGAGGATGCCACAGCCGTTGTAAATCGTATTGATCTCGACTCCCTCTCGTTCGGAAAAATCGCGCAGTATTGGCTCAAGTGCACGGCGATTGATTGCTCCGGCGTAAAAGGTCAGCTCGGGAACCTCTGCCCAATCATCGCTCTGAACCGGCTTGTACCCCATTCGCTCGAAAACGGGCAAACCGCGATCGCTAGCCGTCAAATAACGCGCGAAGTGCAACGCCTCGGAAGGTCGTTCACAAGAGGTCAAAATACCGATTGCAACTTCAACACTGCCCAGCGACTGTGCCCGGTCGTCGATGACTTCAATGTCGGGATACTGCGCGGCAACGCTATCCCACAGTACACCCGCATCAATGCTTCCCAGTTTGATATCGTTGGCAACATCGTTGACCGTCGGCTTGAAGACACCTGTCTCGCGTACGTGAGACTCGAGTACTTCCCATTTGCCAAGCCTTTGTAACGCCTGTCGGACGGTTTTTCCGATGGCTGCCTGATCCGGATTCCCAAGGGCAACTCTCACGTCGTCGCGCAGGAGGTCGTCTAGCGATTGAAGTTTTTGGGGATTTCCTTGAGGAACGCAAATGACGGCTGACATCGTTGCAATTGGAATAATTTCCGCCACAAGTCCGTCGGCTGCCGCCAGTTCGAGATAACTCATATCGGCGGCAAGATAGAGGTCGCCTACACGACTCACCTTAATTTGACTTAGCAGCGTGTTGGAACCTCCGTATTGCAGGCGAACGCGAACGTTGTATTCGCGCTGGTACATGGCGGAAATTTCTTCGACAGGTTGCCGCATCCCTGCCGCGCAGTACATGAACAATTCGTCACTTCTTTCACCTGTCAGCCGATTCGTGTCACTGCCTGGCAGCAAAAGTATCAAGAGCAACAACGCAGCAAGCGACACGACCGAGAACAACAAGAGGGGATTGGCAACACCAGCCCGCATCCCGTGAAATCGGAACAAACCGTCAATACGACAGGCAGGTGGCTTACAATCGCGGTTCATGGTAACGCTGTTGTTCATCGCCTGGACTCGCCGCGTGGGTGGTCGGGTCGTTGTATTCCTATCCCGCAACGGTATTGATTTGTGAACAGACATCGCAATTCGGATCTTTGTTCAGCTGTAACGTGCGGAATGTCATCGACCGCAAGTCGCAAACCAGTAGTTTACCACTAAGTGTTTGTCCGAAACCGGCAATCAGCTTGATCGCCTCCATGGCTCCCAAGCATCCGATGGTTCCCGAAACGGCACCGAACACTGGAAATTCTCGTTTCCAGTCAGGAGGGGTGTCAGGATAAAGACAATTCAGACAGGGAGTTTTTCCGGGAATGATCGTTGTAAGCTGTGCCTCTAAATCGTACATCGCACATTCGACAAGTGGTTTGTGCATCTTCACGGCCTGGCGGTTGAGCGCGAAGCGTTCCTCAAACAGGGGAGCACAGTCGACTACCAGATCAACCTGTTCGACAAGTTCTTGAACATTACGATCATTCACATTTTCGGGAACGGCATCAATGATCGTCTGCGGTTTGAATTCTTCCAATCGCCGTTTAGCTACCTCAACGCGTGATTGACCCACCGCCCCATAGTTCATAAGAAGTTGACGATTCAGATCCGAGAACTGAATGTTCCCTTCATGCGCAAGAATCAACCTGCCCACACCAGCGGCCACCAACTCGTACGCCACAACACTCCCGAGCCCGCCACAGCGGCTTACCAGGACGGTGGCCTGTTTCAGTCGCTGTTGCCCAACCTCTCCAAAATCGTCGACCCACATTTGCCATTGGTGAATCGCACGATCTTCGTCGGTAAGTTCGCGTGCCGAATGCATGGGAGTAAAAAGATGGGCTCAGAGGTTGAGAGGAGAAACGGGTTCAGCCGCCACTGATGGCTGCAAAAATGGTGACTTCATCACCTTCGACTAACTTGATCGAATCATCCAGATTGGTCTGGCGATCGCCAACGAAGAGCAGAATGGACGGGCGCAGCCGCGCACCATCGAACACAAATTCCGCAAACACTTTTGGGTGACGGGTCGCAAGTTCTTTCATAAGGGTGGCCATAGTGCAGTCGGTGGAAACCTCTGGCTCCTCACTCGCAATGCCAAGTGCCGCCTTGACTTGGGTTGTGTAAACAACTCGAACCTTCATGGTGAAACAAATCTCTTATCCAGGAAGCCTAGTTCGTGATTGCAGAACCAAAGTGACCTGGTCGTGACTCGCTGCTGCTGTTGGCGTGGACGACTCGACCATTCTCAAGCACAAACTTACAGTCCGCCAGCCTTCGTGCTTCATGAGTACTGTGGGTAACGTGCAGCGTGGTAACCTGGGTAGCATGTTGCACGTCCTTGAGCAGTTCGTACATTTGGTCCCGTGTCGAGTCATCCAGTGCCGAGAGAGGCTCATCGAGCAGCAAAATTGCCGGCCCAAAGGCCAAAGCTCGACCCAGGGCCACACGTTGGGCTTCTCCCCCACTGAGGTTTACAGGCCTTCGATCAAGCAAGTGCGAGATGGAAAGCAGTTCGGCCAACTCGTTCACACGTTCAGTAATTTTTGGTGAGGCCCAATTTCGAACTTCCAAAGAAAGCGAAAGATTTTCCCGTACCTTCATCGTCGGAAACAAGGCACCGTCCTGGGGAACATAGCCGATGTTTCTTTTGGCGACTCTGCGAGTTGTAACTTCTTCACCGGCCAGCCAGATGCTCCCACCGTCGATGCGCCGCAGCCCACACAGGCATTCCAACAACGTGGTTTTTCCACTGCCGGTCTTTCCCATCAGCACCCCGTAGTACCCACTGGGGATTTCCAGCGATACACCATCGAGGCAAAAAGTTTTCAAATCTTTAATGCGGATCATAAACTATTCCCAGTCATGATTGTAACCGGACCATCACGAATTGGTCTACCTGGCAACAATCCTTTTACCGCTCCCCCCTCCGCACCACCAAGATCAACAAATCGCCAAGATCAACCATACGCATCGTAAATCAAGAAGGAAACATGCTGGACGACTTCCCCATCTTTCGCAGACCCGTTTGGGCAACTATCAAAGGGGGCTGTTTCCGGTATTCACGTTTAAAAGTACCAGCGACAGAGTGTCGCGAAAGCGTGTATCAGGAATTTTGGCGGGAATTACAACAAGCGGCGCGGCGCCACTGCCAGGATAAACACGGTCACGGTCTTTGATTTCCGAACGTGGTAGCTTCGTCGGCCAGGGGTTCATGTGGAGCACATGGACGGGCTTACCTCTGATCAACTCCAGCAACGGCTGATACCGCTCGGCTGCTTCATCAAGGTCAAGGTTGCTTGGATCAGGTTCCCCGGCGGGTTCAGTAGCCCCGGCAGGTAATGTGGCTTACATCTCCATAACGGCTTCGATATCGGGATCGAGTTTAGGAGGGCAAGAGTAGAACGAAATCCCAAAGAACAACAACAACGACACAAGCAGTGACAATGCTCCCACTTGCAACCCATGCGGGAGCGTGATGCCACTGACCCGAATGATGAAGCCCAATCGCCAACCCCATCGATAAGGCAGGCAACCAAATACCGGAAAACGATTCGATGACATTCAAAGCGTTACCACACAGTACCCCACCTCACCCCACCTTGAAGTCACTCAGCCTCGTACTGGATCGCCTTGTTTCCAGGGAAAAGGGCAGATTTTGTCGATTTGTTCAAAATGCTCATCGGGGATCGTGACCGCCAAACTGGCAACTGCATCATCGATTTGTTCGGCACGCTTCGCGCCAACAACAAGCGACCTCACGGCTGGCTGCCGGAGGGCCCACGCCAATGCGTAATGGGTCAATGAACAATCGATTTGGGTGGCGAGTTTCTCGATCGCTTCGAGTTGATCGAACAAAGGTTCGCTCATCTCTGCCATCCAGCCTGGTTTTTCGGCGGCACGGGAATCCTCCGGAGGTGATTGGTTGCGACGGTATTTACCGGTCAGCAATCCTGCTTGCAGAGTTTGATAAGGCGTGACGGCAATATTGTGCTCGGCGCAAAAATCTAAATCGTGCTGAAAATCCCGCTTCAAGAGGCTCAGCGGAATTTGCGAGGCAGCAACCGGGAGATACCCCCAGCGATCGGCAATCCAGAGCGACTTGCACAATTGGGCAGCCGAGTGATTCGACATGCCGACGCAGCGAATTTTGCCCTGGCGATGAGCCATATCGAGCGCTTTCAAGGTTGTTTCCAGGGGGGTCTCTTTGTCGGGCCAGTGGGGAATGTAAAGATCGATGAAGTCAGTCTGGAGGTACTTCAAACTCCGCTCAAGCTGACTCATGATATGGTTGATTGAGAGTCCCCGGTCCTGCGGTCCTGGTCCCACCGGCGCCCCCACCTTGGTGGCCAGCACAACCCGGTCACGGCGATCGCGAAGCGCTGCGCCGCAGATCTTTTCGGCAATGCCACCAGCACTGCCCAGCACCCGATCATAACCTTCGTACGTGTCAGCAGTATCGATAAAATTGATACCCGCATCGACGGCGTGATGCACCAGTCGCACGGCATCGGATTTACCCACCGGGGAGCCAAATGTCATTGACCCCAAGCAGATAGGAGAAACAAGTAACCCACTTGATCCTAACGGCCGATACTGCATAACAAACCTGCTTTCATCAGTTGCTTTGGGAGGACTCGCATTCGCGCTTTTCCCAGTCATCCACGCGAGTTGCATATTCCTGGGCCTGGGTGACAAAATCGATGCCCACGAATTCCTTCCAGGCATTGATCAAGCGGTCGAAAATAGGGCCCGGCTTACCATCGCCAATTTGTTGGCCTTCGAATCTGCACGCGTGAACCATTGAAAACGTGGTCGCCGTGCAGAATATTTCATCTGCCTGGAGGGCCTCCAACCGCCCCATATTCGTCTCGCAAACCCTGATTCCGAGCTTATTTGCGAGCTCGATGGTCACTCGACGGCTGACACCGAGCAAAACATTTCGTGGCTCAGGTGTGTAGAGGGTTCCATCGCGAACAAGAAAGATGTTCCAACCAGGTCCCTCGGCGAGAAAACCATCGGGATCGAGCAGGACTGGCCAGGCGTTCCCTAACCTTCCACCTTGCAAGTCGGCTAATCGATAATGCAACCGACTCCTCGTTTTGGCTTTCGGATCGAGCAGGTGCGCCGGCAATGCTTGTTGCGATGGCACGACGAGGTTGACACCTGTTTCGTAGTTCTTTGCAAAGCGGCCCGTATGGGTTATCAAGGGCCAACAGTTAATGGAAACCGTAGGACCGATATCTTCGGAAAACGCCACTCGATACGATGGAAGTGGCCCGGACGAGATATCGTGCATGATTTGCCAATCGACATCGTCGGCTTCGGTCGGAATGTTCCGGCCAAGGGTTTCGTGGGTGACTTTCTCCATCTCATCCATGCTCAAGCCACAGTCGATTTCCATCAATTTCAGCGATCCGTAGAGACGGTGAACATGGTCGTGCAGACGAAAAGGTTGATGACGATACGTGCGCGTCATTTCAAACGCCATGTCTCCGAACATCAGAGCAGAATCAAAGATTGAAACCCGCGCTTGCGATTCAGGGACAAATTGACCGTTGAAATATACAATGCGATTCGCCATCGTTACTGCTCGCTGGTAATTGGAAAAATCGTTGCTACGACAGTATGGTAACGTGTAAATTAACGGGACTAAAGCCCCCACTACTAATTTGTTTTGTGGAGGTCTGCGAGAAAAAATCTGGGGAAATGGCGGCTCAAGCGAGGTAGAAATATGGCTTGAGCCAGCTGAGGTCTCCTTTCTTCATATCCCCCGATTCGCCTTCGAAGAACTCTGCCATAGGATCTTCCCAGCGAGCGTTGGCCTGGGGGTTTGCGTGAAATCCACAAGACCAACAGGGGCCTACACTGCTGCCCCGGTTCCATCCCATGGCATATCTTCATAAGCTTATAGGATAACGTCATCCAGCTTCACCCTACGCCCCCCCAACCACTAGTTTGCAAGAATCCGCCTTTGACAAAAACACCGTGACAGCCACCCCTTCCGAAATAATTGCGCAACATCGACTGGTTCCAGTGATTGCTCTCGAACAGGGCGACCTGGCAGTACCACTGGCCAAGGCATTGATTGCCGGCGGATTGCCGATTGCCGAAATCACCTTTCGCACGGCAGTAGCCGAGCAGGCCATTCGCTCGATGGTCGCGCAGGGGGGGCTCTGTGTTGGGGCTGGAACTGTGCTCTCGATCGATCAAGTCGACCAGGCCCGAGAGGCTGGTGCCAAATTCATTGTTTCCCCAGGATTTAACCCGGCGGTGGTCCGCCATTGCCTCGATCTGGGCCTTACGGTCTTCCCGGGAACGAGCACCCCGTCGGACCTCGATATGGCGCTCGACCATGGCCTGACGGCGGTCAAGTTTTTCCCGGCCGAAGCGATGGGGGGGGTGGCGATGCTCAAGGCGATTGCTGCACCGTATCGGATGATGCGATTCATTCCGACCGGAGGCATTGGGCCTGGAAATCTCAACAATTACCTTTCGTTACCCTCGGTGATCGCATGTGGCGGGAGTTGGATGGTCAAACCACAACTGTTGGTAAATGGAAACTTTACCGCAGTGGAACAGCTGACGCGGGAAGCTGTCGCCATGGCCCAGGTGTGAATAGCATCTATTGGGGCCGTGATCCCGCTGGAGAAAATACAATTTATGCCATGCAAAGAGACAGTACCGGATCCAAAAAAATGTCCAAACTCAAAATTCGCCCTGCTGAATCGTGCCAGTTCGATCTTGTTTCGCTGGGAGAGGTCATGTTGCGGCTTGACCCGGGTGAAGGCCGCGTACGCACCACGCGCAGCCTGCGCGTATGGGAAGGTGGTGGCGAGTACAATGTGGCGCGGGGATTGCGACGTTGCTTCGGCATGTGCACCGCCCTGGTTAGTGCCTTTGTCGATAACGAAGTTGGCCGGCTGATGGAAGACCTGATACTCCAGGGTGGAGTCGATTTGTCGCACGTGCGCTGGGTTCCCTATGACGGTATAGGACGAACGGTTCGCAACGGCTTGAACTTTACCGAGCGCGGATTTGGCGTTCGAGGCGCCGTTGGTTGCAGTGACCGCGGTAATAGTGCTGCCTCTCAGATGCAGTCAGGCCAGATCGATTGGGATCATCTGTTTGGTGAGATTGGTGTCCGCTGGCTACACACGGGTGGTATTTTTTCGGGACTCTCGGACTCAACTCCCAACGTAGTTGAAGAGGCCCTGAGCAAAGCGAAAGAACATGGAGTAGTCACCTCGTATGATCTGAATTACCGCCCCTCACTGTGGGAGGCAATTGGTGGGCAAGAACGAGCCCGGCAAGTGAACCGCCGGCTGGCGCAACACGTCGATGTCATGATCGGCAACGAAGAAGATTTCACCACCTGCCTGGGGCTGAAAGTCGAAGGAGTTGACGAGAATCTTGAATTGCTGCCGATCGAAGGCTATCGGCGGATGATCGAACGAGCGGTCGCAGAGTATCCCAACTTCCGCGCAACGGCGACTACACTCCGGGGCGTGAAAAGTGCAACCGTGAATGACTGGTCTGCCCTGTGCTGGTACGATGGCCAGTTCTATCAGGCGACTCAGCGTACGAACCTGGAAATTCTTGACCGTGTCGGGGGTGGCGACAGCTTTGCTTCTGGATTTATCTACGGGATGCTCACCAGTGGCGATCCAGAACAAGCCGTCAACTATGGGGCAGCTCACGGTGCTCTCGCGATGACAACTGCCGGCGATACCTCCATGGCATCGCTGGCGGAAGTGGAAAAGCTGATGGCAGGCGGCGGTGCCAGGGCAGCACGTTGATCCTCCGGCGTAGGGAAATCAAATGCCACGGTGCAGGGCCACGGTAGGTCAAGCTGCGGCTTGTCGGACCTTCTACAAGATTCAGGAGGTGGAATCGGCAGCAATTGGCCTGTACCACAAGTTTTACCAGAACAAGGATCCCGTTCGATTGACCTCGTTTCCCAAACTCCTGATACTGGAACTCTGTTACCTGTAACCTTTCGCATTGCCGGTGTTACCAACGCCAGCAAGAATGGCAGTTCTTGCGATTGCACCGGCGGAAGAACTGCCAGACATATCATCCGAACTGGAAAACACAAACCGTGCCCCCCAGAGGGTAATCAAGCATAAGGGCCTGATCATGATTTCCCCACAACATCCCCTCTCCCCAGCGGACTTGACCTGGCGTTGTTACTCTTGCGATTTGAGTCAACTCTCTTTTTCCCACCAGGACGTACCGTGCGCCAACATTGACGATGTGCTAGGCGGAATCGGTCGTGGATTCAGGATCCTGGAAGATCACCCGATCGATGACGCTTATGATCCCAATGCGGCTCTGCTCATGAATCTTGGTGTGCTCAGCGGCACAATGTTCATGACCGGGCTCCGCACGTATTTCCACGCCTACTCACCGTTGAAGCGTTCGAAGGCAGGGCTCCCGTCAGCGATGTGGACCGCTGGCAGTGGAAAGTTCGGCACGAAACTTCGATTTCTCGGCGTGGAGGAAGTCCTCTTTACGGGTCGGGCTCCCCACCCGGTTGCATTACACATCACGCGGACCGGCGATGAGCCGGCAACGTTCAACTTTATCGACGCGCGCGATCTGGTCGGCAAACGTGTGAACGACAAAATTCAAACGCTTTATCAACGATTTCCAGAGGCACACTTTGCCGTTCTTGGACCCGCGGGTGAGAATTATGAAAAAGTTCGCTTTGCTTCCATTGCTTTATCGACAGAAAACCAACTCAAGAGTGGTGATCCCAAACCCCGTTTTTGCGGCCGTGGAGGCATCGGTGGTGTAATGGGTTCGAAGAATTTGCTGGCGATTATTGCAGATATCAAAGACCGAAAGGCAGCTTCTGGAGAGAGCTTCAAAAAGCTGAATATGGAAGTGGCCCGCGGCGATGGAAGCCGCCGCTTTCGCGACAAAGACACTAACAATCTGGGAGGCACCTGGGCAAACTACGTGTCCTTCAACAGCAAGCACGCAATGCCCGAAATGAATTTCACGCCGACGGGAACTGACGTTTCGGTTCCGCTCTATCGAGAAAATGTTCAGAAAACGGGTGATTTTGTCATCAAAGACGAATCGTGTTTTCGCTGCGGCATCAAGTGTCACAAAAATGTATACGATGTGAACGAGGATGGGAAAGCAGGACAATTTCGTGCCAAGCTTGATTTCGAACCACTGAATCTGCTGGCCTCAAATCTTGGTTTGTTCGATGCTGATCGTGCCTGCACGCTTGTTGAACTCGTCGATGAAATGGGGATGGATTCGATTTCGTGCGGTGTGACTCTCGGCTACGCGATGGAATACAACCGCCGCCATCAAAATGACGAGAAACAACTTGCCGGGGGACTGTCTTATGGCGACTTTGAAGCCACACGTGACGCGATCCTCGCCATGGGGACAGGCCAACTTGGGGAACTCAGCCAGGGGACACTGCGCCTCTCAGAGCAAACAGGTGAAACCGACTACGCCATGCAAGGGAAAGGCCTTGAGTACCCCGCCTATTTGCCGCAAACAAACCCGGGATATCCCTGGGCACTGGCAGGGGGCCACATGTCGATGCGCACATTCTTTATTCTGCTGAATGAACAGGAAACAGACCTCGATTATTGGGTCGATGCGATCACCAGCCCGAAGAAAGGATTGAGTATTATTCGTGATGATCTGCTGGGGACCTGTAAGTTCTCCACGATGTCGAGTGCCGATATGGCTTCGGCAATTACAGAGATCACGGGTGTCGAAATTACCGAGGCGACGCTGGAACAAGCAGTCATGCGGGCTTTCTTGCGCGGTTACCGCTTGGAAAAACGCCAGGGGTTCACCCAAGACGATTACGTGTTGCCCGCCCAATCTCACGAAGAACATCCACAAATCGACCTGCCCTATTTCAATACCCAGGAATTCTTTTCGCAGCTACAGGAACGTGTTACGGAACGATTTGATTCACTCCTGCAAGAGCACGGGCTGACCGTGTCGTAGCAGCAATCGTTCAACCACCCGAGGCTATCAGGTAGATCTCGATGGTGTCGTCGGCACCGACTGATGATTCGAGCGCTGTCGGACCGCTAAGCGGTTGCCCATCGTGCAAAATTAGAAAGTGCGCGTGGAGTTGGCCGTCACTGTCGAGTAGCCGCTCGCGCAACGCGGGATACTTATGGCAAACGTAGTTCACCGCTTCGCAAACCGTTTTACCTTGGAAAGGTACTTCGGCTTGCCCATCACAAAACCTCTGCAGATCTTCTGGAATTCTGAGCATTGAGTTGCGATCGTTGATTTGCCCTTACGATCCTGCAAGGACAACCAGGCCCGTCGTGACCGCATCCGGTCGGGCGAACTGTTGCCCAAGTGGCCGGATGGTGTGTCACTTGATGTACTAAGATCTTTGCGATTGCTGTGGCAAGACACCAGTCTACTGATGATAGCCACGCATGGCAATTTCATCAGAATACGATCAAGGATGACCAAGCTGGCTTTCCTGCCATCTGCCAACCGGCACATCGGTATGAGATTCGCCTGCTCCGCAGGTAGTCGACTAAGTCGTTTGATGCTAACCTGTTCGAATTAACCACCGGGTTGATCAAGCAATTGCTGATAACCGTGCGACCATTCACCAGGTATTTCGAGATTTAAAATGAAGACTGCTGCCATCCGACGACTACGCGAACAACTAGCTGCCGGGGAATCGATCTACGGCATCTGGTCAACGTTTGAATCTGCCAACGTGACTGAAATCGCCGTCGCGCTGGGGCTTGATTATGTGGTGATCGACGCCGAGCACGGACATCTCGACTGGCATGACATTCTGGAACATGTTCGCGCAACTGTTCGTAGCCATACGGTCGCCTTGGTCAGAATCAGCGACCTCAATGTTGGTACGGTCAAACGGGTACTCGACATCGGTGCCGACGGGATTGTGGTTCCCTGGGTCGAAACGGTCGAACAGCTTCAGCAAGCTGTAGCTTTCGCGCGGTATCCCCTCGAGGGAGTGCGCGGGTTTGGAGGCGAACGTGCGACTGGCTGGGGAACTTGCCCGAAACAGACCGCGGACGAGTCGAATGATCACGTCCTGGTAGTGCCGCTGATTGAATCGGTGCGCGGAGTCGAGAATATTGAACAACTTTGTCAGGTCGACGGTGTGGAATTGTTCTACCAGGGACCTGCCGATTTATCTTCCAGTGCCGGCTTCAAAGGCCACTGGGAAGGACCAGGGATTGCTGAACAAGTGATTGCGGTCAAAGATGCCGTGCGGGCAGCAGGCAAACATTGCGGGATAATTGGGACCAATCCGGAAAACCTGTTGCAAAGACACGAGCAAGGATTTCGAATGTTGGGGCTGGGAATGGACGGCAGTTTATTGGTGGGTGCTATCAAATCCCGACTGGAACTGTTTGGACATGATCGTGTTATCACAACATCGCTCGATCCGGCTGAAAACACTTGAATTCATTGTGAGGAACAACGATGTCGCCCAAATCGTTTAAAATCTTGCTGACCGCTGATTTTTTTGATGACCAAGGCCAAACCCAATTTGCAGACATTGGTCTGTCCGAATTTGCAAACCACTCCCACATCGACCACACCCCATTTGCAGAACATCTGCCCGAAATCTCAGCCGATCAAATTGGCAATGCCCAAGGCGTGCTTGTAATGTCACCAAAGGTAACTCACAACACGCTGGCCAACCCAGACAATTTACTGGTATTGAGTCGGTTCGGCGTAGGCTACGACACGGTCGATGTGGACGCCTGCACGAATGCCGACGTAGTGTTGTTGATCACCATGGGGGCCGTAGACCGTCCCGTCGCAGAGGCAACCGTCGGCTGGATGATTGCGATTACCCATCACTTTCGCGTGAAAGATCAACTGGTCCGGACCGGGAAATGGGACCACCGCACCCAATACAACGGTTGTGAACTGCGTGACCGAACACTGGGAATTGTCGGGCTGGGTGGAATCGGAGCTGCAGTTGTTCATTTGCTCCAAGGGTTTGGCATGTGTCCGCCGATCGCGTATGACCCCTTTTGTGATCCTGCAGTTGCCGAGGGCCTGGGTGTGCGTTTAGTGGAACTGGATGAACTGCTCAAGACGGCCGATTTCGTTTCGATTCACTGTCCACTGACCGACGGTACGCGAAATCTAATTGACGCAGAACAGTTGGCATTGATGAAAAGTGATGCTTATCTGCTGAACACGGCCCGTGGCGGGATTGTCAATGAAGATGCCCTGTTCACAGCATTGCAAAATCGTCAAATTGCCGGGGCTGCTCTCGATTGCTTCGTCGGCGAGCCCGTGACGACTCCCCACCGTTTCGGCGAATTGGACAACACCTTGCTGGCGCCTCATAGCATCGCCTGGACCGATGAGCTGTTTCGCGACATCGGGAAGATGGCATGTCGCGGAATGATTGATTTATCCCTTGGAAAAATACCCAGCGGCGTGGTGAACAAAGCTGTGTTTGAAAAAGACACCTTTCGGAAAAAGTGGCAACGGCTGACAGGAATCGAACCAGAATTACTAACATGACGGGCAATCGACTTTCGCGAGAAGGTGGGAGAGGCAACGAGGTAACAACGGGAATCTCCGATTTTTTCCAGCCCAACTTAGTTGGGCATCTCCTCTTTCGTCAAACGAAAGTAGACGGGAACATCCAGCGGGGCGCGGGACTCTCCTGATTGCTGAATACGAATGGCTCCAAGATAATCACCTCGACCAAGTTGCATCCCGCGAGGTTGTACCAAAACTGAGCCAGAACCGGTGCCAGCTTTCGGTTGAACCTCAAGCCAAGGCACGCGTTCGACAACCTTCCACGAAGTGTGCTGGCCAGCCGGCTCGATAAACAGTTCAACTGGCTCGGGGTCACCAGGATATGCGTGCCCCTCTGGATAGGCACGTTGGATTCGGATGATGGATGGCCGGGTCACCAAGGGGCTATCCCTTTCACGAAGTTGCGGGGCGAGGTTCAACAAGTCGCGAACTTGCCCATCGGTTAGTTGTTGATCGTTACGAACTTGCGATTGCTCAGCATCCCGCTCGGCGGCTGATTGCCGGTAGTCTTTTGCGAACTCCCAGTCGGGACCCACCAAATAAAACGCGAAAAGTCGGGCATGGTGAAAGGCGAACTCCAGTCGCACAGGTTTTCCCGCAAGCAGGGCAATTGAACTTTCACCCCGCCATTGCACTCGGTGTTTTACCTGGTCGCCATGCAGGGGAACACAATTTTTAAAGGAGAACCCCGGAATCACTTCTCCTGACTCATCCACAACCTGCACACGGAGTTCGCCACCGTCCGATATATCGGCATTGATACAAAGTGAATTTAGCTGGCCTTTGGTCGACAGCAATGGTGTTTGCAGTTTTCCAGTTTGCGTTCCGATCGAATCGAGGGAAGCGAAACGATCAATCGGCAAGCGGGCAAATCCATGGTAAAAACCACGCGGTGGTTTGTGAGACCCGCCAACCCGAATGGGCAGAATCATCTGCTGGCCATCGCTGTAAATTTCTGTATTTCCTTCCACGTGAAACCACTTGTCGCCACTTCCGCCAGCTGGATTCCAGGGAATCAGCGGTTCGCGGTGCCGTATCCAGTGGAACAGATCCCGACTTGTGGCAACCGATACCGAAGCAACCGATCGTTCGACATCGTCGCGAAGATCCTGAACGAAGGCAATGTAGAGGTCACCTCGCTTGTAGAGCTTGGGCGTCTGGAACTGGGTTTCTCCTTCATCCCAGTCGTCAGGAACCAGAACGTGTTGAAGCCCCCACCATTGAAAGCCATCCTTACTAAAGGCAATCCCCTGGTGCCTGCGGAATCCGGCAATCACGCGGTTTTGGTAGTTGAACCGTTCATCGCGATACCAGTCGAGAACTGGATGCTGACCCGTCATAGGATAGGTCTTGTAAAACATGACCAGTTGCCGTGTGGCCGGGTCAAAAATGACGGGCCAGTGATCGCTGACCGCGTAATATTGATGTGGCTGACCGGCCCACACGTAAGGCAAAACAGGATTTTTGTCGTATGCAACCCAGGGACCATCGGCCGTCGGAGCATAAAAACAATAGATCCCGCCGCGCTCGTCAGATGCTTCGGTCATCGTATGGACGTAACTGAAATTCAAAAATCGACGTCTTGGGTCAGGAGAATCAGATCCTAAATCGGCAATGTGCGTATCGCCTTGATTGGCAAGCTGGCGCTTGAAATGTTCCCAATCGGATGGCTGGTCGACCGGGAACTCGGCCTTATGATAGGTCCTGCGTATATTGGTTTTTTCGTTTACAAGAAAATCGTCAATGAACAAATGCGGTCCGGCCTTCAGCACAACTGGCTCATGCTGAGGAGCAAGACTTTCAAGCGACTGGAAGTCGCTGCCGTGAACTTGCCCAACAGAAACACGGACTTCGTCAATGAGCCCACGCCAGGGCCGACTCCCGTCGACCGAGGTCCCCAGCGCGAGCGTGTTTTCACCGGTAGGCCGTAATCTCACTGGCGGATTGGCTAATCGGCTTGATGAATGCAGCTGGCCATCGATTCCCAGCCTCAGTTCACGCGTGTACGGATCCCAGGCCAAGGCGAGGTGGAACCAGTCGGGGGAAGGTTTTCGCAAAAGGTCCCCGGCCACCGGGAGCGGCTGGTTAATCCCGGCTGGCCCGTTGATAAAAACCAGACTTTTCGCATCAGGCCCGACGGTCAGGGCCGTTTGATGTCCCACGCCACGGATGTTTGGATAAGGCCCGACAGCGACATTTTCACGGATTTCGAAGAGCACGTCTCCTTCGGCAGCAGGCTCGGCAAGTTGAAACCAACCCTGCCAGCTCCAGGGAAAATTGCCCAGGTTCAGGTGCGTTGGATCGATATAGCGTCGTACCGCAGCATGTCCTCTCCGACC
Organism: Planctomycetota bacterium; assembly: GCA_963578605.1. Classification (GTDB taxonomy): domain Bacteria; phylum Planctomycetota; class Planctomycetia; order Pirellulales; family Lacipirellulaceae; genus JAKVCB01. The sequence continues at coordinate 30,369 of CAUZEA010000019.1, forward strand.
ACCACGGGGATCCAGCGCTTGCCCGTATCGACCCGCCACGATTCGGCCTCGAGGCCCTAGAATCAAGTCGTACCCGTTGCGCGAAAGATCTTCGAGATGCATCCGCTGGGGCGCACCGGGGGGCTCATCGAACAGCCAAGTTACGTGCCCGTCGACCTCAACATTGATCGTGACCTCAATAGTTTGCGGCGCAATTTTTGTATCGTGTGGCTGAACGGAGATCGTCCCTCGATGCAGCATGGGCCAGAGTGTGGCGTCGTCGACGTCGATACGAAACCGCTGTCTGGAACCTTTGCCGCGGCCAGGCAATGGCTTGATTTTTAGCCACGCGACGTCCGCTTGCAGGGAAACATCGTGCCGCGACACCTCGATCGTTTGGAGTGTGGGCACGGGACCGCCATCGACCATGAGGAAATCGAGCCGTCGCGGTGTGACAACCAGTCCTGCAGATGTGTCATCGGCGATGAAGCTCACAGGAGGTGAAAACGGCTCGCGATAGCGAACTTCGTTAGAGATGCGCAATTCGTCAATCACACTGCTCACTGTGTCATCTTTGCGTGGCCGGGGCACCAGATCATAGCCCCGCGGGATCTTCGCGATTCCCAGGGCCAGGTCCTTGCGCGGGCTAATCACATTTTCGCCACCCAGGTAAAAGGTGATGGAGCCCAGTTGACCATAGGACTGGTAACTGTCGGGATACTCCTTCAGGTCTCCGGTACCAACCATCCCGTAAACCGGATGGGTTTGATTGCCCGGCGTGACAGGCGTCCCGTCACGAATGGTGTAGGGACCGCGTCCATCCTCAAAGTACATGAGCCGTTTGATGGCAGCGTCATATACCCACGCGACATGATGAAACTGCTGATCAAGACCAAGGTAGAACTGCGGGTTCACGTCTTGAACAAAGGCAAGTCGACGCACTTCGTCATATTTGTCAGCGAAACAGGGCCAAATGGCATCTTTCCCAAACCAGCTGCGGGCCCGGTCGTGATGCCAGAGACCGGCCGCCAGGAAGCGAGGTTCCGCCTTGAAACCTAATTCCCACACGTTGTCCCCAGAAACAATTTCCTGATCACAAACCAGTACGGTCCAGTCAACATATCCCTGGGCAAGGGACCCTGATCGCTTTTGCCACCATTCGATCGTCCAATCAAAGTTGCCAAGATTAAGGGGGGTGCCTTGGACATTCGCCCGTCGGGCGACAAAATCAGCGACGTTCGATGGACACAAAAGGCCATGCTCAAAACGGCCCGTTGGGACAATGCGCCCGTCCCCCAATTCCAGATCGAATCCATTGCCGCTGGCATCTTTCAAAACACCACCACGTTGGACTGTGACCGGTTCGTCGAATCCCCAAAGTGCTACCGTTTCAGCAAGGCAAACTGACCACGGCGAGCAGCAGAGCAATCCCGTAGCGATTACAGTTTCCACATGTTGTCGAAAAATTCGCACGTAACGTTTCCTGCAATAGAAAACATGATCCATCAACAAAAACCACAAGGTACTTATCTCTCTTCTTTTGTTAAGTTACTGCTGCTTCTTTTGTTAAGTTACTGCTGCTGCCTTTCGTTGAACTTTCCACTACAACCATCCTTACCGATGTGGCATCAATACGTCAACAAACTGAAAGGTAAAGAGCCTGGCGGCCACAATCGGAAAATGCAGACTGACAGGCTTATCCGACAAACTGCACTCGCCATTGGCGCATCGTAACCCTCGACAATAGAACACTTCAGCATCACAATAGCACTGACAGTATGGTTATCAACGAATGTTGGTCACATTCCCAGGGGAACGCCACACCCGGTTCAGCTTACCCAAAAAAAACCCTGCTTGGACCACGGCACAAAATCAATGGCAATTAATCCTATTAAAGCGACGCGCAAGGCCCGTCTTGGCCTGTACTCAATCGGACATCCTCATTACTGGAACCAGTTTGAGGGACTTCATGACCGACTTGTCGGCTACGGAAAATTCATCGAGGATCGACTCTCTGCGTGGGGCGAGGTACACAATTTTGGCATGGTCGATGATGAGACCAAGGCCCGCAAGGCGGGTGAATGGTTTAACGCGCAGAACATTGACATTTTGTTTTGTCACGCGTCGACCTACTCCATGAGCACGGCTGTGTTACCCGTAGCCCAGATCTGTCGTCGGCCGGTTGTTATTTTGAATCTGCAACCTGCCGAGCGGATGAATTACGAGAAGACGACGACTGGTGAATGGCTGGCCCACTGCTCTACCTGTTGCGTACCGGAGATTTCGAACGCCTTTGCTCGAGCCGGCATCGACTTTCGTGTGGTGAGCGGGTTGCTGGGACTGGAACAAACGCCCTCCATTTCGGTAGCGAACGAAGCAACCGCTGGTCACCCCGACGCGCTTGCTGCCTGGCAGGAAATCGACCAGTGGGCTCGGGCCGCAGCGATCATCCGCACCTTACAACATGGTCGGATGGGGTTTTTAGGACACACCTACCCCGGCATGCTCGACATGTACACCGACTTCACCATGATCCAGTCGCAAACGGGTATGCATGTCGAGATCCTGGAGATGTGTGATTTGGCACGGCTTGTCCCGGACGTAACCGACCAACAGAAGCAAGCAAAGCGTCGGCAGGTCGAAGAGATGTTTGTCATTAGTGAGGACTCGCCGGCAGATCCCCTTGCCCAAAAACCTAAACCTGAACAACTCGACTGGGCCTATACTGTCGCATGCGCCCAGGAAAGACTGGTCCAGGAATTTGATCTCGACGCCTTGACCTATTACTACCGCGGTGCGCCCGGCAATGAATACGAACACCTGCAGGAAGCGTTTATCCTGGGGCATTCCCTGCTGACGGCACAGGGCATCCCCTGCTCGGGTGAAGGCGATATGAAAACAGGGGTCGCTATGAAGATCTGCGATACTCTTGGGGTGGGTGGCAGCTACTCGGAGTTCGTTGCGACCGACTTTGTCGACCAAACGGTACTTGTAGGCCACGATGGACCGTTCCACGTGGCGATCTCCGATGAACGTCCCGTCCTCCGGGGAATGGGACTGTATCATGGCAAATGGGGCACCGGTGTGTCGGTCGAGGCAAAAGTGCGGCAAGGTCCTGTCACCACGCTCGGGGTTACACAGACGCGCGACGGACAACTCAAGATGATTGCCAACCAGGGCACTTCAACCGCTGGTGAAATACTGCGAATTGGCAACACCATGACACCGGTCAAGTTTGCAAAAAATCCATCCCAATTGATGAATCAGTGGTTTGCCCTGGGGCCCACGCACCACTTCGCACTTTCAGTTGGTCATAACGCAGGGCTGTTTGAAAAAGTTGCATCTCTTTTGAAATGGCCTTTCGAATGTATTTCTCTGTAATTTAATTCTGGAGGGGTCCGCGACCTGAATGACCAACCCATCTCAGGCTGCAGCCTGGCCGACTGCGAGGAGGTCATCCAACGACGTGCCATGAAAGACCACTGGCACCGCTAGCAGTGTATTTCGATATTGACCCCCATACCGACTTGGTCGATCATCGCGCGCCGCTTTGAGAGGTTCCGCCTTGCGCAAAGCGTCCCCGTTCTTTCTTTAATCTCCGCGCCGCATAGCCGTTCGGCCGATCCAGGGTCTGACCGGTAAAAATGGAGGGGTCCCGATGAAACGTGATGTCGATCTCTGTCGTCAATTACTGATGGACATTGAAAACCAAGGGCCGAACTGTTTGCTCACGACGCTCCGGTGTGGTGAGGCACCCGGGGCCAACGAACGAATCCACCACCACCTTCGCCTGCTCATCGATGCCGGGTTTATCAAAGAGACAGAACGGACCAGTTCGGGGGTGCCTTGCGTACGCCTCACCAACTCGGGTCAAGAGTTGATTGAACTAATGCGCAATGAGAATCGCTGGCGCGAGGCAAAATGGATCGTTCAGCAGCAAACGGGCGGCCTGTCGCTAACCGTGCTCATGTCACTCCTGACGAAGTGGGCCGTCGACGGTATTGCCCGCTATGAGCGGCAGCAACGCGACTGCCATGTCTACCAATCTTACGACCACCAGGCCGAACTGCACATGGTCGAATCGCCCTGCGGGGTTAATGCGTACCGCATTGAGCGGGAATCGCTCGCTGAAGACGAATTCCGGCCTGCCCGTTCGCATCCCGACGATCGAAAGCGGTTTGATTTCCACAATCCGCTGATTGATCGTGAAAGGTGTGCCCCCTGCGAGATTGAAATGGCCGACGAGCCGACGAGCGTCACGCTGCCCGTTTCTCTGATCTAGGCAGCCGTTGAGGGTGTTGTGGTACGGGAGTTTGCCACCTGCGGCCAACGGGGCGATTCACATGCTCATGCCCAAAAATCTCTTCAGGGTAGCACCGGCTGGTGGTACCCTTCCGACTCGCTGTCGGTCGGGTGGCCCTTATCGTAACATAGTAGTGCAGTTTGTTTGACCAAAGTCTCCGACCGTTTCTCTGAAGTGGATCATTCCTCGATGCAACTCGCCATCGTCCACTATCACTTGAATCGCGGTGGCGTCAGTCAGGTGATCCTGAATCACCTGAAATCACTTGCCGCATCAAACTCCGGACTGGTGATTGATCGTGTCGCGATACTCTACGGCGGGCGTCAAGCAGAATGGCCAGATACGATATTCAACAACGCCCCGCCCTTTGATCTGGAACTCATCCGAGTTGGCGACCTTGAATACGACACGTTCTCTGAAACTGGTGCGCGAGACTTGACAACCAGTATGCGGTCATCGCTGGTCGCCCACGGGTTCAACCACGACGATACGATTCTTCACATTCACAATCATGCACTGGGAAAAAATGCGGCATTGCCGGCCACGATAATCGAACTTGTTACGGACGGCTACCGTGTACTGCTTCAGGTACACGACTTTGTGGAAGATTTCCGACCCGAGAATTACCGCCACCTGGCTGCAGTGCTCGCTTGCCACGACAGCGACAGGTTGTCCGCCCGACTTTATCCGCAGTCGAGAGGGATCCATTACGCGGTTCTGAATAGGCGGGATCGAAATATCTTCGTTCGCTCCGGTGTGGCCAGCGAGCGGTTGCATTTGCTCCCGAATTCGGTGGCGGACTTCACCCGGTTCCCTGACCGGCGCGAGGCCCGCCAAGCCGTGGGCAGGAAATTAGAGATATCGGACCGGCAAATGCTGGTGACCTACCCGGTACGGGGAATCCGCCGGAAGAATCTCGGCGAGATGTTACTGCTCAGTGCACTGGACCCACGAGAAGCTATCTACGCGGTCACGCTCGGCCCGTTGAACCCACTAGAGGCAGAAAGTTTTTCCCATTGGCGCCACTTGGCGCAAGAACTGCGGCTGCCCTGCCGGTTCGATGTGGGCGGCAAGGCGGGACTCGATTATTCCACGATCCTGGCAGCAACCGATTGCATGCTGACAACCAGCGTGGCCGAAGGTTTCGGGATGGTTTTCCTGGAAGCCTGGCTGACAGGTTGCCCGCTTGTTGGACGCAATTTACCCGAAATCACGGCTGATTTTTCAGCAGCGGGCATTGGGCTGGAAATGCTGTACGACGAGCTCCGGGTCCCGCTCTTGATAGTTGACCGAAAAACCGTTCGTGAGCGACTCATTAACACTTACCACTCAGTTTGCGCCAGTTACAACCAGCCACCGATCGAACCAGTGGCGCTCCACCGGCAACTCGACCAACTGATGGGTGATGAATGTGTCGATTTTGCTTTTCTGGACGGGCCACTTCAGGAAGATGTGATTCGTGCGGTCGCTGGCAATGCCCGCCTGACCGACAATGTGTTGGACGCCAATCCCAACCTCAACCAAACATTCCAGATTGGCCCCGACACAACAGCTGAGATGATAGGAAAGTATGCAGGCGTCGTCCGCGAAAAATTCTCCGTGGACTCAGCTGGCAAGCAACTGAAGCAAGTTTACCAGCGGGTTTGCGATAGCCCTGGGGGCGGAAATGTCGAACCGCTACCTCGAGGTCAAGCAATCCTGAACAGCTTTCTCAATATTCAACGCCTTCATCCTATCCGTCTGGAAACATGGCCCCAGAGCAAATCTTCCAACAACTGAGCCAGCCGCTTGAACCGATTCCGACAGGTGTCTCGCCACAGCTATTGCCTGTTGTCGACATTCGGGCCGTGTTGTTTGATATTTATGGTACCCTGATCATTAGTGGGTGTGGTGATATCGGCACCAGCATCGAGGTGCAACAAGCCAGCGCTCTCGAGGCAGCGCTGGCGAGCCTGGGCATCGCGCTCCGCTGCCCGGCCGACGATGCAATTCAAACATTGCACGAAACGATCGCCAACCACCACACGCAACTTCGGGAAACTGGAATTACCTATCCAGAAGTAAACATCATCGAGGTATGGCGCGAAACCTGCGTGAAGTTGGGTGGGTTGAAAATTGATCCAGCCCGCTTAGCTGTTGAATTCGAGGCCCGCACAAATCCAGCCTGGCCCATGCCAGGGCTTGAGCCGTGCCTGGCTGAACTGGTACGTCGAGGCCTGGTACTCGGCCTGATCAGCAATGCCCAGTTCTTTACACCAAGCCTGTTTCCGGCCTTGGTGGGAAAAACACTCGACGAGCTCGGATTTGCACCTGACCTGCGTTACTATTCCTACGAACATCGCCATGCGAAGCCCTCAGACTGGATGTATCGTCTGGCAAGCAAAAGACTGGCAAGTCGGGGCATTCGTCCGACCGAAGTTCTGTATATCGGAAACGATATGCGCAATGACGTTTTACCGGCAACTCAGGTTGGGTTTCGCACCGCACTCTTTGCCGGCGACACCCGCAGCCTGCGACTACGCGAGAACGACCCTTCCCTTGGAAAGACTGAACCTGATGCGATCATCCTTGATTTACTGCACATCCTGGATTTGATGAAGTAGCAAGAGGGTGGTACGTAACCGCAACCTCATATTCGCCCCTACCCGCCAGAAATTCACAATGCTCAACGATTCACCGTCCAACGATTCACCCAAACTAGGTCACAACATCGGATTCATTGGCACACGGTTTTCGGGTACCGATGGGGTATCACTTGAAGCCGCAAAGTGGGCACAGATCCTCTGGGACCACCGGCATGTCTCCTACTGGTATGGGGGTCAACTCGACACCGATCCGGCAATCAGTATGCTTGTACCGCATGCTCACTTTAATGATCCCGACATTCAATGGATCAACGATAAAGTACTTCGACACACGACACGAGAGCCAGAAGTCACGCGCCGAATCTTCGCCCTGGCCGACCATCTGAAGCGATCTCTGTATGATTTCACCCATCGTTTCAAGATCGAGATTCTTATCGTGCAAAATGCTATGACGATCCCAATGAATGTCCCGTTGGGCGTGGCGCTGGCGACATTCATTGCAGAGACCGGGTTTCCCACGATTGCCCACCATCACGATTTCTACTGGGAACGGGACCGCTTTTCTGTCAATGGGATAGGGGATATCTTGCGAATGGCTTTCCCCTGCACACTTCCTTCGGTTCAACATGTTACGATCAGCTCTGCTGCGCAGCGCGCGCTCTCGCATCGTCGTGGTTGCTCATCGGTACTTGTTCCAAACGTGCTCGATTTTGAAACCGACCCACCCCAAATCGACGACTACAATGCCGATTTTCGTGAGAGCATTGGGCTTGAACCAGAGGATATTATTTTCCTGCAACCAACACGTGTTGTTCCGCGCAAAGGTATCGAACATTCGATTTCATTAATTGGTGCCCTTGACAATCCACACTGCAAGTTGATCGTGTCACACGAATCGGGCGATGAAGGTAACGAGTACCTACATGTCCTGCAAGAGATGGCAGAAGACCGGGGGGTCGATTTGCGGCTCATTTCCGACCGTATCGACGAAATCCGCAGAACGGATACGGAAGGAAAAAAACTATACACGTTAGCAGACGCCTATCTCCATGCAGATTTCATCACTTATCCCAGCCTCTACGAAGGTTTTGGCAATGCGTTGATCGAAACTTTTTATTATCGCAAGCCTGTACTGGTCAATCGTTATTCGATTTTTGTCACAGATATCGAACCCAAGGGGTTCCAGGTAATCACCATGAACGGGTATCTTACCAAAGAAGTCGTTCGCCAAGTTCAGCGGGTCGTAGACGACGAGGAGTTTCGAACCCAAATGGTTGAAAAGAACTATGAACTTGGCAAACGGTTTTTCAGTTACTCGGTACTCCGCCGCTGTCTACGAGTGCTGATCACGAATGTGACCGGGATGGATGAGTTGTAAATGAGCTGTTGTGTCGGCAGAAAGCTGACAAGTTGCTGGCGCGCACCCGCAATCCACCTTTATCGCGGCAGATCACCCGACCATCATGAAACACGCACCGTCGCCAACGGCAACGATTCCCGATATTGAAAACCGCCTGATCCAACTCTATGGCAATCGTGCAAAAGAAACTGCCTGCCGTATCGAGGAACTTCTTTCGCGTTATGCTCCCTCTGTTGCTCCAGACAAATTGGTTACCGGCACTGCGGCATGGAGTGAACGAGATGTCGTGCTCATCACCTATGCTGATCAGATCAGCGGGCCTGGCGGGTCACCGTTGGCAACGCTGTATAACTGGCTGTGTGACGAACATCTCGACCAGCTAATCAACACCGTCCATCTGTTGCCGTTTTGTCCCTACTCCTCCGACGACGGCTTCGCTGTGATTGACTATCTCCAAGTCGATTCCAACACGGGTACATGGAAAGATATCTCTCGATTAGCGGGTAGCTTTTACCTGATGTTCGACCTGGTGCTTAACCATATTTCTCAAAAAAGTGCCTGGTTCCAACAATACCTTGCTGGCCAGGCGCCGTTCGATCGGTTTTTTATCGAAATTGATCCAGCAACCGACCTCTCGGCCGTAGTACGACCACGCAGTTTACCTCTGCTCACGGCCTTCGAAACGGATCGGGGCACACGACATGTGTGGACAACTTTCAGCGACGATCAAATCGATCTGAACTACGCCGAACCTGAAGTGCTTCTTGGGATGTTGGAAGTTCTCCTTGAATATGCCCGTCGCGGGGCCCGCATCGTGCGCCTCGATGCTGTCGCGTTTCTGTGGAAACAGGTTGGCACGCAATGTATCCATTTGCCCCAGACACACGAGATTGTAAAACTGATGCGCGATGTGCTGGATGTTGTCGCACCGCACGTGTTGCTGCTAACCGAGACCAATGTCCCACACCAGGAAAACGTTAGTTATTTCGGCAATGGCGACGAAGCACACATGGTTTATCAATTCAGCTTGCCTCCGTTGCTGTTGGATGCTTTTGTCAATGCCGACGCCACCCCGCTGATCGGGTGGCTGCAGGAGCTGGAACCACCCCAATCAGGCACCACCTATTTTAATTTCACCGCATCCCACGATGGGATTGGCGTCAGGGCTTTGGAGGGTCTGGTGGACGAGCAACGGTTCGAGCGACTCCTGGAGCACGTGCGGCAAAAGGGCGGAAAGATTAGCACGCGCCGGCAAGCAGATGGCAGCGATCGGCCCTACGAACTTAACATTACTTATGTCGACGCGCTGGCGCCTCCAACAGCTAACCTCGAACTTCATGCCCAGCGTTTTCTGGCAACCCAGGCCATCATGCTCGCCCTGCAGGGTATTCCGGCGGTTTACTTCCAAAGTTTGATCGGGGGGCAAAACGATGACTCCGGCGTCAAGACAAGCGGCCAACCACGTCGCATCAATCGCCACAAGGTCACTCGCGATGAACTTCGTAATGCGCTCCCAGAGGAACGTCCGACCGAAGACTCTTGTCCATCGCAAACCACGGCCCTGGGTCGACGAATTTACGCGGGCTACCGCCAATACCTGGCCTGCCGGATCCGACAGCCAGCATTCCATCCCGACGCATCGCAACGCTCGCTCAATGCCCACAACGCTTGTGTTCTGGCATTTGAACGCACTAGTCTCGATGGCGATCAACACATTCTGGTCGCGGCCAATGTCAGCAATGCCAAACAACGGATCGATCTGGCCATGGCAGGTCCCGAAAGCTCGACCTGGACACATGATCTGTTGACGAACACCCCGATTGGCGACGACCAGGGTGAATTGGAGCTTGCCCCGGCACAGGTTGTCTGGTTAACCACGTAAGCCTTGCGCAAAGCTTACACTCGATACAAGCCAACACAGCGCAAGCCAATACAGCGGCGGGGCACTCGCCTGGTCCATTCGATAGACCGCCTGGTGTGGTAGTCCGGCGATGGTTCAGAAGTGGCCCCTGGTGAGCAACTACCCCAATCGGCTATCGCTGCTGCCGGTTCGGCCCCTCCCACAAAGCTCAGCAGGCCATTCGCAAACCTCGATCCCCAGGATATAATATTCGCTTCATGACCTCGTAACCCAGAGCCATCAGACGAGGGGAGCTGCAAACGCGTGCCTGATTTTTCCCAACACGGCCCGATCACAACAATACACGATCTAGGGACCACTCAACGCGAGGACCTGAGGGCGGTGCTACGCACCGCATCCACCAAATACCGTATCGGGTTGTTACTGCCTATTACAGCAGCTGACATGCGGGCAGAGCCGTTTTTAAATATCGTTAAGCAACTCGTAGAAGTTGATTTTATTGACACGATTGTTGTTGTACTCAACAAGGCTGAGGCGGTTGAGGACTACCAACAGACGGTTCGCATTCTGGCACCCCTGGGTGAGCGGGCTCAAATTCTTTGGACGGATGGCGCGCGCGGAAAATCACTGATCACCAACTTGATCGAACAGGGATTCAACGTTTCCAAGCCAGGTAAAGGGCGAGCTGTATGGCTCGCATTTGGCTATCTGCTAGCCGACACTAAACTCAAGGCCTTCGTCCTGCACGACTGCGATATCGTAAATTATGACAACGACATGCTGGTTCGGTTATGTATGCCAATGATCCATCCGAGCCTCGACTTTGACTTCTGCAAGGCGTATTACGCCCGTTGCACCGACCGCATGCATGGTCGTGTCGTGCGACTCTTGGTGACCCCACTTTTGAATGCCTTGATCTCCGTCTTCGGAAGCGACGAATTTCTTGTCTTCTTGAACAGTTTTCGCTACCCGCTCGCTGGTGAGTTTGCCGTTACTGCGGCGCTGGCTCGTTCCAACCGAATCCCCAACGACTGGGGGCTTGAGGTCGGCACGCTGGCCGAAGTGTTTCGGAACACCTCGCCAAAACGGGTTTGCCAAGTTGACCTCGGGCGACTTTATGAGCACAAACATCAACCGCTTTCATTGGAAGATCCACAACGTGGGTTGATGGGGATGTGTTCAGATATCCTAAAAAACATCATCCATACACTGGCCAGCCGTGGCGTTGTGTTTTCCCCAGGGCATTTCATCAGCCTGCGGTCTGCCTACTTGCGGATGGCCCAAGATGCAATCCGGCAATACCATGCCGACGCATTGATCAACAGTCTCACTTTCGATCGCCACACCGAAGAACAGTCGATCGAGGCATTTGCCCAGCAAATCACATCTGTGGGTGATGCAATCTATAAAAACCCATCTGGCGGCGAATCGATCCCAACATGGACACGCGTCCTCACGGCACTGCCAGATTTTCCGCAACAGCTCCGGCAGATTGCCATCGATGATCGTCGAGACTACTGCTGACCAGGCGAAACCTGGGCAAAACCGGGGCGGAACCTGGGCGGAACCTGATGGCCCCGCGGCAACCATCAACCAGGATCACTGCGAGAGCCGCGAGATCGGTTTGCGAGATGGTGGCCGGTGGGTAGCGCCAACTGAGTAACGCCAACTGTGTAGCGCCAACGATTTTCAATGCAATCGCCTGGTAGCCTGCCAGACTGATTACCCCCCGAAGCACTCGGTCACGGGCTGTAAAGCTCTCGGTAAAGCAAGCACTATCGTAACGACCTCGCAATTTCGATTCGCACGGAAGCCGCTGATAGCAGCTTTCCCCAACGGCAAATTGCGACCTGTCCCGTGCTGGTACGCGCCGGGCCGCTCTTGTGGCAAACAGCCAAATTCAGCTACAAACCTGCTTTCACATCAGCATCCCCGGGTGAGTCGTTGACCATGCTCAAAACAGCTCTTATATCGATTGTCGGTGTTCCTGCTATCGTTGCGCTAACAACTTACCCCAGCAGAGGTCAAACCGAACCAACCGTCATCACCCCGCTCGTTGAGTTAGTCACGCCGCAAACCACGTCAGACGGGATTAGACCCACGGGCTTCTTGGCAGGTCCACCGACCACATACCCTGCCGTGCCGACTGCGCCGGTCTCCGGTTCGATCACGGTCGACCCGATGACCTTGCGGATCCTGGAACTCCGTGACGAAATGGCGGGCACGTTTCGCTTCGAGAACCAAACCTTTGAACTTTACGAAGATCTTGCCAGGCCCGAGCAGCAGGTAGCAGACCGCGAAATCATAGCCACGGCTCTAGCTGGACTTTCGCCCAACGCCAAATCGAGCACAGCTGATTGGGTGACGGACAACGCGGTTCAAAGTGCCAACGTCTTCACAGCCCAGCAGGCGGCCGCGCTACGCTACGCCATCGACAGGCTCGAGCAGGTTGCGGCCACCCTGAACCGAGCAGAACTCTCTGAACAAGCAACCCAAATGCGAACACTCGCCAAATCAGTCGGCCTCAGCATGGACGATCCTAAAACGTCTCACGCGAAGCCTTCAGGCGAAGCGTCGTTGCCAGATCGCATTCTGCTGCGTTGATCTCGAGGCGACATCGCCGGGCGTACCAACCCTACATCGGGTACAAACCGCAATCACGCTCAAATCGCTATCTCTCCGAGCACGTGGGTCTCCCAACTCGCCGCTGGCAGTTTTCAGCCTGCCCCAGGCCGGAAGTAATGCCCCCATGGGTTGTTTTCACCGGGCAGTTTGAATTTCCGCCCTGAAGTCGTGGCGGCACCAGACACCCCTCAACCAACTGCCCAAGGATCGTTAAGCTTAGTTGACACCCGGCAAGACGGGCCGATACTCTAATGATAGCTTGAATTTACTGCATTTAAGTGGCCAGCTGAACCAGCGTGCGATATGGTTTTGTCGGGCTGCCGAAAGGCACTGGCGGGTCCCTAATGGCCCGGTACTGACTGGTCAACTCGAATAGTGGTGTGTCGATCTGACGAAAGTTTTATTGTCGCTGTCGGTTTCGCAAATAGGCCCACCCCACTCATAACGGAACAGATTTCGCCATGCCCGCAGATTTTGGAGATTACCTGGTCGAACAGAGCATCGTTGGGCCCGAACAGTTGGCCGAAGCACGTGCGCTGGCAAGTTCCAACAGCGTGAAAGTGCACGAAGCGCTCATCCAACAGGGATATGCAAGTTCTGAGCAGGTTATGCAGGCCATGGCCGATAAGGAGGGTTACGAATTCTTCGACTTGCGCGATGTCCCGATCCCACCGCATGTGGTTGAATTGGTGCCCGAGTCGGTCTCTCGCGAAAATGTGATCGTTCCCCTGGCTGAAGAAGAGGATGGCACGCTTAAGATCCTGGTCAGCGACCCGTTCGACTACGATACCTTTGAAAAACTCCAGTTCATTCTGAACCGCAAGATCAACATTGCCCTGGCGACTCGCGAGAGCATTCTTGAGGCAATCAACCGAAACTACGGGCAAATGGGCGATGAGAGTGCCGACTCGATGCTCCAGGAATTTACCGATACGGCTATCGACTTCACCGAAGCCGAGGAAAATCCGCAGGATGAGGATGACGTCGATGAATCGAGCGCACCGATTGTACGACTCGTTCAGCTGATGATCAACGAAGCGGTCCAGTTGCGGGCATCCGATATCCATATCGAACCCTTCGAAGACCGGGTGCGAATCCGCTATCGCATCGACGGGGTGCTTATTGAGCGGGACAGCCCACCGCGACGACTACTAGGGGCACTGATCTCGCGGATAAAAATCCTCTCAAGAATGGACATTGCCGAACGTCGTCGCTGTCAGGATGGCCGAATTAAGATCACCGCCGGCGGGAAAGAGCTCGATTTGCGTGTCAGCATGCTACCCACCAATCATGGCCAATCGTGCGTGATGCGACTGCTGGATAAAGACACCATCAAAGTTGGTGTGCAGCAATTGGGGCTTGGTGATCAGGATTTCCACCTCTTCCGCAACCTGATTCGGAGGCCTAACGGCATTGTGCTAGTGACCGGTCCGACCGGCTCGGGCAAAACCACGACCTTGTATGCGGCCATGAACGAGCTGAACCAGCCAGACCGCAAGATCATCACGGCCGAGGATCCTGTGGAGTACTACCTGCCCGGGATCAACCAAGTCGAGGTTCGGCACAATATCGGACTCGATTTTGCGGCCATTATACGTTCGATGCTGCGACAAGCACCAAACATCATTTTAGTGGGTGAAATGCGAGATTACGAGACAGCAAGCATGGGGATCCAGGCTTCACTAACTGGACATCTGGTTTTCAGTACGCTACATACGAACGATGCGCCCGGTGCCATTACACGAATGATTGATATGGGTGTACCTGCTTACCTGGTGGCAGGGAGTGTCATCGGCATTTTGGCTCAACGTTTGGTGCGTGTGGTGTGCTCGAAATGCAAGCAGCCACACTTGCCTCCGGAGCGGGAGCTAACGGCTGCGGGAATCACGCCGGAGCAGGCGGGCTCGGCTTCGTTTATGAAAGGAACGGGCTGCAATCACTGCGGAAACAGCGGATATCGCGGCCGACTGGGAATTTTTGAGTTACTTAGGATGAGCAGTGGGGTCCGCGAACTGGCTTTTCAGGGGGCATCGACCCCCCAGATTCGAGCAGAAGCTGTAAAAGAAGGTATGACATCACTTTACGACGACGGAATACGCAAAGTGTTGTCAGGAGTTACCACCATCGAAGAGATTTTCCGGGTGGCCCAAAAGAGCACGTAATTGCCGGTGACCGGTACCGGTCGGCCGTGAAAATAGCCACTTTATCGTTGGAGAAGCTCTTTTTTAGGTTGAGCACCTGGCATTGAAGGCGAATAATTCAGCAATGGGTCGTTGCACAGGAAAACCGGAACAGGGCATCTAAAGCGTTGTTTTCAAGGCCTGTTGATTGCGTTTTGCCATTTACAGGTCGTGTGACGGGTCACGTGGTCTTAGGAACTGCAGCACGTTGTCGGATGGGTTGCCTGCCACATCTCGCGTCTGGAACAACCGTTCCTGATCGTCAGATTCACCGCACGGCATGATCGGTCCACGCAAGCCAGAAGGGGCTTCCCTGGCAAAAGCAAGCCTGATCAGCAGGATAGGTTGGCCAAGTCACACGCCGTCGCCAGTTACAAGGGAAAATTAAAGGATGGGAACACTTCTGGTTGATAAGCTGCTCTCTGCAACCGTTAAGCAGGAGGCTAGTGATCTGCACCTCACGGTTGGTCAACCGCCGGTGCTACGCGTGCACGGGCGGATGCAGCGTTTGAAGACCAAGGTCCTGGAACCGGCCGATACGACAGCCCTGATGAAGAGCATCACGCCAGAACGGTGCCAACAGGAGTTTCAGGAGACCGGCAGCACTGACTTTGGTTTTACGTTTGGGGAGTCTGCCCGCTTCCGGGTCTCGGTGTTTCGACAGCGAGGCAATGTGGCGATGGTTCTGCGGCAGATCCCGGTCGAACTCTGGACGATGGACCAGTTGAACATTCCGCCGATTTTCAAGCAGATGATGATGCGACCACGGGGGTTGATTCTGGTGACCGGTCCCACCGGGTCGGGGAAATCGACATCGCTGGCGGCAATGATCGACTACATCAACGACTGCTGCGATCACCACATCATCACGATCGAAGACCCGATTGAGTTCTATCACACGCACAAGAAATCGACGGTCAACCAGCGGGAAGTGGGCGTCGACGTGACCTCCTTTGCCGAGGCGATTCGTCGCGCTTTGCGGCAAGACCCCGACATCATCCTCGTTGGTGAGATGCGGGACCTGGAAACGATCGAAGCAGCCATCACGGCAGCGGAAACAGGGCACATTGTCTTTGCAACGCTGCACACCTCAAGTGCTGCCGGCACGATCAACCGCATCATCGATGTGTTTCCGACCAACCAACAAGAGCAGATTCGCACCCAGCTGGCGTCGGCAATTATTGGGATCCTGGCGCAGCAACTCTTGAAAAAAGAGGGGGGCGGGCGCGTGGCTGCGTTCGAAACGTTGGTCGTGACACCAGGTATCGCAAACCTGATTCGCGAAAACAAAATCTTCCGCATCACCTCTGCCATTCAAACCGGGCAACGTCACGGCATGCAATTGTTGGATGACCACCTCTTTCACCTCTGGCAAGAAGGTACCATCAGCAAGGAAAACGGCATGGGTAAGGCGAATTACCCGGAGGATTTAGCCAACAGGATTGCTGCTGCAGAACGCGGGGTCTTTGATGATACACCCGATCAAGAAGAGGGCGTCGCGTAGCGAGAACGTCAGTCGTATTCATGGAAACAACATTCCTATCCAGTTGATATCGAAACATGGCACATCGACGTATCGGACAAGTCCTGGTGGATATGGGGTTCGTTTCTGACGAACAACTTGAACTGCTGTTGGACGAACAGCAGCAGCACCCAGGACAATTGTTGGGGCAGGTCGCCATCGATATAGGCCTGCTCAGCGAGGAGCAACTCGCCCAGGCATTGGCCGAACAACTGTCGCTCCAGGCGGTCACCGTAACCGATTTGACAATCGCCAAGGACGTGCTGGAACTGGTAACCGAACCGATGGCACAGATGTACCGCATCGTCCCCATCGAGTTTGATGGCAGCACACTAACCATTGCCACGGCGGACCCCCAAAACCTGAGCACTCAGGATGAGCTGCGCACCTTCCTCGGCTACAACATCCGCGTGGTCGTCGCGACCGAGACGGGCATGATAGCCGCCCTGGAAAGGTATTTCGGTGAAAGTAACGAAAGTGTCGAAAGCCTGGTTGCTGCACTGGAAGATGACGAAGACCTGGCCAGGGCAGCCGCTGAAGTGAATACCGACGGTCCGATTGACCTCACCAGTGTTGAAGCACTGGCCGACAGTGCCCCGGTCCGCAAATTGCTGAACATGGTTTTGTTGTTGGCGATCAAGGACCATGCCAGTGACTTGCATTTTGAGCCGTTTGAAGACGAGTTTCGCATTCGCATCAAGGCCGACGGCGTACTCTACGAGATGGTACCGCCACCCAGGCATTTGGCGTTTGCGATCACGACGCGAATCAAGGTGATGGCCAATCTCGATATCGCCGAACGTCGTTTGCCACAAGATGGCCGGATCGACCTCGCCGTCGGCGGGCACCCCATTGACTTGCGCATCAGTGTCTTGCCAACCATGTTTGGCGAAAGCGTCGTGATGCGGGTTTTGGATCGGTCGGTTGTTTCGCTCGACTTGGAAAAGGTGGGACTGGATGACCGCACGTTGACTGAATTTCGCGACGTGATCAAAAAACCCAACGGGATTGTGCTCGTGACCGGACCCACCGGGTCCGGCAAAACAACGACGCTTTATTCGGCACTGAACGAACTTAACCAGATTGAAGACAAACTCATCACGACCGAGGATCCGGTTGAATACGACATGGAGGGGATTGTGCAGGTGCCAATTGACGCGGCGATCGGCAACACGTTTGCCAATTGTTTGCGGGCAATCCTCCGCCAGGATCCTGACAAAATTCTCGTCGGGGAAATTCGTGACCTGGAAACTGCCGAAATCGCGGTCCAAGCCTCGCTAACGGGGCACCTCGTCTTCAGCACACTGCATACCAACGACGCCCCCAGCACAATCACACGAATGAGAGACATGGGGGTGCCGACCTTCCTGATCACGGCAACCGTCGAGGCCATCCTGGCCCAGCGGTTGATCCGCACGATCTGCACAAATTGCCGGGAAGAGTATACCCCCTCACAAGAAATCCTAGACGACCTCGACCTGAGTACCGAAGACCTCCGTGGCAAGAAGGTTTATCGCGGGGCTGGCTGTGAAGTCTGCAACAACACCGGTTACAAGGGCCGAGTCGGGTTATTCGAATTCATGATCATGACGAACGAGTTGCGCGATCTGATTATGGACAACGCTTCAACCGATCTGTTGCGCAACATGGCCTGCCGACAAGGTATGCGCAATTTGCGTGATATTGGCATCAAGGCTTGCTTTGACGGAATTACAACACCCGATGAAGTCATTCGAGAGACGATCATCGAAAGTTAACGACTGGCAACAGGATAACGACGATGCCAACTTTTCAATTCGAAGCGATGGACTCGACCGGTGCGGAAATCAAAGATGTGATTGATGCGCCGTCCGAAGAAGATGCCCAGGCCACCATACGGCAAATGGGCTACTTCGTGACAAAAATCACGGTCAAAAAGAGTCGCAAAAAAGCCGACGGGGCCGGCCCCACCAAGAAAAAACGGGGGTTTGTGTTTGGTGGCGTCAGGTCCAAAGAGCTAACGGTCTTCACCCGTCAGCTTTCAATTCTCCAGGATGCCGGCCTGCCCATCCTACGCAGCCTGAGAATCCTTGCCGGACAAGGCAAACCAGGTCGACTTAAATACTCACTCGAAGATACCTGCGACGCGATTGAAGCGGGCGACACGCTCTCGGAGGCCATGGCCAAAAGCCCCAAGTGCTTCAACCGCCTTTACGTCAACATGATCAAGGCGGGGGAGGCCGGCGGTGCTCTGGAAGTCATCCTCCAGCGCCTGGCCGAATTCCAGGAACGGGCCGAATCACTCAAACGTAAAGTCAAAGGGGCGATGGTCTATCCGGTCGTCGTCATTATGGTTGCGGTTTGCATCTTGACCTTCATCATGATCAAGATTGTCCCCGAATTCGAAAAAATCTTTGTCGAATTCGATTTGGAACTCCCCCCTATGACGCTCATGTTGGTTGCTGTATCCAACTGGTGCGTGACCTATTGGTATTTGATACCTGGTATCCCGATCTCGATCTGGCTGATGGTCAAGCTGATCCGAAAATTCAAACATGGTCGAATTGGCTGGGATCAGTTCGTCCTAAAAGTCCCTATTTTCGGGCAACTGGTCGAAAAGAATATACTCGCGCGCACCACCCGGACCCTGGGAACCCTGGTCTCCAGTGGTGTGCCCATTCTCGAAGCATTGAACATTACCCGCGATACCAGCGGCAACGCAATTTTCGAACACATGTATAGCAAAGTGAGTGAAGCGATTCGCGAAGGTGAATCGATCGCCAAGCCCATGAAAGAAAACTCGTCGCCTGGATTTCACCCCGTGGCAGCTTTCTTCTGGTTCTGCTTCATAGGTGGTCCGCTCGGGCTGCTGTTGTATCTATTGAAATTTAACAAACGCATCGTCGACGACATCGTCGTCAATATGGTTGATGTGGGCGAGGAAACGGGTGAACTCGATACGATGCTCTACAAGGTCGCCGACACTTACGACGAAGAGGTGGCTGTGCTGACCGAGAGTCTCACCAAGCTGATGGAACCACTCTTGATTATTTTCCTGGGCGGAGCGGTTGGATTTATCGTGATCGCCCTGTTCATCCCATTGGTGAAACTGATTGAAGGCTTGTCGTAAGGCAAGCGAAAGTGCCACGCAAAGGCACATGATTCCCGGCAGGCCAGTCGTCCGGGGGCACAAACAACAACCGAGCCAACCGAAACCGTTCACGGGCCCGCGCCGGCCGGCAGGAGCCTTTGGAGCAAATGCTCCACCGCCGGTAAACGCGCCTCCGGTGGGACCCCGCCCGAATTGAACTCAAGAAACCGCACCTGGAAAGGATTTATGCCAACGAAGACTGCCGTTGCCAACCAAGACTACCGTTGGCACGTAAGACCACAGTGTGACCGAGGAGAGACCGTTGTTATGGCACGCCCATTTGCACGCATCCCTAGCCGCCACCAGAAAACCGCAGCTTTCACTTTGGTAGAGCTGTTGGTGGTGATCACGATTATGGCCATCCTGGCGGCGCTATTGATCCCGGCGGTCATTTCGGCCCAGCGCCGGGCCCAGTCAACCCGCATCAAGATGGAAATCGACCAACTCGCCACCGGATTTGAAGACTACCGCAATGACGTGGCTGGGGAATATCCACCCAATGCCTGGTTTGTGAATTCCCAAACCCACAATGCCAATGCCGTCGTACGCCATTTCAAGAAGGCCTTTCCCCGCCATCGAGAACCGGAGGCCTTGATTCGTGGTCTTTCTGGATACGGAACCGGCACTGTTGTTCTACCTGGCGGCTTGAGCCCGGCTGAGGCGGTCTTCTTCTGGCTGGGTGGATTCAGTTCCGACCCCAAGTACCCCATCTCCGGACCCGGTGGGCCCTCATTCCTGGTTGGTCAACTAGACAACATTGAAGATCGCAACCGGACCTACGATTTCGATCTCACACGACTGGGGACAGGCGAAGGGATCGACGTGCAGACCGCACTTCAGAATGGCTCAGTCCGCGCGGTGCAATATTCGTTTGGCAACCAAACCCGGCGAATCAATTTCTGGCAGTACTACCCCCCCAAATCTACCAAGCCTTTCGTTTACTTTGATACCTCCCGGTCCAAACCGCGTGCCCACGAAACTGCCATTTATGCCTCAGCCGTAGTCCACCCGACTATTGCTGGGGTTGCACCCATCAAACGCCTGGCAACCACGCTCGTCTCGCCGAGTAACCCGACCATCCAAGACGTTCGCTACGCCAACGAAGACAAGTTTCAGATCCTGCACGCCGGGGTAGACGACGACTGGGGAGGAGATATTGACAGTGACAATTCTTTGTTCGACGCGGTGCGTATCAATTTTTTCAATCCTTCGGCCAGCCTCCCGACTGGAATTCTCTTATACCCCGACGGCCCCTTCACGGCTGAGTTGGGCGATACGGTGATGAACTTCGACGAACGGACCCTGCAAGACGCCCAGCCATGATCCATCCCTTTGGCCAACTTGAAAACCGATCGCAGAGCGGCTTCACACTGGTGGAGTTGCTGGTGACGCTCTCGATCATTGGGATCCTGGCGACGGCCATGTTGGGGGTGGCCTCGGTGGCTGGTGACACGGCGCGGAAAGCCAAAACGCGGCACACGATTTCGCGGCTACACACGCTCTTGATGGAACAGTACGACTCCTACAAAACAAGGCGCGTGCCTTTGCAGGATGTGATTCGTAAACGGATCGATAAGGAAGTTGATTCTCCTCAAAATCGCGGTAAAGCCCTGGCCAATGCCCGCCTGTTTGCGCTGCGGGAGCTGATGCTAATGGAACTGCCCGATCGCTGGAGCGATATCGCGCTAAGCCCGGTGACCGACGAACTCTTAAACGACATACGCCAAGGCTCCGCAACCCCCGTACGCGACGACCCAAACACCAACCCGAAAGCCCCCCGATATCTCGAGGACCGACCAGGGCTGTCAGAAGTCTATTATCGGCGACTAAAACAAATTACCAATCGCACTACGGACTCCAAGCGCGTTCTCCAAAATCAAGGGGCTGAGTGTCTCTACATGGTAATCACACTGGCAACCGGTGATGGTGAAGCCCGCTCGTTCTTTGGCGAAAGCTCAATCGGCGATGTTGACGAGGATGGTGCCCCGGAGTTTCTCGACGGGTGGGGAAACCCGATTAGTTTTTTGCGGTGGGCCCCCGGGGTTGAATCGGATGCACAATTGAACGCCAACGCGCTTGGCAATCCGAACAATGACGCCTGGAAAGTAGCCGCCGCTGGAGACCACGATCCGTTCGATATGTATCGTCGAGAATCGACAGCGTTTCGCACGATGCCCTTGATTTTTTCCAGTGGGCCTGATGAGGTTTACGGAATTTTCACGAGTGGCGGGGCACACGATTCGGAGATTTCTACCACCGCCTCGCCGCTGGTCTGGTGCAACAACAGCTCATTCTTTGTCCAAAACTCAGCTCCCTTCATCGGCCCGATTCTTTCGCCCTTCCAACCCACCGGGAATGGTTCCGCCAGCGACTATTACCTGGGAACAAGCATCAAGCTCGTTGAAGAAACCATTCAGCGCGACGAAACCGCCAGCTACGCCACCGACAACATCCACAATCATCTGATTGCAGGCCAGTAACAGCCACCCATGACGTACGTCACCCAGCCACAGTGTGAACTGACAGCCAGGCAATCATTCCGCCTGCCGACTGGCTGTACGTGCATTTCCCGCACTGGGATAACCCTGATTGAACTGTTGATTGTGATTGTGATCCTCACCACGTTGGTGGCGGCCGCCATCCCGATCCTCTCCCCATCGAGCAACGAACGCCGTATTCGGGAGGCCTCGCGGGCAATTAACACCTACATCACCGCGGCCCAAACCAAGGCGATGGAGCTCCGCCGACCGGTTGGCGTGGCCCTTAAGAAGCTCTCGGCAGATACGGGCAATGCCGACGACAAAGGGGTTTGCCTGGAGCTCTACCAGGTTGAGCAGCCACCGGCGTTTTCCGGGTTCGACGAAACCTCGGCCGTGCGGATTTCGCTCGATCAGGCCACACCCAATCAGGTACGCATACAATTTGTCCGCCGCGGGAATATGGACAAACGTAAGCAAGACCAACTGCCTGACGGTTGGGATCGGGATGAAATTCCTCCCGGTGTCTTCCGCTGGGGAGACAGGATCAAGGTTGCAGGGAACCTCTATCGGTTTTCAGATACGACCCCGGACCTTGATCCTTCGGGATTCTACCAGGCGAATAGTGGCGAGCCTGACGGTGTGTTGTTTGCACAAGTGGAAAATGACTCTGGTCAGATGCGCAGTTTCGTATTCGACCACACAGGATATTTGGTGAAGCTGCAATTGCTAACTATGAACGGTGTCCCGAGGTTGACGCTGATCCGTTACGGAGTGGATACACAAATAACAGGGCAGCCGCCGCCGCCATTCTGGACGACTCCCACAAGTTACAAAATACTGCGTCAGCCAAGCCCTACCTCGGCCGAACCGTACCAACTCCCTGAAGGCATTGCCATCGACCTACGGGCTTCGGGCGACTCGCGCGACGTTTATCACAATGCCGAACATCAGCAGTCGGAAGACCGCAACAACAA
Source organism: Planctomycetota bacterium (assembly GCA_963578605.1). Lineage (GTDB taxonomy): Bacteria > Planctomycetota > Planctomycetia > Pirellulales > Lacipirellulaceae > JAKVCB01. Next base: position 53,368 of record CAUZEA010000019.1, read on the forward strand.
CCACACGCCAATTATGATCATGTTCACCCCCGAAGGAACGGTGCATCGCGTGGTGCTGAATGTGGGTCCCGACCTCTCTGACCTCTCTGGGTTTTCCGACGAAATCATTAGCGATCCGGTCGTTTCTTCAATCTTCCTCTTGATAGGACCTCGCGAAAATATTCCTGTCACCCAGTTAACCAGCGACAACACGCTCAAGCAGGTCGGCATAAACCAGCTGACGAACACCGAGCTGGAAGAACTCAAAACATCGATCAATTGGCTAAACCCAGAAAGTCGCTGGGTTACGATCGGGGCCCAGTCGGGACGCGTCGTATCGACCGAAAATGCGTTTGTCGATCCAAGTGCAGTACTCGCTGTGGCCACAACCGGCAACAACCCGATCCCCGAAAGCTCGCAGCAACTGCGATACCTGCAGATCCATGCGGCCCGAGAGTTCGCCCGCGAAATGACCCAATCGGGAGACCTGTAATTTAAGGACACACCAATTCCGTAAAAGACAGATCCGTAAAAAACAGAACCGTGGAGCATAGCCCGTGGTAGCCAGCCACAAGGTGTTGGTCTCCAAAAAAAGAGAAGGGCTTCGAGGTCAGGGGCAAAACTGACCGAAAGGAACATGACGATGAGAGCCACAACCATTACCAACCACGACTGGCGTTACCGTTTTTCCTCAGGCAGGCGGCAGGCAACCTCAGCAGGGTGGTCCCTGTTGACGACCGGTGCGGCAGGTTTTGACCCAGCCCCCAGGCACCGGTGTGCCATCACGCTGATCGAGGTACTCATTTCAATGGGCATCTTGACGATTGGCCTGTTGAGTGTGGCAGCCCTGTTTCCCGTCGGCGGCTATTACATGCGTCAGGGCGAGATTGCAGACCGCGGAGCAGCCATTGCCCAGGCAGCGTTTGCCGATGTGGTCGCCCGGGGAATGCTTAAGGCCGAATCGTGGCAAATGTGGGAAAAAGAGAAGGATACATTCGATCAAGTGAGACCGCAGTTCGTGGCAGCGGCGCCCACCAGAAGAGACTCGTTTACCCGCCCCGTTACCAGTTCGATTCGGATCATGCTGCAGGAAAAAAGGAAGGATCTAATCGAGCAAGCGATCGGATCGACATTTGTCCTCGATCCGCTAGGGGCCGCCAGCGTATCGGTCAGTTCTCCGCACCAATGGCTTGAACGAGCAAGCAAGTTTCCGGCAACCACGTACAAAAGACCGGGCAGTGCCCCGGAATGGCAACCGTGGGGTGATACCTGGCCCGTGCGGCGGATCACCACGGCCGGACTTACCTCGGACATTTTTCCCTCAACACTTGCCGACTCGTTGCTCTCCTCGCACGACGACCTGGTGACCGAGCCACCCGGCACAAGCAATTCGGCTGGAATTCAGCAATGGGAATCTACAGCGTCTGGTCCGCTCAAGCGGAGCTGGAAGGGCGATTATTCCTGGATCGTCACGATTTGTCCCTCCAATCCCGAAGCCCGTGATGCTATTGGCCTGGATCCCTCAGCCCATAAATACCACATTTCGGTCGTGGTATTTCACAAACGTGTGGTGGCAACCAGCACACCACAAAGTGTGGACGATGCATTTGAAAATTTGAGCACCTTGACCGAAGGCGAACGTGTGGCACGCGGGCGCATTCTATCTCGTAGCAGCGGGGGAGGAGAAATCATCCTAGAACGACTTGCAGGCGATGGTTTTCCACCGGACCAGAAAATATTCGTCGATGTAAAACCAGGCCAATGGCTGATGCTCTCGGGCCCACATCCCAGCAGTCCGCTCCAACGGCCGATGTTCTTTTCGCGCTGGTACCGCGTCCTGGCGGTGGAGGGAAAAAACACACAACTCAATGCTGACGGGAGTGTGAATTTGTCGCCCAGTAATCGCGACCCGGAGCGGCGTCTGGTCACTTTGCGGGGACCCGCTTGGCTGTGGGATCAGGCCACCGACATGGACGATAATACTTTGCTCTCCAACGATCTTCGTGTGGGAATTTTTCCAAGTGCTGTAGCAGTCCACAGCCGCACGATGCGGCTGGAAAGCGGCGTCGGGAACAACCAGTAAAGAAACGACCAACGGCTTACGATATCGCTGTAAGTCGTCAACAGGCCAGAACTGCCGGGGCGCAAATAGCAAGAACGAGACTCCCAATGACTTATCGCCAACAAAACCAAATCCTCCGCCGTCGCCGTGCGGCTCGTCGCCAACAGCGGCACCGCCGCGGCGTGTTGCTGCTGGTCGTACTGAGCATGCTGGTGTTGTTCATGATGATCGGTACTGCGTTTCTCATGACCAGCGACATGTATCGCAAGGGTTCCAAAGCAGCTGCCAAGGAGGGCCGCGTTGGCAACCCGCCCCGCGAACTGCTCGACCGGGCACTCTACCAGCTGTTGCGCGATACGAACAACCAGTTCTCGGTGGTTCGTTACCACAGCCTGCTCCGCGACCTGTATGGAACCGACGGTTTCGAGGCCACCGTTTACCGGCCAGGGACTGTGAACCTCTCAGCTGGCGCTGGCAATGTAGGCCAGGCAACGCGTTATGCGGGTGCCACGTCAGCCAAACCCTTCGGTCCAACCCAGGGGCAACTAATCGACATTTACATCCGGCCAGAGGTTTTAGCTGGGGGTACCGTGGCAGAACCATACCACGTCATCAAGCTCCAGCGCGACATCGATAACTTGCCCCAACTCCATAGATTGCCGCCATCGCCGCCATTGCCGCTGATTAATGGTTACTACAACGGCACCCTATTGACATTCACCAGTGGGCCGGCCCGCGGACAATCGGCCCGTGTTGTGGAGTACACCTATGGGCCCATTGGCACTTCAAACGAATATTTATACCGGTTGCGAATTATGGCAATCCCCCGCTCGGATGGTCAAAATTTGGAAATAGACTCGAATCGCAGCCCCGAAATCATGGACCTCGTAAAAACTGCTCCTGACCTTGATGGCTTAATTCGTGGCCATTCTTTTATTGTTAACGGCAGGCCCTACAACGGGACCGGTGTGGGATACAACCCGACTGCGGCAGCTGGCATGCCACGGCTCTCAATGCTAGACGCAAGATTCAGTCCTCTCTACTATGTCCCGGTTGCTCTCGCTCCTAACGCCGTCACCTACAATGGTGCGGCAACTACTCTCGGCGTCCCCGCCACTGAGTTTTATTTTCCCGGCTCAGGCGGCTGTGATGAATCATACGACGCACCCGATTTCCAGAACATGTTCCTGGCCCACGAAACGGTCATGCCGGTGGCACAGGGTACCTGGCGGGATGCCAACGAACAGCGGCATAGCATGAATAGTTTTGTCCCCGCCCAATTTTACCGGTTCGATTTGGAAAATGTGCCGATCCCATCGTTCCACCGGATGGCGCTGATCAACTATTGGTACACGCGCCTGGCTCAAGAGATTGCCGGCGGCAATAACGTCACTAACGACCACATACAGGCCGTGCTCCATCCGTACGATGCCAACGGCACCCCGCATTCCGCCTTATCGCCGGAACAAGCTGCCAGGATTACGGCCCTCAAACGTAAAATCCTGATGCGCCCCCTCCAGGAAGACCATCCCGACTTTGACGGCAGTAATCCCCAGTCTCGCAACACTCCCAGTTGGGAAATCGTGGGCCCGTGGGATGTCGATAACGATAACGACGGCGTTCCCGACAGTGTGTTTGTCGACCTGGGCGACCCGGTCCAGCAGGCCGAAGATGGCACACTCTACAAGCCGCTCTACGCGATCAAAATTATCGACCTCGACAGCCGGCTCAATGTTAATGCCCATGGTACGGCCGAGCACGTGGTACCCCCTGTTTTTGATCAATTCGCCAATGTGCTGGCCGGAACACCGCCAACCGATCCAGCAGATCCTGTCTCCAATGATCAAATGCCTCATGGCATCGGTTATGGCACACCGGAGATCTCGCTGCGACCTGTCTTTCCGGCCCCCTACAACCAGGTCCCCGGCAATCGTGTCGAGGGATTTTTGAGCAACGGCGATCGCAATCCCGCCGTGCAAATCGATGACTACGCGGCGCTGTTGGTGGGACGCATCACGGCCGATGGCCTGACCATTGGTGGTCGTTATGGATTCTTTGACCCATCCTTGCCCGCCTTTCAGGCGACACCGGGCATCAATTATCAATACGCGGTGAACAACAATAGCATCACTGGAGACAATGCGCGGCCAGACCCGCTGGCCCAGCTAAAGTTTTTTGATTACCCACTTTCGATCCTTGACTCTCCAAGGTCTTTTGGATCTCCGCCCGATGTGATGGGCCGCTACGCAAGTGGGCTTAATCATTACGGTCAACCCGTAAGAGAACTATATTTTGACAGCAATCCAAATGTGCCTCAGGCTCCCAACCACCTGCTGGCCAATTCCCCCTACGAACTGAACCTGAACCATACCTCGCGGCGTGGCGTTTGGGACCTGCCGCAACACGAGAGTTTTTCCGCAACATCAGATCTGGCAACCGCAAGCACGCTCGCCAGCGATGACGCCCCCTTTGCCACGGCTGAACTCGAACGCATTCTGCGGGCCTATGATGCCGATGCAGGCACCATTCCCAGCCGTTTGTGGGAAGTAGTCGATGCGTTCGATCCGAACAAGCTCATCTATAACAGCCAAATCTCCAGCAGCACGGCTGCGCAGGCGGTGGCCCAGCAGCAGGCCGCGATCAATCGCCGGCTGGTAACGACCGATAGCCACGACCTGCCGGTACCGGGTGGCAATATGGGGACCCGACTGGTGCTGGGTGCCGATGGCATCCGTGGACCGAATCCCCAGACGGGTATCAATGACGATTATGAAAATCTGATGAATCAATCTGTACCGATGGGGGCCGGGATTCTCGACCTGCTCCAATACCGGATGCAGTATGAACGTTTTCGGCGAGGCCTACCTCGTCTAACACTCTTGCAGCTCGATGCGTTATCACAGAACCTGCTGGCCCCTGAAGTCGTGGCCGGGCATCGCATGGACATCAACCGCCCGTTTGGTAACGGGCAGGACGACAATAACAATGGGGTGGTAGACGAACCTCAAGAGGTTTTTTCTGGAGAGCGACTTTGGAACCCGAACGATTCCAGGGGATCACTTAGCTTAAGTACCGCCAGTAGCCAGCCGCGTCTGGCGGCTCTGGCACAAACCGGCGGTGTCCCGTTTGACTATACGAACGGGGTCGATGTGGATGGAAAAAGAAGTGATGTCGACCACAACGGCGATGGGAATATAGATCTGGTTGATGCTCAAATCGCCAACAAATTAGACGCGCAGCTGGCAAGGCAATTATATGCCCGGCACCTCTATGTACTGATGATGCTGCTGGTCGATGAACAATACCTGGCAACCCCCGATATTATGGAGGACTCGGACCAACAAAACTCGCTCGTGTTGGCCAGCCCTAACGACAAGTTACTGGTCACGGCAACACAAAAACTGATTGAACGTGAACTTCCTGGAGCCGATGGAAATCAAACGCTTCTCCTTGCTAATAAATGGGTCCTGCGCAAGCTGACCGCGAGGCGGATTGCCCAGTGGGCGATCAACTGTGCCGATTTTCGCGATCCCGACGCGATCATGACCCCGTTTGAATATGATGAAAATCCATTCGATGGCTGGGGAGTAACCATCGAAATAAACGGTAGCGAAATCATCGTGCCAATTGACGGCAATGTTGAAACCAATGAGAACTGGGGGCTTGCAGAGGACCTGGGGCCTTCCTTTCCAACCTTCCCGTATTGGTACTGGCAGTTGCAACCCAATGGCAGCGCGCAGCGGGTTGAAAATCCCACACGGGGGCTCCCAGATTTCGACAGGAAACCAAATTTCGGGGGAACCACTTCCGACGCAACTGTCGAAAACGCAACTCGCGACGTGGTATGGGGGGCTGAACGGCCGGAACTTCTAATCACCGAAACGTTTGCCTACCACGATCGCCGCTGCAGCGACGATGTGGGGGAGACAACCCCAGACAAATCAACAGATCTGCTCGATGGCAAAAATCACGATGTGCTGGAACCACCCGGTGCGGATACCAATGATAAAATCGAGCCGGATGACGATCTCGACCAGCAGTACAAGCCTCGCGGCACCCTCTTCGTAGAGCTTTACAACCCGTGGGATACCGGCGGCCAGGTTCCAACTGAATTTTATGTCAATCCCAACACCGGGAAGCCTTATGTCAATCCCAACACAGAAAATCCGGATCCAGGGGTTCTGCTGGATCGACTCAGTAATGAAAGAACCCCAGACGGAGACCAGTCGCCCGTATGGCGCATGGTCGTTGTAAAAGACCCCTTGTCTGGCCGTCTGACCATTCAGAAGAATGCTGCCATCCAACCACGGTCATTCGATATCGACGGCCATGCAACGCCATCGATGCGCAATGCCGAACGACAAATTTACTTTCACCGTGACCCCGACAGGAACGCTGGCCTAAGCCTGCGCATCCCAAAGGTACCAGAACAAAAAGAACTTCCGGTACCCGGAAGGATACGGCGCGAGTGGCCAACCGTGGCGCAATACTTTGTTACCAGCGACTACAAAAAAACACTGGCTCCAATCAAACCAGGCCGCTACGCCGTGATTGGCCCTTCGGGGATTCCCATGGTCAAAACTAAGGGAGAAAGAAACCAGGAAGGAAGCGGTGACCGTTACAGGCCGGCGCCGCCAGTTGCGGGAGAAGATCCAACACACTTTGTAAACCCCATAAGCCGCCTGGTAACCACGGCAAATCAAGGCCGTCAACAACCTGACCGGGATCACACCGGCAACATGCAAGAAACCCGGCGGATCGAACTGATCCCTGACCCGAATCCAGACCGTCAGCAATTGCTGGTAGGCGACAACGGTGGCCCGGAATTCGTGCCCGACCCGGCTACTGGCAACTATGTGAATGCCACTTCTGCAGAAGTGCTATTGCCGTGCGTTGCAATTCCGATTGAGGGTCTCAATATCTCCGAACCGGTCGAAGGTTACCCCAGCATTCTTTACCACCGGCTTTATTCACAGGTCCATCGCGAACCCTTTACCTACGCTGCCTCGCGGCGCAATTGGACCCGACGGGGCAACCAAATACCGCTGAATCGCGACGGAGAATCGAAATACGAGCAATCTTATGACCGGCCCTTCGATATGGAATTTGACCTGGTACGAAACGGGACGGTCCCCAACTATCGGTCGCTCCATTTACAAAGGCTCGCCAATCCCCTTTTACCCTGGAATCCCCGCCCCTTTGATGAGTTGCCGATTATCAGCAGGGACCCACAGGACAACTCCCCGCAAAAAGACTTTATCCATCCAGACTACGATCCGCGTCTGCCGGTCAACCCTTACATGACCGTCGATTCGATGAGTGTTGATCTGACCGCTTTTAATGGGATGAACTCGTCACCTGCCACGTTGGAGACCTTCCCCACGGGTAAGGATCCTGATACCAATCAGCCGATCACCAACGCTGCTTTATTGCAGGGAGATTACCTGGCCCCTCTGTCAGCGGCGGAAGTTCTGGCCGCCCCCGACCATGTACTCAGTGCAGTCATTGACCTGTTACACGAAAACGGGGGTTTCACCGACAAACCTACGGTCTCCCGCTACCGCAGCTTGAGTCCGATTGAGAGAAAAGCTCATCTGGAACGGCTGGAGCGAAAGCGTAATGGCCATGTTGACTATCGCGGGGAACTCTTAGACTCCAATGACGGCCAGTGGGGATGGCACCGGCTGAAACGCTTCTTGCCCACCACGAGACAGATCAGTTATGAATCGAAAAGTGACCAGTTTATCGGCACGAAAACCGCAACATTCAAACAACGGATGCATCTAAAGTCACTCGAACGTGGGGCTCATCACTTGTGGCTGACCGAGAATAATACTGGCGATGCTGGAGAGAATGAGGGTTGGTACCTCGATCCAGAATGGGAACCGCGCCTGTTGTGGAAACAGGAGCGACCCAATGGCATGGTTGTATACGGCGATCCGACCAATCCAAAACGCGCCAGGAAATTTTCTGAACTCACCAATGTCCTGAATCGCGACTTGCTGCGCAATCGGATGTCCGATAATGAACTTACAGATAGGGAGCAAAACAGAAACGAACAAATTCTTAAAAAGCTGGTTGCGGATAACGGCGGCAGCCGCTCGCCCGACCATGTATTTGACTTTGTGATGGAGCATACGCTTGGATTTATTAACGAGTCGTATGCACCCGATTTGAACATTCCATTCCAACCTCCCGCAGGCCAACTACTGTCGGCGGTGCGCCAGCAGAGCCAGGTCGGCTGGGGTGCGCCGGAAATTGATGTCGATGCCAAAGACAAATTACCGGTGGACCGAGATGGAGACATGGCCATTGACTTCCAGCCCCGTCCCAGACAGCATCACGCCACCACAGAGTCGATTGTTGATGATTACACGGAGAAATTTGAGCTGGATCGGCTAACTTGGTTCAATCCGGATCTAGCTCATGATTTGGCCGATAAATTCCGCATTACCTCCGTTAATGAAATGTTGCGAACTGCCGAACTCGGCGGATGTACGTTCCCCGCCCTGCCCTGGAACAACCGTCCCTACGTGAGCCAGATGGAGCTGCTGCAGGTGCCAGCCAGTTCCTCCTCGCTCCTGCTCCGTGACTACTCGGTCATCGGTCGCGGGATTTCAATTCCTTATGACGGGGATGGCTATAACGAAACTACCAAAACATTGGAACTGCAAGAACCCTTACAGCGACGCCGACGCCAACAAGGATTCTTCGGCCACCTGCTAAACTTCATGCAATCCTCCCCCATTCCAACCAATAATTCACAGAACCCAACCGAAGCTTTCCAAACTTCCGGTGCACCCCACCATTACCGTTTGCTTGAATTCGTGCACGTTCCTTCCCGCTTTGTTCAGACAGAAACCCTCCTGGATCCTGTCGAAAGCAGCGGTTTGGGATCTGGACCCAACTCAGCTCCTTTGGTTCAAACAGCAGTCCCACTCGGCGAAGCTGCCACCGATCCAAGAGTAAATTTCCAGCCGCCCTACAACAAGGTTTCCAATTACCGTGAGCCAGGACGGGTGAACCTCAACACGATCAGCAGCCGGCGGATTCCCGGCGGACTCATTGGCCAACCACCCCGGATCTGGTCGGAAGTCTATGACGGGATCATGCACCGGCTGCAGGATGGTGAACCGACGAGCAGCCAGGATGGCCATTTCGGACCTGCCTGGCGCGATGTGGTTCTCAGTCGCCGGGGGTATGCGACCAGTTTTGAGGGGAAAATAAACGGTCGGCCTGACGTGCTGGCCAGCGGACTCAACCCCGACTTTCCCACCTTCTTTGCCAACCCATTCCGGTCACCCGACGCGGGAGAGCTCGTACCTCTACCACAAATGGTGCAGTTGGGTGTGAATGCCAGCCTCCTGCGGGCCCACCCCTTTCATATGGGTGAAGATCTTAGCTGGGGCGACAATCAGAACTTCGATCCTATCATCGGCTCTCACGTATGGCTTAATAATTTTGGCAAAACCATTACGGCCGGTGAAGGTGATGATCCGGTCTGCGTTCGTAAGGACTCAGCTATCCCAAACATTTTTGACGAAGAGGCTCCCCGCAGCTTACTCCCGCTGTTCAGCGAGTCGTTTTCAGAACCGCATGTCGATGCCGAGCGGAACCCGCATTTCTTTTATCAGCCGCTCACGCGGCTGGGCAACCTCACGACCACCCGTTCGGGAGTCTTTGCCGTGTGGATTACGGTCGCCTATTTTGAAGTTGAACCAGCACCCAGCTGGAATGACCCGGCTACTGGAACTGCAACTCGGGCCAAATTTGGCAATGACCGCGTGCTCTATGACCAGGTCTATCCCGAAGGTTACCAGCTGGGCCAGGAAGTCGGCATTGAAACAGGCGATACGCGCCGTCACCGCGGGTTCTACATTGTTGACCGAACCTTGCCGGTTGGCTTCAAGCCGGGTGAAGACTTGAATGTGGAGAACATGATTCGCCTCCGCCGACGGATTGAGTGAGCAGCCGATTGAGTGAGCCCAGCACAAACTGCCAGAGACTTGCCTTCATCCAAGTGGCAGCCTGGGGCCCCCTGGTACAAAAGCGGGTTTGCAGGGTGCCCACCACAACAACTGCCGGCCAAACTTTGGCGTAGGAATTGGCCTCTGCTTCTGGTAGCGTGCAGCTATCGGCATTGTTTTTTCGGTGCTATGTTAGCGAGGCAAATCAAAGTTAGCGAGGCAAATCAAACCGGTCTCTTCTGGGGGAGGGCCATCTTCATGGGCAAGCACTCCCCAAAGAGACCTACCAGCTCGGCTGCTAATTTCCAAGCCACGGGCGCTTCGGTGAGACGACGACGAATGCATTTACGAATCCTGGCATCGCCCCGTTTTCGCCGGGGAAAAACCTCCGGTCCGTCGTTGTGGATCCTGCTGGCGCTGGTTCTGCTGGGTGTGCTGCTAGCCCGTGGGTTTTTCAATTCGGGTGACTCGGCTTCGGCGATGATAGGTGACCGAATGCCAAAGCTCAAAGTTTCCGGCTGGCTGAATACCGACCAGCCACCCACCAACCAGTCACTAATGGGCAAAGTGGTGCTGATCGATTGTTGGGCCACCTGGTGCGGGCCCTGCCGGAAGAAAATGCCAGCCCTGATCAAGCTCCGCGATCGCTTCAGTGACCAGGGTGTTGTCGTGTTGGGTTTAACTCCCGAAGATAATGCTGAACTGGCGGCCGTGAGGGACTATCTCAACAAAGTTCCTCAACTCAACTGGCCCATTGGCTACGGGGCTGACCCCATGTTTGCAAAACTTGACGTCCGGGAGATACCGACGCTGATCGTACTGGATCGGCATGGCACGATTGTTTCGAAAGGGCACGACCTTGAAGAAGCCGAAAATGCGCTGATCGAGACTTTGTCGCAAGGCTGATCCCACGCTAGCCAGGGTGCCTTGCGACCATCGGTTCTGGCATCGCAGGGGGTTCTGGCATGGCAGACGGGTTCTGGCATGGCAGGCCGCCAGCGGTGACAGGCTTCAGGTCGATGCCGGCGGCGAATTTTTCGCCCCAGCTCATCAATTCGTGGCCCAGTTAATTATAAAGTTGTTCGCGAATATACTGCACCTTGGGAGTACGCCCGCCGGGAGTTGGCACACCGATGAGATAATCGGACGCGTAACGGAGCCATTCTTTGGGACGCTCGGGGACTCGAAACTTATCCCCTTTTTGCAGAATAATTCGCGCAAGTGGCATCTCGCCAAAGGCCCTCGAGCCGGCCGACTCGCACGGATACCAGCTCCCCTCTTTGTCGTTGTGAAGCAGGTAAAACTCGGGGAAGCAATGTCCATCGACCCAGACCATGCGGGCAGGAATTTTGCTTGATCGGCAAAGGGCAATAAACAGCGCGCTACGTCCCTGGCAATCGCCAAAGCCATCACGCAGGGTATCGACAGCGCTTTTATCAGGCCCCTCGACATAACGGGCTGTTTCCAGAACACGGTCGTAGAGGGCCTCAATGCGTTGCCAGTCGGTGGCGTCCTCAGGCATGGCATCAAGGACTTCCCGAGCCAGAGACCGAATCTGATTGTGGCGGACCTCAATGTAGGGACTGCCATTGGTAAATCGGCGCAAACTGCCGGTAACGCGTGCAGGGATCTTGAGCTCGGAAGTTGACTCGGGGGGTAGAATGGGACGGGTCTTGACTTCGAAAGTCACGACGGCACGTGCCGTGGCTCCGTCGGGCAGGAAAGGAATCTCGATCAGCATTTGGCGCGCCCCGCCCTGAAGGATTCGATACGAGACGCTGTCGACGTGGCTGGAAAAATCTTCTTCCAGAATGTTCACATCTTGCTCGGGGCACTCAAACGGCACGGCAACCATCGCCTTGATGTTGCGACAGGCCCCGCCTCGGGAGGTGACTTCGGCACCCACACGGTAGCCGATTGGATCGGGCTCACCGTAGCGAACGCCAAACCCAGGTGCCTCTTCTTCAGCGATCTGACCTTGCGCCAAAGTCACCAGTGCCAACAGGAAAACAACGGTAAGCGGGGGGTTGTAGCGCATGGCGGCAAACAATTCGGAAAAAGAAGGTCTTTAATTCATTGTAGCTCGTATTTCCCGACCGGTGGGGAAATCTCAGCCCCAGGCGGAAGTCCATAGTTCCAAGCGGAGGCCCATCGTGGACGACCACCTTGAAGGACCCGCTTGTGGTGGGGGACCTTTGATCCGTTGGACCACAACTGATCCGTTGGACCACAACGGGCGGACAGCGCAACGACGAACCCCGCACGACGGCGTCAGGATAGCACAGCCGTGCGGGGCGGAGTCGTCAAGGTTGACCAAACACAAGGCCAACCTTGGTTGGCACGCTTTGGCTGCCCGAATCGGGGGAGGGCGATTTTTTTCGCGCAGCGTGGGGAGCGTGCCCGTGGGGTGTTACTGGTGAATCGCTACTCGTCGGTAGGGGTAGGATCAAGTTGGTTCGTTCCAGGCGGGGTGACAGGTGACCCTTCATAGACCGTATCAACTTCTGACCCTTCATAGACCGTACCAACTTCGTTATTGGTAAATCCTGACTGGCAACCGTATCCGATCGAAGATCCGGAATCGTAAATTATGCCGGGACCACAACCGCCGGGATCACAACCGCAAGGATTACAACCATCGCACGGGGGACAACAACTACTGGGGTAGCAGGTTTGACAATCACGGATCACATACGGTACGCACTGCTGGGGTACGCACTGCTGGGGTACGCACTGCTGGGGTATGCACTGCTGGGGTATCATCATCTGTTGCGGCATCACGACTTGTTGAGGAACCATTGCAGGTGGAGCAGCAACCATCGGAACCGGGGTGGCAATGGCTTGCGGGGGACCTGCAGCATAGGTTGCCGCCGGAGCGGCATAGACCGGTGCGGCCACCGCAGCCATGTTCTGGTTGCAATAGGCACCTCGAAAACACCAGTCACGTAGTCTCTTGCAACAATTGCAGGTCGCAAAATTGGCACATTCCGTACAGCTAGTGCATCCCGACATACTGGTCGCCAGTATCGTTACGGCCAATAAAACCAGCAATTTCTTCATCGTTCTGTCTCCACGGGAGGGGACCGCAGCGGGTTAGGCGACTGCTTCGTTGGAGGGGACTGCTTAGTTGGCGGGATCTGAGCATCGCTCAGACAATCAGGATAGGTTCGTTTGCGCGCCTCATAGGGGGGCGGAGCGGCGGGCCAGCAAACTCTACCCCACCTCTCGCGATGTGCAAATTCAACACGATAATTTTTTTCAACATCAAGTCGACTCGGACGTTGAAAAGGTGCTAGATTTTTCATACAAGCGCTGAGCTTGACGAACACATCGCTTGGAAACCGTACAATCCCGCCAATTCAACGGTCATCCAGTTCCCATTCGCTGGTCAAACCGTCCCTTCCCACAAGCGTTCCCCTCAAACATGAGACTTTGAGTCATGACGACCCGCATAGTTCTTCCGAACGACCCGTATCCCTACAATTCGTACCAGGAAACGAATTGGAAAAATCGAATTTTGCAACAGCCGGTTCGTTGGATAGCAATGTTGCTTCTACTGCTTTCGAGCGGCCCGCTGCTGGCCAGACCGTTTGAACTGGCCGATCTGGAACTCGTGCCGCTCGTTCCCGATTCGACCCGGACCGCCCGAGATGGCCCTGGGCGGCTTGCCCTCAGGGTCACCCAACCTGTTTCGATAAGCCACACCGCCCTGGCAGCTGCTGTTTCGCAAAGCAAAGAAGTGGTGCCCCCACTAGCGGCGGACCCGGCCCCGGTCAAAGCCACTGTTTGCGGCGTTCGCGTTGACGACGAAGTTGTGCTGATCAGTTCCCGGCCCATTGGGTACTCATGCGACCCGCACAAGTTGATGTCAGGTCTACGGTGCCAACGTTACGTGGCCTCCGCAGACAATTGCCGGCGCCATTGGCAAGATGTGGATCTGCTGCAAGTCCTTAAGGAAAACAATCCCTCGGTTCCGACGGTTGTTTTCGTGCATGGCAATCAAATTGCAGTGGGACAAGACAAGCGACAAGGCTTGGTTGTCTATCGCCACATGATGCGTTGTGCGGATCAAAACCGCCCGATTCGGTTCATCGTATTTTCCTGGCCTTCGGGAAAAATCAGAGGCCCCTTGCGGGATGTCCGCGTGAAAGCGGCACGAGCCCGCCCGGTCGGTTGCCAGATGGCGTGGGTTTTGGATCAAATTCCTGGCGACGTGCCACTGGGGCTGATCGGCTATAGCTACGGTGCCCGCGTGATCACCGGGGCGCTTCACCTGCTGGGTGGTGGCAACTTGAGCGGACTCGGTTTGAAGGAACGATCCCATCCAAACCGTGCCCCCGTGAGAGCCGTGCTGATCGCAGCAGCGAGCAATGCAAACTGGCTGGGCCCAGGAGGGTACCACGGCCAGGCGATGACTCAAATCGACGAAATGCTGTCCATCAACAACCGATGCGACATCGCGATGCGTTGGTACCGCATTTCGACCCGTTGTGGGAACCCTCAAGCTATGGGACTGAACGGTCCCACCCGCCTTGGTCCCGAACGGCATAAAGTGCGCAATCGTGACGTCAGCCGTTATGTCGGGTCCAATCACGACGAGTACTGTTACCTGTCCGTACCTGGCGTCGCATGTCAATTGTGGGACTACACAACCTGGGCTGAGTAAACTCGCAGCTGGATGTCCCCGTTCGGGCTGGAAGAAGTAACCCTTTCGGTCTCCCGCTTCCCGCAGCCACCCGGGGACGACGGATGAACGCCCACTGGCAGAGGTCGAGCGGTCATCGCATACTGACAGGATGATTGCAGAAGTCGCGTATCTGAATGGTGCCTGGGTCCCACGGGATAAACTGACCCTCCCCATTGACGACCTTGGCTTTACGCTGGGCACGACCGTTGTCGAGCGGCTCCGTACGTTTCACGGCAAGCCTTTTCGGCAACAGGCACATCTGGAAAGGATGCGACAATCGCTGGAGATTGTCGGGATTGAAGCCTCTCGGGTGATCAACGACTTGGAGGAACTCATCCCCAAATGTGCACAACACAATACCGCCAGTTTAGACCCGGCTGACGACCTGGCGATCGTCGCGTTCGCCACACCTTCGCCACTTGACAATCAACCGGCATCGGTCTGTGTGTATGCCGAGCCGTTAAAATTTGGTGCCTGGGCAGACGCTTTCTCCACAGGTGTGTCGGCATGGGTTAGCGACGTGCGTCAGGTTCCCCCAAACTGCTGGCCTGCCGAATTAAAATGCCGCAGCCGAATGCACTACTTCCTTGCCGATCTGGCTGTCCGAAAGCAAGCCCCTGGTGATCGGACCATCTTGCTCGATCAAGAGGGCTACGTCGGGGAGTCAACAAACGCCAACATTCTGATTTACAACCCGCTCGAAGGATTGATCTCTCCACCACGTGACCGGATTCTTCAAGGGGTAACCCTGACGGTGATCAAGGAGCTGGCAGCAGAGCAGGGTATTCCCTTTCGCGAGCAGCTCATTACGACAGACGCATTACGCGCGGCTACCGAAGTATTACTTTTAAGCACATCCATTTGCCTCCTGCCAGTGATTCGCTGCGACGATCAACCTATCGGAACAGGAACCCCGGGCGAGGTGTATCACCAGTTGCTGGCCGCCTGGAATGACATGGTCGGCATGGACATTGCCACTCAGGCGCAACGCTTCGCCGCGCGACCGGCTGCTTTAAGCTAGTGGTATGGCAGCAGTGCCGGG
>CAUZEA010000020.1:0-68647 GCA_963578605.1 Planctomycetota bacterium
CACCAACGCCGGTAAAGAAGCTGTTGAGGGCACTCACGGCAACATCTTCTTCGTCGATGGCACGACGTGGCGAATCACCCAGCTTGGTGCGGGCAAGCCCGACCAGCCGACGAAAATATCGGTTCCAGATTTCCTGTTGGGCAACGTCGGTATTGCCGGCTTCCAGGTCGGCAATCCACTGCGTGACCGAACCTCGTTCGTCCATCAGCGCACCAATTTGGGATAATTTGTCCCGGAGGAACAGGATTGTACCATGGACCGTTTGCGGCAAAGCTGCCCCGGTACTACTCATCTTACCAACTACGCTAGTGCAATACTTACCGCAATTTGTCTCCCACGGATAAGAATCTGGCCGTTTGTCGACATAATTTTAACGTGCGTGCTGCAGTGTGCAAAGTGTGACCGGCTTTGGCAAGGTGGCCCGCGTTACGGCCAGGCTGCTGGCCCCGATTTTCTCAACCGGAAAACCGGCAAAAGCCACTAAAAAGGCTTCGAGTGAGAGCAGGTTAAGATTCACTTTAGGAGTTTTGTAGTGCATCGGAATGACAAGATGAGGGCGAACCGACTTGATTAACTCCCGCAGGTCAGGCAAGGCGATCGTGGGCGGCCCCCCTGCCAGGGCTAGCAGGATGTCGCAACCCTCCAGGAACTGGCACCCGACCCGATCGAGCGGATGCCCCAAGTCGCCTAAATGGGCAACGGTCATTTCTTCCAGTTGGAACTTGACCAGGGTATTGGGGCCGTCGCCAGCGGGTGATTCGTACACCTTGTGGGCTGAAAATTCAACGCCACAGCCGGTTCGCGTTGAGCCAGCGTAATCGAGTCCGTTGAACAACTGGAAGTCGCCCAGAATGGCCGACGTATCGGAGTGGTAGCGCCGATTTTCGTGGCTTATCGAGACGATGTCGGCTTCTTCGTCAATTGGAAGATAGCCGCCGCATTCCGGGTAGTTGTACGGGTCAAGAATAATGCGGACCGGTTTTCCATCGACATTGGACCCGGTGATGCCAAACGCGGCGTGTCCATACCAGGTAATGTTCATGAAGTGGCCGCGGGCGGGTGTTGTGATTTCAGCCGTTGTTGTTCGGCAGGTGGGAGAGGCGAGTCAACGCCAGTCCGCCGATGCCTGCCAGGATGGCGATCAATGTCAGTGTACCATAGGTCATTCGATCATCGAGTGAGTAGCCCGCGAACCAGGCGCCAAAACTTCCCAGGCCTAAGGACAAACCAAAGCTGATTCCGTAACACAAACTTCGCCGTTCCGGGGGGGTGTATTTGGCAACCAGGCTGTTGGCGACAGGTTGCTGCATAAAATGAACCAACGCGAACAGCCCGGCGGCGACGGGGCGAAACCATGATTCGGCCAGGGCCATACAAAATAAAAACGGGGCATTTCCGAACAGGATGAGTGTCAGCTGCTGTTCCAGTTTTTCGGGTCGAGCGAACCGGCCAGCCAAATACTGCCCCAGACACCCGGTTAGAAGTACGATCGAGGCGAGCAGGTTGCCGGTAGTTATCTGTGTGGCGGTATCGTTCGCCGGAGTCGATGCCACTACGGTATTGGCCTCAGGCTGGAACGTCGTGCTCAAGTAGCGTGGCAAGAAACTCATGATGGCTGAATAAATGAAGCCTTGCAGGATGACAACCAATACAAGCATCCAAAATTCTCGCCAGGCGGCTTGGGAGCCATCGTCGTAATCGCTGACCGGCGAGTGTTGGGTCTTGTTTTTCGCGTGGTTTCTGGCTTGCCAAAAAAAGATTGCGGCCAGCAAAAAACTGGGCACAGCGACGATCGCAAACCAGGTTCGCCAATTACCGGAGAATTGCGATACCAGTGCGACGGCCAGAGGTGTGCCCCCGATGCCCAGCGAGCCCAGGACACCGTGCAGGCCCAATGCCCGCGGTAAAGTACTACTGTCGGTTTCGTGTGAAATGAGCGCCAACCCTGCCGGGTGGTAGATGCTGGCAAAGCTGCCCATCAACAACATGAGGATCGTGATGTTGGTGATGGAGTAGAGCCCCAGCACTGAGGCGCAAAGCATTCCGCACCCCAACAAGTAGATGCCCAGCATCAAGCGTCCACCATGCCGGTCCACAAACCAGCCGGCTACCAGGGCGCCGAATCCCCACATGAACCGCCAGCAAGTCGATATCATGCCAGTGAGCTGTTTGCCGGCAATGGGGTCATTTTCAGAGAACTCGCTGGCGATGTTTTGTTCGACACTTGGAAGTGACAACTCGTAAACGTGTACTAACGCATGTGCACACGCGATGAGCAGAATCAGTCGTAGTACAGGGCCACTCAAAGAAGCAGGGCGGCTCATAAAAGAAGCCCGTTCTCAACGATCGTGATGATGTTGAACAAGGTCCGCTGAGAGGCGTGCTTTGCTCGACCAGAAAACCGCGCGACATCCCCGTCGTACCAATGCAGGGGCCTGCCGTGCCCGCGTGGCGGAAATTCTGCGCCGAGGTCCCTGGCTTGTTGGGATTCCTTGCCGACCATTCGACGGTAGTGCGTGATTGACGTGATTTTCTGTCCTGCTACTATTTCGTTGAGGCTTGTCTGGTGTTGTTTGTCGCCAGATTGCTAGATCATTTCCGCTTTGTCATCGAGTCATGAAGAGGTTGCTACAACCCGAACGCTAAAACGGGAATCGTTCGTCACGTGACGCCGCGGATAGTTCGACGACAAAGGTTGCCAGGCGTTCCACCAATCGTTCAATCAGTTGTTCTCCTTTTTCGGCGGTCGCTTCGTGTGGGTTGCCTGCACCACAGTTAGTGGTAAGCAGGTGGAATGGCCGAGTGATCGTAACCCAACCCTGGTTGACAGCGGTAAACCTGGTTGGCCGCATGATCCCCTCGTCGGCGGCAAAACCACCGTCGGTGTTTCGGGCAACCAGTTCGGGACGATAAGCCAGCAGGAGCGAGGTTTCCATTTCACCTGCGTGGTCTTCGGGATGGGAGAAAATCTCGTCGTAAAAGTCTCGGCAAGTTTGGTACCAGTTGCAGAGGAATACCGAGGCGTCGACGGCGCCGTAGAGTTCCCGCAAAAGTGGCTTCATTTCGTTCCCACCATGGCTGTTGAGGAGCAATATCTTGCGAATCCCGTTTTTTGCGAGCGATTCAACCAGGTCGGTGACGACCGCATTGAGGGTCGAAGGGTTCAGATTCATCGCCAAGGGGAATTCGCGGAGATTGGTCTCGGTACCGTACGGAATGGTCGGTAGCAGGACGACTTTTGCCCCGCGATCCCAGGCAGCCCCGCAAATCCGTTCGCCAAACAGATTTGCCTCGAAAATGTCGGCTCCGTACGGCAAATGAAGGTTGTGCGGTTCGGTCGCACCGAGCGGTAGTACGGCAACTTCGTAGGATTGCGCTCGGACCATCGCTTGATTGGCCTCGAGCAGGTTCCAGGGGGATATTGTCATTTCAAGGCGGATGGGGAAAAACAACTGGGAGCATGAGCACGGACAGGTGGCTGTGGCCAGGGGGGCATTCTACACCTAGTTGGTCCTTGGTGGTAATCCAATTCCCTGCGCGGTACGTTAGCCTGTGTCAGGTGAGTTGGTTACACGCAGTCGGAGGTAACGATGGAATTTCAAGAGAAGTCATTTTCGCGTCGGGGTATTCTTGGTTTGGGCGTCGCAGCTCCACTGGTCGTTGGCACGGCGGTCGTTGGACCAGCGACTGCCGAGTCAACCGCTCCGGCGGCCACCGTCACGGTAGTTCCGCCGGAAGGGCGCCGGATTTTGATTTCCTGCAAGCTGAGCATGATTACCAACGAGATAGACGGTCGCTCGTTGTCGGCGACCGAGCGGCTCAGCCTGGCCGGCGAGGCAGGGTTCGACGGTGTCGATTTCGATGAAGCCGGGAACTTTTCACCGGCAGAAGTCAGAGATGCGGTGATGCAGTCGGGCGTATTTGTCCACAATGCCATTAATCATGACCACTGGCGGTACCGCTTGACGAGCGCCGACCCGGCCGAGCGGAAAAAAGGGGTTACCAATATTGAACACTGCATCCGGGTGGCCCATGCCGCAGGGGGAAGTGGTGTCCTCATTGTTTTGGGGCACGGGAAAGATGGATCTCCGGAAGTCATTGCCGAACGTTGCCGGGTTGAGCTTGAAAAGCTCCTCCCCCTGGCCGCGTCGCTTGGGCAGCCAATTCTGTTCGAAAACGTGTGGAACCAAATGTTCTACGACCACGATGCTCCTCCCGAGCAATCTGTCCAACGCTTTGTTCAGTTCGTCAATGGTTTCGAGAGCCCGTGGGTTGGCTGGTACTACGACATTGGCAATCACTGGAAGTACGGACAGCCGGGAACGTGGATTCGAGAACTTGGCCGGCAATGTATCAAGCTGGATGTGAAAGGTTTTAGTCGCGCTGATGACAAGTTTACCGATATCGGCAGCGGGGATTTGCCCTGGGGGCATGTCCGCAAGGCACTTGCGGACATCGGTTTTGCCGGCTGGGCTACGGCTGAAGTTGCCGGCGGCGGGCTGCAGCGACTGATCGAAGTGCGAAAACAGATGGAAGAGGCTTTGG
This sequence comes from Planctomycetota bacterium, assembly GCA_963578605.1. Taxonomy (GTDB): domain Bacteria; phylum Planctomycetota; class Planctomycetia; order Pirellulales; family Lacipirellulaceae; genus JAKVCB01. The sequence goes on from CAUZEA010000020.1 coordinate 4,546, forward strand.
GAGTGTAGCACGCGGATCGTTACAGGAACTTTTCGTGCATCCCAACTGATTTCAGCGGGTTGTTTTTACGCCGGTTGATGGCCTGCGGAAAAACTGCATGCTGCAAAGTGCAAACCACCGATTGCCCGTTCCCGAAGGACTGGTGTTTCCGGCCGACCTGGTTTGTGGGAAATTAGCACAATACGGTTGTGGCACATTTTGGCCACCCGCAATGTCAACGAACACCGCCTGGTCACCATGCCCTTTGCCCAGTTCGATCGTTTTGGCGTCCGCATGCAGCCACTTGCGGAGCGTGAAAACAAGAAATTCATCGACCAAGACCACGTTGCGGCAGATCAGTCTCCTGGCCCGCTCTCTGCGGCGTCTGAGGAAATCATTGCCGAGTGTGCTGACCGCATTCGTGCGGCACGATGTAACGACCGGCCCGTCATGATCGCCTTTGGTGCCCATGCCATCAAAAATGGTTTGGCGCCGGTCTTCCTGGCACTGGCTGAAGAGGGATGGATAACACACCTGGCCACGAACGGAGCAGGTATCATTCATGACTGGGAGTTTGCCTTTCAAGGGAAGAGTTGTGAACATGTGGGTCCGATGGTCGAGCAGGGCCACTTTGGCAATTGGGAAGAGACCGGTTTTTATATCAATCTGGCACTGAACCTCGGGGCCTACGAAGGCAAAGGCTATGGCGAGTCGGTCGGGTCGATGATCGAGCAGCAGCAATTACAGATCCCCTCACCCGACGAATTGCACGCTGTTGTCCAGGAGTCGCTCGGCGAGACTCCTGAAACAGCGGCGGCAGCTGCGGATCTGCTCGCTGTTGTGCAGCGATTCTCATTACCGCCAGGCGACAGGAAAATTCCCCATCCCTGGAAGGCTTTTAGCATTCAGGCGGGGGCGTTTCGATTGGGGATTCCGATGACCGGGCATCCGATGATCGGACACGACATTATCTACAACCATCCGATGAATCACTGTGCTGCATTAGGTCGTGCGGCACAGCGCGACTTCCTCACGTTTGCCGAAGGAGTCAGCCGACTCGAGGGTGGAGTTTATCTTTCAATCGGGTCTGCCGTCATGAGCCCGATGATCTTTGAAAAGTCGCTCTCGATGGCCCAGAATCTTGCCATCGCCAAGGGAGAGCACATCGACGGTCACTACATTCTCGTGAATGACCTCGCCAAATCGGATTGGGATTGGTCCCGGGGAGAACCACCCGAGCAAAACCCAGCCTATTACCTCCGCTATAACAAGAGCTTTAGTCGTATGGGCGGGGCCATGCGGTATCTTCAGGCCGACAATCGCGATTTCCTGCTTGCCCTGATAAACGCCTTGCGGTCGAACTGAGCCAGGGTGCGTTTTGCATGGAACTATCGACCCTGCGCCTTCGTGGCCGCCAACATGAAGCACCGCTATGATAAAGGGGGGCAGGTCCAAGGAATTCTCAGGTCCAAGGAATTCTCAGGTCCAAGGAATTCAAAGTCGTGCGACCAGGCATGGTGGTGCAGGATGTCGGTTGGGTTGCGGTTCGAATAACGGATAATCTGAAAACTGCCACGGGAGACTTCTTTGTTCACGTTCAGATTCCTCGGTGCGGTGGTGATCTTGGGAGGGCTTCTCGCGGGCCCTGGTGACACGCCTGGGGCAACCCCGCTGGCTTTTGATGGCGAGACACTCGACGGGTGGCGGACCGCGGATGGCCGGCCGGTCACTCGTGGCTGGGAGGTGGTCAACGGCGCGATCCACCTGGAAAAGACCAATCCGCGGGCTGGTTTCATCGTGACCGCCGAAGAGTTTGGCAATTTTCGACTTCGCTTTCAGTGGAAGATTCCAACTGGCGGGAACAGCGGAGTGAAGTATCGGGTGCGCAACTTTTCGGGAAAATGGCTTGGCTGTGAGTACCAGATTTGCGACGACCATTACCTGGCACGCTTGCCGCCCCGCAAATTGACAGGTGCCCTGTACGATTTGTATCGCCCGTCTGATGTGAAACAGCTTCATCCTCCCGGCGAGTTTAATTCCAGCCAGATTGAGGTTTGCGGGGACTCAATCCAACACTGGCTCAATGGCAAGTTAATCGTCTCGGCGACTGTCGGCGACGAGCAATGGTACCGCCATCTCTCGCGGAGCAAATTTGCAGACACGGTTGGTTTTGGCCGCAATTCCAAGGGGCGGATCATGCTGACCGATCACAGCAGTGAAGTCTGGTACCGCAACTTTGTCTTTGAGGCACTCCCGGAACCCACGGTGCGTCGCCAGGCAAGTTTTTCCCGATCAGGTGGGATTGTTGCCGGAGGGAGCGACGGAGCCTACGGGTTGCTCAATACTTTTCGGACTCGGGTTGATGACGATTGTAACAACCGGTTACGCGTAGGGCGTGAACTGGGGCTGATCAACGTGGTCCAACTTGAGGATGGCAGCCGGTGGCGGGGAGACCCACAAACAGCACACGAAAAACTCCAGCGGTGGCTTGAGCGTACAGACCTGGCTTTAGTTGATTCAGTCCATTTTTCCGAAGAGAACCCACACAATGCTGCCACCTGGCTTGATCCGTTGTTCGACCTGGTGAAATCAGCGGACCCGGAACTTCCTGTTTACGTGTGGCCCAGTTATCCACTGGGGCCCTTTGGGAAATCCGATGGTTACATCTACGATGCCTACCCGGCTACCTATGACTCGTTTCGGAAAAAGGTGATCAAGTTTCTCGCGACTGGAAAGCTCCTCATCATATGTGTTGACGGTTCAGGGGTCAGCAATCTGAGTACGGCTCGACAACAGCTGATGCTTTGCCATGACTTTGATCTTCCGGTCTTTTATTTTACGGCTGACAGCGGGTCGGGGAGCACCAACAATTGGCTTGGCAAGCCAACCGCATCGCTCGCTACATGGCGTAACTTCGTGTTCTCCGCGATGGAATTTCAACGCCAGAGTGGTGGGTGGGTGCCGATGACTTCCGGAGACCTGGTGTGGGGAGATGTGATCGAACTTGCTGGTGACCAGGCCGGAAAGGTGAATTATGCGTGGACTGGTATGGGGCAAGCGACCGTTTACGGGTTTGACAGACTCCTGTTCGATGAAGAGAAAATAACGCTCAAACAAAATCTCAATGCGGCATTCGACTACCAGTTCTGGTCTCTGTTTCCGGTGACGAACGGGAAGCTCGTGTTGCAGTGCGATGCCGCAGAAGGCGAACCCGAGGTGCCTCGGGTTCGTGTGGAGCGGTCACGGTGTGGTCGGGCTGGTGAGTGGATCGAAGTTTCGGGGGTGAGCGGGAAGCGGGAGTTGAGCTTTGAGCTGGGGAGTGTTGATCGTGAGTGCCGGTTGCGAATAACTTTACTTGGGCAAGACGCTGCCGAGCAGAATCTTGTGCTACGCGGCGGGAGACTTACCGGGACCGTTTTTCCACCAACCGACGGTGCGGTCCCGTTGAAGTTTTATGCGGATGGCTGGCGGGGTGGGGTTCGGTTTCGACAGGAGTTGACGGCTGGTTTGTGGCGCACTGTCGGAAAAATTGATCAACCCGCCCTGCTGGAGCCCGGATTACAATTGGCGATGCGCGGCGAGCCGGGTCGCTTGGTGGAGGCAGTGGTTGTTGAAAAGTTTAAAAGCAGTCAACCGCTCAGTAACCTTCGCATCCGCTTGACAGGCTACAGTCATGCCCGACTTGGTTCTTCCTTTTGGGTTGGGGTATCTCTGGATGGAAAATACGTGTTGCAAACGGGCAGTCCCGATGGTGAGCCCCGCGAAGATGGATACTACCACGGGACCCATAACCTCGACTTGAGTGACGTACCTCAGTTGCAGGACGCCGCAGAATTTTACGTGCATCTTGGGCAGCGGAATCATTCAGGCAAGCGCACAAATATCAGCAGCCGGCTGGAGTTGCTGGAGATCGATGCCGACACTGCCAATTGACAGCTGTTTCACCTGCAGCGAAACGGAGTTGTCTTGCTTGCAGTGAGTCTTGAAGTTTCCAAGCCGGGCCGATCGCACACCACTTGCGTTGGCGGCATCAGCCAGGATCATCTCGATCTGACTTGCAGATTTTCCACTCCCGTTCAGCAGGGTAATCACCTGATCACGCTCCGACTTAAGTAGGAGTGCTTCGACGGATGCGGGGTTGGTCGTCAATCCACCCGACGATCTGGGCTGTTGCCACTGGAAATTTGCCTCGAGAACCGCAGGCGTTTCACGCCTGTGAACCGAGTCTGCCGGAGGCTTGCATCTGGAGGGGGGTTCCGTGGTGAGAGGTCCTTCCGCCCGTTTTGGGCAGCCTCGTCCCAGGCGACTTGTCCGACCGTTCTTTGCCTCACTCCCAACAGTTTGCCCGGCCGGGCGACTGCCTGCCGGTGGGGTGCCGTGGGACCGAACTGTGTTGTTTTAGGCGGGATTTTCGACAGAAACAAGAATTTTCCCAGCTACCAGTCGGGTTGGAGTTCGACTCTCCGATTATCAAGATGGGAGGCCAGCTGGACTAAGAAGTGCCATTCAAGTTCTACACAGCAGTTAACGAGAAAATGGAGGTCATGTTCACCACCATCACAGTCCGAACCAACAGCAAGCTCGTCCGTTGTTTGACACAAGGTGTTGGCTTGAGAGTAGTCGTTCACCTGACGGCTTGCCGTCGTGCTTAGACCGGTCGACGCGGACCGTCTCCTTGGCGGTTCGCGTTGGTTGGTTGCTGGTACCAACCGGTGTAATTGGTTCAACAACCCGTCACCAATTCTATCGATCAGCAGCAACATGTTGTGATCGAGCACAAACTAATACGGGTGAAGAATCGTGGGACCGGTTTTTCTGTGCGTCTGGACTCGCTCTCCCTGTGCGGCAACCTGCCTCCGGGGGGAGCGAGTCCCAGGCGTATTTTTTGTTGAGCGGCTGTAGGACTCAACTGTACCGGTTTCAGGCGAGATTTTCAGTAGAAAAAGAAATTTCCCAGCTACCAGTCGGGGTGAGGTTCAGGTCTCCGATTATCAGGGGGAGAGGCCAGCTGAGCCAATAAACGCCAATTAAGTCCCACGCACAACAGTTAACGAGAAAAGGGAAACCATGTTCGCCACTACCAAAATCCGAACGCAAAGCACGCACGTCCGTTCTTTGACACAACCTGTTTTGTTCGTGGTCCTTCTGGCCACGGTAACCAATACCTACGCCGCATCGGTATTCGATGCTGAGCTTGAATTGTCAATTAAAGTTGTCACTCCGAACATCGAGCACAAGATTATGGTAACCACGTCGTTCCCGCGACCTGAAAATCAGAAGGGTATTCCGACCGGTCGGCCAAACCCCGACAACGATTGGAATGAGACAGAGATCAAAGGCGGTGTGGCTGCTCAGAACCCTGATCCGTTCACTGCCGAACGCAAGAAAGTTGAGCACGGTGAGGGGTTGACATTCCACGTGGGTGGAAAAACCCACGCTTTTAAGCCTGGCGACCTTGCTCACGGCGAGGGTTGGGCCAGCGGTCGTACCCGAATTCGCCTACATAATTTTACGGGATTGGAGAGTATGCCACCGGCCGAATCGATCAAGGTGGACCTTGACGTGACTGCCATCCGAGCACTATTTGCCATGGCTGTGGCGGGTGACGCCAGTTACGACTGGGCATCTGCAAAGTATTTCTACAACGTGACCAACGCCGATACAGGTAACGTCCTGGTGTCCGAGCCTTCAGCCCCTGTCTTGCCAATAATTTCCAAAGAAGGTAACTCGCTCCCCAGTATGAACCGTGAGAGCAAGAAAACAAATGTGAAATTAAACCTGCCGGCCGGTTCGTTTACCAACATCGACTTGTTTGGGCACGTCTACGCGTCAGGTTATTCAGAAGTCCTTCCAGATTCGCCGAACGCGGTTCCTTCTGAGAGGTTAGAACTACTGAAAAAGAGGAGCAGCCAATTGTTGCCCGATGAGAAAATGAATCTTGCACTTGCACATCAGAGTGAATGGGACCCGCTCATGGGCGATGTTGTCGGCTATGGACCGTGGGCGGTGGCTGACGTTGCAGGTGTTAAAGGAAACGACCCTTTGGCCGTAGAAGGAAACGACACGGTCTTTCTAACCCAGGTCGCTACAGATCCCAACCAACCCCACGATTTGGAAATTTCGGTCGAGGTGCCATTCGATGATTACACGGTTTTCACGCTCAACAATGACATGATCGCCGCCGGTGGCGTGCACCTCTTTGGTTCTCAATTGGAATTGGGAACTGGTGTGGGTGACGAGTTTCAGGTTTACAACCAGATCGACCGGGCCCGGCAACTGCAGTTCCTTTTGGACAATTCCTCACACGATAACCAACTTGAGCATACCGGTGCCTTTGAGCTTGTGAATATTAACGACCCGCAGAGCCCAAATGTCCTGCAGTTCCAGGGCGAACTGTCTCCCGGCCAGGGGGTTCAGTTCCTGACGCAAATCCTCGTTCACGACGGTATTGATGGGGTTACCGACGGCATGGCACGGTTAACCCTCCGCCACAATGCCGAGGGAATGGCTGGAGACTACACCGGTGATTATGTGGTTGACCGGCAGGATTATGGGCTATGGAAGGAGACCTTTGGTTCCTCGGACTTGACAGCCGATGGCAACGGTAACGGGGTGATCGATACAGGTGATTTTACGGTCTGGCAGGACAATTTTCGGCAGGACAAAACTTGGCAGGACAAATTTTGGCACCACAATTTTCAGCAGGACAATTTCCCATTCACCGACTTCGGTGGGGGGATCCATTTTGGCGCGTCGAGTTCAGCAGTTCCGGAGCCCGCAACCGTCCTCATCAGCCTGATGGGCTTGGGAGCAGTCGCTTGCCTGACGGGTCACCGTCGTGCCTAGGCTGGTCGACGCGAACCGTCTCCTTGGCGGTTTGCGTTGGTTGGTAGCTGATTCCGACCGGTGTAATTGGTTCAACAATCCGTCACCATCCCCACCGATCGACAGCGACATGTTGTGATCGGGCACAAACTAATACGGGTGAAGAATCGTGGAACCGGTTTTTCTGTACGTCTGGACTCGTTCTCCTTGTGCGGCAACCTGCCTCCGGGGGGAGCGAGTCCCAGGCGTATTTTTCGTTTGGCGGCTGTGAGACCAGGCTGTACCGGTTAAACGTCGTTCTCGGCTCAAAAAATGTTTTTTTTTGAGCTACCAGTCGGGTTCGAGTTCCACCCTCCGATTATCAAGATGAGAGGCCAGCTGGACTAAGAAATGACGTTTTAGGTCCCCCCCCCCCCACACTAGTTAACGAGAAAAGGGAAATCATGTTTACCACCACCACAATTCGAACCAACAGCAAGCTCATTCGTTTTTTGACACAACCTGTATTGTTCGTGGTCCTGTTGGCCACGGTGACCAACACTTACGCCAGGTCGATATTCGACGCACAACTCGACTTGTCGCTGAACGTGGTCACCCCTCCGGGCGAAAAAAGCCCGGTCATTGAGAATAAATTTGGATTTGCCACGTCATTCCCGCGACCTAGAGACAACGCTGGTGAGCTCACCGGTCAGCCAAACCCGGACGAGGATTGGGTCCCGTTTACGTTGCAGGGCGGTACGGCTGTCCAGAAACCCAATCCGTTCGTTGCCAAAGGTAAAAAAGTTACGCATGGTCGAGGGTTGAAATTCCATGTAGGTGGAGAGACCGATGCTTTTGTTCCCGGCGACTATGGTGAGGGCGAAGGGTGGGCGAGTGGTCGCACCCGAATTCGCCTGGGTAATTTTACTGGTCATGAGGGTTTGCCGCCGGCTGAAGTGATTCAGGTGAACCTTGAGTTGAACGCCCTCTCAACTTTGTTGGCTGTTGCCGTGACGGGTGATGCCAGTTACGACTGGGCGTCTGCAAAGTATTTCTACGAGTTGACCAACGAAGCGACCGGTGCCGTCCTGGTGTCGGGTCCTGGAGGGCCAGCGGGCAACCTGGCGACTTCCGAAGAAGGCGATCCGGCCGCCGGTAATGCCAACGCGGCCCAGCAGAATATTGTGCCGGTCAACTTGCCGTCCAATTCCTTTACCAATGTTGACCTGTTTGGACATGTGTATGCGACCGGTTTTTCGGAAGTCGAGAGAGCCCCGGTGCCCGGGGTTCCTCCTGCTGGGTTAGCACCACTGCAACAGCGGGCTAACCAATTGTTCCCCGATCCGGAGATGGGTGCATTGGCAGCATTCGGGAATGTAAACGTGGGCGAATGGGACCCGCTCTTTGGCAATGTCTTTGGCCATGGATCGTGGCTGGTGGCTGACGTCGCGGGTGTCAAAGGAAGCGACCCTTGGGCCGTGAATGGAAACGACACGGTCTTTCTGACCCAGGTCGCTACCGCCCCCAACCAACTCCAGGATCTGGAAATTTCGGTCGAGACGCCGGTCGATGAGTACACGGTTTTCACGCTCGAAAATAACGTGACCGCCGCCGGTGGTGTGCACCTCTTTGGTTCTCAATTGGAATTAGGAACCGGTGTGGGTGACCAGTTTCAGGGTCACGACCAGGCTGGGCAAATACAATTCCTCTTGGGGGACACTTCACCTGATAGCCAAATTGAGCAAACCGGTGCCTTTCAGCTTGTGGATGTGAACGACCCGGTGAGCCCGAATGTCCTGCAGTTTCAGGGCGAACTCTCTCCTGGCCAGGGGGCCCAGTTCCAGACGCAAATCCTCGTCCACGATAGTATTGACGGAGTTACCGACGGCATGGCACGGTTAACTCTCCGCCACGCCACCGAGGGCATCGCAGGCGACTACACCGGTGATTATGTGGTTGACCAGCAGGATTATGAGCTGTGGAAGGAGACCTTTGGTTTGCCCGATTTGATGGCCGATGGCAACGGCAACGGAAGGATCGATGCGGGTGACTTTACCGTGTGGCAGGACAATTTCCGGCAGGACAATTTCCCATTCACCGACTTCGGTGGGGAGCCCCATTTTGGCGCGTCGAGTTCGGCAATTCCAGAGCCCGCAACCGCCCTCATCAGCCTGATTGGCTTGGGAGCAGTCGCTTGCCTGGCGGGTCGCCGTCGTGCCTAGACCGGTTGACCCGGACCGTCTCCCTGGCGGTTCGCGTTGGTTGGTTGCTGATTCCAACCGGTGTAATTGATTCAACAACCCGTCATCACCCCTACCGATCAACAGCAACACGTTGTGATCGAGCACCAATGAAGACGGGTGAAGAATCGTGGGACCGGTTTTTCTGTGCCTCTGGACTCGTGCTCCCTGCTTTCGGGGGAGGACGAGTTCCAGGCATATTGTTTGCGGGGCCTGGTGTTGCTTACAACACGCCACACCGTTTGTAGACTTCCTGGGCATTCATGCCATTGGCAATTTCGTTGCGGACGCGGTCCTCGTCACCAACTTTTTTCCAGGCATTCTGGACGACCTCTGCCTCAACCTTGCGAGGTACGACGACGATCCCATCGCGATCAGCGAGGACAAGATCACCTGGGCAGAACTGTACTCCGGCGATTTCGACCGGCACATCGTACTCAACGACTTTTTGACGATTCATGGAATCATAAACAGAGGTGCCTCGGGCAAATACAGGAAATTGCATCGCTTCCATGCGGCCAACATCACGCACAGCACCGTCTACGATAGCGCCTACGCACCCTGCATATTGTGATGCCGTTGCTAGAAGCTCTCCCCAAATCGCTGACCGCATAGACCCGTCGGCAGCACAGATTATGACGTCGTCGGGATGGCAACTGTCCACAGCCTCCAATTCCCCATCGTAGGTGTTTGGGTCATCGTGGTCTAAATCGATCCAGCGCGTCGTCTTGCAACGGCCTACCAGTTTGTGGATGCCTGTTACAGATGGTAAGGAAACGCGAGGCGATTGGTGTCGCAATCCAAGCTTGTCTATTGCATCGGCGACAACAGCGCTGTAAAGCGATTCGCGCATCATGTCGAGTGTGATTTCATGCTTTGCAGAAGTCATGTGCCGTGCTTTCGTTTGGGGAGGTTGGGAATTTTATGGAGCGATACGCCACTATTAGGAGTTGCCCCGTCGTCAATAGAGGCTGGCGTTGCAAGTGATATTTTGCTGCGGGATGTTTGCCTCTCTTTTTGAAGGGATAATATTTCCAAGTTCAAAAAGGTCTTGACGACATTGCCCCATGAGTTCGTAGGGTAATATTGTAAGCCACCGATAGTCAACAAACCATTTGGGCCTGTTCTGTAGGGTCCATAGGAATCGGTGTGAAGGGGTTTCCTTAGGGATTGTGCGAACTGAAGACGCTCTAAAAAACAGCACCAACCTGCACTGCCCTGTTGCGAGGGTAGTCAAGGACGCTGCGAACCGCCCTGCCCTACTTTTGGGGAAAATTGCGTGCTTATAGTTTTTCTGGTGGGCCGGGCGCGAGGAAATCCAGGTCGGCTCCCAGGTTGGCCGGAAGAACATGCTGGGCGTATAGCCTGCGCCAGCCACGTTCGGGGAGGCAGGGTGGTCTCAGTTTCGCTTTGCGACGATCGCGTTCACAGTTGTCGACCAGCAGATTGACCTGGCGTTGTGCGACATCCAGCTCGATTTCATCACCCTCTTTGACCAAGGCGAGCGGGCCACCGGCGGCAGATTCAGGCGTGCAATGCAGGACCACCGTACCGAAGGCGGTGCCACTCATGCGACCATCGGAAATGCGTACCATGTCACGAATCCCTTGTTTGGCAAGGTAATCGGGGATGGGTAAGGCACCCGCTTCGGGCATTCCGGACGCAATCGGGCCAGCCCCTCGCAAGACCATCACATGGTCTGGGGTGATCTTCAGAGAGGGGTCATCCAGCCGCCGGGCCGCGTCCTCGGGTGACTCGAATACGACAGCCGGGCCGCGATGCTTCAGCAGCTTGGGGCTGGCGGCCGATTGCTTGATCACGGCACCATCGGGAGCGAGCGTGCCGGAGAGTCCTACCAGCGAGCCAGTGGGTCCCAGCGAGGCGTTTAACGGGTGAATGGTTGTCTGCCAGTCGCCAGGTGGTTGGCAATCTTGCAGCGATTCACTCAGTGCCAGGCCGGTTGCCGTTTTTGCAGTCAGGTCGAGGAGCGGCTCAAGCGTTTTTAGCAATATTGGCAGCCCGCCCGCCTTGTAGAAGTCCTCCATGTAGCCGTTGCCGGCGGGTTTGCAGTCGACCAACAGGGGGATCTGCTGGGAGGCTTCGTTGAGGTCTTCCAGCGACAAACCAATCCCGGCCCGTCGGGCAATTGCCGTCAGATGAATGATCGCATTGGTGGACCCGCCCACAGCCACGAGGACTTTCAGTGCGTTCTTGAATGACGCTGGCGATAAAATGTCCGCGGGTGTTCGGGCGGAGGTGGCCAGTTCCACCGCGGCTCTCCCGCTGGCAGTCGCATGGCGGAGTCGGTCGGCGGTTACCGCCGGTGGAGCGGCACCTCCGGGCAGCATCAGGCCCATGACCTCCGCGAGGCAGGCCATGGTCGACGCCGATCCCATCACCATGCAGGTACCGGTGGTGGGACAGAGGGACTGCTCGACTTCTGCGATTTCTTGATCGGAGATATCGCCCCCGCGGTAGGAACTCCAGTAGCGTCGGCAGTCGGTACAGGCGCCCAGCCTGGTACCCTGCCAATCTCCGGTGATCATCGATCCTGTCACGACACACAGTGCGGGAATGTTGGCCGAGACGGCCGCCATCATTTGAGCGGGAACGGTTTTGTCGCACCCACCGGCCAGCACGACCGCGTCCATGGGTTGGGCGCGAATCATTTCTTCGGTCTCCATCGCAAGTAAATTGCGAAAGAGCATGGTGGTGGGGGAGCAGAGAATCTCGTTGAGCGAGATGGTAGGAAACGCAAAAGGCAGCCCACCGGCCTCGAGGACACCCCGCTTGATAGCCGCGACCAATTCCGGCATGTTGCGATGGCACGTGTTGTAGTCGCTCGACGTGTCGACGATACCGACGATCGGCCGCTCAAGGTCGGTGCGGTCATACCCGGCCGAGGCCAGAAACGCCCGCCGCATATACCGGCTGAATTCCGGGTCGCCATACGAGGTGAGTTTGCGATTAATTCCAGTCGCTGGATTTGCGGAGGCCATAGGTGCAAATGGTTCGTTGTGAATCAGGTTCATGGAATCATCGACATTGGTCAACACGGTTGGCTCATAGTAATAGCCGCGTTCGTAACCGTCGGGACGACGACCACCACTGGCCGTCGATATCCATGTCGTGGGGAATATCGTTAGTTCGACTCGCAAAATTCAGGTTGAGGGGTGATCACAATCCAATCTTGTGCCTCATGGCTTGGGTCTGCTCGGTCCAATTGCCTACATTCCAGCGGCCGAATGCGCCGAGGCCAGCCAGTTCGTCGGGGCCAAAGTAAACCGGGACGTAAACCAGTGAGAGGCCCGCGTTGCGATACGCTGCTTCCAGGGCCTGTTTCAAGTCCTCCGGTTTGCGAATAGGACCGAATGTCTGCACACCGTCCACGGCGCTGGCCCAGGCTACGTAATCGACTTGCACCTGATCGTTCGTGGCGTGGTCGTCCCGGTATTGAGCTTCTTGCAGTCCTGAAATGGCTCCCATCCGGCGGTTGTCCATGACCAGAATTGTGCCTTTGGCGCCATGTTGAACGCCATCGATCAAGATCTGCGGGTTCATGGTGAACGAACCGTCTCCGGTATGAGCGACCGCATAAAACGGTTTATCGGTCACCGCAGTTGCCAATACCGACGACACGGAAAATCCCATGTAACTCGCACCCGTTTCGGTAAAGGTGCGTCCCAGCCGATCGTCTTCGACGATCTGAAAACCGTTGGCTTGTACATCGCCGGCGTCGAAGAAATTCACGACATCCTCTTTCGAGCGGGCCCAGTCGGTAGCGATTTTGATGGCGGCAGGCTGGGTCAAGACAGTTTCGCCCCAAACGGGATCCAGCAAGACTGGATGGTCATACCGCTTTCTCTTGAAAGCATCCCATTGCTGTTTTTTTGCCGAACATGCTTGAAACCACTCCGACTCGCCCGTCGTTGACCGGTTGCGTGTCTTGAGCACGCGGTTCAACTCGGCCAGGGTTGAGGCTGCATCCCCCATCAACGAAATCGTGGAACCGTAGTGTGTGGCCGCCTCGACGTTGGTATTGATATTGATGACCTGTCGAACCTTGGGGTAGGCGGTCCTGGAACTATCGGACTGGCAGACGAAGCGGGAGCCGATCACGACCAATAGATCTGCCTCATCCTGTGCAAAGTTACCACAGACCGATCCTTTGCTACCCGCAACGGTCATGTTCCGTGGGTGGTCGTAGGGAATCACTCCCGAGACGATTGGACTGGTGATCGCGACACCATCGACGAGATCTAAAAACTCGGTAATTTCCGGGCCGGCGGTGCGACCTCCACCCCCGACCCGAACGACGATCCGCTGGGCGTCCAGGAGTGCGTCGGCAGCCCGCTCGTAGCCTCCGTCGTTTCGCGCGGCACCGAGTGCCGGCGGTGCCGCACGCGATAGTTCGTCGAGATTGAAGTTTTCCAGCGTGGCGGGCTGGGTATTCATGGGCATCAACAGGTAGAACGGGCCTGCTGCGTGTGGATGGTCTACCGTGTTCATTCCCCGCCGCAGGGCTGTCGCCAGGGCCAGCGGTGTGTGCAGGCAGTATGCGGATCCCATGGTTGAACAGAGCTGCAGATAGAGGTGTTGTTGGTACTTGGGAATCTGTTGCATGTTGGGGCCTTCATCTTCGGTTGTTTCGTCACCGAAGAGGTAGTAGACCCCCAGGCTGTCGCTGGCGGGCGCCAGCGAGCCGGCCAGGGCATGCATTGCACCTGGGCCAATGGAAGTGACCACCGCCGCTTTCTCGCCCGTCACCCAGCGAAGCGCCGTTGCGGCGTGGGATGCCGCGGTCTCATGCCGCACCGGATACGTCGTGACCAGTCCTGCCTCTTCGTAAATCCTCAGCACTTCGCCGATTTCGGTCGAACCATGCCCGAAGACGACAAGAAAACGGGTCACATCCTGGAGCATGAGGCCCAGGACGAGGGCTTCTGAGAGTGTGGTGTCAATCCGCCGTGGTAATTTGCCGGACTGGATGGCTTGTTCAATACCGCCTGCCTTGGCAATGATGCCTGCCCGCTCAGCACGGGAATTGGCGACCACGGAAACACGATCAATGCTCATGTGATTGGTTTCACTGCCGGTCGTGGAATTTCAGGGATCATGAAATGGGGTACGAAAATTCGCCGCCAGCAGCGGTTTCCCGCGCCTGGGGCCGTGACGGGAATCGGATAACTTGCCGGGCGACGAGGTAGTGTTGGGATGCGTGGCATGTTCTGCCAGGAAATTCCCGTTAGCCGACAATATAAAGTCGCCGACCGGTGGCGCCAACTGGATAGGATTGATCAAATCAAGTGTTGACTTGCGTCTGCCTGACCACTTGCGTTTGCCTGACAAATGGTGCAATGATGCGTAGCCAGAGAGCAGCGGTTGCGGTACCCGGCGGCAGAGGACGTCGCCAGCCATTTCCTCTGGCCTACAAGTGGTTCGGTCGGCGAGGCTGTTTGGTAAAATCGCGTGTTAGTTTGCCGCTTTGCATAAAAACAAGAGTTTTGAAACCTGATGTCCAGATTTAGCGATCAGCTGGCTTCCCAGATTCGTCAGGTTGGTAATCCCGTCGTTGTTGGCTTGGATCCCCGTTGGGACCTCTTGCCCGATGAATTGAAATTGTCCGATTCACCATCTCTGCAGTTCCAAGCAGAGGTTTTTGAGAAGTTTTGTCGTGCCGTGATCGATGTCGTGGCCCCACTTGTTCCGGCAGTCAAACCGCAGATGGCCTTCTTCGAGGAATTAGGCCCCAGTGGGATGACGGCACTGTCGAATGTTGTTGCGCACGCCCAAGAGAATGGGCTGCTGGTTATTTTAGATGGTAAACGGGGTGACATTGGCAGCACGGCCGCAGCGTACGCCCGGGGTATCTTGGGCCGCGGCCAAAGTGCCTGGGGGGCCGATGCGCTGACGGTTAACCCATATCTTGGGGAGGACAGCTTGACGCCGTTTGTGGATGTTGCGCTGGCGCGAGAATCGGGTTTGTTTGTATTGGTCAAAACGTCGAACCCCGGCAGTGGCAGGTTCCAGGATTTGATTTCCGACGGGCGGCCTCTGTATCGACACATTGCGGAGCTTGTCGAAGAGCACGCCAGCCGTACCACCGGTGTGTGCGGTTACGGTGCCGTTGGAGCGGTCGTGGGGGCCACTTATCCGGAGCAACTGGACGAACTTCGCGCAGCGATGCCACATACCTGGTTTCTAGTGCCTGGCTTTGGCAGTCAGGGAGGAAAGTCAGCCGATGTGGCCGGCGCGTTTGATGCCCACGGTCTGGGGGCGATTATCAACAATTCCCGGGGGATTCTGTTTGCCCAGCGAAGTCCCAGATATCGAGAGAAATTCCAGCAAGCGGATTGGCAAGCTGCGGTGGAAGCGGCTACCCGAGATATGATCGCGGAGTTACGTGCGGAGACTTGTGCAGGGAAGTTGTCTGAGGGTGGTTGACGGTGGTTTACGGTTGGCCTGTTTGGCCAATCACCAGACTGAACCCAATCAGCTACACGGTGAAGAAACGGAAGACGATTGGGACGAGTCGGTTTCGACCAACGCGGGCCACCAACGCCGAAAAGAGGGGAGAGGCCAAAAGCATGCTGATGAAAATGGCCAGAAAAATGCAAGTCAAAGTGCTTTTCTCCTACGATTGTCCCCATGGTTTCGCGTATGGGGCGAACCACGTAATAGGCCGAGAGGATGCAGAAGAACCAGCTAAAACTCCAGCCCACTGCCGCACGCTCGCCAGGCTGAAGTGAAAAAATACGACTTGGCACGATGTTAACGATCGTAGAGTTCTCTCACCTTATCTGCTTCCGAGGTGTGGTGTTGACCAGTCCGCATCAGTGGTTGTATTTCTGCACAATTCAGCATGGTGCAGGTGTTGACGCGAATTTTTACTGGACGGAGTGTCTTGCGGTGACCGAAATTAACTGAAACTGAGAAGTCGAGTCGCACCTTGCGACAGCAGGAATGAAAATCAAGGTACGGTAGCTACGAACTCAAACTTGGAGCGAAATCATGCCCGGTTGGTTGACCTGGATTCTGTTGGGACTGGTTGCTGGTATCCTGGCCAAGCTTATTATCCCAGGTAACCCTGCTGGATGTATCGTTACCATTTTGCTGGGGATTGCAGGTGCTTTTGTGGGGGGCTGGATCGGCGCGCAGCTTGGTATTGGCGAGGCGGTTGAAGGAGGTTTGAGCATACCGAGTATTCTCACCGCGACCTGTGGCGCGATCTTGCTGCTGGTGATTTATCGGTTTGTGGCCGGCAGAAGGCTCTAAGCAAGCGATTGTTGGTGGGGTCAACCGCTGGCCCTGGCCCGCCCTTTTTTATGCGGTTACCCGCTGCTCGGTGATTTCGATTGCCTTGAGCAGTCCGCGGGCTTTGTTGAGCGTTTCTTTATATTCGAGCTTCGGCTGGCTGTCTGCGACGATGCCTGCGCCTGCCTGGACGTACGCGGTTCCGTCTTGAATAACCATGGTGCGCAAGGCGATGCAAGTATCCATGTTGCCTGCGAAGTCGATATAGCCGACTGCGCCGGCATACGGGCCGCGGCGGTGGGGTTCCAACTCATCGATGATTTCCATCGCACGCACTTTCGGGGCTCCCGATACGGTTCCTGCAGGTAAGCAGGCAGCCAGGGCATCGAAGGCATCAACATCGTCGGTGAGTTGCCCGGTCACGTTCGACGTGATGTGCATGACATGACTATAGCGTTCGATCACCATAATGTCTGAAAGTTCGATCGAGCCATATTTGGCAACGCGACCCACGTCATTTCGCCCCAGGTCGACGAGCATCACGTGTTCGGCTCGCTCCTTGGGGTCATTGATCAGTTCGTCGGCAAGCTCGAGATCTTCGGCCTCGGTATGGCCACGGCGGCGTGTTCCGGCGAGCGGGCGGACCGTGACCTTTCCTTCAATGACGCGGACCATGATTTCTGGGGAACTCCCGACCAGCGTGCATTGTGGCGTTCGCAGGTAGAACATGAAGGGACTTGGGTTGACGACCCGCAGTGTGCGATAAACCTCAAACGGATCAGCTTTCAGTGGTACCGCCAATCGCTGACTGATAACCACCTGAAAGATATCGCCAGCACGAATGTATTCGACACACTTTTGTACGGCATCTTCGAATTCGGCCTGCGTAAAGTTCGATTGGTATTCGATGGTGGGAGCACCAGCGATATTGATGTCAGCTGGTCGGACGGCGACGGCTGGCGTGGAGAGTTTTTCCACAAGGCGGTCAACGCGGTCACAGGCGGATTTGTAGGCAAGGTGAATTTGCCCGTCGTCCTCAGAATTACCCACCTGTGCCAGGGCGATCACCATAATTGTTTTCTGTACGTTATCGAAAACGATCATGTGGTCATAAAAAGCAAAGGCCAGATCGGGTAGCTCGCGATCATCGGTCGGAGGGTCAGGAAGGTGCTCGACATAGCGGACCGTATCGTATCCGGCATAGCCAACCGCCCCGCCGGCAAAAGGAGGCAAGTCCTCAAGTTCCAGAATGCGTACGGCCTGGACTTGTCGACGGAGTTCTTCCAGGGGGTTCTCTGCCACAAATTCTTCCCGACTGAGCACGGTTGAACATCGGTTTTCACCTGGCTGGCTGACTGGCAGCTGAAACCGTGTGATCGTGACCTGGTGGTCCCGTGCTTCAAGCAGCAGAAAGGGTTCGGCAGCCAGAAAACTGTACCGCCCCACTTTTTCACCACCGATCACGCTTTCGAAGAGGCAGGCACTGGCCCCATCGTCGATTTTGTGGAAGGCGGTGACCGGGGTCAGGGCATCGCTGACCAGCCGTCGGTAGACCGGTACATAGTCGGCCGAATGGGCGAGGTCGCAGAATTCGGTGGCGGAAGGGACGTGTTTCATGGGGCTGGGCTGAACGGGCGATTGGCCGTCAGCTTAGCACCCGTGCCAATCCCCCACAATATCGTGGCCAATGGACGGTGACCAGCTACGCTATCTTCCCCAGCCGAAACGACTTAGCACTCTCCTTAAGTCTCACACCTCGCCTTGACAATGGGACACCCCCAGATAGAATCCCTTTACTTATGGTATAAAGGAAAGGGTGGAGGGACGTTTTGTCGCATGGCTTCTAAAGTTGCAGCCTCCAGAGGCTGTTTGTTCGTGTTCAGGCAAGGCAGGCGCCCAGCTCCCAGAAGAGGTTCGATATGAAGTGCCAGAAATGCGAAAAGCCAGCGACTTTTCATATTACGGATTTGATCGATGGGGAACCCAAAGAACTCCACTTGTGCGAGCAATGTGCTCATTCGTTTTTAGCGCCTGCCCACGACGATTCTTCGGAAGTGATGCCGGCCATGGCGGGCTTGCTGGCACAGCATCTGGCCGTGGGAGAAACAGCCGAGGAATTGGCTCGACTCGACCAGCGGGCATGTCCGGTCTGCGGGATCACTTTTTTGGAGTTTCGCAAGCAGGGGCGGCTGGGATGTCCGCATGACTATGTCTGCTTTCAAAAGGAGTTGGATCCCTTGCTGGTCAACATCCATGGCGAAACGCAGCATGTGGGAAAGGTCCCTAAATTCTGTTCGGTCGACGCCGAACAGCGAACCCAACTTATTCGGCTCCGTCGGGAAATGAAAGAAGCGGTTGCGGACGAAGCTTACGAGCGGGCATCAGAACTTCGTGACCAGATTCGAGGAATTGAATGTGATCAGCAGAGCGAGGACTGATATTTTTAATCAATGATTTTTTCCAGCTGCCGTACCCGGTAGCGCGGTTATCAGGGACTGCCCAATCCAAGGGTTGTATAATCCGGTGAATTTTGAAGACCTTGCGAAAACGAGCGGTAAATGGCTCAGGGGTTCTGGCCCTGAGTCCGACATTGTGATTAGTAGCCGGATTCGCCTCGCGCGCAATCTGGCGGATTTCCCCTTCATTGCCCGGGCGACCGATTCCGACAAGGCAGAGATCGAAAGCATTCTTCGCGAGCGGGTTGAGGGACTGCAGGGGGCAGGCAAACTAGGAATCGCGCCGACTTATCTTGATGTAAATCAGTTGGACGAGGTCGATCGCCAATTCCTGGTTGAACGGCAGTTAATCAGCCGGGAACACGCCGAAAGCGAAGGCGCGCGAGCCGTGGTTATTGACCAAGGTGAACAGTTCAGTGTGATGATCAACGAGGAAGATCACCTCCGCATCCAAGTCATGTACAGCGGGCTCGATCTGAATGTAGCCTGGAATCAGATCAACGCCTTGGATGATTTGATTGAAGAAAAAACAACCTTTGCCTATAACGATCGATTCGGATACCTTACCGCTTGCCCCACCAACGTGGGCACCGGTGTGCGCATCAGCGTTATGCTGCACCTGCCGGCGCTGGTGATCACCAGGCAAATTGAAAAAGTCTTCCGCAGCCTGCAAAAGATCAATCTTGCTGTGCGGGGTTTCTACGGTGAAGGTTCGCAAGCCACCGGCGACTTTTATCAAATCAGCAATCAGATCACGCTTGGCAAAAGCGAAGAAGAAGTGACAAAGGACGTTTCCGATGTCGTTCCCGTACTGATTGATTATGAACGTCAGGCCCGCGATTTCCTGATTCGTGAGAGCCAGGAAACATTGCACGACCGAATTAGCCGGGCGTTTGGAATTTTGCAGAGTGCAAAGACCATTAGCTCCGAAGAGACCATGCATCTGCTTTCGAGTGTGAGGATGGGAGTCAACTTGGGGCTGATTGAGAACGTCCAGATCCCCACGGTCAACATGTTATTTATCCATACCCAACCGGCCCACCTTCAGAAGCTGACGGGTATGGAACTTGACCCGTCGGATCGCAATATCGAGCGGGCCAGCTATCTCCGCCGCCATCTGGCCGGTGACCCACCCGCCGCCGATCAGAATTAGCCCACCCTTCGGCGATCACGCTGGCATTGACAACAGCGTGTGTCGTTTTCGGTAGTCGCTGATTGTTGGTTGACAGTCTCGCCACAAAATCAGGTGGTTTGCAGTTTCGTGTTGCTTTGTCCCTGGAGAGCGGGGCCTAATGGGCAACCGGGGAACTCATGCACCAGCTGGCCGGCTCCCGTCGAAACTCGCTTGTTACCTGTGCAACAGTTTGATAGTTCGGGGACAAACCCGTCAGTCTTCGGCACGACTGCCATCCCCGCACATTCGCACAATCTTGGGATCGAAGCGGGCCACGATATCGACCAGATCGCGCTGTGCAGCCATCACTTCGTGAATGTTCTTGTACACACCCGGTACTTCGTCCGACCCGGCGGCCAGGACCTGGATTCCCTGCTGTGCTAAATCTTTTTGCACGGCGTTGAAACGATAGGTGTCCTTAGCCTTCTTACGCGACATGCGTCGCCCGGCCCCATGGGCAGCCGAACGCAGGCTATGGGCGTTGCCTCGGCCACGGACGACAAAGGCGGGAGCTGCCATCGACCCCGGGATCACGCCCAACACACCTTCTCCTGCCGGCGTTGCCCCTTTGCGATGTACAACCAACTCGCGGCCCTGGTGTTGCTCCCGCCAGGCAAAGTTGTGGTGGTTTTCGACCCCGGCTATCACCTGGCCACCCACCGCTTTGGTCACGAGCCGATGAATAATGGCGTGGTTAGCCGCTGCGTAGTCGCCCATAAGTGTCATCGCGGCCCAGTACTGCTGGCCTGCTTCGCTGTCGAGGCTCAACCAGGCAAGGCGACCAAAGTCCTCTCGGTATCGCTGGGGAAGTTGCCGTTGGGCAATCTGGCTGTAGGTGTTGCAGACAGCCGCACCAGTTCCTCGGCTTCCACTGTGGCTTAGCAAGGCGACATACACGCCCGCCTCCAGTCCTAATTGCGAGTCATTCTCAGCCAGTGACAAAACGCCAAACTCAACAAAGTGGTTGCCTGAACCGCTGGTGCCGAGTTGTTTCCAGGCAGTATCTTTTTTTTCCCGGGTAACACGTGTGACGGCCCAATTTTGATCCATCACTTCGTGGTGTTTTCGAGGTTGGTGCTGGATCCCCACTCCAAAACGGGTACCCCCCATGATCGCTTCTTTGTACCGATTGAAGTGCTGTGTGAGCGAATTTACCGGTGTGTCCAGCACAGAGAGCTTCATCCGGCAGGCAATATCAACACCAACGGCGTAAGGGATGACGGCGTTCTCACAGGCCAGGACACCCCCAATCGGCAGCCCGTAGCCAACATGTGCATCGGGCATCAAAGCGGCACCCACCGCCAAAGGTACGCGACATGCCTGTCGCATTTGTGTGTGTGCGGCCGTATCTATTTCGGTGCCCCACGTCTGGTAGGCAATCGGTTCGGTGGCCATGTCGACCTGCCCGGCCAACAGTTCGCGGGCCAGTTCACCCCAAATGGGGTCGGACTCGTACTTTCGCGGATTCCGCGTGACCATCGTGATCCATTGCCGGGCCCGCTTCCCTTTGAGCCCCATACCTGCCCCCTGCTGGGCTGCCTTGCCGAGGGCCGTGGCTGCCGCTTTGGCGCAGGTTGGTGGAACACCGAGTTTTTGGAGTTGCTTGCGATGCATTGGCAGAGAAAGTCTTCAATACCCCCGTCGGGGTTCCGGGAATATCTCAGAGTCCGACAAGGGGATGAAATTGTCGGTTCGGGGAATTTCAGGGAAATCTTGGTTAATTTTAGGGAAATCTTGGTTATGGTGTTGCGGATTCGCGCCGGTCTTTGCGGTCAGTCACGATGCAAATCTGTCGTAACCCAAAATTTTACAATGACTTACGCCAGCAGGACCCGTTGACTTCGAGCGGTTTCCTGGGGTGGTGGTAAGTTCGGGCAATTGTATGGATTGATCCCAATGGCTGATTATAATGAATGGAGACGTGTCCGTGCGACGCAGCACGGACGGACTAGAGGGCTGGGAGGGTGTGTCTCTGGTATTCACACCAGCCCCGCCGTGGTTTCTAGTAGGAAGGAGGTGGTCTATTGTTCGACGAGTGTTTTAGTAGCCAGCGAGGTGGTCGCACCTGAGTTTGGCCGGCGGGTCGCCCGTTGCGGCCACCACCTGCTTCCGAGTTCCCGCCCCCCGGTGGATCCGCTGGGTGAGGCTTGTTCTCGAAGCAATAACAAGGCTCGGCGCTTGCCTTGGCAAGCGCCGAGTTTTTTTTCGTTTGGGCAAGAACTCAGACCGCTGGTGTGCGCGTCAAAGACCGGCATCTCGTAACGAACCATGCTCAGGGCAGCTGTTGGATGTTCGTTTCAGTCGATCTACGGGTTGAGGTTCCCGTTCGGTCGGCGGGTCTTATTTTTCCTCGCTGAAATCCGCGTTGTCCACGCCGGCGTCATCGTTATCGTCGAAGCCGACTTTTTCAACATCAGTGTCGTCAAGGTCTGAATTGCCAAAATCGGCGTTGTCACCGAGGTTCGTGTCATCGTTCAGGGCGGTATCGGCGAAGTCGATATCCGTGCCGTCGCCAAAGTCGAACTCGTCATCCGCGTCACCGCCGTTGCTGATGTTCGCTGGAGAGCCGAAAGCGGGGGCGCCATTGCCTTGCCCCATGAGGGGACCAACGACCGCGCCAACATTTTTCGTGAGATCGGCGATGACCTGATCGAACTCTTCCTGTGATTTGGCAGCCAGGATCTGGTTGGCCGCACCGTCCACCATCTGGAGCGGCATCATGATCATCATCTTGTTGGCTTCCAGTTGAGGTTTCATGGCAAGCAAGGCAGTTTTGGCGGCGGCCATCTGGGCGTCCCACTCGTTGGCCAGATCAGTGGGGATCCATTTGCCCTCAACCAGAACCATTTCAATGGTTGCCGTGTCGCCATTTTCCGGGGACATTTGCAACGTGGCCGTATTTTCCGTTTGTTGAACATTCTTGACTTTTGCGTTTACGATTGACTCGAAGGCTGCCTCGGCATCGACTCCTAGCGTCAGGGAATTCAGTTCATCGGGTACAGAAGTTGGCAACTTGGAAAGCTGCCTTGCGATTTCCGAACCTTGCCCCCGGGCGAATGCCGCAAGGTCGAGTGTTTGAAGTTTTTCCAAGTCCGCCAGATCACTGTTGAGCAGCAGGGTTAGCGCTGTTAGCGGCACGTCGAGATTTTTGGTAATTGTTTCGGGATCGACTGGCATTGCTGAGAGGGCAGGCGACTGGGCGATAAATTGTTGTCGGGTCTGCAGAATCTTCACCGCCTTTTGCGCAATCCCGATGCCAAGTTTCCAAACACTGGGGTCCATGTTCTGGCCGAAGGTGTGAACCACTTCGTTCACATCGGTTTGATAGGTGGGCGGAAGCTGTGACCACATCACTGCGAGGTCGCCCGCTTCAATCGCCTTGAGCAACGTCTGTGCAGTTGCTTCGGGAGTCGTGTCAGCGGCTTGTGGTGACAGAATCGTTGTGGTTGTCGCGGCCGGAGAGGGAGGAGTGGCTTGGGGCTCGGTTTCCGATCGATCCGCGGTTCGAGAAGGGGTCGTGGTTGAGGGCGATGCCCCGGCCAATTTCCTGGCCAAGGCCACACTTTCAGCGCTGAGCCGTCGTGCCGGCACCCGGATCGTGTTCCCTGCTTTCTTTTGCAAGACCAGGACCTCGCCATCGAAATCAACGAACTTGGCGTCGACCTGGAAGTTGTCCGTGTTGTCGGTCCAGGTTTCAGACCGGGCCGGTTGAAAACAGACGGCCAGGGCCAGGGTCGCTACCAGGAAGGGCATCCAGACTGGCCGGCGACTCGTCAGAATTTGCGGAGATGGATCCATGATAGGAAGATCAAAACGGGGCATGGTCATTTTTCTCGGTAAACGGGACGACGTTCGATAGAAGCATGTTATAACCCGATTCGGTCGCACAAACAAAGAACTGGCCGTTTAGCAGGTAATCCACGAATTTTCTGGTTCCGCGGTTCGTCCTCCCTGGGCGATCGCCAACTAATTCTAGCCCAGTGGCGGGGTATGCCACCGAGTAGATTTGATGAATCGTATCGATATTGTTGGCCAGACGGCCGAAGCGGTCACAACGCTTGCGGCCGCCGGCCCGACGGCATCCTACCCCTTGGCTGCGGCATACCGCTCGGCAACACCACTCCAGTCGATCACGTTAAAAAATGCAGCGATATAGTCGGGCCGACGATTCTGATAGTTCAGGTAGTACGCGTGTTCCCATACGTCGAGTCCGAGAATGGGCGTGCGTCCGTCCATGTAGGGATTATCTTGATTGGGGGTACTTTCAACGGCGAGTTTGCCAGATCCATCGACTGACAACCAGGCCCAGCCGCTGCCAAACCGCGTGGCGGCTGCGTTGCTGAAGTCTTCCTTGAACTTGTCGAATCCGCCGAGTTCGGTGTCGATGGCAGCCGCCAGGTCCCCTGTCGGGGTTCCGCCACCACTACCACTGAGGATGGTCCAGAAGAGCGAGTGGTTGGCGTGGCCACCACCGTTATTCCGGACGGCACCGCGAATATTTTCTGGTACGCTGTCAATGTTGCGACAAAGATCTTCGATCGACTGATCGGCAACTCCTGAGCCCTCCAGGGCATCGTTCGCCTTGGTGACGTAGGCATTGTGATGCTTGTCATGATGGATTTCCATCGTTTTGGCATCGATGTGTGGCTCGAGGGCATCGTTCGCATACGGAAGATTGGGAAGTGTGTAGGCCATGGATAAATTCTCCTTGACTGAAGGCTAGTGATCTGAGGCTAGTGATCTGAGTGTCGAAGACACAGAATACCGCGCTCGATAAGAGTTGGCAATTGCCTCCCATGGGGCGCCCGAGACGACTTTCAACCCGTCCTTGCGGCACCTCGACACAGGCGAGGTCAAGATCGGCAATTTTGACAACCTGGCGTGCCACCAGGTGGCGAGCCCCACTTGCTTGAGGACAATCAGGCGGTTTGTACCGGTCCGGGGGCAGGTCACTTTTGATGACAAGGTTGTGAACCAGGAAAGAACTCATGCGGTGGTTTCTGGTGTTAGCTGTGACGATCGTCACCTCCACACAGGTCACGTTGCTCTTTGCAGCAACACTGGAGATCACGGTTGCCGACAAGGTGGGCAAACGGTTGCCTTGCCGCATTCACTTGACCGATGCGGCGGGAACCGCTCAACGCGCCGAAGGGCTGCCGTTCTGGCAAGATCATTTCGTTTGCCCCGGGTTTGTCGCACTACAGCTGGAGACGGGTAAATACTATTTCGAGATTGAGCGCGGCCCGGAGTACCTGCCTGCTGTGGGTTCCGTGGAGTTGCCGGACGGGAAACAGAAGAAGCTGACGGTCTTGCTCCACCGCATCGCCAATCTGGCGAAACGGGGCTGGTGGTCGGGCGAACTTCACGTGCACCGGGCAATCGATGAAGTTCCCTTGCACTTGCGGGCGGAAGATCTGCACGTGGCCCCGGTGATCACGTGGTGGAACGGACGGGACTTGTGGCGTGACCGCTCGCTGCCGAAAACCACGCTGATAAAAGCGGATGCCGATCGTTATTACGACGTGATGGCCGGCGAGGATGAACGCGAGGGTGGGGCGTTGATGTACTTTGGCCTCAAGTAGCCGTTGCCGTTACCCGGTGGCAAGTCGGCGTTTGCCGAACATCCTTCACCG
The DNA here is from genome assembly GCA_963578605.1 of Planctomycetota bacterium. Lineage (GTDB taxonomy): Bacteria > Planctomycetota > Planctomycetia > Pirellulales > Lacipirellulaceae > JAKVCB01. The sequence goes on from CAUZEA010000020.1 coordinate 30,086, forward strand.
ATGAAGTTTGTCGAGCTTGCGGGTCGGCACAAGGACGTGTCGATCGATATCGAGAAGCCCTTCTGGTGGGATCCCCCCATCTGGCTGGCCAGCGGACAGGCCAACTCGATTGGACTGGCCAACAACCACATGTGCCGCAGCAGCATGTTTGAGACGGAGGCTTGGGGCAAACCTCGCGACGAGCAACGTTTGCCACCACCACGTGGCAACGGGTACTGGACGCAGGAGCTTTACTACCACGTGCTCGAGTGTGGCCTGAGAGTGCCTCCCTCGGCCGGCAGCGTCTCGGGTGTGCTGCCGAATTCGGTGGGCTACAACCGGGTTTGCGTTTACCTGGGCTCCGACTTTTCCTATCACGCCTGGTGGCAAGGCCTGAGGGCCGGCCGGTCATTCGTCACCAATGGACCGTTGTTGTTCTGCCAGGCAAACGGTCAACGACCCGGCCACGTATTTCAGGCCGAGCGGTCGCTTGAGATCAACTTGAACATCGAGTTGATCTCGAAAGATCATGTTCCGGACCTTGAAATAATCAAGAACGGTCGCTCGGTGCAGATGATCCCGATCGACATTTCCAACAAGTCGCAGCGGACAGCGAAGCTGACGTTTCAAGAAAGCGGCTGGTTCCTGGTCCGGGCTGTCACCGAGAATCGGCGGACGTTCCGCTTTGCCTCAACCGCTCCGTATTACGTCGAGATCGGCAAAACGAAGTCTCGCATCAGTCGCCGCTCGGTACAGTTCTTCCTGGATTGGATCGATGAGCGCGCAGCACGGGTCCCGCAGAAGTTAAAAGACCCCGCCAGGCTCAGCGAAGTCCTCAAGTACCACGGCGATGCCAAGCGGTTCTGGCGGCAACGTATGAGCCAGGCTAATTCAGAGTGAGGAAAGACGAGGCCAGACACCACTGGAACCTCGGCATGCGTTGATGTGGATATACGCAAGGAGCCGGTCCCCGTCGCGTCCTACCACCCTGACCCCCGACGTTTACACAGTTCCCTGGGGAACGACCCCCAGGGCCCCGGCGCGATTCGCCACCAACGACGCACGGGCTTCGGTCGCCATGGGCAATGCCAAATCGCTGAGCGTGAAAGTAGCACGCTAGTGGGTTACCTGAAATGCGAACAGTTCCGCTTGCTTGAGTTTGAATTCCAGCTGAATTCGACGATCGGGTAGCGTGTCACGTTCATTCCACGTCACGAGCAGGTTGTAGCCATCACCCGATACGGGCCTGCAAACGTCCCAATCGTAGCCAGCAATAACATCTCCCGTGTTACCGGCGCGGACTTGGACACGGATTTCACCGCCAGGACAACGCGCGTTGAGCAGGAGCCGCCTGGGAACGGTCACCGAGGGATCGATGGCCACGGTTCGTAGCACATCCTGCTGGTTGCCGACGGTGTCCCGCGACACGAATCGGTCCTTTGGCATCCGCGCCAGACCAATTTGTCGTTCTTTCCGGGACTCGATCTTGTGCCCTTGTTTATAGCCACCGTAATACAGGTACAACTGGTCGCCCACCGGGAGGACGGAACCGACCCACGTCATGGCGTGGTCCCAAGCCTTAGGATCGGGGTGGCGATCGAAAAACACGTTGTCATGCCGTTCCCAATGCTTGCCATCGCGGCTGGTTATCAGGGTGGTGTAGCCAATACCCTCTGCTGGTCCTCCCTCGGTGGCTGGTAAATCGTCCCTCAACATACGGACGAAGCCGATTAACAGCCCTCCGCGGGCGAACGTCCCTCCGACGCTGTAAAACTCCAGCAGACCTTCATCTCTCGACTCAGGAACCACGACTCGCCAAAGACGTTTCCAGTGCTGGAAATCGTCACTTGTGCTGGCACTTACAAGTCGGCGGATGTAGGTTCGCGCCTTGGGGCCACGGGCGAGACCATCTGAAGCGATCGCCGGAGTCTTGACGAAAGCGCCATAATGGTTGCGATAGGGATCGTAAAACACGTCGATGATGTCGCCCGCTCCGTAAGGTCGACGTGGATCGCCAAGGAAATGGTCCTCGCCGAAATCAGGAAGAACGGGATTGTCTGTGTAGAGTTTCCAGTCTATTCCATCGGAGGAAAAGGCGACGCGCATTCCCGGGTCACCTCCTGGCCAGGGTTTTGTCTGACCCCACCACGCGATTTTAAATCGCTGATTTGGATCTTTGCTTGCTGGACCGTCATCGATGACCGAAGCACCGCATCCATTCTGGAAGTCACGACCAATTTGTAACAATCGATTGTCATTGCCGAGGATGTCGAGTTCAGGCGTGCGCCAATTGATTCCATCATCGCTCTCGGCATAGGCAATCTGGCCGGCGTCGCGGTTGTACCACATCCGGAAAAGTTTGGTTTCCGGATCGCGCAGCACTGTGACATAGGGTTGCGAGATTCCTTGTTGCCAGCCCAAGATCGGATAATCCAGGGCGCGTTCCGGAGTGTGCGTTGTCTTGACTAAATTCGACGAATGGGCGATCAGATAATCGTCAAGGAATAACTGCGGCTCGTCGTTAACGAGAACAGGCCGCTCGGCTGGTTGTGTGTGCACACTGAAATGAGGGATGTCTGCGGCCGCTGTGCGGTTCAGCAGGCACAAGCACTTCGTCACTACCATGGGTAGGTATCTCTTATTGCCCACCATCGTTATTTCCTTGTTTTGCCTCAGTTACACTTCAGAGACGGCCATTTGCTGTCGTCGGCACACCGTTACGTCATTTTTGAAGACGACGATCCTCAATACCGGTGAGGGATGGCAAACCGATCGCCACGGACGGTCGTGAACACGAAAACGGTATCTAACCTCGATTAGTATAAGGGATTGCGTGCATTCCTGTCGGCTGAGCGAGGTGTGTCGACTTGCGGGCCCATTCAGAAACGGCGCCGCGGATGCTCCCCGACGACTTTTCTGTTTCGTGCTTGAATAACCAAGGTCATCAAAAAGAAGGAGTCGGACAGGTTCCAAAGTTATTGAAACGATCCTGACCACTGACGAGCACGGTTTGCCAGTCTTGGCCTAGTGAGTTTTTTTGGGTCGGGCGGACAGCGGGGGCTACGTAGCGAATTGTCAATCCGCAGCGGCGGCGGGTGGATCGATTGGGCAGGCTGCCATGGATGAGCGTCCCGTCGTGCAGAGAGATTTCACCAGCCTTAAGTATCAGATCCACTGCGGCTTGCTCTTCGTCCGGACTTGCGGTGAGTTCCTGGTTGATGCTCAACAAGTTGCCCTCGCGTTTTGACTTTCCATGCGCGCGCAGGCCCTCGCGATGACTGCCTGGTATGACGCGCATGCACCCGTTTTCTTGATCACTGTCGTCAATGGCATACCAGGCCGTGACTGCTTGCGGTGGTTCGAGTCCCCAGTAAGTCGCGTCTTGGTGCCAGGCGACGAATTTTTCCTGCGGGCCGTACTTGCAGAAGAAGTGTGTTCCCAACAGCAGTATATCGGGCCCCAGCACTTCCCTGGTGCATTCCAGGATTTTGGGGTGGGTCGCGATCTCCCAAATAAACGATTGGTCAAAGTGCTTGTCGATCAGCCCAATCGCGCAATTTTCTTTTCCTTCGACCGCTTCCAATTGGTCGAAGCACTCCCGATACCGGGTTGCTTCGCGCTGTTCGCAAACAACAATCCCGGTCAGGTATCCATTTGTGTCGAATTCGTGTTGAGGATTCATTTCAAGTGTTCTAGGTTTCGATGCTATTGGTTGGTCTGGGTTACGAGAGCTGTGGGTAATGAAGTGGGCAACCGGGTATTTCCACGCGAGTTTGGGCAAGATGCCATCGTCCCAGAGTTGAGACCACGAGCATCGACAGGTCCGGGCCGGCAAAGACCATATTTGTGGGCGATGAAATGGTCGTACTTTCTTCATCCTCGACGAGCACGTCTAGCTCTCTGTTGGCAGAGAGGCGATAGATCACGTCGGGAGTGTAACACGAAATCAGCAAGTTTCCCTGCTGGTCGAACGCCAGGCCATCCGGCACCGTGTGGGGCAATTCGACGATGACCTCAGGTGCGCCCACGCTGCCGCCCGTTTCCAGCGGCAGACGGACGACGCCCGGTAAGTTCGACACCACGACGTACAAGCTGTTGCTATCGGGACTTAGTGCCATGCCATTGGGAAACGCCGAAACATCCGTGCTGAGCAATTTTGTTTGTCCGTCGGGTGTGATGCAAAGCAAGCAGCCGTTGTTTTCGTGCCATCCCCCGGAGTCGGAAACGTAGAGATTGCCATCGCTGTCGAAGACCGGATAGTTGGGAAGCTTGATCGCTTGATCTGGCAACCCTTGGCTGTACACAGAGACACCACCCTCTTGATCGATCCGAAACACGGATTGCAGTTTGAGATCACAGGCATAAATGTTACTCATTCCATCCAAACAGAGACCCAGGATGAAGCCACCGGTCGACGCGATCTGAGTGACTTCACCACTGGTGCTGATGCGATAAATCTGCCCCGCTTCACCGCCGGCGTAAATATGACCATCGGGTCCCCAAGTGACACCTTCTGGGTGATCGAGCCCGTCGACCAGGGTTGTAAAATCGCCAGGTTTCAAGATTGACATGACTGGGGCCGTTTTACGGTTGTGGTTCAGCGGGGGGTGCAAACCGCGGGTGCAACTCGTGATGGAGCGTCGGCGGCGCCGTTGCCTGTTGCATGATTTTCTGTGAGGTTGTCGATACTTGCGCTGCGGTATCGTAAACCTCAATTCTCAGGGAGGTTCGGTAGGACTCGCCCGGTGGCAAGGAGATGACACGTCCCTGGTTTCGCTCGAACGACTTCAGGTTAGGAAAACTCGTACCCGGTTCCAGGCCCGTTACATAACCGTCTGCTTCGCCTTGCATATTTTTCCACAGGGTGAAGCAAGGAAGTTCGCGGTTGTTGAACGAAAGCCCCAACCCTTTGTCTTCTGCCTGATTGCAGAGCATGACCGTCACGGCGCCGGACTCGTCGGCAAGCGGCTCAATGAAGTAACACTGTTGCACGAAACCGGGTGAGGGAGCGTTGAACGTTGTCCAGTTTTCGATCGCATTTGCCGAGTGGGAATCGTAGGGGGCGACTTCGCGAGCGGCAGCAACCAGGCGCGATCCCTGCTCCAGCAGTGGTGGGCCCAGATTGGTGTGGTACATCAGTTGGAGTTCACCCGGTTCGTTCCCCACGTTGGTGACTTTGTCGCAGATCGTAAGCGCATTCGATCCGGCGGCGGTGCTAATGGTCGAGACGAGGCGAAGTTTCGGCCCGAACAACCACGCTTCGTCCGCAACACCGCGGACCCAAAGCGTTCCAGGACCGACGTCATCCACGCCGACCGATACATGATGGCAGGGTGTATTGGCGATTCGGCCGTGGAGCGTGACCGGCGTTTCGCTGCGTGAACCGTCATCGTTTTCCACAACGTCCAGGCCAGGACTTCCCAGAGATGAAAGTCCGCAGCGGCACATCCATTCATTGAATCCGGTGAGCCAGCCCAGGCCCTGCAGGTCGACCGTATTCACGAAGGAGGGATGGACCGGGTATCGGACGGGTGAATTCCATCCCAGGGGAATGCCGTGATAGTCGCCGCGCCACAAGCCCAGGCCCCGGGTCGGTACCAGTTCCAATGAGAGTGCCCCGTTATTCAGCCTGACCAAGTCTACGCCATCCGATGCGCCGCCACGCAGTGTCCGCTTATCGACCAACCAATGGCTGGAACCGGCTAACTTTGGTCCGTCGTCTGCGGAGAGCCGACAATGGTCCAGCCAAATGCCCTCTTCCAGGTCGGTCAAGACTTCGTTTCTCTCAGCCATGTTCTTTTCTTTCAGCCATGTTCTTTTCTTTCAGCCATGTTCTTTTCTTTCAGCCATGTTCTTTTCTTTCAGCCATGTTCTTTTCTTTCAGCCATGTTATGGGGCTCTCTTACTCCCGCCCATCGTTGGTCCAAAGCTGACGTCAATGCCCAAGCCTGGACGGTGATGAAGCTTGCCTGGTCGCTCGGTAAATAAACGACCAGATTGGCGACCTTGTGCGGCCAGGGGTTGCGGCCAACCGGGACCATGCCACGACATTTCTGTGGTCTGGCAAACGCCAGCGGGAATGGGCGTATCGACCCTTCCCGGTCCGACACATTACAACAAATCGTCGCCGCGAAGTCCACTACCACGCAGCGTGTGATTGACCCGTAAGACAGGCGGTCCCTGTCCTTGACGACTTGTTCGAACGTGGTACAGACGTGGACTGACCAGCCAACATCCAATTCCGTATGACTGCCCACAAAGATCGCCCTCTTGCCACTGAGGTCGGGACAGGAATTCTCACCCAGGGTCACGATGGCAGTTGATTCCTACTTGTCTTTCTTGTCTTCGAACCGAAACGAATAGAGTTTCGTACCGCGAAACGCGAAGCGGAGCCGGACAGGCTGATTTGCCAGCCGGCCCACGTCTGAACCCTGTTCCCATTCGACCGTCTTGTCCAGATAGTCACCATTGATGGTGCGTGCATCGTCCAGGCCGAAGCCGTCAATTTCCTGGCCGTCCGCATCCAAAATCGCCACACGACCTTCGCCCGAAGCCGAGGTATTGACATTGAGAACGAGCCGGTTTCCCTGGAACGTCAACGGCTCGGTGATCACTTCACCACCCTCGTAATCAAAATCAAGTGAAATGAAGCCGTCGATCCGTTGCTCGGCGCGAAACACTCCCCCCAGGCCCCGACCGCCGTCGCCGTAGCGAACCTGCGTGTCGCCGTGGGTGAATGTGTAGCCGGCGAAGTACTGGACCAGCTTGCCGTTTTGTAGCGTGATACCGGGATAGAGGTGGGCGACTTTGACCTCGCAACCGTCGTAATTGCCCAGCGAAATATAGGGCGTGCGATAGCGAATCCAATGGCGGCCATCGCGGCTGGTGGCGAGCTGCGATTCGATCGTGCCGTCGTTTTGTTTGCCACCTATGGCGAGCGTCGGTTTGTTGAGATGAGCCCGCTCAGGTGGACGATTGTAGTGGTAGTACGGTGTCGGAAAAGCCAGATACGTTCGCGGCGCCAGCAGGTATTTCTCTGCCGCGTTGGTGTAGAGATCCAGTTCCGGCGGGTCGCGGTCATCTCGCGACATGACAACCGGAATAAATTCCGGCGCTGGCCAGGGTTCATCAATACGCTCTGTCATCACGAAACCGACAGCTCTCAGGTTATCTTGAACTCGCCGTGGATAGTGGAAGTACTTTTCCACGTCCTTGTCCCAGAACGATGAAATCTGGCTGTCGGAATGAAGTGACGAGACAGGCTCGTTGTGCATCCGAAAGTGTACACCGTCGGGAGAGGTGAACAGCCGCGTTTTCAATTTCGAATGGCTCGAGATAAGCGTAAAACGATGTTCCGGCGGTCCGTTCGGATTGAGGAACACGGTCCCCTCACGCTGTTCCCAGACGACAATGTTATGGGCCCTGGAACCTTGCCAGTCGATGGCGCCTAGATTCGGTTTCTTCCAGTGAACGCCATCTTCGGACGTGGCCATTGCCAGACAAAACCCGGGCGGCACGTCCCAGCAGATAGGAACGTAATACAGGCGGTACACGTTAGCGTAGGGATCCCACAGCACGTTGCCATAACTCGTGATGCCTCCAACCTCCCAGGGCTTGTCGGCGATCATGACGAGTTTGATTTGGCGGGGAGGGTTGACCACCAGGTGGGCGCCGCTCACGTGGTTCAGTAAGAATTTGTCCAGAAATAGAAACCGGTCGCCGCCGAGTGGAAAAGGCGAGTCGTTTCCCGCGGCAAAGCACGTAGCAAGCGCACAGGCTGCGAGAAAGATGGGGGTCGCGGTAAAATAGGTTTTCATGACAACTGCTTTTTATGGTTTAGGACCCGCTGACAGGAAATCGAACGAATAAAGTTTGGCGTTGGTCAGTCGAAACCGGATGCGAATGCGATTCCCCTCGAGCGCTCGTAGCGTTTCGGCGGTTGCCGGGCCCCAATTCACTTGCGCCCTTAGTTCATTGACGCGTAATGGACGGCAGTCATCGAATCCCAATCCAGGGTAAAATTTGCCCGTATCGGCGCGCACGACCTCGGTGTAAAGCGTTCCCTCTGTGGCATCGACGTTCACACAAATCTGCGCAAGCGGGTGGTTGACCTGAAAAGGCACGGTCGTAAGTGTCGCCTCGGCGTCGGAAGCCGAAGCGCGGGCGACGTAGCGGTCAAGCGGCATCGTGACGAGCCCAATTTGTCGCTCAGAAAAGCGGTTCATCTTGTGGCCTTGCTTGTAACCGCCATAGTAGAGATACATCTGGTCGCCAACGACGAGCTGCTCATCGATCCAGGTGTGAGCGTGGTCCCAGGCCTTGGGGCTGGGATCGGGACCGAAGAAAATCGTTTGGTCCCGAACCCAACTGCGGCCGTCACGACTCCAGGCAAGTGTCGTCCAGCCCATGCCGTAGCTGTTTTCTTCGGTTTCTGTTGCGTGAAGATCGTCGCGTAGCACTTTGACCATGCCAATTCGAAGCGGCCCGCGGGTCAAGAAACCCTGCAAGCCGTAGAACTGTGTGCCGCCCTCATCGAAGGCATCGTCGGCCCGCAGCACATACCAGGGTCGTTCCCAGTTTAGCAAATCGGTGCTGACGCTCTGCATGGTCGTGCGGCGGCGTTCGCGAAAGTCGGGGTGACTTGTGATTGTCGAGACAATCGCGACAAATTGGTTGCGCAACGGGTCCCATGAGAGATTGTTGATGTCGTGGTCGTGTTCCAGCACCGCACGATCGACAAGTGGTCGAAAGGTGATTCCATCAGCAGAGACGGCAAGGCTGAGCCCCTTGTGGTAGTAACTGTAAATATATCGCTTGGAAGGATCTGGGTAGTCGGGCCCGCGATCGATGACTTCCGAACCGAACTCAAGAGTTCCCGGGTCTTTGAGGATTTGCGTTGGTCGGTCCCAATGGACGCCGTCGCTTGACTCAAGGTAAGCCAGGTGAGAACGGGTCCGGGCACGGTCTTCGCGCCAGGCGCCATACCACATCCGAAAGCGGCCAGTTTCAGGGTTTCGCGAGACGGTGAAATAGGGTTGAAAACACCGGTCCTCTTCACCGCGTACGATCGGGTTGCCAATGTTCGGGTCGCGGATTGGCTGTCGAACCACTCGCTGGAGATTTTCGCTCGACTCAATAAGAGCGTCATCCATCAGCAAATGGGGGCCCGGATGGGTCGGTACTGGACGCGTTGGGCGAAGTGTTTCCCGTTGCGCCCGATCACCGGGCAGATAGATGATGGATCGGTCTTCTCGTTCCAACTCCTGTGCAGCGGCGACTCCGCACACGCTTCCAAGGATTGCCAGAACGAGAACCCTGCGGGATTCTATAGATGCGCAGTTTGCCCAGGTTTGAACCATCCGCGTCAATCAATGATTTTATGTGGTTGGTTGCTTCTTCGAAATTATTTTTCAAGAATCCTGTTTCAGGTTGAACGGCAGTGATTTTAATCTCTGTCGCTTCATTCAACGTAACCCAGCGAACTTTTTTGTGCAAGACTCCCCCTACACCCAGGTGCTGCACTCGCTCGATTAAGCTCGCATAGCGGCCCGGTTTGTAGTGATCCGGTTTATAAAACGGGAGCATTCGCATCCGGTTTGGGAATTGCGGATAGGAATTTTAGTCCGCCGTCTCCCGTTTCGCGATGTTTTGACACCACCTGTTCTGCCGTCCCCGAGTTACACGACCCGATTTCGCCCTTGATTTTTGGCTTGCAGCAGTGCGCGATCAGCGCGTCGAAGGATAGTTTGGGGTGTGTCGCCGACCTGCGACTGGGCAACTCCAAAACTGGCAGTCACGCTGCGATTGTTGAGAAAGGAGAACGTTTGGCCGGCGAGTTGTTTGCGGATTCGGTTGGCCCGCTCTGTGGCAGTGGTGCTACAGCAGTTGGCACACAGTACCCCAAATTCCTCCCCTCCGTAGCGGGCCACGAAGTCACCTGCGTGACACGTCGATTTCAAGAGGTTGGCCACAGCGATGATCGCTTCGTCCCCTGCCAGATGTCCGTAGGTATCGTTAATGTTCTTGAAGCGATCAATGTCGGTCATGATCAGGCTGTAGGGGCGTCTTGTTTCCAGGTGGGCCTCTAGAAACGTTCCCAGCATTCGGTCGAATTCGGCCCGATTGGCGACCTGGGTCATGGCGTCCTTGGTCACTTGGGCGTGCAGTGCCTGGCATTTTTTCTCAAGAGATGTTTCGCTCGAAGCGTCGCGAAGCACAACCGTGGCCCCGAGCAAGCCACCTGCCTGGGCACGAACAGGAATGGTGTGCAGGTCAATGTTGATCCGCCGCTCATCGCGACCACGGATGCCCACGCGCTGGGTGTTTTGAACCCCCCTTCGGATCGATTGAACAACGGGGCACTGCTGGTCGGAGAGTGGTCTTCCTGCGTCGTCGGACATTTCGAGTAGCCCAGGCGTAAAAACTTGCCCCCCAGCGGTGCTCGCAGTCAATCCGGTGAGTCGTTCAACTCCCGCGCTCCAGAGGAATATCCGGGCCTGGTTGTCGACAAACACAACTCCGTCGTGCATGTTGTTGATGAGCTTTTCCTCAAAGAACTGGTGCGGTTGTGTGAGTTCAATTCCAGCTGTCTGGTTGCGGCTTTCAACCTGCCAGGGAAGGTTCGTTTTTTCTTGGGATAGTTCGTGAAGCCAGCGTTGGGCAACTTGTGCGGCGAGCAGGTTTTGACCACACGAGAAAAGCCGGTTGAACTTTTTTACCAGGCGGTCATCGAATTGCGTTCCGCCAAACTGGACCAGTTCGGCCAGAGCCCGCTCGCGTGACTTGGCTGGCCGGTAGACATGGTCGGTTGTCATTGCGTCAAATGCGTCGACGATGGCCAGCATCCGTGACGGGACTGGGAGGCTGGTTTCGCAGTGCGGTTGCTCCGATCCACCTTCGGCATATCCGGTGCTTGCCAGACGAATAATGTCCAGCACGCTACTTGGCACACCACAGTTCGAAAGTATCGCGAGCCCGATCTGGCGGTGTTGGGCCATCAGCATTGCTTCTGTAGGGAGCAAGCTGCCTGGTTTCGTCAGCACCGGGTCAGGAACCCCGATCTTGCCGACATCGTGCAGCAAGGCGGCAATTTCTAACGCATCGCGCTGATCCCTGGGCAACCCGAGCATCGCTGCCCAACTGCTGCAGCCAAGTGCTACGCGTAAAGAGTGGTCCGCCGAAGGCCGGTGCTTGTAGCGGAGTGCCGAAAACAAGCCACTCGCAACTCCGAGTCGAGCCATGACCAGCTTGCTTTGGTGGCAGCTTGCGTCGAGCCCGGGTTTTTCGGAAAGTCCACCTGGTTGCGGTACTTCGTCCAGCGAGTGGAGCAGTGATACGATCTTTCTGACCTGCCTGTCAGCACACACTGAGCTTGGCGCAGCGGTGGGATTTAGCTGTCGGACTGTTTCGGATGGGTCGCTCGTAGCTCTGGAGTCAGACATTGCGTGACACGATGAGGACCGAAACCAACGGGCTGGTCGTCAACTCGGTGGTTGAGAAGGGGGCTGTTCGGGAATGGACAAGGGGCGATTGGTGGATTGCGGGGTGGAGGCCGTACTCCGACGTGACCACCACCTATGAAAACCATAGGTTACGTTCAGAATCATGACAAAACAGGAAGGGAGAACCCGATGTCGCTAGCTGTCTGATTTATTCCTGCAGGGGAGAGGCCCCTTTTCACAAATCTTGGGCAGTCGGCCTAACCGGAACAATCGCGCATCCGGCAGTTGATTTTGAGATGGGTTACCTCACTGGTCGAAACTAATTATGCGGAACTAGCCGGTTATCAAGGTCGCAAGGTTCATCCGGCTAAAACGGTGGTCAAATTCCATGGTCGTCCGACCGGCGCGGCGCGATTGGGCGTTTATTGAGTTATTGGGGCGGCGCAGCAAGATGGATGGTTCACTTGGTCGAGACGGTCGGCGCCGTCGTGTGTTGAACGAAGAGATGGTCGCTGCATCGGCGACACAAGCCGCGGTTCGGACGTCGAAGGACGTGACTACGAACAAGACGCCACGACCGACCTACGCTGAAGCTGCCAGCAGTTCAAATCACGTGCGCGTCTCCGATTTCGTGCCCCGCCGGGCCAGTACCTTGTGGTTTGCGTGGGTTCTTGGGCTGCTGGCGGTCTCGGGCCTGGTCGCACTCGATTACTACCAGGATGCACTCAGACCCTGGCTTGGTGAAACCCCTGCCAGCAGTACCGCCCTGCTATCGACTTCTGGTGCCGGCAGCATTGGTAGCTGGTTCGCCAGCGTGGTGTTGTTACTGACAGCCGCTCACGCCGTCTTCATTTACTCGACTCGCCGACACCGCCTAGACGACTATCGTGGGCGCTATCGCGTTTGGCTTTGGGCGGGGCTGGCTTGCTTCTTGTTAAGCATAAACTCGGTTACCGGTCTCCACGCTGTGCTGGCAGCGACGGTGGCCAGGTTGGCCGGTTGGACGGCTCTGCCAGGACACGCTATTTGGTGGCTTGCTCCCGGACTGGTAACATTTGGGTGGATCGCAATGCGCGTCCTGCGTGATGTATGGGAGAGCTGGCTTGCCCGCCTCGTCTACTTGACCACGCTGGTCATTTTTTGCCTGGCGGCGGCCCAATCTTTCTACGGCTTGCCTGGTCTCACGGACATCGATCCCGGTGTGACCAGATTGATCTCGCCGGCGGCGGTTCTATTGGCCTGGTTCTCTCTGTTAACGGCTGTTTCTGCCTACGCTCGTTTTGTGATTCTGGACGCCGACGGTTTGGTTCCCGTGCCAGCAGGGTCAAAATCAACCGATGCCGAAGCAGCAGTGCCTGCTTCGGCCATACGTAAAAAAGTGACGACTCAGTCTCGGGCCTCGGTACCGGCCAAGATGACAACACCGGCAGCAACGCCCAAAGTGGCGGAGTGCACCCACCGTCCAGGTACGCCGGCCCAGAAGAGATCGTCGACCGGGCAACCGATTGAGTGGAACGACGGCAGCCTGCCCGATTCGGACTACCAAGACAACGACTCACAACCGCACAGGCGCAAGCTCAGTAAGTCGGAACGCAAGCGGCTGAGAAAACAAAAAGCACAACAACGTCGGGCTGCCTGATTGAGGTGGATCGAGAAAACCGGTACGCTGGCATGCCTGCACGCTGCCGAAAATAGTGCCCGTGGTTTTCAAAGCCTTCGTTTTGGAGGCTGTTAGCCTTTCGCGGGATGTGTGCCGCGGTTCTGTTCGATCCTGCCGACCGGCACACACCGCTGAGCCAGCGGCACTGCCTTGCGACTTTTGCCCAGAATGTTCACACTGCTTGTTTCTTCAGCCCCCATGCCACCGCGATGACCGTTCGTACGCGTTTCGCCCCCAGTCCCACGGGTTACCTTCACATTGGTGGAGTTCGGACCGCACTTTTTAATTGGTTATTTGCCCGCGGCCACGGAGGCCAGTTTGTGCTGCGGATTGACGATACCGACCAAGGCCGCAATGTCGACGAGGTGGTGGCCCCCATCTTGCACGGGTTTCGCTGGCTGGGGTTGACATGGGATGAGGGCCCCGAGGCAGGTGGACCCCATGGACCCTACTTTCAATCGCAGCGTGGCGAAAAATATCAAGCCGCCGTTGAGGCCTTGCTGGCGACCGGGGCCGCATATCGCGATTTCTCCACGACCGACGAGATAACAGCCGAACGGGAGGCTGCCCAGCAAGCTGGAACCGAGTTCACTTACAGTCGACGCTGGATGGCCGAGTCTGAAGTTGATATTGCCCGATTTCAGGCCGAGGGACGCTGCAGTGTCGTTCGACTCAAAATGCCACGCGATGGAACTCTCGTGTTCGATGACCTGGTACGCGGCACGGTTCAATTCGACTGGTCCCAGGAACAGGATCACGTGATTCAGCGGGCCGATGGTTCTTGCCTCTACCACTTGGCGACCGTGGTTGATGATCACGATATGCAAATCTCCCATGTGATTCGGGCTGAAGAGCATCTCTCCAATACACCACGGCAATGGTTTATTGCCCAGGCACTCAACTATCGGCCCCCACAGTTCGCCCATTTGCCCTTCGTAGCTGAACCCGGCAGCAAGCAAAAGCTAAGCAAACGCAAACTCGACAAATACCTCAAGAATCGCGAATTTTCCCGGTTAAATACGCACGGGCAGGCCATTGCAGAAAAGCTCGCCTTGCCGATCTCGGCCGAGACTTTTAACCCGGTGATTGTCGACTTCTATGAGCAAGTCGGCTACCTCCCCGACGCCTTGCTCAACTACTTGCTTCTCTTGGGATGGTCACTCGACGATAAGACCGAGGAGTTCACGCGTGATGAAATGATCGATTTGTTTTCGCTGGAACGGGTCAACAAAGCACCGGCAAGTTTTGACCCGCAAAAGCTGCTCGCATTTCAAGATCGGGCCATGCAAAACATGACCAGCAAGAAGAAAGTCGCGATGGTCATCCCCTTCCTGGAACGGGGTGGTTTCGTCAGCACTCCACCACCATGCGAGACCGGTCCTGTCTTGAAGCAGATTGTGGAAGCGGCGGGCGATCGCATCAAGGTCGCCGGCGATATTCTTGAGTTCGCCGATTTCTTAATCCCGGACGACCAACTTGAATATGACCAGAAAGCTTTTGAAAAACGGCTCCTCAAACCGGCGGATGCTGCTTCCTTGCTATCCGCTTTTCGTGATGAACTTGCAACCACTGAGCCATTTACCGCCCAGCGGATCGACGAATTGATGCATCAATTTGTCGACGCCCGGCAAATCAAGATCGGGCAGATTGTTCACGCGGTGCGTGTTGCCGTGACCGGCAAGGCTGTCGGATTCGGCATGTTTGAAACCTTGGAAATCGTGGGGCGGGAGAGGTCTCTGAGGCGGATTGATCGGGCTCTCGCTTTGGCCGGAGGGGGTTGACCATCCCACGTGGGCCTCGTGGACTCCCGTCACCCGGGCACCAGTTTTCCCGGTCCCGGTCCCGCCGTGGCGACGACTCCGAAATGGCAGTTCGGACGTGCATATTAGGTGGGAGACGGATTTTGACCGAAATGGGTCGAAGGCCGGGAGAAATGGCTTACCTTTCAGGACTGCCATGGTAAGTTAAAGGTGGTGTGGGTCCCTTCTTTTCTCTCTTGTTCTCTGCCCCATTATGTCTACAGGCAGTGACAAACCGTCTGATCGCGAAGTTGCGATCCGCAATGCTCGGTTGCGACTGATCCAACTTGAAATCGAGTCACACCGAGTCAAAGCCGAACTTGCCCGACTCGAGGCAACCCGCCAAGACGAGGCAGCCGACCGCCTGGTGCAGGGGATGCCAGCCGTCGACTTCGGTGATGCTTCGCCCGCTTCCTGGAAACGGGTTGTACCTGACTCGGACTTTGGTTTGACCGACGAACTATTGGCCTGGGTTGGCAACGTTGTTACGAAAAATCGCGCATCAACCGAGGCCTCCGCTTTGGTTCCCTCGTCATCGCCAAAACAAAAAGGCAAACCCAATCAGGCGGCAACGGTTGGCCAACGGCAACCCGAGCCTGCTAAACGACGCACAGGTTCCCGGAAGTCGACCCACCAACGCAGATCGAAGCCAGAGACAACTCCGCAGGAGGCTGGACCAAAACCACTTGCCACACAGGAGCGAAGAACTCGTGGGTTACCAAAGTCACTACGTTCAGCACCTGCCTGGTTGCTCAGCATAGTGTTTCACGTGGTGGTGCTTGTTCTGTTCGGTTTGCTGACGATGGCCTCGTTACAAAATGAAACGGTTCCAATCCTGGCGAGTTCGATAAACGCGGATGAGGCATTGATTGAAGAGCCAACTGAAATTGAGTTCGACCAGCCTGAACTCGAAGAGACTGACCTTGAGGAGATTGTCCCGGAGAGCAACCAATTGGAGGTGAGCGACCTTGACCCTGGCGTTTTTTCTGACCTGGCCGAATCGGTTGGTGGCGACGCCGGTCCCGAGTCGGGAATGGTCGATCCTCTGGCAGGTGACATTGGCTCGATGATGGCAGTTCCTGGAAACGGAGAGCGGGGGGGGGCCGGTCGACACGGCGGTATGAGATTTTTCGGCACCGCGGCTGAGGGGCGACGGTTTGTTTTTGTCGTTGACAATTCTGGCAGCATGAAAGAGGGGAGAATCGAGACCACCTTCCTGCAGCTCATTGCCAGTGTGGAGTCGATGAGGCCCGACCAGAATTTTTTTGTCATCTTCTACAGTGACCGCGCCTATCCCTTGTTCTATCCCGATTCGGCGGACCAGTTGGTGCCTGCCACCCGAGAGAATGTCGAGCGCTTGAAAGCGTGGCTGCCAACCGTGGAACTCTGCTCAGGTGGTGATTTAATCGAGGCAATGGAGTTGGTGATTGAACTCCGCCCGGATGTGGTATTCATGCTTTCTGACGGCGCGATTAACAGTCAGCGTACGATGAATTTTATGACCGGGCCAAACAACTGGACCTTTGCGGTGCATACTTTGGGGATGAATGTCAAAGGACCAGAGCAGGCCCAGAAGCTTGGCGCCATTGCCCAAGCCAACCGTGGGACGTTCCAGCTGGTGCAGCCGAGCCCGGCGGCCATTCAGTTTTCGCAACAGCGCCCCATCAGGTACAATAAGCGGGGTGCCACGTGGGGCGAGAAGCGTCGCTAGCGGTGGCGACACTTTGCAGCTTGCACGCGAATGCTTTCTGATGCTGACCCTACGCCGAATCTTTACCGATTTGCCTGCGACTGCGCTTGTCATCGCTCGATTTTCTCAATTCGATTTCAGACTGGTCCGTTTGAAAAAGTTTGCCCACTCGGTATTGAGATCGCTTTTGCACGTTGGTACGCCAGTCGTCGTGGTTGCCGCATTGGCGGCCCAGTCGCTCCCTGCCACGCATCCCAATACTGCCCGGTATCCCAATATTGTACTGATCATTTCTGATGATCAGGGGTGGACTGACTACGGGTTCATGGGCCATCCGCATTTGCAAACTCCTCACCTCGACCAGCTTGCCCGCGAATCTCTGACCTTCACCCGAGGGTATGTGCCCCACAGCCTGTGCCGCCCGTCGCTGGCGACTATCGTGACCGGTCTCTACCCACACCAACACGGTATCGTTGGGAACGACCCTCCCCCTCCGGGCGGGTTTCCCGAACAAGGTGAGAGATTTGATCGCAGGGATTCCCACTATATGTCCCGGCGGTTGGAGTACCTGCACCACATCGACCGTGTTCCTACCATTGCCGAGATGTTGCACGATGCCCGGGGCTACCTTTCGCACCAATCAGGAAAATGGTGGGAAGGGCATTACCGCCGTGGTGGATTTACCCATGGCATGACGCACGGTGACCGCACCCGGGGCGGGCGTCATGGCGACGAGGGATTGACCATTGGTCGGGACGGGCTGCAGCCCGTTTTTGACTTCATCAAGTTGGCCGAACAAGAGGATCGCCCTTTTCTTGTTTACTACGCACCTTTTTTGCCCCCCACACCTCACAACCCTCCTCAGTTCTTGATCGACAAATATCGCGACAAAACACCGCACCTGCTGATTGCCACGTACTGGGCCATGTGTGAGTGGTTTGATGAAACGATTGGCCAACTGGTGGCGTACCTCGATGAACATGGACTCTCCGAGAATACCATCGTGCTCTACGTAACAGACAATGGCTGGATCAATTCCCCGCAGGCGAGTTGGCACGCACCGCGGTCGAAGCGGTCACCGTACGAGGGTGGGGTGCGCACGCCGATCATGATTCGCTGGAAGGGACAGGTCGAGCCGCGAATCGAAGTAAACCAACTTGCCAGCTCGATCGACCTGGTCCCGACAATTCTGGCTGCAGCAGGGCTGGAACCGACCGAGCAGATGGAGGGGATCAACCTCCTGGACCGCTCCGCGGTCGCCGAGCGTGGTGAAGTTTTCGGCGACGTTTTCAATCACGACATCCAACACATGACCGAACCGGAGCCCAGTTTACAGTTTCGTTGGGTTAACGATGGCGAGTGGAAATTAATTATTCCCGCGCCAAGTCAAGAACCTGGTAGTCAGGTTGAGTTGTTTCGCATTCGCCAAGACGAACACGAAAAGACCAATCTTACGAGTCATCATCCCGCCGTGGTTGAGCGACTTTCCAGCAAACTCAACGCCTGGTGGGACCCACAGGGAAGTTCGTCGGTGGGGTCAGCTGCACCACAGACTATTGAAAATCCAACAAGTCCTAATATTGTATTCTTCCTGTCGGATGATCAGAGGAACGATTTTCTTGGCTGCGCCGGCCATCCCGTTGTGCAAACGCCCTTTATTGACGACCTCGCGCGGCGCGGCGTGCGGTTCGATCATGCATTCGTCACCACGTCGATTTGTGCAGCCAGTCGGGCCACGCTTTTGACGGGTCTCTGGGAACGAGCCCACCGGTATACATTTGGCACACCAGCCATTGCGACTGAATTTGTTGCTCGCAGTTATCCCGCCGTTTTACGCAATGCCGGTTACCGTACGGGGTTCATTGGAAAATTTGGTGTGAAAGTACCCAGCCAGGGGACACAGCAGATGTTCGATGTTTGCGAACCCCTCAACCGGACCCCCTACGTGAAGACCATGCCCGACGGTTCAAAACGGCATTTGACCGATCTGATCGGTGATCGTGCAATTGCATTTCTTCGTGACTGCGATGCGAATCAACCATTCTGCCTTTCCATCAGTTTCAAGGCAGCCCACGCCGAAGATAGCGATAAGATTGACCACTACCCTTGGCCGGTAAGCGAGGCAGATTATTACGCAAAAGCGACGATTCCCCATCCCCGGGTCCCCACCGATTTCTGGCAGCAGTTACCTGAGTTTTTTCACCACGGGATGCACCGACAACGATGGTTTTGGCGGTGGGGTACCCCCGCCAAATATCAGCGGAACGCGAAAGCTTACTTTCGCATGATTACGGGACTCGACCGCAATATCGGTCGTGTGGTCCGCGAATTGGCCCGACGCGGCCTGCAGCACAATACCGTGGTCATCTTTTCGGCGGATAACGGCTACTACAAGGGTTCGCGAGGATTTGCTGGCAAATGGAGCCACTTCGACGAGTCACTGCGTGTGCCGTTGATTGTGTACGACCCCCGGTTGCCACTTTCCAAACGGGGACGCGTGGACACACACATCGTCTTGAATGTCGATCTTCCCGCAACCATGGTGGGACTTGCCACCAGTAGCGTGCCGGCCACGTACCAGGGGCGCGACCTGTCACCGCTGGTACGTGGGGAATCCCCTGGTGACTGGCGAACCGATTTCTTTTGCGAGCATTTGATGGAGCACCCGGATATCCCCAAATACGAAGGGGTCCGTGGTAGCCACTATGCCTATGCCCGCTACTTTGAACACCTTCCCGAAGGTGAGTTCCTGCACGATCTCGAGTCCGACCCGCGGCAACTGAAAAACCTGGCAACGGATCCCGAGTATGCCGAGGCGGTGATCCAAATGCGGCAGCGATGGTCCGAGTTGCGGGAGGAGTTGCAGCGCCGTTGAAATCGCACCGGTTCAAGGGTCGCTTGACGCTGTGGACCGGCTGTAGCCCACAAAAAAACTCGCAAGCGATTGGGCCCCTTCTGTGACGTCAGCAGGCGATCTGGCGCTAGCGGCAGTAGTCCAAAATATGCTTCGTGCCCGTCGATATCGAAGTCAGTTGTGTCGGTTTCGGGGTGGTCTGCAGATAGCGTTACCGGGCCGGGGATGTCGCTAGCGGTCGGCAAATTTAGATGGCCATCGGCCGGTTGCTACCGATATCAATTGATGTTGACCACCACCAGAAGGTCACTATACTCTCACCGCTTTTCGGTTTCGGAAGTTGCTAGCGAACGAGGTGGCCGTCGGTTGAACATGTCCACGGCTTGGCCACATGCCCGAATCGATTAACTTTTTCGCCGTGTTTTTACGAAGATGAGAGAATCAGGAGTCCAATCGTTATGCCCTATTCCTGTCGAACTGGACTAATGAATTGGAGCGACGCTGCCGCAAGCCGATTCCATTCAGTCAGCTCGGCCAGTGACGATTGTTTGCTGACCGACGCGCGGGAGACGAAGAAAGCTATGCCAGGACGCTACTCATTAACCGTTTTGTGCGCTGTCACAATCATTGGACTTTTGGGGTGCCAATCAGGCCCTCGCTGGGCGTGGTGGAAGGATAGCGGTACACCGCCCACCGATACCTCGCTGGTGGCCCGTACCGCTGTAGATTCGGCAGACACGGCAAGTCCCAGCACGGATCCTGCTGGCGTTGTAGCTCCCGATTTCAGCGAGTTGGCATCCAATTCCGTGGTTCCCAATGCGGTGCAAGAAACTGGCTTGCCTTCCGCACAAGCAACTCCACAAACCATCGCTGCCCGCACCGGACCCGCCCCATCGCCCCCCGCAGCGGTTGCCCAAAACAGTGTTGCCCAAAACAGTGTTGCCCAAAACAGTGTTGCCCAAAACAGTGTTGCCCAAAACAGTGTTGCCCAAAACAGCGGGCCGGGGGTGCTTCCGCTAGGCTCTGCCGGTACGATTGCCCAAGCACCGATTGCCAGCTATTCGCCACCTGTCACACCGCCTTCGTTGGTCTCGTCAGCCCCCTCAACTGCGCCACCGTCAGCCAGTTCGGTTGCGTCAGTTGCGGTCCCCACGAGTCCAACGCCCAAATTGGCTGGTCCCTATGATCCGGCCAGGTACCAGGCTCCGAGGAGTCCCCGAATCGCGGCTGCGCCTGGCGGATTGCCCCCAGGTCGTTACCCAATGCCCGCACGGAATGATCGGTATTCCACCAATACGGGGCCACCCACGGGGCTCAGTGATCGGTACGCGGCTCCGCTTGCAAGTGGAACCGCGCCGAAGGCATCGGCGTCGCAGCAAACAGCGCAAACCAAGGTTCCTGCCACTGGTTCTTCTCTTGCAACGATTCCAACTCCTCGACAAACAGAGCCTGGCCAAATGAACGCAGGGACTTCGACGAGGAGTATTGGTGACCGTTACGCTGCGTTACCGCCTGCAACGGGCCCCGCGGCTGTGGCGCAGGCGGGCGGACCTCCGACTGCTGCAGCAATCCCCCAGGCGGTGCCACAGATGAGCTCGGTTGCCACGGTGGAAGCGACAACGCCCGCCGGCCAGTATCGTCCCGGTGGAACATCGACCTATCCTTCAGAACAAGTAGAGCTTGCGAGGCGTCCGGCACCTACGGGTAGCGTTGGTGGTCCACAGGCCGAGGGTGTGACGGTACCGCCAACCCGCTATCCGGGCTACACTCCCGCGAGGCCGACAACCGCGCCTGCCACACGCACGTACTGACGCAGATTGTCAAACCATCTTGCCCGTTGATGTTGGTCGCAACTTTTAATCAATCAGGCAGCCAGCCAGATTTGCTACCAGCCCATCACCATGTTTGACTCGATCACCTTGCGGGACTGTTCAAGGTCTGAGCCGGTTTTCTGCATGTAGAGGCGAATGGCGTGGACCTTGTCGCCTTCTGCTTTTGCCAGACAATCTCGAGCGGTGTGGCATGGGTCCATGCTGCCGGAAATTCCCAGCGCCCATTTCGAGATAACCCACGTGTCACGTGGTCGCCTTGTCTGTCGGATAATGGTTTCCTGAGGATAGGCGGCGGTGACGACAGAGGTTGCAATGTCATCGTCTTCAGCCCAAGTGATAAGGATGTGGTTCTCGGTTTCAACTTCGAACAGGGGCATTTTTTACTCCGTACATCAATAAAGTACTCCTTGGTTTCGGCAAGGGGGTGCCTGGTCGGCGGCCCAAACAACGGACCATCGGGCCGACCAATAAGGATCGTAAAGAATTAGAGGGCTGGTGGTCAACTTGTCGGGCAAAATTGTCGAGGTTCCGTCTCCACAGCACCTGGGCCCCGATACCGAATTCAGCCCGCTTATCCTATAATACTTACTCCTATTATTAATAAAGGGTCGGTTTTTGTCGAAGTGGTTTGTGGCTGGCCCCCCGCAGACGAGGCACCATCTGGCCGCGAGGAACACCTTGGCCAGCTGGTTGTAACGAGCACGGAAAGGGCTGACTGAGATGTTCAACGTAAACTCAATTCACCAACCCGCTGCTAGATGATTTTCCGAGCAAGACCTCGTCATTACCAAACTGGCTATGTCTGACCCTTCAATCGACGACGATGCACTGGACCAGTCACCCCACAAGTCTCCACAGTCGGAGCGGGCAGAGGCTGACTCTGAGCAACCTGTGCGTTCGCTGATGTGGGTCCGCTGGTCACTGATCTTGTTGACCCTATTTGCGTTGGGTGCGGTTTACCATCGGGAGGTCAGGAAAGCCGCGCGTCGGTTTTTTGCCAATCGTCACGCCGATGCCGCAAGCGGACTCCTGGTCGATGAGAATATTGCCGGAGCTCTTGCAAGGGTGGAGCAGGCTCTGCGGTGGTTGCCGAATGATTCGGCACTGGTGTACCTGCGGGGACAGATCTTTGCCGAAGACGAGAATTGGGAAGCCAGTTTGCGAGATTACACCCGCGTGATCGAGGAACTCGCGCCTGAATTCGCCTTCGCCTATGTGAAACGGGCTGCAGTGCATGAGCAGATGGGGAATTACGTTCTCGCTATGGACGACGTCAAGCTGGCGATGAAGCTCTCCCCTCCAGACGAACCATCTCTGCTGAACCATCATGCCTATCTCTGTGGATTGGCCAACTCCAACCTTGACACCGCGCAGGTAGAAATTGACCGGGCGCTGAAGTTGTACAGGGCTGAAGCCAAACGCCAGGAACTGCCGACCATCGAGCCAGCTGCCTTTCTCGACACACGCGGTTTTCTTCTTTATCGGGTGGGCGAATACGATCAAGCTCTATCGGACATCGAAAAAGCGCTCCGCTATCTCAATGTCGAGAGGAAAGCGACCTTGGAAAAACTTACCGCACACGAGATTTCGACCAGCGAACCGATGCACGCATACGACCAGATGCAAGGTGAGATTCTCTACCACCAGGGGCTCGTACGGCAGTCGCTGGGGCAAACCGAAGAGGCGAAGCAGGACTTTGATTTTGCGACCGAACTCGGTTATGAGATTCCGCCTGCGCCCAGCAAACCTGCGGCACAATAAGCGACTGCGGAGACACCCGTGGAACGTGCACCGCCAACCTGGCCAGGCCGGTTGGTGTCCGGGTGTCATTGGTTTTCTTTCGTGAATGCGTGCCCTAGGCTCACCCTTTGTTGCCACAGCTAAACATCAAAAAGAACAATCCCAGCGAGGTTCCCGCCAGCAGCGCGAGGGCCCACTCTTCCCCGGTCAGCCCCATCAGCCATGTCCACGTGTGGTCGGCCATTTTGTGTGAATATGCACGCAGCTGGTTGAGTATGGCGTCGACCTTGTCCACCGGTAATGTCTCCGCGCGGGACCCCTTGTTTTTCGCCTATTTCAAATGTACCTTGCATTCGGAGGTGATGACGGCCGCCACCGATCGAGCTGCATGAGGGTCCTGGCGGGCGGTACTTACCGGGGTCGCAGTTTGTGACCATGGGTCCTGGGGATGCGTCTGCAACCGGGTTGCAGATCTGACTACGGGATCATCCCCCCGTCGACGACCACGGTTTGACCAGTTACGAAACTGGCCTGGCTAATGAGCCCGTGAGCGACTTCGGCGATATCTTCGGGAAGGGCAATTCGCCCAAGAGGAGTTCCCCGGCTAAGGCGATCGACATGTTCCTGGTGCCCTTCGACCCAGCGGGTCTGTACGATACCCGGCGCGATGTTGTTGACGCGGACTTCCGGTGCCATCACACGGGCGAGTGACTTGGTGACGCTAATGGCTGCTGCTTTGGAAGCCGCGTAGGCAATCGAGGAACCCTGCCCGATCAGGCCAGCCACCGACG
Organism: Planctomycetota bacterium; assembly: GCA_963578605.1. Lineage (GTDB taxonomy): Bacteria > Planctomycetota > Planctomycetia > Pirellulales > Lacipirellulaceae > JAKVCB01. The sequence continues at coordinate 53,872 of CAUZEA010000020.1, forward strand.
TGATATTCACGATGCAGCCTTGTCGTTTTTTCAGTTCGGGATAGGCGGCACGAGAGCATTGGAAAAGTCCCTTGACATTCACATCCATGATCCGATTCCAGTGTTCCTCCTGCAGGCCTTCCAGGTTTTCCATTTCCACGAAGAACGTACAACCTGCGTTGTTCACGAGAATGTCGAGTCGCCCAAGTTGGTCTACGACCGCCCCGACCATTTTCCGAACCTGAGAGTCGTCGGCCACGTCGGCCTGGCAGGTGATGGCCTGCACACCGAAGGCGGCACATTCGTCCCTGGTTTTGGTGGCATCTTCTTGAGAGCGGGAATAGTTTAGGGCAGTGTGCACTCCGCTACCGGCCAGCTGAAGCGCAATCGCGCGACCAATTCCGGTGCCACCACCAGTGATCAGGGCAACCTTGTTAGTAAGCATGGGTAATTCCTTGACTGTTTTAGGTTCTGTATGTGGAACTCGCGGATTGGCGTTGTCGAGTTGAACAAAAACTCGTGCTTCGACAGACGAAAATCCGAGCCGATGTGGCGAGACGCTGGATGGTCGGGCAATTGTTCTGTAGGCTACGTGAAGCTGTGTTAGCCGCTCCACATGACACCTAAACAGAGCAGAATCGAACTATGAAATCAAGTTGCACGAAGGCTTTTGTTTTTCGATGGTTGGTGACTTTGATTTGCGTGATTTTGGGCAAGCTCGGTATAGCTGAAACCAACTCTGCAGCGTGGCCCAACTGGATGGGACCCCACCACGATGGGGTTTCGTCAGAAACAGGGTGGTCCACCGAGTGGTCCGACCAGGGCTTGCCCCTGGTCTGGAAGCAGGCGATTGGTATCGGTTTCAGCTCAGTAGCAATTGCTGACGGTCGCCTGTTTACGATGGGCCATGTCGACGGGCAGGAGTTTGTTTATTGCTTCGATGCGCTCGCTGGCAAGGCATTGTGGTCGCACGCTTACGACGCCCCATTGGTCGACAACCTGCACGAGGGAGGTCCAGGATCGACTCCCACTGTCGACGGTGAGTTTCTCTACACTTTGGGGCGGGCTGGCCAGTTAATTTGTTTTCGCGCTGCGACTGGCCAGGTCCTGTGGACACGACAGCTCCAGGAAGACCTGGGGGTCACCTTGCCTGAGTGGGGATTTACCAGTTCGCCCTATGTGTTAGGGGACCAGCTTGTTTTCGAAGCGGGGCGCGTTGTTTCGTACGACAAGACCAGTGGCAAGAAGAACTGGCAGACCGACAAGCACCAAGCTGGCTATGGTTCTGCGGCCGTTTTTTCCGCAGGTGGCAAGCTGCTGGTAGCCACCTTGGATTGTGACGGCTTGCGCGTCGTTCGTTCCCGCGACGGTCATGAAGTTGCCTTCACACCGTGGGATTCACCTTATCGGACCAACTCGACGACCCCGATTGTCGATGGGGACCTGCTTTTTATCTCCACCGGTTACAACGTGGGGTGCGGGTTATTTCGGCTGCGGAACAACGAGCTGGAAATGGTCTACCAGAACCGGGACATGCGCAATCACTTCAACAACTGTATCCTCTTTGCAGGCTACCTTTATGGCTTCGACGGCAACTCCAATCTTGGCCGGCTCGTCCGTCTTAAGTGTATGGACTTTAAAACTGGCGAAGTGGCCTGGGAAAAGGAGGGGTTTGGTTGTGGGTCGCTGATGATTGCCGACGGCAAGCTCGTTATTCTCGGCGAGGCGGGTGAACTGGTGGTTGCCGAGGCCACACCTGAGGAATATCGTGAATTTGCCCGCACCGATTTCTTGAGTGGGCGCTGTTGGGCGGTACCTGTCCTTTGCGCCGGGCACATTTACGGGCGTAACGCGGCTGGAGATCTGCGGTGTGTTAAATTGCCACTAGTGAGTCGCTAGTGGGCGGGTTGCCACACGACCGGTCTCTTCGAAGCGACCGGTGGCTCTACACCCCGGAGAAAGTCCCGAGTGAAAATCTTTTGCATGGACTTTTCCAAAGGGTGGGTAATGGCAATACCGACGCCCCAACTCACCGTATGAGCGGAGTCCGTATCGGCGGGTACGAGGTGTAGCCGAGCTGCCTTCTGGTCCTTTTTCTCCTGCCCTACCCTGCTCTGGTTGGGTTATGTCGTCGTGGCAATCTGCCCGCTTATGGGGGCCGCTGGCACCATGTCCAAATCCAACCAAGAATCTACAATAAAGGCGACTTAACTGCCCTCGGATGGGCGTCGAACTCAGCCGACCCGGTAAATGCCGACTGTAACGTGCACCTCTACTTCAGACGCTCTGAATTGACGATTGTGATCTGCCTGGGAATTCTCGTTCCTGGTAGTGGCTTGGTTTGTGCGGGCGAGTCATGGTGGGCATTTCAGTCACCGTCAGATCCCTCGTTGCCGACAGTCGTGCAAGCACAGTGGCCAACAACCCCACTCGATACTTTCGTACTCGCAAAGCTTGAGGAGAACGGACTGCGACCGGCACCGCCTGCGAACCGACAGACGTTAATCCGCCGTGTGACGTTCAACCTGATTGGCCTCCCGCCAACACCTGTAGAAATAACAGCGTTCCTGTCCGATGACTCGCCGGATGCCTTCACGAAAGTCGTCGACCGGCTCCTCGCGTCACCTCACTATGGTGAACGCTGGGGGCGTCATTGGCTCGATGTAGCCCGGTATGCCGAATCGAACGGTCTTGATGAAAACTTCGCGTACGCGAACGCTTGGCGATACCTTGACTACGTGATCACAGCGTTCAACGTTGACAAGCCGTACGACCAATTCGTAACTGAGCAGTTGGCAGGGGACCTGCTTCCCGGTAACAGCAACACTCCCCTCCATCACGAGCGACTTATCGCTACCGGCTTTCTCGCGCTGGGGCCAAAGTTTCTGGCCGAGAAAGATCCTCAAAAGATGGAGATGGACATCATCGACGAACAAATCGACACGGTCGGGCGAACCTTCATGGGACTAACGCTCGGTTGTGCTCGCTGTCACGATCACAAGTTCGATCCCATCGCGACGACTGACTATTACGCGCTGGCGGGTATCTTCAAGAGCACCCGCACCATGGAACACTTCATTAAGATGGCACGATGGCACGAGAATGTGCTCCTCACTGAGGAGATTCGAAGTCAAACTGAGGACAACAAGCGGCGCCTCGCCGAGCTCGAAGCCGAAATCAAGATTTTCGTCGATGCAGCGAACCGCGAGCTCCAGAAGCAAGGCAATCCCTTACCCCCACAGCCCGAACGTTCCTATCCCCCCAAAGTTCGTGAAGAGCTGGACCGACTAAATCAAGAAGCTACCACGCTCCGCAATCGCCCAGGAGTACCCGCGGCCTTGGGAGTTACCGAACGCGAAGTGGTCGACGTCCGGGTTCACCAGGGTGGCAGTCACCTCACACTTGGAGAGACCGTTCCGCGACGTTTTCCCGTGGTGCTCGCAGGACACCAACAGCAACCGTTTGATCCAAACCGCAGCGGTCGCCTGCGCTTATCGCGGTGGTTAGTTGCGCCGGGCCACCCGCTCACTGCGCGGGTTATGGTCAATCGGCTGTGGCGGTGGCACTTTGGTCAGGGATTCGTACGTACAACTGACAACTTTGGAATGCTGGGGGACCGGCCAGTCAATCAACCACTGCTTGACTGGCTCGCCAACCGCTTTGTCGACAGTGGGTGGTCAATTAAGGCGATGCACCGCCTGATTCTGTTATCGAGCACGTACCGGATGAGCAGTCGTCACGACGCCCAGGCGGCACGTGTTGATCCAGAGAACCGGCTCCATTGGCAGGCAAGCGCGCCGCCTGGAGGCGGAGGCCGTTCGTGATGCAATCCTGGCCGTCAGCGGCCAACTCAACAACACAATGAGCGGGTCCTTGCTGAAGACCGAAAACCGGGAGCGTGTCACCTACATTAACCAGAAAGATGAAACTGGCTACGATTTCACACGCCGCAGCATTTATCTCCCGGTCATCCGCAATAACCTTTACGACGTCTTCAGCCTCTTCGATTATGCAAACGCCAGCATGATCGACGGGAACCGCTCTACGACGACGATCGCCCCGCAAGCGCTCTTTCTGATGAACAGTGACTTCGTGTGGAAGGCAACCGGGCAAATGGCCCACGGACTACTAGCAGACGGTGTCGTAGACACCGAACCACAAGCCGATACAAACCGTATCCAGGCGCTGTACCTTGCGACGTACGGCCGCACGGCCACTCGCGGCGAAGTTGCGCGTGCACGAGCTTTTCTGGAACGGGCCGAAGCTGGGTTGAGGGCTACGGAGTCGGAGATCGTTCCTCCACGGCTGGGAGCGTGGCAACTCCTCTGTCAAGTTGTTCTCGCGGCAGATGAATTTATTTACATACGTTAGTGAGCGAGTTGCACGTGGAGAATCCGGATCCCATCCTGAATACGCGACGCGAGGTGTTACGAACGATCGCCCTTGGGTTCGGACAACTCGCTTTGGCGTCGCTGCTGGGTGAGGATGCCGTAGCCAACACGGCCAGCGACGGCTCCCTGGAGCCAAGGAATCCGCTCTTCGCACCCCGCGCCAAGCGGGTAATCTTTCTCTTTATGCTCGGAGGCCCCTCGCATCTGGACACCTTCGACTACAAGCCACGCCTCGATCGCGAGCACGGCAAACCGCTACCTTTTCCCAAGTCCCGCATCAAATTTGACGGCACCGGCAACCTACTGCGATCCCCCTGGAAGTTCCACCACTACGGCGAGAGCGGCGCCCTAGTGAGCGATTTATTTCCCCACGTCGCCCAGCACGCCGATGACTTGTGCATCATCCGGTCGCTGCACGGCACGAACGTGGCACATGGTGCCGCAATTCTCAAACTGCACACCGGCAGCGACACCTTCGTACGCCCGAGCATGGGTTCGTGGATCCTGTATGGCCTGGGCACCGAAAACCAGAACCTCCCTGGGTTCATCACGATTTGCCCCACGCTCGGTTACGGCGGCGTGAAAAACTGGAGTAGTGCCTTCCTGCCAGCCCCCTTTCAGGGAATACCGCTTGCGAACTCAACCGTCCCCCCGGACCAGGCCCGCGTCCGCTACCTCGAAAATCACCGCGTTCCACGCTCGCTTCAGCGGTTGCAGCTCGACATGCTCCGCGATATCAGTCGCGCGCAACTCCACCAGACCCAACTAAACCGGGCACTCGAAGGGAGAATCCAATCGTTCGAGCTGGCTTTCCGCATGCAGACCCAGATGCCCGAAATCCAAGACATTTCGGACGAGACAGCGGCAACGCGGAGGCTCTACGGGCTTGACGACCAGCTCACTGCGAACTTCGGTCGGCAGTGCTTGCTCGCCAGGCGGTTTGCCGAGCAAGGGGTGCGATTTATTCAGGTCACGCACAGTTCACCTGCTACCTGGGACCAACACTACGAGCTTCTTGAGGGACACGAGACAAACGCACAGCAAGTGGACCGACCGATCGCGGGACTACTCAAAGACCTCAAGACCCGTGGTCTTCTCGGCGACACGCTTGTCATCTGGGGGGGGGGGGAGTTCGGACGCACACCAACCGTACAGGGTGATTATGCAAAGAAGCCAGGCCGCGATCACAATCCTACGGGCTTTACCATCTGGCTTGCCGGTGGTGGGGTCAAGGGCGGCATTCGCTACGGAGCAACGGACGACTACGGCTACCACGCCATCGAGGACAAGGTGCACCTCCATGATCTACATGCCACAATTCTCCATCTCCTGGGACTCGACCACGAGCGACTCATGTATCGCTACGCCGGCCGGGAATTCCGCTTGACGGATGTCCACGGGAATGTGGTGGAGGATGTCCTGGCCTAAGCCCTGCCTCTGCCAGGATCGCTGCCAATTCCGCAGAAGCCCTACCGCTATCGGAAGTCACGAGTACGAAAAAAGGGCATCACGCAGGCCAATAGGAACAATACCAGGCCTGTCGGCTCAGGGGAGGCAGCGTTTGTACCGCTGCCAGCCGTGTTGCCAAAATTAGTTTTCCAGTCGGGGTAACCTTGTGGCCCGGAATCGGGACTGTCGCCGTCCCGCCACACAACGTAGTCGGCCGCACCAACAATACCATTGCCGTTGTAGTCGCCAACGAGCGCGCCACTACCAAATTCGAGGATGACATCGCTGCCCGAAACATTCACACTAAATCCAGCGCTATCGCCGCTGAGTGTCAGCTGATTGCTGGCCAGTCCACCCAGGCCTCCTGCCGCGCTGAGAATCGCAAACTGTTGCTGGGGGTCGGGCGTGACGTTCTTTTTTCATCCGCGACGTAGGATTTCAAGCTCGTCTTTACAGTGAGCGACTTCCGGGCGCGGCACCCTGACGCGAAATAGTCGAGGACGTTGCAGTCTCGCTTGGGCGCTGAACGCGAACGGCAAGGATGGCTCCGCTGTGCATTGGGCCGGCAGTGTCAAGGGATCATCACGTGCTCGACCTCGACCTGCCTGGTTTGTAAGAAATCCTCTGCCTCATCGGCGGTGAACACGCCGTCATAGGCCCCCAAGGCTTGCGCGCAAGACCCGCCGAGAGCCGTCGCATAGCTGAGCATGCGGGGAAGGTCCCAGTTTTTTAACACACCGGAAATCAGGCCCGCGTCGAAGGCGTCACCGCAACCAGTCATGTCGACAAACTCGACTGGAAAGGTACCTACCCGCCATAAATCGTTACCATTCATGGCAAGGGCTCCCTTCTCACCTAGCGTGACGATCGTGGTTTCAACTCCCTTATCGCGGAAGACACGGGCTTGTTCGGAAGGGTCGCTTTGACCTGTGATCCGGGCTGCCTCGTCATCATTGGGAAGAAAGTAATCGATATGGGGCAGGCACTCGTCGAGTTGCCCGAAATCACGCATTTCCTGCGAGACAACGACATCAACCACGGTGACCACCTCGTGAGCCCGACAGTATTTCAACAACTCGGCAAGCTCGTCAGTGCGGAAGTTGGGCATCGCAAACAACCCACCCACGTAGAATACCTTGAGATTACGGATCCATTCGCGGTCCAACTGAAGGACAGAAAAAAATTGATTGACACCAAAACTGTGCAGGAACCGGCGATCCTGACCCTCGACAAGCAGGATAATGGTTTGTGAGGTCGGGTGGTCGGCAGTCGATTTTACTTGGGTGCAATCGACATGTCGGGCTGTGAGTTTACCCCGTAGAAGTTCGGCGGCTGAGTCCTCGCCTACTAATCCTGCGGCACCAACAGCAACTCCTTGCTTGGCGAGAGCGCCAGCTACGTTTGCCGCGCAACCCCCCACGGTCGACGGTATGTCGTCGAGGATTAACAATTGGCCGGGCTCAGGCAGAGCCTTCACAGGACCGCAAATAGTATCGACGACGAGAATTCCAGCACAACCAACTTGGAGCACGGCAGGACTGTTTTCGGGGGTCACGGTTGCTGGGGTCAGGGGATGGTTTCGTCCTGCAGTAACAGGTGAACGCCTTTTTTGTTGGAAAGGATAATGTCGATACGATGGTCGTTGTTCATATCGCGAACTTCAAACTGGGTGCCCGGTCCCGTGTTGCGACCCGCGGGAATTTCGTGCAGGGTGAAAGTGGGCGGCGAGTTTTTGGTTCGCTGGACTTCAATCCATACCATCACCACGGGATCTTTGCCGCCAGGATCGTTGCCGTTGTGGGCGAAAAACCGCTTGCCCGTGATCAAATCCTGGTGCCCGTCCCCGTTGATATCGGCCATTTGCAGCGCATGCGTTTGCGAAAATGATTCATCGATCAAGTGGTACTGGAACCTTGTGTGGTTTTCGGCCCCCAGATTTTCAAACCACCAGATCCCAAAATTGTGTGCTGAGCTTGCGATGATATCCTGATCGCCGTCCAGGTCGAGGTCATAAACCAACAAATGGGCAGTTCTGAGTGCCGGTTCCTCCGGGTGTTTGGACAAACGAAAGGCATGGAACTGCCATGGGCCTGAATGGTTACCCGGGTCAGATGGTGCCTCGTACCAACCGTGGGGGATGAGGATGTCGCGATGCCCGTCACCGTTCAGGTCCCCGATGCCAAGGCCATGATAAAACATGTCGGATCCGTTTTGCACCGGGTCACCGGCGGGGGTCACGCGGTGAAATGGCCATTTTGAGGTTGCATCTTTACCCACAGAGAAGGTGAGAAATCCGAGTTGCGCATCGGCGCCTAAAATCAAATCAGGCTTGCCGTCATCATTCACATCGTTGAAGTTAGGCGATTCGTTACAGGCAGAATGGTAAATCTCAAATTGCTGCCAGTGTCCGGACCTGCCCTGGGGATTCCTGTACCAGTGACACGGTTTCCCCGGAAAGCCGATGGTGATTTGATCCTTCCAGCCATCGCCATCGACATCGTACGCAAAGTTGCCAAAGCATTCACTGTAACCGCGGGCAAAGTCGTAATTTCCTGCAGTGCGGATTTCGTGCATTTGCCAGTTGGGAGCTTCATACCACACGTCGCCGACAAGCACGTCGATTTCACCATCTCGATTGACGTCGGCAGTTGCAACGCCTTCGGAACGATACTTCGAATCGAGTTGCAGATGCTTCCAGTGAACCTCTCCGGCGCGTGCCAGAGCGAATGTCAGCAATATCGACGCAGAACCAAGGAGGAGGCCGGTTGCACGACTCATAGCGATCTCCTCAGAGGGGAACTGTGCAAGTTATTGTTGTCTCAGTAGCCAGTCGACCGCATCCCGAGGCGCATCTTGTGCGTCGCCCTGCCAGGCCGTTACCTTCGGACTGGCCCCGGCTGCATGATACGTTGCTTGGATGACATCGGGCAGGTCGCTGCCTTCACCCGCCAGCCAAAGTTGCGTGGGAGCCACCAAGGCTAACAGGCCCGGCAGGTCACCATATTTTGCAAGTCCCGGTGCGAAGTCGGGATCCCGCAGGCTCTCAATTTTCCCAAAACGGAAGCCTTGTGTATCGACGGCCAGGTTGTCGACGACATCTCGTGCCTGGGTACAAGCCAGCACGGCCCAGTGCCCTGCCCCGGCCAGGCCCACCAGGTCGATTTGCTTTGGTTTTGGATCTTGGTGGCTGGCCAGCGAGAGCACGCTGAGCACGTCGTGAACGCGTTGTGTGGAGATCGGGTGGTTGTAACCGAAAGTATATGCGGCGACTTCCCGGGGGACTTTCAGCGTGCGCGAGGTTTTCAAGTTCCCCAAATGTTTAACACGACGAGTTTCTTCGAGCGGCAAGCCGTCGACCAGAAACTCACCCTGATACAGCAAATCGACGCCAATCACCGCGATGCCCGAATCAATCAGCCGTGCAATTTCAGATTGCAATTCTCCCGACTCGGTGAACAAGCCTGCTTTTCCAGATTCATCGAGCCAGATCACCGTGCGGCCATGCCACTGTTTGGGAGTGAGACGTACCATGGGAAGTTCTTCGCCGTAACGCTTGTTGCGGAGCAACCCAATAGACAGCGTAAAGTTCTCCCGGTCGATTTCGTGTGTCGGTTCGTAATCGACATCGGACCCTTCTGTCGGTGGGCGATCAATCAAAATATCGACCGCGCCGCCAACAACTTCTCGATGTCGATTCAGCGAGTTGATATCGTGAGGTGCGAGTGTCGCAAGTTGCTGGACGGTATCGTCGTGCCACCATTTCAGTAACTTTCGTTCAAATTCAATGCCTCCCTCCGGTTGGGGATGTTCGTCATTCCAAACGGTCATTTCGTCGCGGTGCAATCGCAGGTAATCCCGTTCTTGAATCGGCTCCTTGACGCCGAGTTGCAAATGGCGATTAAACCACTCGTACATGGCGTGTCGGGAAATCGAATTGTAGTTGTGTTCGAACTCGGTTCGCGACACGAGCATCACGTTGGATGGTGCCCCCAGAAATTCATAGAGTTGCCGCAGTTCTGGCAGTCCTTTGGAATCCATTTCCACGGTCCAGTCGTCGGCAGCGGTGAGCCCCATTGGTTTGGGGGCAAACAAGGCTGCGAATTCGATATTGCCTGTGCCGACACGAAGGCCGCAGGCATTTTCGCAGGGGCACCCGCCTTGCATGGCTGTCGATACCATCACGGCTGGAAAGGAAACCGTTGGCCGCGGGTCCAACGCACAAAGGATCATGGTTTGGGTGCCCCCGCCGCTGGCCCCTGTGACGCCAATTCGATCAGGGTCGACGTTGGGGAGTTCACTCAGGAAATCGAGGGCCCTGATCGAATTGAGCGTTTGTAAACCGAGCACGGTTTGCGAATGCGTTTCTGCCTGGGGACTGTAAAGCCCCCAATTTTCAAGCGTGTTCATTTCCGGGTCTTGCCGTACGAAGCGATGCGCCAGTTCGAACGGGATTTGCTGACTGTCGGCGTAGCCGATCATATCGTAGTGGAATACCACGCATCCCATGCGTGCGAGGTGGACGCAACGTGCCTGAAGTGGACTGCGACCCCCTTCGAAAAATGTTTCGCCCCCCGCAAGAAATTCCCCATGGACCGCAGCGATCGATTTTTGATAAAAGCGGCCTTCAGACCAGTGGCCATGGGGACAAAGTATGCCGGGATGTTGCCCCACCTTGTGTTTCGGGCAGTACAGGTTGCCGGTCACGTAAAACCCCGGCAGGCTCTCAAAAAAAACTTTTTCCACCGTATAGTCTCCACGGTCCATCCGACCGTGTACCACCGCATTCAGCGGAGTCTTGGTTGGCATTGGCCAGAGACCGGCCGAGACCAGTATCTTGCGGCGGACCCGCTCGGCCCGCTGGGCCCACTCGTCTGCCGACGTGGGCGGGACAAAGGGAAAGTAGCCGTTGAGATCGTTGAGTGGCTCAAGCCGGATATCGTTTGGTAATTTTCCTTCAAGCGCAAGCGGGCCGTTTGACTTCGCGACAGAGGTGAACAACATCAATGAGGCGGTTACAAAACACAGGCCAAAGCCAATGGGAAGCCCGTTGCAGGTCTTTCGGGCACCGATTCGTCGCCCCCCGGCGGCGCGTCTTGGTGTTTTTTGTCGCGACACGGCTTGTCTCCTTGGATGTCACTGGGAATGCCAACTTGGAAATGAATGCCAACTTGGAAAGTTTTTTTACCCAAAACGTCTCGAACCAGTCTGCCAGGATTATAGTTGTCTTTGGAGAAAACCGACAGGTGACGACGTGTGACCGGGGTACCATGTCTGGCTGGCGAAGAGACGTACACAGCTGCAGGGGCGAACCGAATTGCAGGTTGGGAAGTCTTGCTGGAACGGCATCTTCTGGGCGTCGCCGGTTGACGGGGTGGGCCAGTTTGGCTTTTCCTGGGCGAAACATCGCCGCTCGGTTCGGGAGGTGCCGCGAAACGGGCAAACGTTACGGGGACGACTTGCTCAGTTGCCCGGTTCTTGCTAGATTCCTAGGCTCGGGTTGGCCGATGCTAGGAGAGAGGTCTTAAAGCCCTCGTTGGCCTCCGCCACCCCGTTGAGAGGCAAGCATTTGGCGCCGTAGCTCAATTGGTTAGAGTCCCGGACTGTCGATCCGGTGGTTGGGGGTTCGAGTCCCCTCGGCGTCGCTCTTACAAAACCTTCGAGAAACGTTGTTATTCTCGGGGGTTTTTGTGTTCTGGTGGGGCTGCCGCATGCTACTCGGTTGACGCGCTCGGTCTCCAATTTGTCTGCGACGGCCATGATTTGTCTGCGACGGCCATGGTTGTGAAGCCAAGCAAGCCTTGCGTTCTTCCAGCGTGATCGGCCAGGTAGGCCCGCCAGCCAGATGAAGTTAGACACTACCTCTGCGGGAATCGCTCCTGGATCCATTATGGCTGATCTGGCTCATCGAATCAGGCTTGTGCTCGGTGACATTACCTCGCTCAACGTCCAGGCTGTGGTCACTGCGGCGAATGAATCTTTACGAGGCGGTGGTGGCGTCGACGGTGCGGTCCACTCGGCAGCTGGCCCGGATCTTGTGGCTGCATCACGTCAACTTGCTCCCTGCCAGACCGGCGACACGCGAATTACCCCTGGATTCAATCTTGCTGCTTCGCACGTCATCCATGCTGTCGGCCCTGTTTTCCATGGTGGCAATTCGAACGAATCGGACTTGTTAGCATCCGCCTATCGACGATCGCTGGAGTTGGCTGCCGCTCACCAACTGCCATCCATTGCGTTTCCTTGCATTTCAACGGGTGTATTCGGATTTCCGGCTGACCAGGCGTGCGTTATTGCGATCGACACCGTAATCAACTGGCTCCCAAAAAATCAATTTCCGGAAACGGTCACGTTTTGCTGTTTTCAAGCAACAGACCATTCTTTGTATTGCGACCGCTTGATAGAACTTGGGATGATATCTGAGGGATGATTGCCAGATAGCGGTGCAATCTGGATCTTAATCGCCGCATTCCAAAACAGTGCCTCCAACCGGGAAGGCCCCACTAGATTCGTGGCATGCTCCCCTCTAACATATGGTTTCCTGACAGAACGAGTGCTGTTTTCTGTGGTCATTTTTTTGTGCGAGAGACCCCCCCGACATGTCTACCGTTGTCATCACCGATTTTACTTGGGGAGCCGTCGATATTGAGCGGGCCATTCTGGAACCGCTCGGCTGCGAAGTTGTCGAGCGTCAGTGTACGACCGTGGCCGAAACGATAGATGCCTGTCGTACGGCGGACCAAATTATTTCCCAGTATTCCCCCATCACCGCCGAGGTGATCACTCAGCTCCAAAGCGCAAAAGTGATCGTGCGGTACGGCATCGGATACGACAACGTCGATGCGGAGGCCGCCGCCGCGAAAAGAATTCCGGTTTGTAACGTACCCGACTACTGCATCGACGAAGTTGCCGATACGACGCTCGGGCTCATGCTTTCTGCGATACGCCAGTTCGGCGCGAATCACAGATACGTTCAGCAGGGTCATTGGGGGATGGGGGTTCCGCTAGACCGCATGTTTGCGATGCACACGATGACGGTTGGTGTTGTTGGTTTTGGTCGTATCGGGAGTGCCGTGGCTGGGCGTTTGCAGCCATTCAACTGCCGTGTCATTGCGTTTGATCCGGTCGTGGACGATGCCGATATCAAGGCTGCGGGGTGTGAACCCGTTTCACTCGAAGAAATCTGGGCCAATAGCGATTTGATTACGCTTCACTGCCCGGCTAACAAGGACACGGAGAATCTCGTTGCGGCCGAGGCGATCGGCCAAATGAAAGAAGGGGTCATCCTGGTAAACTGCGCCCGGGGAACCATTGTCAACACCAACGACCTGACTGCCGGTTTGGAGAGTGGGAAAGTGGGGTTTGCAGGGCTTGACGTGGTGGCCCCGGAACCACTTCCGGTGGATCATCCTCTGCGGACGCTGGAGAACGTGCTGATTAACAGCCACCTGGCGGTGTCGACCGTCGACTGTGTCGAACGATTGCGGCGCAATGTTGCGGAAATTGTGGCTTGTTCGGTGCGTGGGGAGCCTGTTCCCAATATCGTCAATGGTGTAACGCCGGCAGTCGAAGGATGAGTGAGTTCCGAAAACGTATAAAGTCCCCTGTTTGAAAATAGAGTTTATGTCCGAACATGTCACGGTCGAGCAACTTGAGTCTTTTTGTGTCGATGCGCTCAAAGCGTGCGAAGTTGGTGAAGACAATGCGCGGGCCACAGCCGCGCGGTTGGTACTTACCGACAGCTGGGGGGTGTTCACGCATGGTTCCAAGTTGCTGATTGGTTATGCCAAACGGCTCACGGGCAAGGGCCTGAAGGGCAATGCGACCCCGAGTATCGTGCGTGAGGGTCCCAGTTGGGCCCTGGTCGATGGTGGTTCGACTTTGGGACAGGTGACCTCGACGTACGCGATGCAACTGGCCATCGATAAGGCAAGGGAGGCGGGCACGGCCTATGTGGGCGTGAGGAACAGTTGTCATTTTGGCGCGGCTGGTGTTTATGCCAACCAGGCCGCCCAGCAGGGAATGATTGGCATGGCCATGGCCAACGATGTTCCCTCGGTGGCGGCACCAGGGTCACGGAAAGCAGTTACCGGAAGTAACCCGATGGCCTATGGAGTTCCCACCGGGGGGAATCCCATCCTGCTCGATATGGCGATCAGTACCGTAGCTGGTGGCAAAGTCTTCGCCGCGTGCGAGCGAGGAGAACCTTTGCCTGAGAACTGGGTGATTGGTCCCGACGGCCAGCCAACCACCGATGGCAGTCAATATCCCGAGAGTGCGTCGCTGGCCCCCATGGCCGGTTACAAGGGGTACGGTATCGCGCTGTTGATCGAAACGCTTTCTGCCGTCCTGACCGGGGCTGCCATGACGTGGAACGTGGGTAGCTGGCTGTTTGACGACCCCAGCATCGAGACCGATCATGGCGGAGCATTCCTGGCGATCAACGTCGCCACGTTAATGCCCCTGGAAGAGTTCCAACGTCGCATGGATGGGTTAGTCCAGGAAATTCACGCTGCGCCTAAAGCTGACGGGTCAGATCGCATTTACGTTCCTGGTGAAAAAGAATGGGAGAAGCGGGAGAAAGCGCTCAAAGCAGGGATCTTGCTACCGTCGGACGTGATCCAAAGCTTGCGGCGATTGTCGGAACATACGGGAGTTCCTGTCCCTGATTGGCTCTGATCCGGTAAAGTTGCAACGGACCGATTTGCGGTAAAAAACCAAACGGTTCTTGCCCTGGTGGGTGGGTTGTTTTCGCGCGCCGGTCAGGTGATTGCATCGTTCCTACCCGGCCTTGTTTTGCCAATGTTGGAAATCTGTTATCCTGACGGAAAATCATTTTGCCTCATCCATCCAGATTGCGTTGGGCGGCCCGCACCGTTTGCTTGAAGAAAGAGGTTTTTTGGATGTCGCATCGTCAACTGTCCGCGTTTATTTTATCGTCAGTTTGCCTGCTCAGTCCA
>CAUZEA010000021.1:0-67792 GCA_963578605.1 Planctomycetota bacterium
TGGCTTCCCTCCGCTGCAAAGGTTGCTTCGGCTACGCCTCAGCAACCTTCTCCGCTACGGCAAGCCAGCGGATCCCTAGACCTAGATTTTCTCATAGGCCCTGGATCATAGATCGGGGGAAGCCCACACCCAGTCACCTACATCGCAAGGGTCCATTATGAAACGAACCACATCCCATCTGCTTTTACTTGCCGGAACCATGTCAGCCTGTGCTCTGGTTGTCCCCTCGATTTTAGCAGATCATCATAAGAAGTCTGAGAGGGCCCATTTTTTTGAATTGCGGACCTATACCACACACGACGGGAAACTGCCGGAGTTACATCAACGTTTCAGCAACCATACCAACAAGCTGTTTGTCAAACACGGCATGCAGTTGGTCGGTTACTGGACCCCGACCGACGAAGAAAAATCGAAGAACACGCTTGTTTACATGCTGGCGTATCCCGACCGCAAATCTCGGGACGCCGCCTGGGGCGCTTTTCGCGACGACGCCGACTGGAAAAAAGCATTTGCCGATTCCCGCAAAAATGGTCCTCTGGTAGCCAAGGTGGAATCCCAGTTTTTGACCCCCACCCATTATTCCCCTATTCGATGACCCTAACCCCCTATGCGAGGTTTACCAACGTGACCGATGCTTGCCCTCCAACTGGCCTTGTGGTCCCGATCATCACCCCTGTCGACGACCAGGACCAGGTTGACGAACCTGCCTATCGGGCACAAATTAGCCACCTGATCGAGGCCGGTGTCGATGCCCTGTTTATCGGCGGAACTGCCGGCGAAGGGCCACTCCTGGAAATCAACCAATGGCAGCGCATGGTTGAAATCGCCCGTGATCAGGTCGGAGATCAGGTCCCACTGCTTGGTGGTGTGACGGACACGTCGACTGCAAGAGTGATCGACAAGATCCAGCGGCTTGAAAAACTCGATTATCGCTTCTTTGTAGTCACCCCTACCTATTACGTGCCGTCCAACACCTACGACGAGCAACTACGGCTTTACGGAGCCTGCCGTGAAGCGACCGATCGAATGGAGATGATTGCCTACAATATTCCCTCAACGACGGGCGTTACGCTGCCGGTGGAATTACTGGTCGATTTAGCCAATCGCAAGTGGATTCGCATCGCCAAAGAGAGTTCTGGAGACCAACAGTATTTGTGGAACCTCATCGAAGCCGGCAAGGATGTGGGACTGTCGATCCTGGTTGGCGATGAACGACTGATTGCTTTTGGCCTGGTTAGCGGTGGAAGCGGAATCGTTCCCGTCTGTGCCAATTTCGAACCGGAGACGTATGTGGGCGCCGTCACAGCTTACCGGGAAGGCCAATTCAAAGAACTCCACAAATGCCAAAACCGCACGATGCAACTTCGTCGCGATGTGATTGGGGCAGACGGCAAATGGCTTGCAGGGGTCAAGTATGCGGTCAGCCGACTCGGCATTGGCAATGGACGGGCTGTGGCACCGCTGTCTGGACTCACGGAAAAAGAGCAGCACTTGATTGACGCTGCCGTAAGCTCAGCCACGTGATCTAGCTGGCCCGGCGTTTTCATGAAGCCGGCAATCAACGCGTCGGGAGAACAGTTCACACGTTGCGACCCAGGTGGTATGATGTGCCCTATGTTTGCACGACGTATCCTAACGCTACTCCTGGCAGGTTGGTTCCTGGCTGTTGCTGCGGGCTTGCCACTGGAGGTTCGCCTTCCAGTCGCAAAAGTTGTCGATTCTGGCGAGGTCGAGCGGTTTCCCTGTGAAACCTGTCCGTGTGGATGTGCTACGGCCGACTACTGTTGGAAAAAATGCTGTTGTCATTCACTTGCGGCACGTCTTGCCTGGGCGCGGCGGGAAGGTGTGCGGCCCCCTCAACACGCAATCGCTGCTGCCAAGGCAGCCGGTCTCGATACGACTCCCTGGAACGAACCGCCAAGCCAGGATGGACTGGTACTGGCCAGCTTCGTAGAGAACAAAGCCTCCCAACAGTGCGCCAATTGCCCCAAAAAAAGATGCCACAAAAATTCGACTGCAAAGGTCAGGCTATTAACGTTCAAACCCGTGATTGTCCTGCATGCGATTGCATGCCAGGGAATGACCAGCGACGGGACTTTTCTTGTGGCCACGCCCCCACCGGCGCCTACCGAATTGCCAGTTAGTTCACGCATTAGTGATCTCTTTGTGATCAAGGTGTTGTTCTACACCGCCCTGGCCGGGAAGCCTCTTCTTCCGCCTCCCCAAATTTGTGTAGCCGAACTCTCTTAACCATCGGTCGACAACTCAGTTTTCGACGGCTTGCCCCGTTGGTAGAGCCTGGTTATTAGCATTGTAATCAGATGCTGGTAGTGTGTGCCGCTGTGGGTTTGTGTCGTTGTCAAACGCGGTTGTACCATTTCGACCAGTTCCATGGCTTCAGCAGTTGAGTTCATGGAATGGAAGCCGTCCCAGGGTTTGTTTTTAAAGGATAATCCCGTGCGTGCACACCGAGCCTTTACCCTCGTGGAGTTGTTGGTGGTGATTGCAATCACCCTGGCACTTGTGGGGTTGCTACTGCCGGCGGTTCAGTCAATACGTGCAACTGCTCGTCGCCAACAGTGCGCAAATAACCTGAAACAAATCGGGCTTGCATTCCACATGTATCTTGATTTGCACGATGGTTGCTTTCCCCGTAGTTCCCACTCTGCATTTGCCCATCGAGAACTTCCCTGGGGTTATGCAATCGCACCTTTTATTGACCCGACGGTGGTTTCTCCAACGAAAACCTTGCCGGTCGACATGACTATCGGTGTGTATCGCTGCCCGAGTGACGAGCGTCGAGAACCAGGCCTGTGGAGCTATGGAAAGAACGTGTGGTTTGAGTTGCAGGCAGCCGAAACAGGAGAACTCGTGGGTGCCGCAGATGGTCCGACCTATACGTCCCTGAGAAAAATACCCTGTACGTCACGAACGGTGATGGTTGCAGAAATCGAAACGGCTGCGAAAACCGATCACGTGATGGCCCACTTCTGGTATTTCGGGGGAGCTTCGGAAGTTGCCTCGCAGCGACATTCGGAAGTTGCCAATTACCTGTGGGTTGACAGCCACGTTACTGCAGACAAGTTTTCCGCCACCTTTGACCGTCCTACCAAGGTTGACCGCTGGGATCCAAGCCAAGCATGCCTGGGTCAATAAAGGAATGACGGTTCCCCCACCAATATTCTTGAAGACCTTTTTGCCTTAATAACTTTGCCCTGACAACTGGTGAGCTTTTGGCTTGCCGCCTCGGCCTTCCTTTCAGTGCTGTGTCGACGTCGTTCACATCGACTTGCCCGGCCGGCCGAGTGCTGGCCCGAGGACAATTCAAATCAACCCTTTTTGCGTGTTTGCAATGGTCACAAAGAAGTACTTGGCCCGGATTGGATTTGCTGTGTTAGCCGGTCTTTCTACAACCGCTACGGCCGAATATGTGATTCCCCAAATTGGAGGTGGTCAGACTGGAATGGCGTTGGCCCCAATGAAACATGTCGACATCAGCCTGGTTGGGAACGGCCTGTGGGCCAAGGTGGATGACTCGGTACCAACTCCCCAACTCCGCCCGCTTGAACCAGCCCATGAATTTGATCCGAATTTGACCTGGAGCGTACTCAGCACTAAGGCATACAACTTTCAATATGGCTGGAACCCGGACGGATTCATCTCTCTCCCAGCCGAAGCCTGGATTTGGATAGACCAACTTGACGCAACTCCGGGGCTAGAGGTCTACCAACGGCCACCGGCATCTCCCGCATATGAACCGATCTTCGGCACGACCGACAGTCCCAGCCGGTGGCGCTGGACGGGTGCCATGGCTCACAACGTTTATGCAGTGGATGACCCGATTGAGAATCTCTACGAGGCGGTTTACCGGGTTTACGTTGGGCACGACATTACGGGAGAGCCACTTTCAGGATATACCAGTACCGAAGCAACTTTTCAATTTTTTGCCTCCCCAGAGATCCGCGGTGACTATGACAAGGATGGTGACGTCGATGCGCACGATTTCGCAGTGTGGCAGGAACAGTTTGGCCTGACAGGTGACCGCACTGCCGACGGCAATCGCGATCATCTGGTCAACGCGGCCGATTACACAGTGTGGCAAGACCATCTGAATACAAATGAGGCTACTTTGGCAAGCATGCCGCTAGGCGTACCGGAACCCGCAAGCTGCTTGTTAATCGTTGGATTGCTGGCGGCTGTGATTGTGGTTTTACCATATCGCAGAAGCAAAATTTAGAATCGCTCCGCCGGCGACCGCAACCTATTGTGATTCAGCAGACATAATTACCGAGCGGCAACCAACGTGCCTGGAGAACAGTTCACATATCGCGGTCGAACTGGTACGATGTGCCCTATGTTACCACGACACACTCTGATTACGAAAAACGGGGATAGGAAACACAAACCGATGGGTGAACACAAACCAATGGGTGAACACAAACCAATGGGTGAACACAAACCAATGGGTGAACACAAACCGATGGGTGAACACAAACCGATGGGTGGCTGTGCGCTCGCATCATCATTAGCGGCAATTGGCATATTACTGGCCAACTCTGGTGCAGCACAAGGTGAAGAGATATCTCCATCACCGCCATCGCTGGAGTGGAAGCATGTACCACAGGATGGAATCATTAAAGTGCCTGGACGATACCGTCTGCACCAAAACATGCAGGTTGATCGAAACACTGGTATCAAAGTCCAGGCAGACAATGTGACGATTGATCTTTGTGGGCACGCCTTGCGATTTGCGGGGACTCCCAGGAAAGGTACGTTCGGGATTGTGGTGTCGGGTCAGACTGGTGTAACGGTTAGCAATGGTGTTGTGGGCGGTTTTTGGTTCAACATACACTGCACGCAAAATGAAAAGTTGCGCATCGGCGACATGCAATTCGACGATATTCCCTACCTCGCCATAAACGTTGCTCAATCCAAAGACGTGGCGATTTGCGACAACCAGTTTACGAACTTCAGATACGACGTTCCCAAGGACGCGAAGAGTACCTACGTCATCGGCATCAACATCGGCGCAGAGGGTGCGGTGATTTGCAACAATCGCTTTGCCGCGGAACCGGAGAAGGGAACGGCGAAGGATGTCGAAGTCGAAACCGTTTTTGTGCTATTCAGTGCTAACGTGAGTAAGAAGTGCTTGGTCGGGCGAAACGAAATGACGGCAAGCGAAGTGTTGCCTCGGAGTTATGGAGTGTGGGTTGCGACAAACGCGCAAGCGACGATCGTCAACAACAGCATTCGCAACATGAAATTCGGTGTTTGCCTGGCAACCGACGCATCGGCGCTGGTCTGTTTCAACCGTTTCGAAGTCGTGCCTGGAGGGGACATTGCCATCGAGTCCTATGGGATTAAAGCTTTGCGGGCAAAAGATATTGGCGAAATCAGAAACTCCTTCGATGGGGTGAGTATCCCAGTAACTTTGCCCGAGTCTGAAAAACCCCGCGGCGTTGGGGGGGGCTAGCCGAATTTCCCAGGTCGATGTGCCCGACTACCTGCGGGACACTCATTGGCGCTAACTTCCCGTGGGCACTGCTGGCCTCGGTACGTTAGGCTAGTCGGCCATACGCGGAAAACGTCACCATGCCGCGGTATGATAACCCTTCGCGAGGCCGCGAGCAGCGGCACACGTCACAGTCGTCGAAATGCTGCTACCGTGATCGTAAGGCCTGGGCGTCTGGACTATTTCTTGCTTTGCTTGGTAAGGCTTTCGATCGTCAGAACGCTTGCAGTTGCGTAACCGTGTTCAATGAACGAGCGTTCGACGAAGCTGGTCCCCTGTGTACCGTTGATTAGCAGGTCTTCATCACCGTCTCGGTTGAGGTCCGCGACCATCGCGAT
Organism: Planctomycetota bacterium; assembly: GCA_963578605.1. Classification (GTDB taxonomy): domain Bacteria; phylum Planctomycetota; class Planctomycetia; order Pirellulales; family Lacipirellulaceae; genus JAKVCB01. Next base: position 5,851 of record CAUZEA010000021.1, read on the forward strand.
TGGCCCCTTGATCGTACACTTCAACTGGCTGCCATCTCCAAAACGAGCGGTACCTGGCGATCCCTCATTGAGAAATACGTAAATTTTATGGGAACTCATCGAGGCGACGATATCCAGACGACCGTCTCGGTTCCAGTCACCTTTTTCCACGTGAAGCCGTGACTTAAGGTCCGCGACGGTAACCGCCTTGGCAAAACGGGGAGATTCTCGTTGACCAACGTTCTCGTAGTACCGAATCATTCCGTAAGTATCGCCAACGACCAAGTCATCCAAGCCATCATCGTTGTAATCGCCAGCAATCAATGTAGTACGAGCGCCTTGAAGAGTCTGAAAGTTATTTTCGGTGTCGCCATCGATTGGCCCAACTTTGATTGCAGCTCCATCCACTGTCTGGAGTTTCTGCCCCTCAGTATCGAAAAGTCTTTCCTGTGCAGTGCTCTGATTGCGGTGGAACCACACGTGTCCAAACCAGTCGCCGAAAAGTACGTCCATTTGACCGTCGTGATCGAGGTCGTGCAAGTAAGGGTAAAAATGGCCATCGCCGAGTTCCGCTGGATGATCGATGCGCATACCTGGTGGCAACAGAGAAGCTGTCCTGTTCCAGAAATAAGGTTTTCCAATCCCTGCGTTGAGCCGAATTGTGTATCCGTTGACCAGGTCTGGCCAACCGTCATGATTCCAATCGAGAACCTGATGGCCAATTTTTGTTTTCGCATTTCCCCAGGCGGCCGGGATTGGTTGCTGATTGATGTCAAAGATCGGCTCAGTTGGCGTTCCCACGTTGGGATAGATGACGATCCTACTTCCAGTCGAAACAATCAGATCAATCAAGCCATCGTTGTTAAGATCGGCAGCGCGTGGATGGGGGAGGCGCAGCTTCGGGATATTTCCTCGCACAGGTAATAGTTTTTCCTCAAGCACGGGATCGGCTGCTGTCCCGGTGTTCGTGAAGTACCTTAAAAACGACGGTCGTTCCACCTGATCGGCATCCCACGTATACGAACCGACAACCAAATCGAGCAAGCCGTCACCGTTGAAGTCGGCAACGCAGGGTGCGGCACACCAGTCCCGCACATTCACGGGTTTGCCGTCAGCAGCGAGCGGGCCAACGAACTCCAACACCGGCAAGCCTTCCTGACGCCCGTTGTTTCGGTAGAAATAGACCCGACCCGTGATATAACCGCCGCACAACAAATCCAAGTCACCATCGTTATCCCAGTCTGCCGGTGACATGACCGGGAAATAGTCCTCCTTAAAAACCCCCGCGCTCTTTTGGGCAACCGGGGTTACTGGAAGCGCGAAGAATTGGTCCGAGTTGTCTCGTAAGAATCCTTGAAATGCGAACACCCTTTTGTCGTTGGTTCCCGTATTTCGGAAGAACGCAATGCGGTTTCGATAGGTGCCAACCAGCAGGTCTTTTGCCCCGTCTTGATCCCAGTCGATCACGAGCGGCGCGGCGTGCATGCCAATATCAAGTGGTTGCCCATCGGATTCAAAGATCATTCTGCTGGGACCAAAGGCAGGCACTTCGCGCGTACCTTGATTAAGCATGAAGAAAAGCTGACCGTATTGCTCGCCGTACACGATGTCGATCAAACCATCCTGGTTCCAGTCATCTAACGCAATCTGGGTGGTATCGGTGCCAGTGGTGTTCTTACTCCACCGGACGTGCCTTGGCATGGCATCGCCAAGCCAGCCTGTCGGCACCTTGTCCGGAGGAAGAGCGTCCGTATCCATCCGGTCGAAGTAGGCTGCGTAATAGGACGGCTTGTCGCCAAGTTGAGTATGAGACCAGGACAAGTTTCCAGATTTCCACTCGCCGACGGCGTTATACATGTATCCGGCGCGAATGTTGATCCTGCGCCGCCGCTCGCCATCCGTATAGCTTGAAGGGCTGAGGACTTCTGGAAACTCGTAGGGAATTGCATCATCGTACCAGCGAAAGGCACGATCGTAGGGGCCTCGCTGGTATGCGTAGTCCGAATACCAAATCGGTCGGCCACTTGCCTCATCGATTTGCATAACTTGCAATGTTCGCAAATCGGCCTTGCCACTTGCACCGATGCTTTTCAGCAGAGATTTCCAGTCGATGACCACTTGCGCCGGCAACTCGTCTTCCGACCGATTACCTATTTCAACGGGTTGGACTTCCAGCAGAACTCGGTAGGAACCATAGCCAGCCCATGCGACACGATCTGCGGAAATGGCTGATTGTTCACGCACTGAAGGTTGAGACACCTCAGTTTGCTTTTGACCTGTTGGCACGTCGGCTTGAAGAGGTGCCAACTCCAGCCACAAGGTTCCGAACATGAGCAGCAGGGTTGCCTTTATGTTTCGTGCGATTTCGCTGTTTGCCATCATCGACCATCATCTAAGGGTGGGTGTTCGTGCGGCGATTGCGCCTTCCGAAAACTATTTGTTTGCAGAAGCCAGCATATTGACAATCCAGCAGTAAATGGTGTCCCCAATCTGCTGATATCCTGGTTCGGATGGGTGTGTGCCGTTGTTTACGCGGGACATTGTTTGCTCAAACCGTGCATTGATCTGTGGTGACCATGTCGGAAAATGATGTGCCGTATCAAGATTAAGATAAGTGGGAACGAGATAGATGTGTTCATCGACCCGATTCGAAAAATCACGAACCATTCGTTCCATTAATCGATGTTGGTTGCGACGAAATTGCCACCGGGTCTGTTTACCTGCTCCGGTGTAATTCCTGAATCCATCCTGCGAGATCGAAGGCGGTGTAACCATCTGCACGCCCACCCGAGTGTCCCTACGGAATTTGTGGATTGACTCAATGACGGCGTTGTAGTGAACAAACATCTCGTCGATCGTCTGGTCGATCGTGTCGTCGTTGGCACCAAACACGTCATTGGTGCCGACTTGGATGGTGACGAGATCTGGTCCCTTGCCACCATTGAGTTCCGTAGAGTATCGGCCAAAATCCAAAACCCGGGAACCATCTTCAGATTCGTAGACAAAAGGGCTGCCGGTTGCGCCGCGTTGTTGATAGCCGGAACGAGCCAATGGACCGGCGAGAACGGCAAAAGCTTCAGCTGTCCATCCGCTGTATCCCTCGTGACGTAAATCGTCGGTTGGGGGCATGTTCCCCACCCCCCGCGACCCAACGAGGACAAGACCCGGCTTAAGGCCGTTCCTGCTCAAATTGAGTACGTGTCTTGGATAGATCGAATATTGAGTAAAGCTAGCGCCAACCATGAGAAGTGTTGCGGGATCTGCCGCCGGTAGTTGAGTATCAGCCACGCGGATTGTCGAATGGCCATGCGCGACCAGCGTGTTGAATTCATCACGGACGTCGATGGTGATGGGGTATTCCCCAATATCTTCTGCGGATGGTGTAAAAGCCCAACGTTCTTGAAACTGCAGGCCAACCGGAGAGGTGACGTCGAAAGCATAATTCTTGGAATTCAATGTCAAGATGACATTGTCGAAGTACACGTTGCACTCCAACTCGGGGATGGCATAGATGACCGGTGGTAACACCAGGCGAACGGGCCCGGCAACTGCATCGACATCATCAATTGGCTTGCCATGGCATGCATTCGGGGAGCCACCAAACGCGATTGCCACAAGCACCGTGAGGCCAGTCACTGTTAGTCGAACTCTAGACATACCTGCTTTCCCATCAGGACCAATTCTGACGTACCCAAACGTTATACGGGATTGAGGTCATGACTGATAGTCGGCCGGGTTGATTCCCTGGCCATCAAAAAACTCTTTAATTTCCGGGAGTTTGCTTTCGGGCAATGTCTCAAACGGTTCTCGCATGTATCGTTTTGCAACGCCAAAATATTCGAGTGTTGCATGCCAAAACGGGTGTGTGAAACGTCTGATGAACGGATAGTCGTACTTTTTGGTAATCGTGACTGCCCGCTGAAGATCATCTTTGCGAATCGCATCCCAAAAAAGCATGGGCTTGTCAGGAGCAAAACCACTGTAGGTCGAGAAGAATGCCCGTGATCCGTAAGGATAGCCGACGAGATAGCGATTCTCGGCGCCACCAGAAAAGATCGCGAAACGATCGCCAAATTCAACGGCACAATCAATATAGTAAGTCAGGCGGCCGTCTTCTTTCATCGCGACGATCGAATCGATCTCTGCCAGGCGGTGCAACAGCGGTAGTGAGTAGTGTCCGTGAAGCACGAGCGGCAGAGGGGTATTCTTGCTGATCTCCAGAAAGTGTTGATAAAGCAGTTTTTCATCTTCGATCCCTTCGGGACGCAAGATTTGGACGGAGTCGGCACCCAGGGGTTGGCAGAAATTTGCGTAGTCGATCACCTGCTCGGCGGGCCAGGCACCGGTGGCCGCAATGGTCAGACCCCGGCCATCAACTGCCTCGACCATTGACTTGGTCACTGCCTTGATTTCCTCATATTCAAGGCACTTGTACTTGCTGTTGCCGCCGGTGAGCTCGAAAATGGGAATATCGTATCGCAGAGCCCGGCCGATCATCAGGCGAATCGCTTCGTGGTTGACCGTCAAGTCTTCGTTGAAAGTCGTCGGGAGCGAAAGGATGGGGCCTGCCAATTGTTTCTGGAATTCTCGAGGACCCAGTGGCCGCTTGATTTCCCGACCCAAAGCCTGCGCAACTGAATATCCTGGCAATGCTGCCGTCGCCGCCATTCCTGTCAGCTTCAGGAATGATCTTCGCGAGTACCCAAAACGATGATTGATTGGATTGTGCATAGGAACCTCCACTCACGTTAACTATTGATGAATTGGCAGTGTGCCAGTTTGCGCAGTTTATCAAATTGCAATTCTTGAATCAGGCAGCCGGAATTCGCGATGCACAGCGATATGTAACTCCCACCAGATACGTCGCGACTACAGCTTTAACAATCTTCAAGAGGTTGGTCCACGTTGAGGCCATCCGCGCCGTAATCGGGCACAAAGAAGCAGTCTTCGGTTCCGGGAACTCGGGGCGTGGCAGCTGCCTTTGCACATGGCGTGACTGCCAAACGGGGGCCATCGCTCGTACCTGGAATCGAAGCGGTCAGCATCCTTTTCTGGTATTTCAACACGGGTTCACTCTGTTCGTCAAGCATCCGGTGAATACTTCCCAAAAACGTAGCCTGATTTACCGCCGGTGGCGTCAATGGCATAGAACCATTCAGGACCAGGTCGTATCAGCAGCCTAAGCCAGAGACTCAACCAAAATTTTTCACGATCATCGTCCACATTGGTTTTCAACAGCCGAAGCCCGACCAGGTCATACATCTTGTTTCAGCGACTATCGTTTGACCGTAACTGGGCGGTCCATCCAGGGAAGCACAAGGCAACCGATCACGGTCATTTGTCGTTGTACAGACGCACAAGAGCCGACTCAATCACTCCCGACTGAAGCTTGGAACTCACTTCGATCCGAGCCCAAACGATCCGCAATGCACCGTTTTCCAACTCGCAAACCGAGGGATAACAAACCTGGCGGCTATAAACCTCCTCGTCCTCTGATGGCGGTTCAATCTCCGCGATGACCAAGGGTTTCGTCCACGATTTACCCGCGTCGTGGGACGCCCGCAAAGCGAGTTGAGATCGTAGCGGAGCCGACGAATTGTAAGTGAGCAAGAGCGACCCTTCGGAGGCACAGAACAAGTTCGACGACGAAGCTGCGCCTACTAATTCCGTACGTTCAGGTTCAGTCCAGGTGCGTCCGTGATCGGCAGACCAGGCAAGCCAAACCCGGCCATCGTTGACTCGCAGAGACATTACCAAGCGCCCATCTGGCAATTCGGCGACGCTTGGCTCGGCCACGCCGATCTTACCGGGCGGCTTGACGTCCGGGCCCCGGGTCCAGGTTGCTCCGTCGTCGTTTGAAATGAACACACTTGCAACGTAAGGCAATGGGGCCAGCCGGTGTGTAGGAAGCAGCAGTTCACCTGTCGACATCCGGATTCCGTTCGAGCGGCAGTTCCAACCTGGTTCTGAGCCAATAGAGACTGAATCACTCCAGCGACCGCTGTCGTCGAATCGCTGTTGCATGTGAATCGTGAATGAACGCCCGCCCACCTGCTTTTGCTCTACGTCGCGGAAACCAACAAATGGCCAACGGGTCCATCGTCCCGTGGAAAAAAACAAGAGTGTTCGATCACGGGCATCGATGAAGGCCGGATCAAAATCGCTCAACCGCGGGGCGTCGTTGAGCACGGTAGCCTCGCGCCATGTTTGGCCACCGTCCGCGCTGATCGCACCCAGGATGACTTGATGTATCGACGCTTCATACGGCCCACTGAACCACGCGGATTGTAGTTGGTTGCCATCGAGCCGCGTCACACTTGGAGCATGATTGAACCCGTATAGATTGGCTCGGTCGTAAGGATCGTAGTTGCCGTAGTCAAAGACGGTTGACCGCGATTCAATCTTGCCTGGAGACGTAGCACCGTGCACTTTTGTGCTCTCCAACGGTTGTTCGGCGAAGGCGGTATCCGCAAGCCAGATCATGGTAACAACGATGAACAACTTCACCATGATCGCCTCGCGATATTGACCGCTATTTCAAGTGAACACGAGCTGACTGAATGACACCTGACTGGGAGTCGGCACTAATTTCGATATCAGCCCAGAGTACGAGCAGCACGCCGTCAGGCAGTTCGCATACCGACGGGTAACAGACTTGTCGACTCCACGTCGCCTCATCTTCGGTTGTCGGTTCGACTTCAGCCAACACCATAGGTTCGGACCAGGTTCGTCCGGCGTCCTTCGATACTCGCAGTGTTAGCTTTGTTCGCAGCCCTGGTGGCGTCGGATTGTGGGTTAACACCAGTTTTCCGTCCGACGTGTAATACAAATTGGCAGATGACGTCGCAGCAGGCAAGCCCTGTCGTTCGGGCTCGGCCCAGGTGTGACCGTGATCGAAAGACCTGGTCAGCCACAGATTTCCGTCAAGGGTACGCAGCACCATGACCAGTGTGCCGTTGTCCAACTCTGCCACACTGGGCTCTCCGGCACCGACCTTATCGGGCGTGTTGATATCCGGGCCACGTGTCCACGTGTTGCCATCATCCGAAGACAACAACACACTGGAGGTGTGCGGGAATTTGAGGTGATGTGTAGGGATCAGCAGTGTGCCGTTGCACAGCTTGATGCCGTTGGAACGACAATTCCAACCAGGGCTTGCGCCAACTTCACGCGGCTCGCTCCATGTTCGTCCCTGATCGTCACTGGTCCTAAGCAGCATATGAAAAGACTCAACGCCCGTCTGTTTCTTGCCCCCCTTGCTGGGACCGAGCGATGGCTGTTTTTCCCATCGCCCGTTGGAGAAAAACAATAGCGTTCGATCGCCGGCATCGATAAAACCGGGATCAAAGTCGCTTACATGCGGTGTGTCGTTCACTACGGTCGCTGGGCCCCAAGTCTTACCGTCATCTTCGCTAATTGCGCCGAGGACAACTTGGTGCACCGATCCTTCAAAAGGGCCGCTGAACCACACAGACATGACTCGGTGGTCGCCTAAGAACGTTGCGCTCGGCGCGTGGTTGAAGCCGTAGAGATTTGTCCGATCGTAAGGATCGGTGTTTTGGTCTTCAAAGACAATTGCACGTGACTTGACCGTGCCCAAGGTAGATGGTGCTACCGGGGGGGGTGATGCCACCCCGGTAGCACACATCCAGATTCCCAATCCGATGGGAAGCAAATAAAGTTTCATACTTTTATATTGAACGCTTCGCGTTCGATTGCCTCCCATGCGCGGCGACCGCAATGGTCAGTCCCAACACGAGCAAAGCCAATGTGCCCGGTTCGGGTACCACGTAGAAGCCGTCGCTACGGAATTCGTACGACATTGCGCCACCTGCGAACGACACGGAGGTGTCGCTACTGTCACCAGCCTGGTCGCCCCAGCCGATCAGCTTTAGGTCTCCAAACAGAGCGGCCCCAGAAACATCCACGGATATACCGCCCCCATGTGTGAAGACCCCCGTGATGTCAAGCAGGTCAGTCAACTCCAGCCCAATGTCGATGCCACGGTTGTCCCAAGCACCGCCAACATTAATCTGGCCAGCGGAATTGCCGACATCGACTGTGGCGCCAGCGGTGCCGCTGACGTCCCCTACGATGTTGCCGTTGCCCGACAAGACTCCGTTGGAACCGAGTGACAAACCACTCGTGAAAGCATGCGTACCGTTGGCACCGGCGGCATCCTTTTTCATGTTGTAGATGGCGTCACTGCCACCACCGTCTCCGACCGTGAAGGCCACCCCATTGTTGACATCCGCCGAAACACTTCCAACGGTCCCGCTGTTGAAGGTGAACGAAGCTGCAGCATCATCACTGACGGTAATGTTGCCACCTTCCCACTCTTCATCAGCATTTAACCACTGCGATACAGCAACGGTTCCATTGGTAACCGTCACGCTGCCGCGCTGCGCCTCGATGCCGGTCACGTCGAGAGTGCCATTGTTGACAACGACCTGGTTCCCACTGTTGCTGGTATCGTTGCCGATAACGAAGTAGCCGCCACCGTCTACTGTGGCACCGTCCATGATTTGTAGCAGGTTGTTAATGCCCGCCATTCCGACACTGGACTCACGACCACGTAGGAGCGTGAGCTTCGACCCAGCGCCCGAGACGGTAAGGGTGTTGTCGGTCGACCCGGTGGTGATTGCCATGAGTATGTGAGTCGCAGCACCTGTGGCGCCGTTAATGATCGAAGCCATGTTGCCGGTTGCGTTTGCAGCCCCACCTGAATGTCCAACACCAAGGTAGTTTCCGAGCTCCATAGTTGATCCCGCCCCGTCGATGGTCAAGCTGCTATTGCTCGAGCCACTCAAACCAATGATGGCTTGACCGTCGGCGCTCATGCGGGCACCGTTATGGACCAGCATTGAGGTGCGATTGGCGGGAATGCCAATCGAATAACCACCGCTACCACGCCGGGTATGAAAATGCGTATTGGCGCCGGTCACTTCAACGGAGGGGCCAACTCCTGCCGACCCGAGCAGGATTCTATTGAAATCGATTTTGCCGTTGCTGTGCTTGATGGTGGGGCTGTTCTCTACGCCTCCGCCGACCAGCATGAAACCAGACAGTGACCACGTGTAGTCGCCGGTGTCAAACTCGATGACGCCCGCGGTATTCTGCACGAATGTTCTATAGTTGGCGGTATCGGCGTCGAACGTGATCGTCCCGTCGACATTGGTATCGCCATTGAAGATTGAAAGGTCTGCCGCGCCGGGCACCGCGCCGGTGTGCCAGTATGCGGGGGTGTTATACAAACCGCCGGCCGAAGGACCGACATATATAACGGTTGCCGCTGGTGACCACGAAGCGGCCACACCTAGGCAGAGGGTCATCGCGAAAATCGCAAGCGAAGTCCGCAAAAACCTGTACTCTCGAGGTTTACTATCCATTAAATCTCTCTCCAAATAGTCAAGGAGCGTTAAAAAAGACTGTGGATACGCCTACGGGGCGCACACAGGTCGGGCAAGGAAAACTTATTGACTCACCCAATCACGATTTCTTGCAGAGTAGGTTCACTGGCGGCACCTCAAAATCCTGAAAGTTTTCACCGTTTGTACGACAGTCATGTAATTAGCTAGAGTTGCTAAACTCCGCTAAGGATAAGCAAGTGAATGCCGGAATATAAGGATAAGCAAGTGAATGCCGGAATACAACCAGATTGGCGGAAAAACCTTTGTTTTTTTTAAGGGGGAGAGTTGCCTGAATTGGAAAACTCGTGGTCAGTCCGTGCCTCGCGCGACATAGGTAAAATTTGTAAAAAAACGAATCATACAGGATAAACTCCCCCCCCCCAGCTGGATCGGCAGGCTTTGCCAAGCTGCACCACTGAATTTGGACCGGTTGAGCGTGAAGGAAATAGGCCGGTTCAGGACGGCTGATTCTCTGTACATATCGAAAAGCTGATGGACTGCTCCGAAACGTAGATAGACGACCGGTACGGGCAAAAACCGGCTCAAACGGCTGATCCTCAACCTGGACCGTTCAAAGAGTGAAACCGATGTCGATCAGCAAAGCTCGGCTTCCAACGGCTCTATCAACTTTAACCGCTACTGGAATACGCGGGGACTTTTTGGTAGACTTTAATCCGCTACAGCTGATCCAATGCACGACAGCTGATCCAATGCACGGCAGCTGATCCAATGCACGGCAGTTCCTGTAACGAAGCAGAAGTAAATTTCTGACTTCCCGTGGAGGAAATTTGGGGATGTGCGGACGATTTACCCAGTTCTCTGATGATGCGCTGCCGAAGCAGATGCAATATGCTCCCAATGTCTGTTTAAAAGTCCAGCACAAAATCGTCACTCACGAGCAGTCCGGCAATTTTTTCAGGTCGCGACACGGTTTTACCCTTGTTGAACTGCTTGTCGTGATTGCGATTATTGGCATTTTGGTTGCTCTGTTGTTGCCTGCTGTCCAAGCAGCCCGCGAAGCGGCTCGCCGCTCGCAATGTTTGAATAATTTCAAACAAGTCGGAGTGGGAATGCACGCGTTTCACGACGTCGAAGGGCATTTCCCCGACGGGCTCGGGGTCTTTACTCACACCGCTCCCTGCTCAGTGCCCAAGTCACATCCCAAAATGAAATCAGGCTGGTGGGGGTTTTCGTGGGCCGCCTATCTGTTGCCCTATATCGAAGAAAATATTCTCCACGACAGTATCAACTTCAAGGGTTCCTTCGTCAGGCCGAGATCGAATTTCGAGGCTGCTGCGAAAAGAATCGAGACGTTTCTCTGTCCATCAGACCAACAGGGGTGGGAATTGATTGCCTGCTGCAGTGGTATGCGGAACGGGGGTAGTGCTGCCGAAGATCTCTCGAAGACCAATATGGCGGGCGTTGCCGACAGCGTCGATTGGACTTGCGACTTGGGGCAAGCTTGGGGCAGGTTGGACGCGAACGGCACGATGTTTCTGCTCTCAGAAATGCCGATATCCAGAATTACCGATGGAACCAGTCATACGCTAATGATAGGTGAAACGGTAGGCAGCTTGGGGGACTCACAAAACTTCGGTTTTTATTGGGTCGCCTGGAATGTTCTTCACACGGCCAACGGGATTAATCTTGCGTCGAAGATCGAGCCTCACGGCTGGAACAGCGTCGCTGAAGGTAGTTTCGCCAGTTTTCATCCGGGCGGATGTCATTTTGTGTTTTGTGACGGGCATGCCTCATTTATGAGTGAGGACATCGATTATGTCACATTAGCCGCCCTGACGACGCGGGCTACAGAAGATACCGTCATTGGTGATTTCTGAACTTGTCGTTTCGGCCAGTGTTAGCACCGAGCAACGTGGTTTTCGGTTTGGCAGAAAAATGAATTCGCGACACGGTAGGGCTATGCTGCTTGAAAGTGATAGAAGAAAGATGCTGCTTGAAAGTGATAGAAGAAAGATAAAGTTCGTTGTGAGTCGACTTTGTTTTATAACGTGGCTTGTTCTGCTGCCCACTTTGGGCTGTGGAAACAGATCTGGCATTGAACGCATTTATGTTTCCGGAAAGGCAAGCTACCGCGAGCAACCCGTCGAAGTGGGCCAGATTCGGTTTATACCCATTGCGCCCACTAGTGGTCCGGTAACTATTGAATTGATTCGTGACGGTCATTACGAGACGGCCGTCTCTGGCGGAGTTCCCGTAGGGAATCATCGAGTTGAGTTGAGAATGTACGATGCTGAAGAGTACCGGACGGCACCAAGGACGGCCGGCAGTCCGGCCCCGCGACAACTTCTTCCTGATAAATATAACCGCAAATCAGAGTTGACGACGACCATCGATTCAAAAAGTGGTTCCATCAAGCAGGATTTCCTTTTAACAGAATGACGGTTTAGCGAGTGAATTGAGTGTCTTTGTCACAACGTGAAGATTGAGAGTGAGCTATGCAAGTAAGCAACTGGATAAGCAGCGTTTGGAGAGGTCTGGCAGGTTTGGGGGTTGGCGTTTTGGTGGTTGCTGTAGTGGTGGCAATATTGGCCACGCAATCGGCCGTGGCAATCACCACCATTTGGAGCGGTTCCTCGACTGGTGGCGTATTCAATGATGACGCAAACTGGACGAATGCTTCACCGGGCGATAACCTTCCGTATCCGAACGGGGCCAATGACCTGGCTATCTTCAATACCAGTGTTGATGGGACGATCACGTTTGACGCCGATGCGAATCATTATCGTATGATCGTCCAAAATCCCGGAGGAACACTCTCTTTTGACACGGGCGATCACAAGTGGACAATGGGCAGCTATTTCCTGGTCGGCGCTGAAAGTGCTCCCGGCTTTCCCAAGATCCGGCACATCGGTGGTGAAATTCAAGCCGAGTTTCTCCTGTTCGGCGGCAACGAGACAAGCCCCAATCCCTTGTTCGAATTGACCGGCAGCACCACACATTTTCACACCACACGTGGCAGTGGTGGGTATCAGATCGGTCTCGGCCCGGTCGTCGATGGCGCTACGATGCTGGTCCATAACGGCGCCAGCATGACAGCTGATGGCCAGGTTATTATTGGTTTGCAGGGTTCCAGCAACAGTAAGTTGACCATCGACGGCGTGGGGGCAGAGCTTGTTGCTGGAAACTACCTCGGCGTTGGGCATACCGGAGCTGGATGGGGGCCGAATGCCACCAACAACCAGGCTGAGATCATCAACGGCGCAACAGCTGTTGCGTCCCACATACTCATGGCGATCACCCCTGGGGCGCCCAACAACACCCTTACCGTCTCGGGTGCCGGATCGAAGCTCACGCTTACCCTCGTCGGGGGCGAATCCGCGATCGGAAGACAAGGCAATAACAACCTGTTTCAAATTGACAACGGTGCCGTAGTTGACGGCGGCGCCTACTTCGTTCTCGGCCGGGAGACCTCCAGTAATAACAACCAGATCCTGCTCGACGATGGTAGCCTTACCGGTACTGGCATCGAGATCAGGCGCGGAAACGTCACCGTCACTAATGGATCGGTTGATCTGAACCAGTTCTACAACGAGGACGACGAGATTTGGGAAGGGGGTGGCATCATTGCCATCGACGCGGGAACGTCAAGCTTCACTTTCAACAACGGAACCGTTCACAGCGTCAATGCGGATATCAACAATGGAGAGGCCTTCACGATTGGAGATGGAGGTTCTGCCACTTACTTCATGAAAACAGGTAGCGATGGCAACCGGGGCACGCACTCCTTTGCCGACGGCGTGTCGCTCAGTTCCAACGCAGTTCTTTCGGGCGACGGCAACATCGCGGGAGATGTCAGCGGCACCGCCGGTGCCCTGGTTGAGGTGGGGGAATCGACAGGCCTGATCAACGTGAACGGTGCCTGGGACAACACAGGTGTCGACATCGGCCTGGAACTCGCAGACCTCTCGACATCTTTGGTTCCCGGCGAGGAGCATGACCGGCTCGACATCACGGGGGTCTTTACGCATGGGGGGTCGGTCACGATCGATATTTCCGGGTACGTGGCCCCGTCGTCTCAACCGCTGAAGTTGATTGGCTGGGGTGGTCAGGCAGGTAACAGCAGCGATACGTCGGTGTCGTTCGTGGGAGGCGGTCCGCTGCCGGTTGAGTATCTGAGTGACGGCCTCTACGTGACTTTGGACACGGTGGAACTGGCTGGCGATTACAACGGTGATGGCACAGTCAATGCGGCGGACTACACGATTTGGGCTGACACTCTTGGTGAGACCGTGGCCCCAGGCACCGGTGCCGACGGTGTTGAAGACGGATTTATTGACAAGTTCGATTACGAACTCTGGAAAGACCACTTCGGTTCCACGATCGGTGCTGCCAGCGGGTCGAGCTTGTCAGACCAGTCTGCAGTTCCCGAGCCGGCGGGGTGGGTTCTCTGTTTGGGCCTGGCGGTGGTTGGCAACGTTCGCGCGGCACGGCGGCACCTGCTGAAAAATATCGACCACCCCAAGAACTCTTGTGGTTAAGCAGGACAGTAGAAACACAATGATGGCAAAAAATTCACGAGGGACGCCCGACAGTCCGGCCCCGCGACAACTTCTTCCTGATAAATATAACCGCAAATCAGAGTTGACGACGACCATCGATTCAAGAAGTGGTTCCATCAAGCAGGATTTCCTTTTAACAGAATGACGGTTTAGCGAGTGAACTGAGTGTCTTTGTCACAACGTGAAGATGAAGATTGAGAGTGAGCTATGCAAGTTAGCAACTGGATAAGCAGCGTTTGGAGAGGTCTGGCAGGTTTGGTGGTTGGCGTTTTGGTGGTTGCTGTAGTGGTGGCAATATTGGCCGCGCAATCGGCCGTGGCAATCACCACCATTTGGAGCGGTTCCTCGACTGGTGGCGTATTCAATGATGACGCAAACTGGACTAATGCTTCACCGGGCGATAACCTTCCGCCTCCGAACGGGGCCAATGACCTGGCCATCTTCAATACCAGTGTTGATGGGACGATCACGTTTGACGCCGATGCGGATCATTATCGCATGATGGCCCAAAATCCCGGAGGAACAATCGCTTTTGACACGGGCGATCACAAGTGGACAATGGGCAGCTATTTCCTGGTCGGCGCTGAAAGTGCTCCCGGCTTTCCCAAGATCCGGCACATCGGTGGTGAAATTCAAGCCGAGTTTCTCCTGTTCGGCAGCAACGAGACAAGCCCCAATCCCTTGTTCGAATTGACCGGCAGCACCACACATTTTCACACCACACGTGGCAGTGGTGGGTATCAGATCGGTCTCGGCCCGGTCGTCGATGGCGCTACGATGCTGGTCCATAACGGGGCCAGCATGACCGCTGATGGCCAGGTCATTATTGGTTTGCAGGGCTCCAGTAATAGTAAGTTGACCATCGACGGCGCGGGGGCAGAGCTTGTTGCTGGAAACTGCCTCTGCGTTGGGCACACCGGAGCTGCATGGGGGACCAATGCCACCAACAACCAGGCCGAGATCATCAACGGGGCAACCGCTGTTGCATCCCACATACTCATGGCGATCACCCCTGAGGCGCCCAACAACACCCTTACCGTCTCGGGTGCCGGGTCGAAGCTCACGCTCGAACGTGGTCGTGAGTCCAATGTCGGAATGGCGGGCAATAACAACCTGTTTCAAATTGACAACGGTGCCGTAGTTGACGGCGGCGCCTACTTCGTTCTCGGCCGGGAGACCTCCAGCAATAACAACCAGATCCTGCTCGACGATGGTAGCCTTACCGGTACTGGCATCGAGATCAGGCGCGGAAACGTCACCGTCACTAATGGATCGGTTGATCTGAACCAGTTCTACAACGAGGACGACGAGATTTGGGAAGGGGGTGGCATCATTGCCATCGACGCGGGAACGTCAAGCTTCACTTTCAACAACGGAACCGTTCACAGCGTCAATGCGGATATCAACAATGGAGAGGCCTTCACGATTGGAGATGGAGGTTCTGCCACTTACTTCATGAAAACAGGTAGCGATGGCAACCGGGGCACGCACTCCTTTGCCGACGGCGTGTCGCTCAGTTCCAACGCAGTTCTTTCGGGCGACGGCAACATCGCGGGAGATGTCAGCGGCACCGCCGGTGCCCTGGTTGAGGTGGGGGAATCGACAGGCCTGATCAACGTGAACGGTGCCTGGGACAACACAGGTGTCGACATCGGCCTGGAACTCGCAGACCTCTCGACATCTTTGGTTCCCGGCGAGGAGCATGACCGGCTCGACATCACGGGGGTCTTTACGCATGGGGGGTCGGTCACGATCGATATTTCCGGGTACGTGGCCCCGTCGTCTCAACCGCTGAAGTTGATTGGCTGGGGTGGTCAGGCAGGTAACAGCAGCGATACGTCGGTGTCGTTCGTGGGAGGCGGTCCGCTGCCGGTTGAGTATCTGAGTGACGGCCTCTACGTGACTTTGGACACGGTGGAACTGACTGGCGATTACAACGGCGATGGCACGGTCAATGCGGCGGACTACACGATTTGGGCTGACACTCTTGGTGAGACCGTGGTCCCAGGCACCGGTGCCGACGGTGTTGATGACGGATTTATTGACAAGTTGGATTACGAACTCTGGAAAGACCACTTCGGTTCCACGATCGGTGCTGCCAGCGGGTCGAGCTTGTCCGACCAGTCTGCGGTTCCCGAGCCGGCGGGGTGGGTTCTCTGTTTGGGCCTGGCGGTAGTTGGAAACGCCCGCGCGGCACGGCGGCACCTGCTGAAAAATATCGACCACCTCAAGAACTTTTGTGGTTAAGCAGGCAGTAGAAACACAATAATGGAAAAAAAATCACGAGGGACGCCCGACAGCACACCAGGCTCGTCACGGCGTTCGTTCATCGCCGCCTCAGGCGCCGCGGCTTTAATGGGCCATGCGGCACGGTCACTTGGAGGTTCTGAGGTGAAGACATCGAGTTCAAACGTCGATCAAGCGATTTATTTTCCTGGCTCGTTCCTTCACTGCTCGCCCTCGGATTCCGGTATCTGGGTGCGCGTCCAGATGGAGTGCTATGGTCGGTTGACGGATGTGGCAACCGGCCAGACCGATGAGTACGTACTCGGTGTGATGGCCAAAACGGGGCTCACGACCGATGCCCAAACCGGCCAGGTCGGGCCGGGATACGATTACTGGATCATCTTCTCGAAGACCCATGTGTTCACAAAACGTTCCCACACGTCGGCGTATTTCAACAATCCCACGGTGCTCGAACACAAGAACTTTGGCGAGGCGAACTGGCGTGTTCGGCAAGTACCTGCCGAGCCACTGCAATCGGTGCCTGACGTCCGCAGGGCGCTTGAGAACTGGCAGGAATTGACCGCGCGAACAACGTTTACCAGTGACGATGGCGAAACGCGATTCAGTGTCGAATACCCAGTGAAATGGGCTGACTTCATGTTGAACTCGACGGGCTTCCGCGTCGAAACCGGGCCGGTTTTTCTGCTAAATCCCAACAAACTGCGCGTCGGCCAGGTACCCGACGTCGCCGACTTTCAATGGGCGTATTTTGACTACCGCACGTTTGACAAGGTGCACTGTTTGCAGGAGCGACCTACCTCAATTTTTGAGGGTGCCACCTTCACGCCACCTACGGAACATAGCAGGCAGTTCCGCAAGAACCCAGCTCTTACCGAACCACAGATGGATCAGCTGCGAGATGTTCTCTTCTCCGAAAAGCGTATTACGCTGCCAGCTGAATCAGTGACAAACCTGTTGTCGACAGATCATTACTCGCAGAAGGAGGAGGTGGGCGCAACGACCGAAATGTACGCACTGGCGGACTAAGGGAACCGTTCGATCTCCTGATTCTTATGAACCGATTTCAACAGCGAAGAAGCTCATTTGGATTGTGCCCGAGAGCAATCGTTGTGGGTACCGTTGATCGGTAGTATCGGGAACTGACGGGACTGAACAAGCTGTTGACTCTTTCCTCTTGGCTGCCCCACCTGGGTTGTCCAGGAGCGTGCTTCGTCTATCTGTTTTTCCTGATGGGGGGCGAAGACGTTACCGGGGTTACCATTCGGAGTGGTCCAGTCGGTATGATGTGGCTCATGTTCTCTCGAGAGGTTCATCCGGCATTTTTATGCTGTTATTACCGAGCGGCAACCAACGTGCCTGGAGAACAACCTGGCTGGAGATGTCGGGTGGTTCCGTCGTACCAGCTATACAGGCAACGAAGTCCCCACATTCTGCACGAAGTTTTACAATACACGGCTGCAGTGCAACCTACCTGCCGTTCACTGGATCCGGTGGAAGTCTGCTTTCCTACCCGCTTGGCAGACGCGAATTCACGACACGCCCCGACGCCTTCGGCAAACGAACTAGGGACTTTGGCGGGAAAATTTGCCCATGGAGACGGGAAGTTGTGTAGATTCTTGCCAGTTTGGTAGCCATTCGCGGTAATACCCACCGCCATTTCGGGTTTGTTGGTAAAATAGGGTGTAGCCTTCTATCCTCCGATTGCCATCGGAACTTGTCGCAATCTTTACGCTCCACCTCAGGAATAAACTGTGGAAAATCGCGTAAAAACCAGCTGCCGTCTTCGAAAACTTCAACTGGAAGTCCTTGAGCCGCGGCTCGCGCTCTCGGGCGATCCCATCGTACTTGATCCGGATGAAGTGAGTTGGGATTCGGTCCTCAACCTCACGGCCGCTGAATTCGCAGACGACTTTAGCACCCGCCAGGCCGACAATATCCTGATCGACATCGAAGTAAATGAGGTTAATGGCCAGCAGCTTTTAAGCGGTGTGTGGCAGCAAAACGTTGATGGCCGTCTGTGGGCCAGTTATTACCAGATGACCGGCAGCCAGTTCAGCAACAATTCAACACAGTACGGTGATAACGGCTACCGTCTGATCGACCAGGAGAGCTATATCCTGAGTGGTCAGCAGTATTTCGCGGCAATCTGGATCCAGAACCTGGAAGGATATGGATGGGCCTCGTCCCAAAATTTAACAAGCTCTGATTTTTCTGACCGGCTCGATCAATACCAAGACAACCATATCCTGATCGACTTCGAGGCGTACACGGTCGGCAATTCAACCCAGTACGCCGATGCTTGGGTCGAAAACGAAGAGAATTTCCAGTGGATTTTACGTCGTGACCGGACCACGGCTCAGTTGGCAACTGATTATGGCCGATACGAAGTCCTCTACCGCCTCCACGATCTTGAGTCTTACCAGGTTGATGGAGAGCAGCGTTATGCCGCTATTTGGATCAAAAACCCTGATGGCCGCGACTGGGGAGCAGTTCGAGACATGGACACCCAGGACTACGTGAACCAGTCGCGCCGTTACCAGGATTTGGGTTATCGTCTCACCGATTATGAACCGTATGAAACGAGCGATGGCACTCGCTACGCCGGTGTGTGGCGGCAGAACACAGACCGCCCCGACTGGTATCTACGTTCTACCGTGGACGGCATCGCCGACGCACACGTTACCGAGCACAACATTGCGGGGTTGAGCGTTGCGATTGTTTACCAGGACGAGGTCCGGTACATGCGTGGCTTCGGGCACCAGAACATCGCCAATGACGTATGGTATTCGGCTCACACCATAAACCGGCTTGCGTCGGTAAGTAAGGCGGTCGGCGGTGTATTACTGCTAAAGCTGGGCGCGCAGGGCGAGATTGATCCCTCGGCTGCTACCAGCACCTATGTTGCTGCAATGCCAGCTCATCACACGCACACGCTGGCGCAGCTCACTTCAAATCGCGGGGGTGTCGGTCACTATTCAGACCTTGGCCTGGGAACAGTATACACCCAGTACGATACGGCGCTTGCAGCAGGTGAATTGTTTTGGGATGAGCCGCTGCTCTCGATTCCCGGGACAATTTACGACTACAGCACGCATGGTTACACACTGCTGGGTGCTGGGATCGAGGGTGCCACTGGTGAGGCTATCGACGATGTGCTGTTTGGCGAGTTGGGCAGTGGACTTGGATTGCCAACTTTAAAAGCGGAGGATCGGAGCGTAGCGAACGAGTTCCGCACCACGCTTTACAACACCAACAATACCGAAGCCACCCCCGACAACATCAGCTGGAAACTCCTCGGTGGTGGCGTGGAAGCGTCTGCCTACGACCTGGTTCGTTTCTCGTCGATGCTGATGGGTGGTGAGATCTTATCTGGCGAAGCCCTCGAGCAGCTCTGGACCGTTCCCCCTCCCAACGTGTCGTACGCCATGGGCTGGTCGGTTGGTACGTTACAAGGTGAATTCTCAATACGAAAAGATGGTTCCCAGCTTGGCGCAAACACTTATGTGCGGCTCTTCCCTGAACTCGAACTTGGAGTTGTGGTACTGGCCAATCGTCGAAACTCCGAACCTGGAGACCTGTCGAGAGATATTGCCAATGCAATCTTGCCAAACCTGCCAAGGATTTATGGTGACTTTAATTCGGATAACAATGTCGACGCGGCTGACTACACCGTTTACCGGGATACTTCCACCAGCACAACCGACCTGCGTGCCGATGCCGACGGCAACGGGGTTATCGGACCGGAAGACTACAGCGTATGGCGACAAAACTTTGGGTTGAACCTCTTATCGATGTCGCTAGCTACGGCAAGCCAGGCGATTGATCTGCAAGCTGAACCCGAAGTCGATTTCGATCTCCAACAAACCGCTGAGCGCCCAATTGCCGCTACGATTTTCTACGCGGCCAGCGATAAAGGTTTGGCCGCGGCAACCGCCAGCGTGGTCAACTTGGGCACGGAACGTGCTGTTGCACAGGACACCAGTGGCGACCTGCTACTTGTGCTCGATGCGGCGTTTGCTCAATCTCCCGGCGAGTTAAGCGAAGAAGGCAATGACTTCGTCGGTGATCGTGTGGACCGGGGGCGGAACGGTGGCGAACTGGCTGACTTTGTGGGTGAAGCACTCGCGAGTGGCATTTAACACATCCCCGCACAACCGCGCCTGCTGCCCGATTTTCCCTCGCCCCTTCTTGGTTGACACACGACCCTTCCGCGACCCGAATTTGTGCGCAGCTGGTGATTACGGGGTTTCTGGTTCGCTCGCCGTATCGATTTCGATGTCGGTGGGGGTGTCACCTTCGATGGCTACCGCCAGCGTTTCTCGACCCGCAATATCGGTTAAGTCCAAGCGAATCGTTGGATCGGCGTTGGCCACGTCGTCGGCGGAGTCTGTCTCTGGAGTCGTGTCCTCGTCACGCGCCACAGAATCTTCGCCTTCGAAATCGGTTGCCTCGAACTGGATCTCAGCCGGAAACGCGCTTTCGGTGGCGTCGGCACGGTGGTCACCATGATGAGGGTGTTTTCGTCGGTGGCATGCTTCACCATCGCACTGGGCCGCGCGGCACGATGGGCACTTGCAGGGCTGGGCATGGTGGTGCCGGGCATGGTGTCGCTGGGCAGTGTGCGGCCCCTTCGGTGGGTGGAACCCCGAGCGATGATGTGGACCAGGGCCGGGGTGTGAGCCCGCATGGTGCGGCGGCGGTCCACCGGGATGGTAATAGTGATGATGCACGTGCACGATCGTTTGCGTTCCTGGGCGACCATGTGGTCCGCGAGCCCATTTGGTTCGCGACTTGTGTTTTTCAGGTTTTCGCGCCTTCCGATCACCATCGCGATGCGGAACTGGACGATGTGATTCTCCCGGATGCTTTGGTCTGGCGTGTCGCTCCCGTTCATGACGCATGCGTTTCATAGCATGCTTCAGTCTGGCCGCAGCTCCCTCGAACTCTTCTCTCGAAATCGTTCCGTTCCCATCGTTATCGACCCGGTCAAATATGGCATCCCCGCGCTGATCTCCTCGCTTATCGTCTCCCTTTTCGTCATCCGTCAGCGCTGGTCTGGCACATAAAAATGCCAGTAGCAGGGCACCCGCACTGGCAGACACAAATCCGATTGCTCGATAGTTGGAAAACATGATTTCTCCTCCAAGGTCAGGAAAGGCAAATGTCCGCAATGGACCGTCGCGAGTAAAACAAGAACACGTAAACTAGTTTAACAACTAGGAGTAGGCCATGATTGCAAAAATAAGGCAAGAATTGAAAGACCAGAATTGAGTCTCGGACAGCCCAACCCGGGACAGGTCACTGTCCCACAGCGACCAGGTAGTGCTGAGTTCTAGCAATGAACGCTTTGCCAGCAATGAGGGGTGTCGCCAGGCAAACGTCTCCCAGGTCGTTCTCGCCCACGATTTCAAACTCAGGACCTGCCTTGACGGCGAGTACGACTCCCTTTTCGGAAGTCACATAAATGATTCCGTCGGCAGCCACCGGAGACGCCGTAAAGCTGTTGGCCTCACCACGGGAGCAGCGTTTTCGGTAAATCCGTTCGCCGGTCAGGGCGTCGTAGCAGGTGAACACACCGTTATTACCACAGGTGTAAAGGTAGTTTCCGTAAATGAGCGGGGTGGCCAGGTAGGGTCCTCCACGATCTTTGCTCCAAACTACGTATTGATTTGACTTGTCGTCATCGACCAGCGAAATATCTCCCTGGGCGTCAGGACGAATGGCATAAATGGGTTGCACCGGACGATAGCCGCTGGTGACGTAAATCAGATCATGGGTCACCTGTGGGGTGGGCACGGTAATGGCGGCGTTGCGGGCCAGCCGCCAAATCTCCGTACCAGACCGGGCGTCGTACCCGCGGACGAAATTCGTCGCGTTGGTCACCAGCAGCGGACGATCTGCAGTTTCCATCACACCGGGTGTTCCCCAGGAGGGCACCTCGTCCCGGGCAGTGCGCCAGACTTCTTTTCCCGACACGACGTCAAAAGCAACCACAAACGAGTCCCGCTGCAGGTCGCATTGCAGGATGACGGTTTGGCCGTAGATGATTGGCGAACTGCCGAATCCCCACTCGTAGTCGGGATCGCTGAACATTCCCGAGTTGAGTACACCGAGGTCGTGCTGCCAGCGGATTTCCCCATCGAGGCTGTAACACATCAACAGACCCGAGTTGAACAAGACGATGAGGTTTTTGCCATCGGTGACAGGTGTTGCATTGGCCTGGCTCGACTTGGTGTGACGTCCAGTGGGTGGGAGACGCTCGTCAGCTTTGTGTTGCCAGACCAGATCCCCTGTATGACGATCGAAGCACATGGTGAGCCAGGTGTGCACCGATGTATCGTCGGTGGCCTCAATGTCGCCGTACAAGCCAATCCGCAGATCATGATTGCCGTCACCACTTATTGCGGTGGTCACGAAGAGGCGATCTTTCCAGGCGATTGGACAGGAGTTGGCCAGGCCCGGGACCGGTGTTTTCCACTGCAGATTTTCTCCGGCAGGCACATTCCACGTGACTGGAAGATTCTGATCGACGGCAATGCCGCGCCCGGAAATGCCGCGAAACTGGGGCCATGTGTCACGTGCTGCAACCTCCGTATCGGCCAACCAGTCCTTGGCTGGCGCTGGTTTCGCGCGCTGTGCTGTGGGAGTATCAGGATCGGTTTGGTCGGCGAGTTTTTTAAAAGTCAGACGATTGGTGACCGACAACCGTGTGTAACTGACCGTTCCGTCGGGCTTCGCGTCAAATTCATAAGTGTAACCGCCACTTTGAAATCGGGTGTCGCTGCGCGGTACGAGTTGCACGCCGCCTGCCCCGGCACTCCCGTGGATCAAGCGTCCGTTGTCGACACGGATTTCCACCTGGTTCATCCGCAGGCCAATGTATTTTCCGGCATACGATTCGAGCAATTCCGTGGCCACGGTGGGGGCTGCGGGAAGCCTGCCGTTGGTCGTTTCGTTAAGAAAGGTAACCACCTCATCCTGCTTGGAGTTTACTGCCTGGGCCAATGCATTTTCCAGGATTTGATCGTCCAGTGTTTTTGCTTCAACAATGGCTTTTACCAGTTCGATGGATCCACCTGCTGAGGCTTCGCGAAGCTTTACGTCCGTAGCTGACGCCTCATGGGCAACAAGCAGAGAGATGATCTCCAGATTGTTGGTCAGCATCAGTGGGGGTACCTGCCAAACCGAGTCGGTAATATCGGGATTGGCACCTGCATCCAACAGGACCTCAATCACATCGTGGTGTTCTTTCGAAACTGCCTGCCACAGGGCAGTAATGTTGAACTTGGGAGCCGAATTGATGTCAACGCCGTCGGCCAGCAGTTTTTCAACTTCAGCCTGATCACCGCGACGAGCGGCGTCTATCAGAGCCTCGCCACGATCTTCCGCCAGGCCCCATGACACGTTGGTGAACAAAACCAACAGCAACACGAATGACTGCAAAACCGGCAATCCCCAATTCGGCCCATACCGATTGCGGAACCGCGAACGGGAGCTGGCAGACCTCGGTGAAGGCATAAGGCAATGATGAATGGGGCGCGATTTCATATGACCTTAGTGTACTCGGCCGGGAGCACAAAGAAAGGAACAGCAATTACTTCAGCTCGATTTTTTTGCGACCAGATTGCGATGGCATGGACTCACTGAGAGCACAACTCAGCAATTATCTGCCAGGTGGCCAGGGGAATATCGATTCCGTGAGCAGATTGTCGCTGGCGATTGCGAAACTCGAACTCGCCTGGCAACAGAACGGCGTCGTAGCCCAAGGTTACAGCCGCGGTGCCAGAACCGAGAATTGCTAAATGGGGGGAATCGTCTGTCACAGCATCCTACACCTTACGAAACAAACCGAATGTTTAAAGATTGCCAGCCGGATCGTGCGAGGCAAAGTGAACTGGACAGTTTGTTCTTACGAAACCCGATAGGGCCAGCCGGCGTCAAAATGTGGCGACGGGATTGATGGGTGAACCTGTTCCGCCGGGTACCACCAAAGGGTCTGCCGTTAGGAGGAAACTCCACCGTTTCTTTTCTCGGCAGAATTTACTGGCCTCAGTAAAGTCGCAGTTGTCGAGGATTGGCATGCCCATCGCAGTGACGACGACCCAGTGTACGGGGAGGTCAAAACCCTCTACACCAGAAGGTACCACATCGAGGCAAAGATCGCTGCCTACTACCGCGACGTCACGACTCTTAAGCCACGGCAAGCAGGACGCGTGTAAACCGGCTGAACCGTCAAAAATAGTCCAAGGGCCCTCCAGCTTGCGTCGGATCCATCGTCCGGTGTTAATCAGCACGGCATCGCCTGACTCGACCTTCACACCAGCCATTTTCTCCCAGGCCTCCAGATGTTTGGGATAAATGGGCTGGCCTGCTGCGAGATATTTGACTCCCAACAATTGGGGGATGTCCATGAGAACAGCCTTGGTGAAGATGCCATTCCTGAAATTTTCGATACCGAGTTGCGGGCAGCCCTCTGGCGTAATGTGCTTGCTTGAAAAACCGTTGTAAAGCTTGTTTCGGTAAAAGAGGTGCGCCAGGCCATCGAGGTGCGTTTGGGTAAAACCATGGTATTCGACAGAATAAACATCGCCTGCGGATCCAATTGGGCCCAATTGTGAGTTGACGGTCACCGTATGCTCAAACGGTGCGGACTGATCAACTTCCTCCTTCACCGATTCGTGGGCGATCGAAATGCTGATCCCTTCTTGGACCAGTTTGGCGGCCTGCTTTCGTTTCGCCGGCGTGATCAGGTTCAAGGCTCCGAGTTGGTCGTCCTCTCCCCACCGCCCCCAGTTGGAGAGCGAATCCATGAGCGCTTCAATATCTGACCTGGTGAGCTTTTTCTCGTCCAAGTCATCCGCCTGCAATCCCCTGTCACCTGTGAAACCGGCCACCAGAGCAGTAACCAACAACAATTTGTAGCGATTCATAACCCTTCTCCTTTTCATTTCAAGTTCATTTCAAGATTGCAGGTCCACCGGGACTGGGTCATTCGGCCCCTGGAAGAATACGTGCCACCGGTGGTTGCGCAAAATTTTTCCAGCGGCGATCATTGGTTTCTGGATCGGGAAGTCCGTCGTGGACACAAAACCGGTATCGCAACGGAAACATTTTTCCAGGTAGCAGATCAAATTCACCCAGTACCATGGGTGCGTAACAAAAGTAGGGCATCGACGGATGAAGACGCACCGGTTGTGGCGCGCGATAGTTGCAAGGGGCGCCCAAAACGACAATTCCTGCCTCCTGCCCGTTGACCGGTCCAAACATTTCCACCCAATCTGGCCGGGTATGGTTTCCCGTGTTGCGATCGTCTCCCAGGCTGGTGAGAAAACTGCAGTTGGCCGTATCACGCCATTGTGCGCTACCGCGGATCATCATTCCACCATACTGAAATTCAAGTATTTTCAGCGGCTGATCACCGACGACGACTTGCCGAGAATCGAAATCCCAGAGGAACGGTTCTGGTTGGGCATAGACCCGCACATTCCACGTTTCGCCGATTCGCTGGTGGGGGCCACCTGGTGCCTTGAGTTCAAGGTGTCGGAGTGTGATCTGAAACCCTCCCCACACAGGGCCTTGGGCGATACGATCGACCGATGCGTGTTCGATGCGGCCAAGTCCAGAAGCGACGTTCCAGAAATCGACCTCTCGTGACTCGTACTGGGCCTGTCGCCACGCAAACATCACGCCGTGTTGGTGGGTATGGTCGCCGGTGGGCATACCGTCAGTCATGACGAGGCCCGACGGGCTGAAAACGGGATGAATAAATCCGCTCCGAGCGTAATATGGTTTTGCCTCATCGGGTGAGGGTACGGTGGCGTGACAATAGCTCAGTACCGGGCGGGTTCCCACCTTAACCTGCAACTTCGAACCATCGTCGGTCACTGTCACACGCGGGGAATCTTTGGGAGTTGGTTCTGGATTCTCGCTGAACGCATAGCGACGTGTTTGGTCTTTTAGCAAAGGTTCTGTGAGCATCCACCAAAGCCGCGGTACTTCTGCGGTCTCGACCTGGGCTGGAAGCAGTTTTCCATTGTCGAGCCGTTTGAGCCACACCGGGCTCTGGAGTTTCAGGCCAGCGGGCAAATCAACGACAACGGGCCCGCCAGTTCGGTCTTGCCCTCCGGCGGCAACCTCCACCACGTGCGATTCTGCTGGCTGCGCGATTAGTCCCGAACTGATCAGCGGTAACAACAGAAATGCCTTCAGCACCGAGTGAGACCATAACTTCCAGGGACTTAGGATAACGACGATACGGTCAATCCCGAGGAGAATATCGATAGAGAGAAACTGGCCGGCTCGCTTCATGGATTACCTGTATGTGAAGTGGTGGTTCATTTTTGGGAAGTTCTTGCAAACGCGCACAGTCTGCACGTGATTGTCTCATGATGAACGTTCGTCGCCAATCCCTGGCACTGGTTGGATAGGTCACAACGGCACCACCCCCGGGAGTGCTGTTCGGCGGAAGAAATCCGATTTTTGCAATCGAGCGGTCCGCCAGGAGTTGATAAAATTGGTGCCCAGGGAGGAGTAACAGGGAGCAGCAATAATAACCGGCTTTTAACAAACGTGACCCATGATTCGCGACCAGGAAGAACTAGAACGCCGATTAAGTGATCCCACCCAACACCTGGTGGAAGCGTTTGCCCGCATTGAGGGCGACATTCTCATCTTGGGAGCGGGAGGCAAGATGGGGCCCACCCTTGCGCGGATGGCCTGCCGGGCAAGTGGGGCTGCCGGTTTCGACCGGCGAATTATTGCGACCAGCCGTTTCTCCGAGACAGGCGTTCAGGATCGGCTCGAGTCGTGGGGCGTCAGCACATTGCCTGGTGACCTGCTCGGCGGAGGCTTCGTGGCAAGTTTGCCGGTGGTGCCCAATGTTATTTACCTGGTGGGGGTAAAATTTGGTACCGGTGGAGCGCAGGCCAAGACGTGGGCTTCGAATGCCTATTTGCCGGGAGTCGTTTGCGAACATTTCCGTACCAGTCGTATCGTCGCGATTTCGACGGGCAACGTTTACGGAATGACCGCTGTGGCTGGGTCGGGTTCTTCCGAAAGTGATCCACTTGCTCCCGAGGGCGAGTACGCCATGAGTGCCCTGGGACGGGAACGCGTATTCGAACATTTTAGTCGAACGCTGGGTATTCCCCTGGCTGTGATCCGCTTGAATTATGCCACGGAACTCCGCTACGGGGTGCTCGTTGATCTGGCTACGAAAGTCTATCGTGGCGAGCCTGTTTCACTTGAGATGGGCTATTTCAACACGATCTGGCAGGCTGATGCTAACGAACTGATTTTGCGGAGTTTGGAACATACGGAAACACCACCAGCAATCTTCAATGTAACCGGCCCCAAGCAGCTTGGCGTTCGTGAGTTGGCCCAGCGGTTTGGAGAATTGCTGGGAAAGGAAGTTCAGTTCACAGGTTCCGAATCGGCAGCAGCATTTCTCAGTGATTCGCGACACGCTACGGAGCGGTTTGGCTCCCCTGGAACCTCGCTCGACTCGATGCTGGAAATGACGGCCGATTGGATTAGCCGTGGCCAGCCCACCTGGAACAAGCCAACCCACTTTGAGGTTCGCGATGGCAAGTACTGAGACGCCCCCCACTCCACCCCCCGTGCCTAGTTTCACCGCAGCAGAAGTCCTGGCCACTGGTTGTGTGATCCCGGCACATCCGCTGGCGCTGAACGCCCAGCGCAAACTTGACGAACCACGCCAGCGGGCCCTGAGCCGCTACTATTTGGCAGCGGGAGCCGGCGGGCTGGCCGTTGGTGTTCACACGACCCAGTTCGCGATTCACGATCCCCAGGTTGGCTTGTTGCGACCGATCCTTGGCCTTGCTGCCGAAGAAATGGACCGGTTTGAAGCGGAAACCAACAAGCCATTGGTCCGTGTCGCCGGGCTCTGTGGTCCAACCAAACAGGCCGTCACCGAGGCAGCACTGGCACAAGAGCTAGGCTATCAGTATGGCCTGTTGAACTTGGGAGCCTCTGGCTGCAATTCGGTTGCAGAACTGATAACTCACACTCAACACGTAGCCAAGGCGATTGATCTTTTTGGCTTTTACTTGCAACCGGCCGTGGGTGGTATCGACTTGCCAATAGAATTTTGGCATCGGTTCTGCGAAATTCCCCAGGCCCGGGCAATTAAGGTGGCGGCATTCGATCGCTACAAGACTATTACGGTCGTGCGGGCTGTGGCCGAAAGCGGGCGAGATGACATTGCCCTCTACACGGGAAACGACGACAGCATTATCTTTGATTTATTGTCGGCCTACCAGTTTGAACTCCATGGCAGACCGGTAACACGTCGGTTCGTGGGAGGCCTGTTGGGGCAATGGGCCGTGGGGACTCAAGCAGCTGTGGCATTGCTCCAGCAGTGCCACAACATTGTCAGATCCGGGAGTCCGATTCCAGCGGCCCTGTTGCAACAGGCCAATGCGCTTACCGACATGAATGCCGTGATTTTTGATGTGGACCACAACTTTCGCGGTTGTATTCCAGGCATCCATGAGATCCTCCGGCGGCAAGGGCTGCTCGAGGGAAACTGGTGCCTTGATGCTGAGGAAGCTTTAAGTCCTGGTCAGGCCCAGGAAATTGACCGGGTTGTCGGTGCGTATCCCAGCCTTTCTGATGACAACTTTGTAGCACAACACCATCGCGAATGGCTTTCCAGGTAACCTCCTCTGGAAGCTGACAGAAAAATGGAGAGCAGAGAACATTTTTTCATAATGTATCTTTCTGTCAGCTTTCACAAGCATCAAACCCGTTTAGAAATTGTGTAGAAGGAGTGTCAGTCATGGATCGTGCCGTTCGTGTACATTCAGGAAAACTGGTTTGGTCAGGTGAGCACTGGACCCTCGGAATTCGCCATCTCGCCGCGGAGGATGTCAGTGCCTGGATCAGCTTGTTCCACACGCGATACAGCCCCGTTGGCGAGGGAAACGCAGCACAAATTTTCATTCCCGGAGCTACAGCGATCAACGTCATCTGTACCGATCACCCCGAAGTGGGGCAATTCACCCGAGAGCAGTTCTTCTCTGCTGGGAGTTATTTTGACCCGAAAGCACGGCTGGTAAATGCTCGGTTTCAACGCCAGGGCGACATACGTACGAACCCGGCATGGGTCATCGAAACAAACGAGTTCCGTGTCGTGGCACGCTGGCAGATTACCGAACCGCCCGTGATCGCCGAAGGTACATTTCGTCCTGGCACCGAACATTTCACTCTGCTGTTCTTCACCGACACGGCTTCCGTGGAATGTGATGGTCAGCTTATCCAGGGTCAGCCCTACACCCGTGACATTTGGAAAGCGTCCGTCGGTGGCGAACGCAGCTCTTGCGCCTTCGCGCTGGCCGAAAGCTTGATCGAATTTTAGTCGGAGGACGGGGCTTGACCGCCACTTCTCTGAACCATTGCGGCCCGTCTCTGGTCGAGACTCGGTAAATGTGACACGATGACAGCGTCATCTTTGATTTATTGTCGGCCTGTCAGTTTGAACTCAATAGAAGACCGGTACCACGTCGGTTCGTGGGAGGCCTGTTGAGGCATGGGCCGTGGAGACTCAACCAACTGTTCGGTTGCTCCACGAATGCCACGGCGTAGTAAGATCGGAGAGGCCCATTCCGGCCAGATTACCGCAACAGGCGAATGCATCGACCGATAGGAATGCTGTGATTTTTGATCTTGAACGGCAAAGAATGGTACGAGTACGGTCGGTCAACACGTCCCCAGGTGCTGTTCCATAGCACAGCAAACGCCGGGTGGGCCCATGCCCCGCCCCGGCCAGCAGCATAGGTCCTACCTGCCGGTACGATTCAGCGGCGATCGATTACTGGGCGGCGGGGTAACCACCATACCACCAAGATCAGTGCCACCAGTAAGATCGTGAGCGAAATTCCAAAACTCACCTGGAACGCAGCCTGCTCGCCGAGCGGTGTTTTCAGCCTGTCGGCCACGCTCCCGTAAACAAGGGGCATCGCCCCGCAGGGCAACAAGATCAAACCGCAAAACGCCATGTTGCGGCGGGTTTTCTCAGGGGCACTACAGCAGGCAACATAATTGGGAAAATAGAGGCCAAAAAGTTCGCCCGCACCCATGATGCCAAAACTCAGCAGAAACCAGTAACCGGGGGCGAACATCGTTATGACGACAGCGAGCATACAAAGTGAGGTTGTTGCGATCAGCGGTAGCTTGGGAAAACTACGAACCAGCAACCACCCTAAAAAGATTCCCATGGCCGCTTTGAAACCAAAACGCAAAGCGTTTTGATAGCCAACCAAATCCTGGGAATCGACACCAACAGCGGTTGGCGTATAAAGTGTGATTGTCGGCATGATACTGTACCCGGCAAAAACCAATAAATAACCAATCACGGCTATCAGGATCAATCGGTTTGTAATGAATTCCCCAAACCCACCAAAAACCGTTGCGACAAATGGCTCTCGCCTGATCTCGATTGCAGGTTGCGGTATGTTCATTCTCGCAGTACACCATGCCGCGACCAACATCAGTGGTACCACAACCGCGTAAAGCAAAGCGTAGTTGAACCGAAATCCAAACTGCGAAATTGCTGCACCTGTCCACTCGCGATCCAATAACCACTGCGATCCCAACGATCCGAGCACGGCCATAAACGCGCCGGGACCTGTCGACAGCGCAAATGCCTGCCCACGCCGACGCGACGATAAGGCACGACCGAGGATTTCCCACGTAAAAGCAACGCAAGTTCCATTTGTCATGCCGACAACCGCTGCATGCAAAACCACGGTTAGCATCGCAATGTGGGGAACAGGCAACAACAGTGCCACCACCACCACTGCAGCCATCGCGGCCGAAATGGCATATCCAACTGCCACGATCGGCTTGAGCAGTCGGACGTAAGGGAATAGCCACGCCATGATCACAGCCGTCGGTGCAAACCATACGTAAATGGAGCTCGGTAAATTACAGATCATGTTGCTGTAGCCCAGTTGCTCCAAAAGAGATGCCTGGGTAAGACCAACATAAAGTACGGGAGCTGCTAGATAGATCATTCCCCAAGTCAGGCCGTAGAGTACAATGTTGTACGACTGCTCGCGGTCGCTGAGGGGACACTCGGTCGAGGCGTTGACTGTGGACATCGGATGGAAAAAATCAGGGGATAGAATTGGTAATTCGTTGCATCCTAGCCATCGCGGTCTGCACTGGTCGGCCACCGTTGCGGGTCAGGCTGCCGGACACGGAGCAGGAACCATCTCTCAAATCAGACTGTTTCTGATATCAGACTGTTTCTGATAGAATGGGAGGGAGGCCCTCCGGCAACTTGTAAGCGACTCTCTGCCAATACTTGTAAGCGATGAAGACCAGCACAACTCTCTCTAATTCGGCAACCGCGTGCAAGGCCTTTTTGGTGCTCTTGCGACTGGTGATTGGTTGGCACCTGCTTTATGAGGGCTTGTACAAGCTTGATACCTACAACACCAATCAACCCTGGTCGGCCTGGCAGTTCCTGGCACAGGCCGAAGGTCCGCTCGGCCAACCATTTCGCAACCTTGTTCTCCAGGAGCCCGCCGAAGCTGCGTATGACCAGGCCATCATCGGTGACCAGTGGCTAACGCTCTTAGAGCGTTTTAACACCTACTACAGAGTTACTCCAGACCAGCGCGATTCTGCGGCAGGAGAGCTGCGTTTTGTTGAGGACCGTCTGAAGGGGGAGTTCTTCGAAGATCCCGATCTGCGGCAGGCCCTTCAGCAATATCGGGACGACTCGTCAAAACCGGTCCGTTTGCTGACCACCAGCGAGCAACAGCGATTGGTGGAAAATCGCCGGCTGCTGGATGCCAAACTTATGGAACTCAGGGGAAACTACCAGTACCAATTGCTCGGCTTGCTGACTCCCGCACAAAGGGCACACGGGGATTGGATGGTGAACTCCGGCTGGATTGGCTGGATTAATCGCCTCGTGATCTGGGGCTTGATCGCCAGTGGTGGTTGCCTGTTGATTGGACTGTTCAGCCGTTTCTCCGCAGTTGTTGCGGCGCTCATGCTGTTGTTGTTCTATTTTGCGATGCCACCGCTGCCTGGATTAACGGGAACAGCTGTCGGTAGTTCGCATTACCTGTATATCAACAACAACATGATCGAAGCGATTGCCTTGCTCATGTTAGCAACCACCAATTCTGGCCGCTGGCTGGGGCTCGACGCGGTCGTAAGTCCCGTTTTGGCGATTACCGGACGGTCGCTCCGCGGCAAGCAACCATCTGCCGATATCGAAACTTCCACATAAAATGTGAAGTAAAATGTAAAATGAGAAGGACCGTAATGGTAAAGGTCTCAGGACCCGTCCAGGCAGGTCCCTCGGTACGAAACAGCCCTTACCGACCACAACTGGAGAAATGGCGGATCGCAGTGACGCCTGTAAAAACGTCGGGCCAAAGTCCCGAAAGGAACCGCAACAGGTGATCTCAAATTCCTCGCTTCCAAGATAAGGCTTCGAACTCCCCCATGAACCTGACAACGGAACAACGGCAAACAGGCCAACAGAATTTCTATAATTCTCTGGGAGTGACACGGCGCGATTTTTTGAAGGCCTCGGCGGCAGTGCCGATAGCCGGGGCTTTTTATTTCGGCTATGCGGAGTTAGGTGGCAGCCCGGTCCGGGCAGGTTTGATTGGGGCGGGTAGTCAAGGAGGGGTGTTGTTGACCTATTCCAACCCGGACTACCTTCGGTTCGTCGCTTTTTCGGATATCCGCCCCTCCCAGGTCGAACGCGTCAAAGCGGGTGGCCAGGAGGATCCAGACCGGATCGGATTTCTCAAGAAATACAAAATGAGCGAAGTACAATTCGCTCAGGACATACGCTACTACGAAGACTACCGCCAGTTGCTCGAAAATCCCGACATTGAACTGGTGGTAATTGCGCTGCCATTGCGCAACCACTATCAAGTGGTCATCGATGCGCTCGACGCTGGAAAACATGTCTTGTGTGAATCGCTTTTGGCTGGCGATGTCGGGCAGTGCAAGGAGATGGCTCGCAAGGCCCAGCAGTCAGGTTTGCATCTGGCGGTGGGTCATCAACGAAACTACAGCCTTCTTTACGACAACGCCCGATCGATCGTTGACGATGGTCTTTTGGGCGATATCCATCACGTCCGTGCCTATTGGCACCGGAACAACACCTGGCCTCGCATGCATGATGGAAAGCCAATTATACAAAATGGCGAAATTGAGTTGGTCAACAAATGGCAAATGCCAATCAACGGACTCGATTCCCAGGTCGACGTCGAGAAGTATGGTTACCAATCGCTGGAAGAACTCTGCTGGTGGCGACTTTATCGTCGCACGAGCGAGGGCCTGCTGGCCGAGCTGGGTAGTCATCAATTCGATGCCTGCAGCATGTTGCTTGGGCAGGTACAACCGCTAAGTGTCTGCGGTATCGGTACCAGGTATGCCTCCAGCGGTGATGACCAGATCGACGACCAGATCTTTGCAACCTTCGAATTTCCGGGAAAAACCCACCCGCAGGGCAAAGAGTCAGGGAATAACCCTCAAGATATTGTGGTCGCGAGTTATTCGGCAATCACGTCGAACTCGCAGGATCAGTATGGCGAGCAAATCAGCGGTACCCGCGGTACCCTGTTTGTCGAACAGGAAAAAGATGCCATGCTCTTCAAAGAAATGGAACCGGGGAAATCAACCTCCGCGTCCCCCACGGCGGTGACGGTCGTCACCAATGATGCCGGGTCACCAACCCTCGATACCGCCGAAAGCGACAGCCCGACAGGGAGTGGCGCAGGGTGGGCACGAGATTCGACACAAGAGCAGGCCGGATATGGGTTCCGCGAAGAGATGGAGCATCTTGCCTGGTGCATCCGGAACCCGGCCCCTGAGAATCAACCCCGCTGTGGTGCTGATGTCGGGTTAGCAACCGCCGTCTGCGTGCTGACCACAAAACGGGCAATCCAGGAGGGGACCACAATTGAATTCCAGCCCGAGTGGTTCGATCCCGCCAGCGACGAGGTTCCCCCGGTTTGACCGCTGGGTAGCCTTTTACAGGCTGCCGGTGATGCCCCGGCCGAAAGCCCTGTCAGGCGATTTTCAGGTGCTGGTGATCGATCTTCTCCCGGTCAAACACCCCCAAGCCCAGCAAGCTGGCCAGGGGGATATGCTGGGGGTGACGAATGGGAAAGCTTTCCGATTGGTCGGTGCCGAGACCCTCTATTGCGTCACGACCCATGCGGGCTACGGCGGGCCATCCCTCCTGGGCCCGCTTGGCGTCGATAATTCCCCACCCGACATGGTCCAGGGCAACCGGGTCGGTGGCAAAAAATAATGACTTGTAATCCCACGTGGCAAACGTGTTATTCCAGCTGCCGGGCCCCCCTTCGTAGTTCCCGACCAGCCCGTCCAGGATTTGCAACACGCACTTCTGGCGAGTTTGTGGCAGTGAAACCATTGCCGGGATAAAGGTGTGGCAATGGTTCAGGGCGGTTGTGAACGCCTGTTCCGAGCCAGGCAAAGCCCCCGGATGGCTGCGGGAAACATTGTTTACCAGACCGTGTGACATATTCTTCAATGCCAGGGTAACTCCCGCTGATCGATGGTCCTTGAGAACCGGGATTGAAATGATTTTGTCGACCTTTTGGGTGACGATTTTTGCGAGATGTGATCGAAAGCGACGATCGTCGTGGGGATCGTGGAGGGTTTCGTTGTCGCAAAAAGCCAACTCCCGGTAGACGTCTCGATCGTAGCCCGAGACGTTGTGCTGCCGTTGCTGACCACGAACCTGACCGTCGATCTCCAGTTGGGCACCATCGTAGCCAGCGGAAGAACACTCCCAATGCACGCCTTCAGGTAACATCGCCGTGTAGCCAGCCTGAATAAAGTCAATGCGGTAACGGTCAAAGACCAGAATATCATTGAGCCTGACCCCTGCGGCAACCAGACTTTCCACGACTTCCGCCACAACTTCGTAACTTGAAATAGGGCCGGGTCGGCGGAGATCCACCACGGGACCTGCCACACTCGTGTCTACCCCTACCTTGGGGACCATACCGACTGGCACGACTTTGATGCCAACACGATCGCCCAACTGGAAAAAACTGCGCCAGGCATCGACGGCCGTCTCGGACTCGGGAACGAGTTGCTGCATCCCGCGCTGGATCATCAGCTTGACCGCCGTCCGGTTGCGCTGGCCATCGGTGACCGAGCCGGGGTGCTGTACCTCAATGACACGCCCCGGATAGGGTCCCGGCATCCCTGGCTGGTCCTGCAAAGCTGAAATTGAAGCCTGGGACGGCAGAAGGTTTGCGTTAATCTGGTTGCTCGGCCAGCGAGGGTCAACCAAATTGTGGCGTCGCCCACAACCCAGTAGCGTACCTGCAGCCAGGCTGCCAAGCAGTGCGCGACGATCAATCGTGCCAGAGCTTAAAGACGGCTGCCGGCGCCGCGAGCGTTCAGTCATAAAACATCTTCTGCGAAAGGGACGGCGGAGTAACTCCCTACCAGGGGATGTTCCTCAGTATAGACCACAAACGATAGAACTACAGTGAGGTTTATCTCTCCGAACAAAGCCCCCAACGTGTGCCCCCAGGGCAGCCTTCCGGGGGCTACAACTGGCGCCGCTGCCGGCGGGCCCCCTTGCGAAGGCCTGGGTCAGACAAGGGTCACGCGCTGGTGGTCAATTTTCTGCCGGTCAAAGACCCCCAAGCCCAGCAAGCTGGCCAAGGGGATATGCTGGGGTTGACGAATGTGAAAGTCTTCCGATTGGTCGGTGCCGAGACCCTCTACCGCGTCACGTCCCATGCGGGCTACGGCGGGCCATCCCTCCTGGGCCCGCTTGGCGTCGATAATTTCCCACCCGACATGGTCCAGGGCAACCGGGTCGGTGGCAAAGAACAAGGACTTGTAATCCCACGTGGCAAACGTGTCATTCCAGTTACCAGGTCCCCCTTCATAGTTCCCGACCAGCCCGTCCAGGATTTGCAACACGCACTTTTCGCGAGTTTGTGGCAGCGAAACCATCGCCGG
Source organism: Planctomycetota bacterium (assembly GCA_963578605.1). Lineage (GTDB taxonomy): Bacteria > Planctomycetota > Planctomycetia > Pirellulales > Lacipirellulaceae > JAKVCB01. Next base: position 42,017 of record CAUZEA010000021.1, read on the forward strand.
GATAAAGGTGTGGCAATGGTTCAGGGAGGTTGTGAACGCCTGTTCCGAGCCAGGTAAGGCTCCCGGGTGGCTGCGACAGACGTTATTGACCAGACCGTGTGACATATTCTTCAGCGCCAAAGTAACCCCTGCCGATCGATGGTCCTTGAGAACGGGTATCGAGATGATTTTGTCGACCTTTTGGGTGACGATTTTCGAGAGATGTGATCGGAAGCGACGATCGTCGTGGGGATCGTGGATCGATTCGTCTTGGCAAAAAGCCAGTTCCCGGTAGACGTCTCGATCGTAGCCCGAGACGTTGCGCTGCCGTCGCTGACCACGAATCTGACCGTCGAGTTCCAGTTGGGCAGCATCGTAGCCCGTCGCGGAAGAACACTCCCAATGCACGCCTTCGGGCAACATCGCCGTGTAGCCAGCCCGAATAAAGCCAATGCGGAAACGTTCGAAGACCAGAATGTCGTTACGCCTGACCCCTGCGGTAACCAGACTTTCCACGACTTCTGTGACGACCTCATAACTTGAAATAGGGCCGGGCCGGCGGAGATCGACCACGGGACCTAGCACACTCGTGTCTGCCCCCGGTTTGGCAACCATACCGACTGGCACGACTTTGATGCCAACACGATCACCCAACTGGAAAAAACTGCGCCAGGCATCGACGGCCGTCTCTGACTCGGGAACGAGTTGCTGCATCCCGCGCTGGATCATCAGCTTGACCGCCGTCCGGTTGCGCTGGCCATCGGTGACCGAGCCGGGGTGTTGCACTTCAATCACGCGACCAGGGTAGGGACCAGGCATCCCAAGCCTATCCCCTGAAGCCGACATGGAGGCCTGACGCATCGCCGAATCCACGCCAATCTCGTTACTCGGCCACCGCGGATTCACCACCGAACCACTGCGACGACCGCAACCCAGGAGTGCGCCCGCAGCCAGGCCACCAAGCATTGTGCGACGGTGAATCGTGCCAGAGTTTGAGGACAGCTGTTGGTGCCGTTGGCATTGGTTCATAAAACACCTTCTGCTCAAAGGCGGTGGGGGTGTCGCCCTACCGGGGAACCTTCTTATTATAGACCATAATAGCTACGACTATGCAGCGACTTTTGTTTCTTGCAGCGTGACGTTCTCTTTCCAGTTGCGGTCTGGAGATCCCAGCGATGAAGTCCCCAAGGTTTGATCACGGGGCAGCCTTCGGTGGGCTACGGGACCCCTATCCGAAAGCCCATGTCAGGTGATTGTCACGCGCTGGTGATCAATCTTCTGCCGGTCAAAGACTCCCAAGCCGAGCAAGCTGGCCAAGGGAATATGCTGGGGGTGACGAATGGGAAACACCTCCGACTCGTCGGTGCCAAAACCCTCTACTGCGTCACGACCCATACGGGCTACGGCGGGCCATCCCTCCTCGGCTCGCTTGGCGTCGATAATTCCCCACCCGACATGATCCAGCGCAACCGGGTCGGTGGCAAAGAACAAGGATTTGTAATCCCACGTGGTAAACGTGGGATGCCAGGCACCGGGTCCTCCTTCATAAGTCCCGACCAGCCCGTCCAGGATCTGCAACACGCACTTCTGGCGAGTTTGTGGCAATGTAACCATGGCCGGGATAAAAGTGTGGCAGTGATTTAGTGTCGTGGTTGCGGCCTGCTCGGAGCCTGGCAAACCGAAAGGATGGCTGCGTGCAACATTGTTGACCAGGCCGTGTGACATATTCTTCAATGCCAGGGTCACCCCCGCTGATTGATGGTCCTTGAGAACTGGTATCGAAATGATTTTGTCGACTTTTTGTGTCACGATTTTTGAGAGATGTGACCGAAAGCGACGGTCGTCACTGGGGTGGTGAAAAGCTTCGCAATCACAAAAGGCCAACTCCCGGTAAACATCTCGATCGTAACCTGCGACGTGGCTTTGACGTGGCTCACCTCGTATTTGCCCGTCGATCTCTAGTTGGACATTATCGACGATCGTGGAAGAACACTCCCAATGGACCCCGTCAGGCAACATGACCGTGTAGCCGGCCTGAATAAATTCATTACGGTAACGTTCGAAGACCAGAATGTCATTACGCCGGACCCCTGCGGCAACCAGACTATCCACAACTTCGGCGACAACTTCATAACTTGAAATAGGGCCAGGCCGACGGAGATCGACCAGTGGCCCCTCGACACTCTCGTCTGCCCCCGGTTTGTGAACCATACCGACGGGTACGACTTTGATGCCGACACGATCACCCAACTGGAAGAAACGACGCCAGGCATCGACAGCGGTCTCTGCCTCGGGGACAAGCTGCTGCATACCGCGCTGGATCATCAGCTTGACCGCCGCCCGGTTGCGCTGGCCATCGGTGACCGAACCGGCGTGCCGCACTTCAACCACGCGACCAGGGTAGGGGCCAGGCATCCCCAGCCTGTCTTCTGAGCCCAAAATGGGAGCCTGGCGCATTGCCGAATTCACACCAATCTCGTTACCTGGCCACCGTGGATCTACCGAACCACTGCGACGACCGCAACCCAGGAGCGCACCCGCAGCCAGGCCGCCAAGTAATGTGCGACGATCCATCATGCAAGAGGTTGAAGGCAGCTGCTGGTGCCGCCGGCATTGGCTCATACAACACCTTCTGCTGTAGGAGGCTGGCTTCACAAGACCAAATCGCCCATTTCGTAAACGTGCTTATTATAGCCCGATCCGGACTCGGTGCCATAGATTTTTGCTCCTGCCCGGTTAGGCTCCCTGGCTAGTGTTGGCCTGTGGCTAGCCTGCGACAACCACAATGTCCGAAGAGTTGGCTATCATGTCTTGCTGGCGGGGACGGTGAACCGACATTAATGATCCAGGCTCAACCGGTCGACAAAACGTTACCGCTGGCCGTATGATTGGTCAAGAATTCAAACTTAAATGCACTGCAGACGCCTCAACGAAAGCCACCATCAACAATGAATCACCCGGCAATTGGCCAATCAATCCACGATTTGGATACCCCCGCGCTAATTCTGGACCTGGATGTTTCGGAAAAGAACCTTCAACAGATGGCTCGATTCTTTGCTGATCGCCCGGCCCGGCTCCGACCACATTTCAAAAACCACAAATGCTCAGAATTGGCTCGTCGGCAACTTGAAGCCGGTTCGGCCGTCGGTATGACCTGTGCCAACATTGTGGAGGCAGAAGCGGTTGGTCGAGCCGGAATCGACGACATTTTGATTGCGAATCAAGTCCTGGGGCGGGGGAAAATCCGCCGCCTCATGGATCTGGCCCGCACCGGGAAAATTTCGGTTGCCATCGACGAACTCTCCCAGGCAGAGGTACTTTCTCAAGCAGCTTCTGCCGCTGGTGTGACCATCGGACTGCTCGTGGAGATTGATGTGGGGATGGGCCGTTGTGGCGTACCGCCAGGAGAACCAGCACTCAATTTGGCAAAACAGGTCATCGATCTTCCAGGAACGGAGTTTCTTGGCCTGCAAGCCTACGAAGGGCATTGCGTATTCATCGACGACCTTGCCGAGCGGACAGACAAGACGCGCCGATCCATGGCGCACGCTGTCGAAACACGTCATCTCCTGGAAGAGAACGGGCTGCCGGTGGCCTGTGTGAGTGGTTGCTCTTCGTCGACGGCACAAATCTCCGGAATCCTTGAGGGTATTACCGAGGTTCAAGCCGGAACCTATGCGACGATGGATTGGCGATACCATCAGCTTATTCCTGAGTTTGACATTGCGCTCACCCTACTGACCACGGTCATCAGCCACCAGCCCGACAGGGCCGTACTCGATGCTGGGGTCAAGGCGTTGGGTGCAGAATTTGGTCCACCCAAAATCAAGGGGGCTCCCGACGCTGAAATACCTTTTTTTGGCGCCGAAGAACATTGTATTGTCAAACAGGCACCCGATTGGAAGGTGGGTGAAACGGTGCATGTCTATTCCAGTCACGCGTGCACAACCTGCAACCTCCACCCCCAGCTATTTGTTCATCAAAACCAGCGGGTCGTCGACGTATGGCAAACGGATGGGCGCGGGTAAAGCAGTATGTCGTAAACCTGTTTACCATGTCCCGCAACATGTGGTTCGAACAGGCTTGTCCACAACCTAAAACCAGGGTTGCCCGTTCACGGATAACCATTGCCCACTGATTTCTCGAGGAGCCTATCATGAGTGCTGACGCAAAATTTGCCGAACTTGGCCTGGAACTTCCCCCCGCTCCCAAACCTGCTGGAGTCTACAAGCCGCTCGTGGTGACCGGCACCTACTGTTATGTCTCTGGGCACGGGCCGCTTTTGAGCGACAACACGATGCTGTGCGGCCGTGTGGGCTCGGAAGTGGACCAGCAGGCTGGTTACGATGCGGCGCGTCAAACCGGGTTGGCAATCCTGGCCACGCTGCAAGCAAATCTGGGCTCGCTCGACAAGGTTCTGCGGGTGGTCAAGGTACTTGGTATGGTCAATGCAGCACCTGATTTCCAGGATCATCCCGCAGTCATCAATGGTTGTAGTGAACTATTTGCCAAGATCTGGGGAGAAGAAAACGGCGTGGGAGCCCGCAGTGCCGTAGGCATGGAGTCGTTGCCCGGCAACATCACCATTGAAATCGAGGTGATTTTCGAGCTGGCATGACTTGTGCCGCTGCAGGTATTCCGAAAGACGGGGTTAACTTGACGGCAGGTGTTCCCGGAAAAAGCGCATCCAGTTCCCGTGAAATACCTTGTCGACATCGGCCTCGGAATATCCCCGCTCAAGCATTAGCGGTGCAACCAATTGCAAATCGGCAATGGACTGTACATCTTCCGGGCGTTGGTTAGCTCCAAAACCACCGTCCAGATCACTGCCAATGGCAACGTAATCGGCGCTGCCGGCGAGCTGACAATAATGATCAATTTGATCGACCAATGCTGCCAATGTTAATCCGTCTGGCAAGCTTCGACCAATCTCCCAACCCGCCTTCATCATCCAGGCATCACAGGCCACGCCGATCACTGCCTGGCGATCGACGAGTGCCTGAATCTGCTCGTCGGTGAACTGCCGACCACCAGGCACCAGGGCACGACAATTGGTGTGACTTGCCATGACTGGCCCACCAAATGAATCGAGTGACTCGGAAAAACTGCGGTCGTTGGAATGGGTCAGGTCGAGGATCATACCAAGCGTTTCGATTTCGCGTAGCAATTGTTTTCCTTTGGGCGTCAGTCCCCCGTTCCCTCCCGTACCATCGCTGTAATGCCCCTGCCCGTAGTGCGCGAGAATTAAGCTGCGCAATCCTTCGTCCCACCAATAGGCTGCCTGGGATGGTTCGACGATCGGGTCGGCACCTTCCATGGCAAGGATGTAGCCAATCGGGAGTTTGCCACCCTCTGCTTGATTCCACCGTGCCCAAATCTGATCCAGGTCAGCGGAGGTCCGAATTTGAAAAACTTCTCCTTGCTGCTCCAGGATTCGGTAATAAGCCAGTTGCCCGCTACCGGATGCAAAGGCGATTTCCTGGGTCCCGAAATCCAAATCACACCGCAAATGGCCACGCGCCGGCTGCACTTCGCGTTTTGCCCGGCTGAGAACGGTTGCCAGGCAAACAGCCACGCCACCTTGGCGCATCTCAGGGAGGCTCACACAGGCGGCTGCGCGAGCCGGGGAGTCGGTCATGCCGACTTCCCGGTCGTTAATGCTTTCAATAGGTTCGGTTTGATCGCGGTTGAACGACAACGCGTTCCAAGCCAGATCCAGGTGGGCATCGATCATCAGTCGCATGATTAAACTAACCCTCGTAATAAAAAAAGTAACCTGGCGGTTGACCGGGCTGCGCTTGATCGAAACCAGAATGCCTCGTCATTTATCAGGGCTACTGTGCCAGAAAAAGCGGGCGATCGGTATGCTGGATGACGTGAAGCATGGTCTCACCAAAAATTCGACGCAACAGCAAGTTGCGGTTGCTGTTGCCCATCACAACCAGGTCGGCACTCCATTCTTCTGCATAGGGTAAAAGCTTCGCATGAGCAGGCTCATCGATCTGTTTGGTATCGACCTGATAGTCGTGACTTTCACAATAAAGGGCTGCGTTTTGCAGGAGTTGGTCGGGCTCGCCCTCTGCGTCACTGAAGGTAACAACGCGCAATACCACGTCAGGCCAAAGGCGCAACTGCACAAAGCGTTTCATCGCCTTGGCCGATTCCATCGACCCGTTGTAGGCAATGAGGATGCGGTGGATCTCGCGATATTCCGGTTGAACCGTGATCAGCGGGCGCACCCCCGACTGGACAAGACGAACGAGTTCCGCGGGAGGTTCATCGATCACCCCATGCTCAAACAAGTGGCCCAACCCGCAAAGTACAACGTCGTGGTAACGGGTTTGATCCGCGAACAACCCAAACGGATCGCCCTCGTCCCGCTCAACACGATACGGAACACCGGCAACCCCGCAGGCCGCTTCAAACTTCTCTTGGACTTCTTGAATGGTTTGACTTGCTTCGGCGATACGGTGCTCTCGTAACTCCGAGGCGGCCTCTCCTGCCCCGATGGGGACCGGACCGGTTGCCCCCAGGCGGTTCACATCGAGGACGGTCATTCCCGTCAACGCGGCTTGGTGAATCCGTGCCAATCCGATAGCGGTTTTCGTTGCCGAATCCGCGTGTTCTAGGTTACTCAAACCAACAAGTATGCGACGAATCATACCGCCATTCTCCCGCAGCTCACAGTCTCACCTCAACCCCAACTCCACACATCGGGTCTCAACTCCACACATCAGATTCCAGAGATCCACCTCGAGTCCGCTTCCATTGCCACAATACCCATCTTTTGCAGCGAGAACGACCCCCCGCGGCAAACGAAATTCTGGACTACCGCGTCTCTTCAGCAGTACGACCACGAATTTCCACAAGACGAGATGAAAAGAGTCTGCGGTGCTATGCGTCCTTGGTATTCCTTTTTCGATGGAGCACCGCGCTGGAGGTTTACTACAGGCCTTGCTGCTGGCGTGTCTCGAGCAGCCGTTTATAAATTTGCCGGGTGCGACGATCGCCAGGCTGCAATTGCTGCATTTTTTTCAACGATTCGATTGCCGCTGTCCATTGTTGCCGACGTTCCTGTAGCAGCGCAAGGGCCATCAGGAAATCATACGACTGCGGGGCCAATTCGCAGGCGGTTTGCAAGTCACCCTGGGCCTGGTCCAAATCGCCAAGTAAGAAATACATCAGTCCGAGTCGGTAGAAGGTTGCCGCACTATCGGGCAGCAGTTTTGCGTCGCGCTTAAGGAGTTCGAGTTCGTCGCGGCGTAAGGCTCCCACTTGTTCAGGATTCATGCCTTGTGATTCCATGAGTGAGGCCAGCTCAGACCGCGGCCCGGTCAGATACGGCTCAAGCCGAATTGCAGTGCGAAAGGACGCTTCAGCCGCTTCGTTGTTCGACAATCTCCGATCCAGATTTCCCAGGTTCAAATGCGACGCGGCCCTTTCCGTATGGTTGGCCTGAGAATCACGATACTCTTTGATAACACGATCCAACTGGTCTCGCTGCTGGGAATTCAACTCTGCACGAGGCATGTCGACCAGGCGCATGGCCGCGGCGAACCGCACCGTGGGCCTCGGATCACGGAGCGCTGGCGCAAGATCTTTTCCAATTTGATCGGCACTACTAAGGGGAATGCCACGCACTGCTGCCGCACGAACCAGGTCCGAAGGACTATGGAGACCACTGCGAAAGAGACTTCGATCCCCCGGATTTGCCAAACCCGACAGCAAATCCAGGGCGGTCGCTTTCACAATCGCTGGCGAGTGTTTCCTCTCGATGACTTCTGTCAGCAGGGTGTGGGCATCAGGATCGCCGTTCCGCGCAGCAGCCAGAGCGTGAGCCCAGTGCGGGTCGTCGGCTCGTTTTTCTCCATACCAGTCACGAACCTGCCCGGCAGCCCAGGCAGGAGTTTCAGCGGGCTCGGTATGACAGTTATTACAGGCGTTGGGAGTACCCAATTCGACCGACAGGTCGGGGCGGGGAACCTGAAAACTATGGTCGCGACGCGGGTCGACGACCATGTACGTTTGGGCCGCCATGTGACACTCAACACATTGAGCTCCGACCGAACCGGTGGGGTGATGATGGTGTGATGGCGTATCGTATCGTCCCGGCTGGTGACATTGCCCACACAGTTTATTTCCGGTGAACTTCAACTCGAGAGAATGGGGATTGTGGCAATCGGTGCAGCGAACCCCCTTGGCGTGCATCTTGCTCTGAAGAAATGATCCGTAGACATACACTTCGTCCAAGATCTGGCCATCCGCATGATACAAACCTTCATGGAGAAGTGACGGCTCGAAGTTGTCGAGATAAGGCTCCCCTGGCCGGTAATTTGCGTGTACGACCGAACGCCGGGAGTGGCACGTAGCGCAGGTTTCGACCTCTGCGGTTGGATCTTTTCCCTTCAGTCGCGGAAGCCCATACCCCACATTGCGATCCCAAAAGAGCGTCCGGTTCCTGGCCAGTTCGACATGTGCGCTGCCGGGACCGTGGCATGTTTCGCAGCTCACGTTGATCTCGGAAAATGTTGTATGGTACTGGTCTTGCGCCAAGTCGTAATTCTTTTGAAGATTAGTCGAGTGGCATTCAGCACAGGTCGTATTCCAATTTTGCGAAATACCGGTCCAATGCATGGGATCTCCCGGTTCAATCCGCTCATCCAACACATCAGGTGGCGGGACATAAAACCATTGCTTCCGTTTGGTATCCCAGGCGATTCTGAGCACCTGCACCCGCCCGTCATCGAATTGGATCATGTATTGCTGCAAAGGATCGACGCCGAAGGTGTAGGCAATTTTGTAATCGTGATGCTTCCCGTCGGGACCTTCGGTATTCACAAAGAATTGGTCACCCGTGCGAAAAAAGCGGGTTGTGACACCCATACGAGAGAATGATGAATCGTCAAAGTCACCCAGCACCGACTGCTCAGTCGCCACCTCCATCGCGTGGTCATGATGCGACCCTTGCCATTGTCGGGTCTCAGACTCGTGACATTCGGCACAGGTGGCGCGGCCCACGTAGGTGGCACGTGATACGGCATCTGCCGGGACGGCTACATACCAGTCGCGGGCAGCGTAGAGAGCACCGCAAATCAGAAGGATCGCAACAGGGATTAAGGTGAGTTTGCGCAAAGAGCTGCCTGCTGGTGAAATGGGCTCCGTCGGTAAATGGGCCATTGCCTGGTCGGTGGTCGGCCTGCAATGCCCCGGGGAGCCTCTTTTCATTGTCATTCGAGACTACGATACTGACAACGGCTGGAAAAAAACAGGACGAGTTGAAGACTTGAACGGTCCCGCATTAGAATAGCCCGCTATGAATAACACAATCTTCAACTTGGATGGTGAAATTGCCGTGATCGTTGGCGGTACGGGAGTTTTAGGCGGGGCGATGGCCGAGGCCCTGGCCAGCGCCGGGGCAAGCGTCGCCGTGCTTGGCCGAAATGCCCAGCGGGGCCAGGATTGCGTCAACCGCATCGAATCAGCAGGCGGAAAAGCCAGTTTTCACGCCGTGGACGTCCAAAACGCAAATTCTCTGGTCGACGCACGAAATGCCATTCGCGAGACCCACGGTACGGCCAGCGTGCTGGTCAACGCCGCCGGTGGCAACCGCCCCGGTGCGACCTTGTCGCCAGGCAGCGACTTTTGCCAGTTGCCCCTGGCCGACTGGCGGGACGTGTTCGACCTGAATCTCGTGGGTGGCACTCTCTTGCCATGCCAGGTATTTGCCGAATCAATGCTGGAAACGGGACAGGGCTCAATCGTCAATATTGCCTCGATGTCGGGTATGATACCGCTGTCGCGGGTCGTGGCCTACTCGGCAGCAAAGGCGGGTGTATTGAACTTGACCATGTTCCTGGCGCGGGAATGGGCAACCCGTGGAGTACGGGTCAACGCAATCAGTCCTGGTTTTTTTCCAGGCGAGCAAAACCGGGCATTGCTTTTTGACGAGCAGGGTGGCTACACCGAACGTGGCCAGCAAATCATTGGCCATACGCCGATGGCTCGTTTCGGAGATCCGCAAGAACTGGCCGGTGTTGTCATCTGGCTGGCATCCGCCGCCGCATCGTCGTTTGTAACGGGCCAGAATATTGTGGTGGATGGCGGTTTTTCGGCCACCACGATTTGAGCCACTGCAACTCTGGCATCACAACCCGCTGGCCCGCGCCGACAACCCCAGTTGCAAAAAACAATTTTTCAACCAGACATTTAGTCGCTCGTTAACCCTTTCCCAACCAAATCATGACACACCTTAATCTCCGGACCGATGACTGTGGTCTCGACTTCCTTTCCATTGGATCCCTGGTCCACCGGCTGGACCCGGGTGTCATACCCTTCCGCCGCGCGCGCTCGTTTGAAATCCACGTTTCCGGTGGCGAGTACAACGTGGCTGCGAATCTGGCCAGCTGCTTTGGACTCCGCACGGGTATTGCAACGGCCATGGTCAACAACGGCATTGGTGAACTCGTCCAGGCACGAGTTCGAGAAATGGGGGTGCAGCCATTCTACAAGTGGTTTGAACATGATGGTGTTCGCGGGCCGAACATCGCCACTGTCTACAGCGATCGGGGACAAGGAGTCCGCGCGCCGGTCGTCTTTTACAATCGCGCCAACGAGGCTGGCGCACTGCTGAAACCTGGCGACTTTGACTGGGACTCGATTTTTGGCTCAGGGGTCCGCTGGTTTCACTCGGGAGGCATTTTTTCCGCGCTCGGCGAAACAACGGCCGACGTTATTATCGAAGGCATGCAGGCGGCTCGAGCCAGTGGTGCCGTCACTTCGTTTGATCTCAACTACCGGGCCAAGCTGTGGTCGACCCTTGGAGGTGACGAACGAGGTCAGCAAACCATGAGAAAAATTGCCGAGAATTTGGACGCCCTGTTCGGCAACGAAGAAGACCTCCAAAAGGGGTTAGGGATTCATGGATCTGAAGTCGAATCGACCACCTCCAAGCTCGATCCCGATAAATTCTTTGGCATGATCGATCAGGTCCGTGAGCAGTTTCCCAACATCAAGCTCGTTGCCACGACCCTGCGCGAAGTTGTCTCGACGAACCGACACCGGTGGGCAGCTGTCGTGTGGCTCGAAGGCGGGAGATTGGTAAGCCCGACCATCGAACTCGATGTCATTGACCGGATTGGCGGTGGTGACGGGTTTGCCTCGGGGCTTATTTACGGCTTGATCTCCGGCCGCCCTCCAGAGGAAGCTTTGCGGTTGGGATGGGCACACGGCGCACTGCTGACAACTTTCCCGGGAGATGTCTCGATGGCAAGTCTCCCGGAAGTCGAGGCTTTGGCACAGGGTGGCTCGGCACGTGTCCAAAGGTAGCAGGCGAACCGGTTCGTTCGATCTCAAGAAGCAACCCGCAACCTTCACGACGGGTGAACGGTGCATATCGACCCGTTCTTACCTCCGCACGCAGAATCTCAGGCAAAGTTCTGTTTGAGCGGCTTGATGATCACTTCCGGGATATGAGCCCGAGTTGGCAGGCTGGCAATCATGGCGACGACTTGCCCCACATCCTCCGGCTGTAACATCGCAGCACGCCGTTCATCACTCACCGGTTCTGGCCGCTGCTCGAGAATCGGCGTGTTCACCTCGCCGGGCTGCACGGTCGTCACCCGAATTCCGTGACAACCATCTTCGTTTCCCACCGTTATCCCCAGAGCCGTGACGGCGAATTTGGATGCATTGTAAGCCACCCCGCCGAGTTCACCCGCCCGTTTGCCCGCGATCGACCCGATATTGATGATCACGCCATCCTGCCGCTCGCGCATTTCCGGCAACACTGCCTGCATGCAGTTGTAAACTCCCGTGGTGTTGATCTGCAAAACCTGGTCCCACTGCTCCGGTTTCATCCGGCTCATGGTGCGGTCCACGATGTTGATCGCGGCGGAATTCACCATGATGTCGGTCTGCCCCAGCTCTTGGCGCATCCACGTAAACAACGTTTGCACACTCTCACGCGATGCCGTATCGACCACGTGATACCGTATTGGTGAAGTTCCTCCCGACTGCTCGATTGCCTGCTGCAGCACGTGCTCCCGTCGACCGGCAATCACCACCTGGCAACCAGACTCTGCCAATGCCCGGGCGCAGCCCAGGCCAATTCCGGTCCCTCCTCCAACGACAACGGCCGTTTTTCCATCTAGTTTGTTCATCAAAGGTCCTTTTAAATTCAAGCGGATTCCACTCTGGCGTGGTCGGTTCTCAAGCGGTTCGGTATAACAAATTTTCCTGGACCTTTCGACTCCCCTGGCGAGATTTGCATGATGTCACTCTTGATTACGAACGGGCGGATTGTCACAGCTATCGACGATTATGTAGCCGACATCCTTTGCGAGAACGAAAAGATTAGTCGAATCGGCCAAAACCTGACACCGTCCCCCGATACCGAGGTCATCGATGCCGCCGGGAAATATGTCTTTCCAGGATTCATCGATCCCCACGTTCACATCTACCTGCCATTCATGGGTACTTACGCGAAAGACACCTACGAATCGGCGAGCCGGGCCGCACTGGTCGGCGGCACTACCACGCTGATCGAAATGTGCTGCCCCAGCCGGCAAGAGGAACCGCTGGCAGGTTTTGAACTGTGGCTGTCCAAAGCCCAGGGCATTGCGGCTTGCGACTACACCTTCCATATGGGGGTGACGCGTTTCGACGACCTGGCAGCAACGCAACTCCGCGAAATCGTCGAACGTGGTATCGCTTCCTTTAAAATATTTCTGGCCTACAAGGGAGCCTTTGGAATTGATGATCAAGAGCTGTTTCAGACCTTGCGACTTGCCAGGGAACTGGGCGTGATCGTGACCGCCCATTGTGAAAACGAGACCCTGGTTGCGGAACTGCAGCAGCAACATCTCAACGATGGAAAAACGGGACCCCAGTGGCACGAACCGTCACGACCAACGTGTGTTGAAGCCGAGGGGGTCCGGCACTTGATGACTTTTGCCGAATTGACGAAGGCTCATATCTACGTTGTGCACACGAGTTGTCAGGAAGCCATCGAGGCAGCCGAAGCAGCCCGGCATCGAGGAGTCAAAGCCTGGATCGAAACCGTGATTCCCTACCTGCTACTGGACGACACCTACGCTCAACAACCGGACTTCGAGGGTGCCAGGTATGTGATGTCACCTCCGATTCGAACCAGGAAGCATCAGGATATTCTCTGGCAGGCGCTCGCCTCGGGCCTTGTCAGCACGGTGGCCACCGACCACGCACCCTTTGATTTTGTTGGCCAGAAAGAAATGGGGCGGGATGACTTCACGAAAATCCCGAATGGAATCCCCAGTATCGAAGATCGTGTCAATTTGCTGTACACGTATGGTGTTAAGCGGGGACGCATTGACCTTCATCGGCTGGTCGACGCAGGAAGTACCCAAGCGGCGAAGCTGTTTGGCCTCTTCCCTCGAAAAGGGACCGTTGCCCTGGGGAGTGATGCCGATCTCGTCGTCTACGATCCCCAGTGGCGGGGTACGATCTCAGCCAAGACGCACCAAATGGACGTTGATTACAGCGCCTACGAGGGTTGGGGATTGGAGGGCCGGCCCAGCGCTGTTGTCGTGCGTGGAAAACTGCAGGTTCGCGATGGTGCATTCGTGGGTGACCAGTCGCACGGCCAGTTTCTCCCCCGGGATCCAAGCCATTAACATGCTCCTCCCATGTTGGTCGCCAGCTTTTGGGGACGCGGAAGACTGCCTGAAAACAGCCCTGGGCTTTTCGGTTTTGCGCAACGCAGGGTCATCGCGAAAAGTTGCTAGCCTCGTGCCAAGGCGTCACTTTGGTTCACGAAATCATCACCATCCCACTGGTTGTCTGTGGTAATCATCTTCTCGCGTTCGGCTTTTTTGACAGCCCGGGCTTCAGCCTGCCGTTCCACCAGATCGGCGTGGGTGGTAAAGAACTGCACGCTATGGCCCTTAAATTCTTCCAGCCGTTCGAAGTTGTGTTGCTCCATAAAGGCCAGCAGTTCTTCTTGCATGGTCTTGATAATGGGGTAACCAAACTTCATCACTCCGGTACAGACCTGAACCGTATCGGCACCGAGCAAAATGAATTGCGCGGCATCTTTACCCGTCTCGATCCCTCCGATACCACTCAGAGTGCAGGCGGGGAACTCGTCGCGGATGACCACTGCAACTTCCATACATATCCGCAAGGCGATCGGCAACACCGCCTGACAGGAATATCCACCTGGCGTGGTATAGCCTTCGATGGTCGGTTCGGGACGGAGGGTGTCGAGGTTCACTCCGATCACGCTACGAATGGTATTAATCGCGCTGAGCCCATCGCAACCAGCCCTTAACGATGCTCGGGCGGAGTCCTCAATTCTCGTTACGTTGGGTGTGAGCTTGACCCAAACAGGTTTCTGTACGACCTCCATGGCCCAACCACAAACTTCTTCCAGAATATCTGGATTCTCCCCCATTGCCGATCCCATGCGCCTTTCGGGTAATCCGTGAGGGCATGACATGTTAAGTTCAAATGCATCGACCTCCACGTCCTGGCAGCGGTCAATAATCTTGTGCCATGCATCCTGGTTGTACTCCTCCATGATCGAAGCGATGAGTACACCCTCCGGGTATTTATCTTTGACCTGTTTGAACTCGTCGATCCAAACATCAAAGCTCCGATCACTGATGAGTTCAATATTTTCCCAACCAAGTATTTCATCCGAATAACGACTCCTCAGCCGCCCATAACGTGGCTGGACGTTAACGACTTTGTCGGCGTCGAGGCTGATCGTCTTGGAGATAACCGCTCCCCAACCTTCGTCGAATGCCTTGCCAATCACATTGCCGTTGGTGCCGGGTGGTCCAGAGCCAATCACGAACGGGTTTGGAAGCTTCAGACCATTGACCGTCGTTTCGAGTGTAGGCATCGCAAATCCTCCTGCGAAAATGGGGGCAGCAGCAACGCGCTGCCTCACATGACCTTATGTGTCAATTTCAGCTAATGTTTCATCGAGCATGGCGAGCAGGTAATTGGCGTCCTCCTTGGTAATACACATGGGAGGTTTAATACGAAGCGTGTTGCCGTATAATCCTCCCTTGCCGACGAGGACCTGGCGACCTTTCATTGTTTCCATGACCTCGGCAGCCTCGGTGGTGGCGGGTTCTTTGGTTTTACGGTCCCGCACAAGTTCCACGCCGAGCATCAGGCCCAGGCCTCGAACATCACCGATCAAGGAATGCTTCTCCTGCAAGGCCAGCAAACCATCTTTCAAGTGCTTGCCCACGACGAGGGAATTTTGCTGGAGATTCTCTTCGTCGATAACCTCAAGAGTAGCCAATCCCTGCGTCATGCTGATTGGATTTCCGCCGAAGGTATTAAAGTGCAGTTTTTGGGAGAGTACCTCCGATATTTCCCGTGATGTGGTCATGCAACCAAGCGGCGCGCCATTTCCGATTCCCTTGGCCATCACAATCGCATCGGGAACCACATCCCAGTTCTGATGTGCCCAGTAATGAGTACCGGTTCGCCCGAATCCACCCTGCACTTCATCGGCAACACAAATCCCTCCGTGGGCACGAACAATCTCATAGACGATGTCAAAGAACTCTTTGGGCGGGGTCACGGCTCCACCCACACCTTGAATTGGTTCGCCAATAAAGCAGGCAACTTCGCCCGAAGTCTCGTATTGAATTACGTTTTTCACATCGTGAGCACATTTAAGATCGCAGGAGGGATATTCCAGGTCATACGGGCAGCGATAGCAATACCCGGCATGCGTGTGGTGGATTGATGGCTCGGCATTGGATTTGAACTTCCAGGTACTATGTGCCGTGAGTCCCATCGCTACGCTAGTGCCGCCATGGTAACAATTTCGCAAGGCCAAAACATTTTGATTTCCGGTGAATTCGCGGGCGGCAAGCAGGGCTATTTCGTTTGCTTCGCTGCCACTGTTGGTGAAGTAGCTGTGGGTCAGTCCAGCTGGCATCTTGCTGGCCAGCTTTTCCGCGAACTGGGCAATCGCGGGATGTAAATAAATCGTCGTCGCATGCTGCAGGCGACCCGATTGAGCTCGCACTTTCTCAGCAATGCTGGGATGGCAATGCCCAACGCTGATCGAGACGATGCCGGCAAACGCATCAAGGTACCGACGGCCGGTCTCGTCCCATACGTATTGCATGTGGCCTTCAACGACCATCAGCGGATCACGATAATATGTAATCACGCCTGGTGAGACGAACTGATTGCGTAGCGCGATGACTTCGTCACGAGAGGGGCCACAATAAGGCTCGGGCTTGTGGTCAATTACGGGAAGCGAGAAAGAGGTTGAAACCGACATCGATCGATCCTTAACTTGACATTTCATGGACCACGCTCGCGGACCAGCAATTGAGATAGCTCGCGACCCGCGGTGCAGTTCCAGGGATTCATTCTATCGTAGACGCTTCTAAATCACCCGCTTCGGGCACCAACAGGCCGGGACTCTCTGGCAAACCTCGCTCTTTGCGGGTGGCGGGAATCAGGTTATCGAGGGTGAGACCAAGGATCGCGGCAACGGCCATGCCCGTTTTCCCAACGGAACCGACCACATCCCCCAGTCCCATGACCTGCTGGTTGAGACTTTCCATGGCAGCCTCTCCTGCTTCCGAACCAAACCAGGCTGGGACAGAAAGGCCCATAAATAGGGAGAAACCACCAATCAGGAGATTGCGATCTGAATTGAGATCGGCTCGGGCAAACTGGCGGACCCCGACGGCAGAAATCAAGCCAAACAACGCACAATACAGGCCTCCCACAACGGGCTTGGGAATCGCTGCCGCCACCGCACCGAATTTTCCGAACAATCCCAGCAAGATGAGCATCACCCCACCAATTTGGACAACATACCTGGAGGCCACTTTTGTCAGCCCCACGAGACCAATGTTTTCGGAGTAGCTGGTCGAGCTGAACCCCCCCAAAAAACCCGTCAGTGCGCAGCCAACCCCCTCAAAACCAATCCCGCGCGAAATCTCCGTTGGCGTGGGGTCTCCACCTCCCGCCATATTCTTGCAGGCGTGGTAATCGCCAAAGGATTCAATCATCGAAGCCAGGTAACCGGCCAGTGCTGCCAGCACAAACGCGACCGCAAACTTCGGTGGCCCCCAAGGTAGAATCACGTTTTTGACCCGCAACCAATCTGCACTTTCGACCGCGCCGAAGCTCACACGGGCAGCCGAATCGCTGCCAAAAACTCCCAGCCGGGTGAGCAAAAAACATAAGCCGGTCACCCCGACGATCGCCAGCAGCAGGGGAAACATGCGGAAGAGTCGGTTGCCGCGTGACAGTACCAGCGAGAAGGTGATGATCAGCACCATGGTCAGAATCGAGATTGGCCAGTGCGAGGCTGCAACCGGTGCACCCGCGTTGTAAAGTGCCAATCCAATCAACATGATCACCGGGCCAACCACCACGGGGGACAGAAACCGATGTACCAAACCCATCAGCCCGGAAAAACCGATCACGATTTCGACCATGGCACCGGCAATGATTGCGCCGGCAATGTATTGCATCGCCATGCTGCCATTGCCCCCTAACCCATCTTCCGACTCGGGTGCAATGACTTTAGAGATGATCGCGAAAAAAGCAGCGAGAAATGAAAAACTCACGCCCTGAATGATTGGCAAACGCGAACCCCACGTCGACTGGAGCAGGGTCGCCACGCCACTACAGAGCATCACCGATGAAATCAAAAGTGCGATCTCCGCATCGTTCATACCCATCGCTGGCCCCAGCAGTAAGGGAACTGCGACGGTTGACCCGAACATCGTAAGAATATGTTGCAGCCCCAACACGAGGGCTCGGCCGAAGGGAGGCTTGTCGTCCAAGCCATAGATAATGTTGGGATGGGTTGGTTTCATCGCGGGGTTTGAATTTCACAAATTTGCAAACCTGATGATCCGTTTGCAACTGAAGGATGTCAAAGTTCCACGATGGCGTTGTAAGTTTCGGGACGACGATCGCGGAAGAACTGCCATACATTGCGGACCTCGCGGATCATGTCCAGGTCGATGTCGGCAAAAACCAGATCGTCCTCGTCTCGTTTTTCCGAAACCGACACGAACTGCCCACGCGGATCGCAGAAGTAACTCTGTCCGTAAAACTCACCAATCCGCCACGGTTCTTCCCAGCCGGGGCGGTTGATTGCACCCACAAAATACTGGTTGGCGACGGCGTGGGCTGGCTGCTCAAGTTTCCATAGGTATTCGCTCAAGCCAGCTACGGTCGCGGACGGATTAAAAACGATTTCTGCCCCGCCCAGTCCCAGGCAACGCGCACCGTCGGGGAAGTGCCTGTCGTAGCAGATGTAGACCCCCACTTTCCCCACCCGGGTTTCAAAGATCGGATACCCCAGGTTACCGGGCTTGAAATAAAATTTTTCCCAAAACCCGGGGGCACAGTGGGGAATATGGATTTTGCGAAATTTGCCCAAATATTCACCATCGGCGTCAATCACCGCGGCTGAGTTGTAGTAAACTCCGGGCAAATCCTCCTCGTACATCGGTACCACCAGGACCATCTCGTGCTGCCTGGCCAGATCCTGCATGAGTTTGGTGGTGGGGCCAGGAATCGGCTCGGTCAACTCGTACCATTTGGCATCTTGCTCGGCGCAAAAGTAGGGCCCGTAGAAAAGTTCCTGCAGGCAGCATATCTGGGCACCTTCTTCGGCGACCTGGGCGATCAGATCAACGTGTTTATCGATCATGGCCTGCTTGATCTGGGCAACCGGAGAAGTGGCCGGTTCGCACAGGGTCGCCTGAATCAGTGCTCCGCGGACAATTCGTGACATCGTTTCACCTGTAGCTTTTCGTCAACGGTCCAAAAATGGTACCATAACACGTTTCCGCCCAACCGGGAAACAGACCTCCCCGGGAAAAAATGGGATCACCGCACTGTCTCGGCAATCCATCGTTGTGCGTTGTCAGGCGAACTTGCGAGCACCAGGTCTTCCCTAACTCCAATGGTACCTACGATGCAAGCGAACACAACTTCACAAATCCAGACCGTTCCGGTTCTCGATAACGGAGAGTGGATTGAGCCCGATACGAGCAGTTATTCGGACGTGTTTAACCCGTCCAGTGGTGAGGTGATTGCCCAGGTACCGGAGTGCGGTGCGGACGAAGTCGAGTCGGCTGTCCAATCGGCAGTGGCTGCCGCTGCCGATTGGAGTGAAACACCGGTCGTCGAGCGGGCTCGAGTGATGTTTCGGCTGCAAGGGCTGATGCGAGAACATTTTGACGAGTTGGCCTCTCTGGTCACCCGGGAACACGGCAAGACCCTGGCGGAATCCCACGCGGAGGTCACTCGTGGCATTGAGATGGTTGAGTTCGCCTGCGGAATCCCCAGCCTGATCATCGGAGATTTGCTGCCGAACATCGCGACTGACGTGGATGCCGAGACCGTGCGGCACCCGGTCGGCGTGTGCGTCGGCATCACCCCTTTCAACTTTCCCATGATGGTGCCGCTGTGGATGTTCCCGGTCGCGATTACCTGCGGCAACACGTTCGTCTTGAAACCCTCCGAAAAAGTTCCCCTCTCGGCAGTTCGGCTAGGCCAGCTGATGCTCGAAGCGGGGACACCTGCCGGCGTGTTCAATATTGTGCATGGCGGCCGCGAGTGTGTTGATCGATTGTTGCAACATCCATCGGTAGCCGCCATCTCCTTTGTGGGCTCGACACCTGTTGCCAGGTCGATTTACGAAACAGGTACGAACGCTGGAAAACGCGTCCAGTCTGCCGGGGGTGCAAAAAACCATTTCATCATCATGCCCGATGCCGACGTCGATCAGGCGGTCAAGGCGCTGGCCGCTTCGGCCTACGGATGTGCCGGCCAGCGGTGTATGGCCAGCAGCGTGGCCGTGACGGTGGGTAGCGCCGGAGATCCGGTCGTGGAAACACTGGTGGACCATGCGGGAAAAATCAACGTGGGTCCCTCGGACGGCAATCCCGATGTGGAAATGGGACCTGTCATCCGAGCCGCACATCGCGATCATGTTGCCTCGTACCTTGAAATCGCCAACCAAGACGGGGCGACCGTGCCGCTGGATGGTCGCCGCTCGTTTGATTCCGACGGTTTTCTGATCGGGCCGAGCGTCGTTGACCATGTTTCCCCGCAAATGCGCGTCTGGAAGGAAGAGATTTTTGGCCCGGTTCTCTCCGTCGTGCGTGCCGGTAGCCTGGATGAGGCACTCGCGGTGGGCCAGGGATGCGAGTTTGGCAATGGAGCATCGATCTTCACCCGAAGCGGCTACGCGGCCCAGCAATTCAAAAGACATTTCAATGCCGGTATGATCGGCATTAATGTAGGTGTACCAGCACCAATGGCCTGGTTTCCCTTCACTGGCTGGAACCGGTCCTTCTTTGGTGACCTGCACATTCAAGGGGTTGAAGGCATTCACTTCTACACTCGTCAGAAGATGACCCTGACCCGCTGGCCCACCTTGGAGGATTCGCACCACGACCCGGTTTGGAAATCCACCCGCTAGGGGATAGGCGCTCTGGCATGGATCTTGGTATGACTGGCATGTCCCGTTTCATGTCAAACCCTGTTTGAGGTTCAACTGGTCCGGCTGTCCCAAATTGCGTTCTACCCATCAGGGTGAAAATCCTGCATCGCGTTCGATGGGGAATTCCGGATCACGGTTGCAACCTACCCACTTCACACTCGGCTCCAATCATGTCTTACAAAATCGCTATTTTAGGCGGGGACGGTACAGGTCCCGAAGTCGCCGCAGAAGCCGTCAAAGTTCTTGAATCAATTGCTCAGCAAGAAAATTTTTCCTGTGAACTGACGCATCTCGACTGGGGGGGCGACCGGTATTTGCAGACGGGCGAGCCGCTACCGGCCGACGGGTTAGATCAACTGCGACAGTTCGATGCGATCTTCCTCGGTGCAATTGGCCACCCTGATGTGGCTCCTGGTATCCTCGAACGGAGCCTGCTGCTGGACGTTCGCTTTGGCCTCGACCAGTACATCAATCTTCGACCTGTCAAACTCTTTCCCGGTGTCGATACACCACTGAAGGACAAGGGACCTGACGATATCGATTTTGTCGTGGTCCGCGAAAACACCGAGGACATGTATTGTGGGGCAGGGGGGGTCATGCACAAAGGGACCCCCAGCGAAGTCGCGACTCAAACCGCCATTTACACCCGCAAGGGTTGCGAACGATGTATCCGCTATGCGTTTGAGTACACCCGTAACAGGAACAATCCCAAGGGAAGACGGCTCACGCTCGTCGCCAAGACGAATGTCCTGACGATTGGCCATGACCTGTGGTGGAGAACTTTTCAAGAGGTAGCCGAAGAGTATCCCGAT
Organism: Planctomycetota bacterium; assembly: GCA_963578605.1. Lineage (GTDB taxonomy): Bacteria > Planctomycetota > Planctomycetia > Pirellulales > Lacipirellulaceae > JAKVCB01. Next base: position 63,302 of record CAUZEA010000021.1, read on the forward strand.
GTAGAAACCGACTATAATCACGTCGATGCCTGCTGTATGTGGATCGTCAAGAATCCTGAATACTATGACGTGATTGTGACCACCAACATGTTCGGCGACATCATCACCGATCTCTCAGGGATGATCCAGGGCGGGATGGGAGTGGCCGCTGGTGGGAATATCAATCCCGAAGAAGGGGGTACCAGCATGTTTGAGCCGATGGGCGGAAGTGCTCCCAAGTACACGGGCAAAGGTGTCATCAATCCGATTGCTGCGATCAACGCGGTGAGTATGCTCCTGGATCGTATCGGTGAACCGAAAGCGGCCGACCGGGTCATGCAGGCCATTATGCACGTGACCGGCGAAAAAATGAAAAGTCAAAACGCCGGGAAGATGGGCTACTCGACCCGCGAAGTCGGCGACCTGGTCGTCGAGGCACTTTAACACGACAGCCAGGCTGTGTGACGCGGGTCCCTGCGGTGTCAGGATGGCGCGGCTGCTTGTACTTCGTCCAACAGCGCCAGCAGATTGCCGCCGGTAATCCCGGCCACATCGCGCTGCTTCAGAAACGGCATTTTCTCGAATAGGTCAATCGTCTGCGGAAAGGTCACCCAATCCAGACACGGCGAAAAATCAGAGCCCCACAACAAGCGGCCACACCCAAACGCTCTCACCAACTGCTCTACGTACGGCCAGGCCGCTTCGTGCGGGTAGTCGTGACCGGGGGTTGTGAACGCGTAAAAACCGCTCAGCTTCACCGACACGCCCGGGTAACTCGCGAGCCCGCTGACCGATTGCATAGCGAGTTTCGCCTGGTCCGGACTCGGTGGTGACGCTGCCGCCGGGGGCAGGCCGAGGTGCGACACCAACAGTCGCAACTGCGGGAATTGCTCCAGCACCCCGTGCCACCGGTTCAATGCAGCGGTTTTGCAGGTAACACTCACGAGCCAATTCCGCTCCTGGAGCCAATTCCAGAAATCAGCGGGTATCTCCGCGAGTCCTGCCCCCTGGCTGTCAACGGGGAACAGGCCGATACCGACAAACCCTTGCTGTTGGAGTTTCTCCAGATCTCCGACCGCCGGCGGAGCGTCGATAGCCACGTATGCCACGGGCCGGACCCAATCGTAAACACCCAATTGACTGGCCAGGTACGTGTTGTTTTCACCGCACCAGTCCAGGGCGCCGTAACCGATGACCAGAGCCGCCACCACGTCGTGATCGCGGGTGAGTGAGTCGTAGCAGGCGGCCTCGTCGATCGAAATCCCCGGCCGGGACACGAAAGACTTATCCTGGTAGCCACCAGCAAACAAGTGGATATGTGAATCTGCACGCGGTGTCATGGAACCTCGCCCGCTCGGCAAGCGTACAGCGCCGGCACTGTACAGGGTATCATTTTACCGGCTGTCACGAATAGAGACACCGTCGAGTGGATTGCGGGCCGGTCGGGTTCATCATACCGGGACAGCCGCTGGGGCCAAGACGCCGGTCAACACCGTGCCGGAAGGGTAATGACATATTCATTCATCTCACGACCCTCTGGCGTTGTAAACACCCGGTGACACCTGAACCCCAACTTTCGATAAAATAAGTTTGCGGTCTCGTTATCTACCCGATCGGTGGTTAAATCGACCTGATCGACGTCGTGTTCGCTGGCTTTCTGCAGAAACACATTGACCAACTGTTTACCGATGCCCTTGGTTTGAATGTTGGGGTCAACTGCAATCGACATCAACGTTGCCGTATTCGCTAGTGGCGAGGTTTTACCAGGATATAGAAAAGCGCATAGCAACCGGGGAAGAATTAATGGGTTCCGTGCGATACCACTGGTCGCAGCCCAAGCAAACCCTAAAAATTGCGTCCGTATCAGATATTTATACAACTTAGAAGGGGCAATAGCACCTGCGATAAAACCCGCAATCTTGCCTTCTTGATCATAAATGAGTGCAACGCTTTCGTCATAAAGGACAATACTTCGATAGAGTAACCGTAAGAACCGAGAACCAAGCGAGGACAAGAAGAATCCTGAGAAGGCACGCAAGTGTATGTCAACGACACGGTCGAGATCCTCTCGAATCATCCTAAGTTTCCTCTAACCGGAAGACTTTTGGTTATTCGTAACAGGTGGTGATTTTTACTTGACGAGACGAATAGATTTATCGGTCAATTTGGTCAAGAGGAGATCGTCATGAACCACTGTCCGACGCTCAGGATGGGGTAGCTCATCAAACAATTCCAGGAATCATTGATTCACATTTTGACAAAAGTTTGTGCTTTTGTTGGTTGGATAGAAATTTCAATCCCACCATACTTTCCCGTTCATATTGCGATTTTGTCTCGCGAGCGGTTGGGAAGCAGGCTAGCTTTGCTTGCGCAGCAGATTGCGGCCATCTGCACATGGTTGCTGCTCATAATTCAAATAGGGACCTGAATGATCACGGTCCCTACCCCGTACGCTGGGAAAAAGAATTTGCGGGCGAGAAACGGGGCCGCAAAACTCCCTACCGCTGCCGTCGCATGGAACGATGGCGTGGTGACACGGACGCACAACAGAGCATCTGGTTGAGAGCGTACCGGCCCTGGGTTTTCTGTCTCTAATTGTGATTTAATGTGATCATTGTGATACCGCGTGATGGGGGTGTGCCGTCGCGTTGAGGATACGCGGTGTGTCGTAAGTATATTTGGTTAAACGGTTTACGTGTATTTCTCTGTATTTGGCCTCTGTTTTGGCATGGGGTCTGCCTTTGTGTTATGTGCAAACGCAAATCTTCCCTATCACACGCCTCAAAAACTGGAGACCAGAACCATGACCACGACACGAATCTTTGCGACATTGTTGACAATTACGACCCTGGGAACGTTGGCTGCCCAGGTCGAAGCGGTGTCCTACCGTCACCTCGACGAGCTCGCCTTGAGTATGCAACAGCAATCACGCGCGCTGGCAAGCGAATTCGCCGAACACTACCGCCATTCGCCGATTTACAATCATTTGCGCAGCGATGCAAATTCGCTGGCCCGCCTGGCAGCACACGTTCATGAACTGGCCCACCGCAGTGGCAGTGTTTATCATCTGAAGCGAGATCTCGACCGGATCGACTCGAGTTTCCATCACCTTGAGTCGGTGGTTGCTCAATTGGAGTCGTTAGCAAGTATTGGCATTGGCCATATGCACGGCGACCTCAGTCACATTTGGTCTGCCATGCACAGCATGGAGTCGACGATTCATCACATGCGGGATGACGTAAAATCCCTTACACGCCACCGTCATCATGGCCACGGTCATAACAACCACAGTCGTCACAACCGCGGCCGTCACAACCATGGTGGTCACGTCGGACATCAACCTAGTCCAGCGGTCGATATTCCTTTCGGTCGTGGTGGCGGTATCCGCTACGATGGCAACCGGTGGTCGTTCTACGTCGGCCGCTAATCGAGCAGATAGCATCAACGATATTGGCCAGGGTGTTCGATGAAACACCCTGGCCTTTTTTGTGCCCGTACGATGGTTTGTCAGGACGAAGGCCTTCCAAGACGGTCGAATAGGGTCAATCCGGCTCGCTGTTTTCGACGGCGCTTGTGCTGCCTTGCTGGCGGCGGAGTGGTTGTGGATCGATCGCTTGTGCTGCGTGGCGGATTGTTTTACTTTTCCGCGATCATCAATGTCTTAAACACGTCATCAATCGCGTCGAATGGAATATCGCGCGAATCGTCTGTGGCGAGATCGCCAATCAAGGTGTGCAGGCCGCTGTCGTTGTCGCTGGTTTTGGCATTGCTGGTTTCGGCGTGTGCCTGTGAAGCGTAGAGCGCCAACAACGCGTCGTCGCGCGACGTGACGGGTGCCGTGTGCACCTCGGGCTGACGTGCAACCGTCGGCCGCGATCCCACAGACGACTGCAAAGTGGCATCGAATGCCAAGGGCTGACTTGCTGACGCAACGGGCTCGGAGGGCGCGGTTGCCGTAACGCGTGTCAATGGCGCTGCCATTGGCGCAGGTGTAACCTGTTTTACGGTAGCGACGTCGACAGTTGCGCTACTGGAGGTTGCCGTCGCAAAGGTCGTGCCGAAGTTATCCCTCCACACTGCGTAGTCGCCCTGGTCAATCGTGCCGTTCCCATTGCCGTCGGCACCCACTGGATGCCGGTACGCTGCTTCCAAGCGTGTCACGCCAATTGGTATAGTCGGCCGCGTCGACGGTACCGTCGTTGTTATAATCGCCGGGAAGGTTGAGCAGAATTGTGTGCAGATAATCGTCGCCTCCAACGCCGTCTGCGTTACCGTCCAGGGGATTGCCCATGAGGTCCACAATACTGGCCGCGGCGAGTGTTACTTCGTAGGAGCTGGCGCCGATTGCAGCAACGCTCGTAAAGTCCCATGTGGCTTGGCGGGTAGCAGAATCGTAATTGAACCCAATGCCCGTCAAATCCACCGCAGCGCCTCCGGTGCTGATATTCCTGAGAGTCAGGTCATCAACCGTAACGACAACATCGTTGTCGAATGTGTACGAAAGACTCTCCA